>CAVOZX010000036.1:0-6982 GCA_963701365.1 uncultured Actinomycetota bacterium | reverse complement strand
CCAGTCAAGTGCGTCACTCAAGCTGCGCCACATCCCGATGCGCCCACGACGGCGAGGGCAACCCGACCATCCTAGCCAGTCCGAGCCACGGCCGCGACGAGCCACGGCTCGCTGTGCGGTGCCGCGGGTTCGGAGTATCGTCGCGGCAAGGCGGGGATCGCGGTGCGGCGGGAGAATCGCGGCCGCTGTGTCAGCGCGCGCCTGCTGCGCGCGGCGCCCGTCGCGCTGTCGGCCCGAACCCGGGACTCGTCAGTGCTCGCCGCCGAACCGGTCCAGCAGCCACCCCGCGCCGCGGACGATGCCGCCCACCGACTGCACCCGCTCCCCCAGTTCCCGGTCGCTGGTGACCACCGTGACGGTCTCCCCCGCCTGCGCCGCCGCACGCGCCTGTGCCACGATCTCGTCGTCGCCATGGCCAGTCGCGCGCGCCACCTCGACGCCGGGCGGGGCGTCGGCGGCGGCATCCTTGGCCTGACCCTCCAGCACCGCGACGATCCGCGGGAACCACGTGTGCTCGGGCAGGTCGAGGGCGGCCGCGGGGATCCCGCGCTCGCCGAGTTCCGCGAGCCGCTCGATCAGCCGCTCGGCCGCGCCCGCGCGGTCCCGCCACCAGCCGTCCGGCACCGACCCGACCACGTTCGCGGCATCCACGATCACCGTGGGTCGCACCGGCAGCAGCGCCCGCAGGCGCTCCCACGAGTCCCGGAATCCCGGATGCAGCGGACGCTCCGACACCTCGTCCAGCGGAACCCACGCCAGATCGGTGCTCTCCCAGTCGGCGATCTTCGGTTCGAACGGCACCACCACATCGCCCACGATCGTCGTGTACGACCAGAAACCGAGATCCAGCACGCTCGCCAGACGCGGACGGATCGCCCGGTCGGGCACGGCCGCCTCCTCCTCGGCCTCCCGCAGCGCCCCCTCCGTCGCGCTCTCCTCCTCGTGGCGGGCGCCTCCCGGCAACGCCCACGTCCCCCCGAAGTGGCTCCAGAACACGCGATGCTGCATCAGGATGCCGCGGTCCGCGTCGTAGGCGAGCAGTCCCGCCGCGCCGTACCGGCCCCAGTACTTCTCCCCCGTCGGGGCCTCCACCCACGCGTCGCCGGTGTCGCGCGCGCCGAATGGGCGCCGCGGTTCGCCCGGCGAGGGCGGGAGGATGGTCACCTTCCCAGACTGTCACACCGGCCGCGATCGGTCGCGCGGCGGGAGCGGTTCAGCGCTTGCGGCGCTCCCGCACCCGCATCGACACGACGATCGGGGTGCCCTCGAACCCGAACAGCTCCCGCAGCCTGCGCTGGATGAACCGCCGGTAGCCGGCGTCGAGGAACCCGGTGGTGAACAGCACGAACGTGGGCGGGCGGGTCGCCGCCTGCGTCCCGAACAGGATCCTCGGCTGCTTCCCGCCGCGCACCGGGTGAGGATGCTCGGCGACCAGTTCGCTGAGAAACGCGTTGAACTTGCCCGTCGGGATCCGCTGGTCCCACGACGCGAGCGCCGTCTCCAGTGCCGGGACGAGCTTCTCCAGGTGCCGGCCGGTCTTCGCGGAGATGTTCACGCGCGGCGCCCACGCCACATGCGCCAGGTCCTGCTCGATCTCCCGCTCCAGGTACCGGCGCCGGTCGATGTCCTCCATGTCGGGCGTGCCGAGCAGATCCCACTTGTTGAACGCGAGCACGAGCGCCCTGCCCGCCTCCAGCACCATGTCGATGATGCGGATGTCCTGCTCGCTGATCGGCTGCGACACGTCCAGCACCACCACCGCGACCTCGGCCTTCTCCAGCGCGGCCGAGGTGCGCAGCGACGCGTAGAAGTCCGCGCCCTGCTGCAGGTGCACGCGCCGCCGGATGCCGGCCGTGTCCACCAGACGCCACGGCCTCCCGCCCATTTCGACGATCTCGTCCACCGGATCCCTGGTGGTGCCGGCGACCTCGTTGACGACCACGCGCTCGGAACCGGCGGCCTTGTTCAGCAGCGACGACTTCCCCACGTTCGGCCGGCCCAGGATCGCCACCCGGCGCGGCCCACCCGCCTCGGCTCCGGCCACCGCCGACACCTCCGGCATGATGCGCATCAGCTCGTCGAGGAGGTCTGCGACCCCCCGGCCGTGGATCGCCGACACCGGATGCGGCTCCCCCAGACCCAGGTTCCACAGCGCCGCCGCCTCCGGTTCCTGGCGGGCATCGTCGATCTTGTTGGCCACCAGCAGAACCGGCTTGCCGCTGCGGCGCAGCAGAGGCACCACCTTCTCGTCGGTCGCCGTGGCGCCGACCATGGCATCCACGACGAACAGCACCACATCCGACAACTCGATCGCGATCTCCGCCTGCGCCGCCACGGACCGGTCGATGCCGCGGGCGTCGGGCTCCCACCCGCCGGTGTCCACGAGCGAGAACCTGCGGTCCATCCACTCGGCGCGGTACGTGACCCGGTCGCGGGTGACGCCGGGGGTGTCCTCCACCACGGCCTCGCGGCGCCCGAGGATCCGGTTCACCAGCGCCGACTTGCCGACATTCGGGCGTCCCACGATCGCGACGACCGGCAGGCCCGCGGCATACCGCTCCTCCGGCGGCGCCCCCTCCGACCCCGCTGCCAGCACCGCGGCGTCGTCGCCGTCGAGGTCGTAGTCCGCGAGGGCCTCCCGCAGAGTCCGCGCCCGCTGTTCCGCGAGGGCTTCGTCGATCTCGGCGAGACGCTCCGCCATCCGGTCGGGTCCGGCCTCGTAGTCTTCGTCACCGTTCACGAGCCACCTCCCGCGCGGCCGCCCGGTCCACCTCGGCCAGGACGGCAGCAACGGTGCCCTCGAAGTCGAGGTCGGTCGAGTCGATCACGTGCACGCCCTCCGCGGCGCTGCGGAACTGGGCCACCGCGGCATCCGACCCGTCCCGGCGCCGCAGCGCCGCCACCACCTGCTCCACGTCAGCGCCCGGCAACTCCGCGCCCCGGCGAAGCGCCCGCACCCCCTCGGATGCGGTCAGCAGGATCCGCACCGGGGCGTCCGGTGCGACCACGGTGGTGATGTCCCGCCCCTCCACCACGATGCCCGGCAGCGCGCACTCCCGGATGAGGGCGCGGAACAGCGCATTCAGCGACCGGCGCACGACCGGTACCCTCGCCACTCCGCTGACCGCACCGGTCACCGCCGACTCCCGGATCGCGTCGGTCACCTCGGCATTCCCCACCCGGACGGTGCGGTCGGCCGGGTCGGTGGACACGGCGACGTCGAAGTCGGCCAGCGCCTCCACCACCGCCATCGCGTCGGACGTGTCGATGCGCCGGTGCAGGGCGTGCCACGCGAGCGCCCGGTACACGGCGCCGGTGTCGAGGTAGCCGAATCCGAGCCGCCGCGCTGCTTCCCGGGACACGGAGGATTTGCCGCTCCCGGCGGGGCCGTCGACCGCGATCACGATCGGATCAGCCATTGCCGGCGCTCGCGATCTTCCACCCGCGCGACTCGAGGCCCGCGACGGTGTCGGGGACGATCCGCGGCCGCACGCTGATCTCCGCCAGCCCGAACGGCGCCCCTGGGGAGTGTTCCAGCCGCAGATCCTCCACGTTCACGCCAAGCTCGCCCAGGTCGCCGAACAGTCGTCCGAGCTGCCCGGGCCGGTCCTCAACGAGCACCACGACCGTCGCGAACCGGCGCCGCACGCCGTGCTTGCCGGGAAGCCGTTCGACGCCGCGGTTGCCGCGCCGGATCGTGTCCGCCACCACCCGGCGCGCTCCCGGCGCCTCCGGGGCGCGCAGCGCCTCGGACACGGCGCCGAGATCCTCGGCGAGCCGGTCCAGCACGTCCACCACCGGCTCCGCGTTCGCCCCGAGGATCTGCACCCACAGCTCCGGGGCGGATGCCGCGATCCTCGTCGTGTCGCGCACCCCCTGCCCGGCCAGGCGCAGCGCATCCTCGGGGGCGCCCACAAACCGCCCGGCGAGGAGACTCGCCACCAGTTGCGGCACGTGCGAGATCAGCGCCACCGCACGGTCGTGCTCGGCCGGGGACATCTCCACCGGCGTCGCGCCGAGGTCCAGCACCAGCGACTCCACCCGGGCGAGATCCGCAGCCGCCGTGTCCTGGTCCCGGCAGACCACCCAGGGCCGGCCGACGAACAGGTCGCCGCGGGCGGCGATCGCCCCGCCGCGCTCGCGCCCGGCGAGCGGATGCGAGCCGATGTAGCGGGTGACGTCCAGCCCGCGATCCCGCAGCCGCTGCCAGGGCTCCTGCTTCACGCTGGCGACGTCGGTCACCACCGCCCGGGGGAAGGCGCGCAGTTCATGCTCGACGACGTCGGCGGTCACGTCCGGCGGCACCGCCACCACGATCAGTTCGGGCTCGTCGTCGGGTTCGGCGGCCCGGCCTGCCCCGTAGTCGATCGCGAGCCGCAGCTGACTCGGCGATGTGTCCACCAGTGCCACGTCGACACCCAGTCCGCGCAGCGCGTGCCCGATGCTCGCACCCAGCAGGCCCGCGCCCACGACCCGCACCGGTCCGCGGGTTCGAGGGGCGCGCGGGGCGGCGAGAACCGCGCCGTCGGTGTCGCTCACGGGTTCTCCTGCTCCTCGGGCCGCCCCCGACCCCCGCCGGCGCGTGCGAGGGTCAGCAGCGCGCCGCGTTCCACTGTAGTCAACTCGCGGGCGGTGCCCGCCGGGAGGTCTCCCAGTCGCAGCGGGCCGAACCGGCGCCGCACGAGCTCCAGCACCGGATGCCCGACGGCCGCCAGCATCCGCCGGACGATCCGGTTGCGACCCGAATGGATCGTCACCTCCACGAGGCTGGTTCCGCCCGAGATTCCCAGCACCCGCCCCGCGTCGACCGCGATGGGCCCGTCCTCCAACTCCACTCCGCGCCGCAGCCGCCGCAGCGTCGCCGCGCCGACCGCCCCGTCGACCTTGGCGACGTACACCTTCGACACTCCGAAGGACGGGTGCGCGAGCACGTGTGCCAGCGCCCCGTCGTTCGTGAGCAGGAGCAGGCCGCTGGTGGCGGCATCCAGCCGGCCCACGGTGAACAGGCGCTGCGACCAGGCGTTGGTGAACTGCGAGATGTCCGGCCTGCCTTGATCGTCGTGCATCGTGCTCACCACCCCGACCGGCTTGTTCAGCATCACGTAGCGCAGATCCGGGTCCAGCGCCACGGCGGTGCCGTCCACGTCCACCAGATCGCGGGCCGGGTCGATGCGGGAGCCGGGAACAGTGACCACCTCCCCGTTCACGCGCACGCGGCCGGCGGCGATCAGCTCCTCCGCGGCACGCCGGGATGCGACGCCCGCCGCGGCGAGCGCCTTCTGCAGGCGCATGCCGGCGGGCGCGTCCGGGTCGCTCACCGCGGCTCCTCGTCGAATCCGGACGAGCCGTCATTCAGCAGCGGCGCGATCGGTGGCAGGTCGTCCAGGCTGTTGATCCCCAGCTGCTGCAGGAGAAGCGGCGTGGTGCCGTACAGCACGGCCCCCGTGTCGGGATCCTGACCGATCTCCGTGACGAGCCCCCGGGCCAGGAGGGTGCGGACCACGGAGTCGACGTTCACCGCCCGGATCGCGGCGACCTGCCCCCGGGTGACCGGCTGGCGGTAGGCGATCACCGCCAGGGTCTCCAGCGCCGCCTGCGACAGCCGCGCCGAGGCCTGGGAGGTCACCGCGGCCCGCACCATCTCGTCGTAGTCGGCGCGCACGTACAGGCGCCAGCCCCCGCCGACCTCGCGCAGCTCGAAACCGCGCCGGGGTCCGGAGCGTTCGCCGGCGTAGTCCGCGGCGAGTTCGCCGAGCGCGCGGCGCACCTGCGCCACGGGCCGCCCGACCGCCGCGGCGAGCGCCACGACGCTCTGCGGCTCATCGGCCACCAGCAGCATCGCCTCCAGCCGGGGCGGCAGATCCCCGGCCGGATCGTCCGGCTCAGCGGTCATAGTCCGCTCCCAGGCTCGCCAGTTCCTCGTCAGACCATCGCGCCGCGCTCCACCGGAGCGTCAGCTCCCCCAGCGGCTCGTCCTGATCGAACGACACCGCGGATCTCCGGTACAGCTCCAGCACCGACAGGAAGCGGGCCACCACCACGCCGCGGGCGGTGACCCCGGCCACGAGCTCGCGGAACGTCGCCGCGCCCTGCCGCCGCAGCATCGCGACCACCAGCGCGGCCTGCTCGCGGATGCTGACCAGCGGAGCGTGCAGGTGATCGACGGAGACCTGGGGGATGGCGCGCGGGGCCAGGGCCACCGCCGCCAGCACCGCGAAGTCCTCCGGGCCGAGGGTCCACCGCAGCGCCGGCGCCGCATCCCGGAACCGCTCCTCCAGCCGCACGTCCCGAGGGTGCCGCGCCGCCTCCTGGCTCAGCGCAGCGTGGAACCAGCCGCTGACCTCCTTGAACGCGCGGTACTGGAGCAGGCGGGCGAACAGCAGGTCCCGCGCCTCCAGCAGCGCGACCGACTCGGCGTCCACGAACTCGCCCTGCGGCAGCAGGCCGACCACCTTCATGTCCAGCAGCGTCGCCGCCACGACCAGGAACTCGGATGCCTCCGCCATCCTGCCCGCCGGCGCCAGGCCCGTCAGATGCGCGATGAACTCGTCGGTGACCGCACTGAGCGAGATCTCGGTGACGTCGAGCTGACGACGCGAGATCAGCGACAGCAGCAGGTCGAACGGCCCGTCGAACACGCCGAGCGCGACGTGGAACCCGTCGGCGGACGCGTCGGCCTCGGACGGGTCCTCCAGCCGGTCAGGCGACGGCGCCACGGGCGACCAGTTCCCGCGCCAGGCGCAGGTACGCCTGCGCGGCGGCGTGCTCCGGCGCGAACTCGGTGATCGGCACTCCCGCCACCGACGCGTCCGGGAACTTCACGGTCCGTCCGATCACGGTCTCCAGCACGTCGTCGCCGAAGGCCTCCACCACCCGCTCCAGAACTTCGCGGGAATGCAGGGTCCGCGGGTCGTACATCGTGGCGAGCACGCCGTCCAGGGTGATGGTGGGGTTCAGACGGTCCCGCACCTTGTCGATCGTC
>CAVOZX010000035.1:0-17588 GCA_963701365.1 uncultured Actinomycetota bacterium | reverse complement strand
CCCGAGTGAGCATTCGTTTCCCGCGAGCGAGTACTCGCTCGCGGGAAACGAATGCGCTCTCAGCGCAGGTCGAACCGGTCCAGTTCGGTGACCTTCGCCCACGCGGCGACGAAGTCGCGCACGAACTTCTCGGCGGCGTCGTCCGCGGCGTAGACCTCGGCGAGCGCTCGCAGTTCGGAGTTGGAACCGAACACGAGGTCCGCGCGGGTGCCGGTCCACAGCGCCTCCCCCGTCGCGTCGGAGGTCGCCTGGAACCGGGAGGCCTCCTCGTCCAGGGGTCGCCAGGTGATGCCCATGTCGAGGAGGTTCACGAAGAAGTCGTTCGTGAGCACGCCGGGCCGGGTGGTGAGCACGCCGTCCGAGGAGCCGTCCCAGTTCGCGCCGAGCGCGCGCATCCCGCCGACCAGCACCGTCATCTCCGGGGCGGTGAGGGTCAGCAGGTTCGCCTTGTCGACCAGCAGGTACTCGGCGGGCAGACTGACGTCGGCCCGGCGGTAGTTGCGGAACCCGTCTGCGGCCGGCTCCAGATAGCCGAACGACTCGACATCGGTGTGCTCCGCGTCCGCGTCGGTGCGGCCCGGGTGGAACGGCACCTCCACCTCCACGCCCCCGGCGCGGGCCGCCTGCTCCACCGCGGCGTTGCCCGCCAGGACGATCAGGTCCGCCAGCGACACGCGCGTGCCGTCGGTCTGCTGCGCATCGAACTCGGCCTTGACGGCCTCCAGAGCGGACAGCACGCGCCGCAACCGGGCGGGGTCGTTGACCTCCCAGTCGTTCTGCGGGGCCAGCCGGATGCGGGCGCCGTTCACGCCGCCGCGCTTGTCGCTGCCACGGAACGTGGATGCCGCGGCCCACGTCGCAGAGACCAGGTCGGCCACCGGCAGGCCCGCCGCGAGGATCCGCTCCTTCAGGTTCCGTGCCGCCTCCGCGGACACGAGCGGGTGGTCCACCGGCGGGACCGGGTCCTGCCACAGCAGGTCCTCCTCGGGCACCTCCGGACCCAGATACCGGGACTTCGGCCCCATGTCGCGGTGGGTGAGCTTGAACCAGGCCCGCGCGAACGCGTCGGCGAAGGCATCCTGATCCTGGGCGAACCGGCGCGCGATCGGCTCGTAGATCGGGTCGAACCTCAGGGCGAGGTCGCTGGTCAGCATCCGGGGCTCCCGCCGCTGGGACGGGTCGTGCGCGAACGGCACCATGTCGGAGCCCGCGCCGTTCTTCGGGCGCCACTGCCACGCGCCGGCGGGGCTGCGGAACAGCTCCCAGTCGTACGCGAACAGGATGTGCAGGAACTCGTTGTCCCACCGGGTGGGGTGGTAGGTCCAGGTGACCTCGAGTCCGCTGGAGATGGTGTCGTCGCCGTGGCCGGAGCGGTAGCTGCTCTTCCACCCGAGGCCTTGCTGCTCGATCGGAGCGGCTTCGGGGTTGGGCCCGACGTAGGAGTCCGGCGCGGCGCCGTGCGTCTTGCCGAACGTGTGGCCGCCGGCGATCAGCGCGACGGTCTCCTCATCGTTCATCGCCATCCGGGCGAAGGTCTCGCGGATGTCGCGAGCCGACTTCAGCGGGTCCGGTTCGCCGTTCGGGCCCTCCGGGTTGACGTAGATCAGGCCCATCTGCACCGCGGCCAGCGGCTTCTCGAGCTCCCGGTCCCCCCTGTAGCGCTCGTCGCCGAGCCAGGTGGTCTCCGGTCCCCAGTACACGTCGTCGTCGGGCTCCCACACGTCGGGCCGGCCGCCGGCGAACCCGAAGGTGCGGAATCCCATGGACTCCAGCGCGACGTTGCCGGCGAGGATCATCAGGTCGCCCCACGACAGCGCAGCACCGTAGGTCTTCTTCACCGGCCAGAGCAGGCGGCGCGCCTTGTCGAGATTCACGTTGTCGGGCCAGCTGTTCAGCGGCGCGAACCGCTGCTGCCCGGTGCCGCCGCCCCCGCGCCCGTCCATCACGCGGTACGTGCCCGCGCTGTGCCACGCCATCCGGATGATGAGGGGACCGTAGTTGCCGAAGTCGGCGGGCCACCACGGCTGCGATTCGGTGAGGGTGCGGGCGATGTCGGCTTTGACCGCGTCGAGGTCGAGCGACTCGAATGCCGCCCGGTAGTCGAAGCCGGGTCCCAGGGGGTCGGCTTCGGCGGGGTTCTTGGCCAGGATCTTCAGGTTCAGCTTCTCGGGCCACCACACGCGATTCGCCGATCCCGCGGTCGGGTGCGGGAGCACGCCGGCCGGTTCCGGCTCCGCCGGAGAGGGGCCCACGGGCAGTCGCAACTCGTCCGCGCCGTCGCCGGGGAGGGGGGGTTCGGTGGTGATGTCGGACATCATTTTCCTTTCGCGGGAGGCTGGTGCGGTCAGAGGCGGGCGGCGCAGGTGGCGCACTCGCCCCAGAAGATGACTTCCGCGGCGTCGACGCGGTACCCGCGGTCGTCGTCGGGGGTGAGACACGGCGCGTGGCCGACCACGCAGTCCACGTCGTCGATGCGGCCGCAGCGGGAGCAGACCAGGTGGTGGTGGTTGTCGTCGACCCGCACCTCGTAGCGGCGGGGATGCCCGGCCGGCTCGATCCGTCGCAGCAGTCCGGCCGCGACGAGGTCGCCCAGTGCGTTGTGGACGGATTGCCGGCTGGTTCCCGGGAGGATGCCGCGCACCCGCTCGTACACCTCGTCGGCGCCGACGTGAGCGCCGGGCGCCACCGCGCCGAGGACGGCGGTGCGGGTCGCGGTCACCCGCAGGCCCGCGCCGCGCAACGCCGCCCGGCGGGCAGCATCCGTCGTCGGGTCATCGAGAACCAGCATGCCGCCAGCCTACCGTCTTTGTACCGGATCAAAACAGTGATCGGAGGGTGAACGGTTCCCGTCAGCCGGCGACCAGGCGCTCGGCTCCCCGCTGGTACGGTTCGGCGTCACCGTCCTCACCCGCTCGCGCGGCGCGACGCCCGACGCCGAGCATGTAGCCGAGGAAGAGGGCCAGCGCCAGAGCGCCGATCGCGATCTTCACGGCGGCCGGCCATGGCGCGGGGGTCACGAATCCTTCGACGGCTCCGGACACGGCCAGTGCTGCCGCCAGTCCCGCCGCCACCGTCGCCAGGGACCGCCCGGCGGCGGCGAGCGCCTCGGCGCGACCGCGGGGACCGGGAGCGACCCATGCCCAGAAGATCTGCAGGCCCGCGGCGGCCGCGACGAAAACGCAGGTCAGCTCCAGCATCCCGTGCGGCAGGATGTAGCCCGCGAACACGTCGAGCCGCCCGAAGGATGCCATCACCGCCGCCGAGACACCCAGGCCCACCGCGTTCTGGATCAGGACGTAGACCGGCCAGACCCCGGTGACGCCGAACAAGACGCACTGCGCGGCGATCCACGCGTTGTTGGTCCACACCGTCCCGGCGAACACCGCGGCCGGGTTCGCGGAGTAGTACCCGGTGAAATCCTCCTCGGCGTACTGTTCCAGCTCGGCGCGGTCGCCGAGCGCTGCCAACGCGGCGGGGTCCCCCGAGACCCACAGCGCTGCCAGGGCGGCGGTGAGGAGGAACCCCGTGGCGATCGCAGCGGTGGTCCATCGGGTGCGGTAGAGCGCAGCGGGCAGTGCACGGGCCACGAACCGGCCGAGCGCGGTCAGTGGCTCCGGGCGCACGCCGGTCAGCCGCAGGCGCGCGCGCGCCAGGAGCAGCGACAGGTGGTCGGCGTGCGGCGTGCGGCCGGCGGAGGCCTTGATGTCGGCGAGGTCGGCGGATGCTGCGCGGTACCGGGTGATCAGCTCATCGGTCTCGGGGATCGACAGGCGACGCCGCGCGCTGAGCTCCTCCAGGCGCCGCCACTCGGCGCGGTGGGCGGCCGCCAGCGCGTCCGGATCCATGTGTTTCACTGTATCCGTGGCGGATGCGGCCCGGACGGTGGCGGTGGATGCCGATGAGGTCGTCACCGGCGAGGCGGTCGCTCTGGATGTGCAGCCGGCGGGCCTGCTGCTGCGGATGCTGGGCGCGGCGATCGACGTGGCCGCGCAGGCGCTGGTGCTGGTGTTGCTGGTGGCTGCGCTGGCGGCGGTCGGTCCCGGGGCGGAGGTCCTCGGGATCGTCGCGGTGGCGCTGTTCGCTTTCGTGGCCGTACTGCTGCCGGCCGTGGTCGAGATCGCCACCGGCGGGCGCAGTCTCGGCAAGCTCGCGGTGGGCGCGCGGATCGTGCGCGCCGATGGCGGCGCGGCCGGTCCCCGGCACGCCGCGGTGCGGGCGCTGGTGGGCGTGCTGGAGATCTGGCTCACCCTGGGCGTGGTCGCCGCCCTGACCGGGATCTTCACGCCGCGCGCGCAGCGCCTGGGCGACCTGCTCGCCGGAACGTATGCGCAGCGCACCCGCGCTCAGCCCGTGCCCGAGCGCACGCCGGTCGTGCCGGACTCCCTGGCGGAGTGGGCTCGCTCGGCGGATGTCGCCGCGATGCCGGTCGAGCTCAGCCGGCGGATCGCGCGTTTCCTCGACCATGCGCAGGCGTTGGAGCCGGCCTCGCGGGCGCGGTGGGCGTCCGCGCTCGCGGCGGAGGCGGCGCGCGTGGTCTCCCCCGTGCCCGCAGCGGATCCGGAGACGTTCCTGCGGGCGGTCACGGCTGTCCGGTTCACACGAGAGCGCGCCGCCGTGGCCGCTCGGGACGGCCGCGCGGCCGCCTTGGCCCGCTGAGGCGGCCGGTCTCAGTACCGGTAGTGCTCGAGCTTGTACGGTCCGTCCACCGGCACGCCGAGGTAGGCGGCCTGCTCGGGGGTGAGTGTGGTCAGTTCCACTCCGAGGGCCGGCAGGTGCAGACGCGCCACCTTCTCGTCCAGGAGCTTGGGCAGCGTGTGCACCCCCACCCGGTACGCGTCGTGGCGGGTGAACAGCTCGATCTGGGCGAGCACCTGGTTGGTGAAGGACGCGCTCATCACGAACGAGGGGTGGCCGGTGGCGTTTCCGAGGTTGAGGAGCCGGCCTTCGCTGAGCACGAGGATGCTGCGCCCGTTCGGGAGGCGCCACTCGTGCACCTGCGGCTTGATCTCGATCTTCTCCGCTCCGGGCAGGCTCTCGAGGCCCGCGATGTCGATCTCGTCGTCGAAGTGTCCGACGTTCCCGACGACGGCGAGGTGCTTGAGCGAGAGCAGGTCGTCCACGGTGACCACGTGGGTGTTGCCGGTGCCGGTGATGACGATGTCCACCTGCGCGGCCACCGCCGGCAGCGGCGCGACCTGATACCCGTCCATGGCGGCCTGCAGCGCGCAGATCGGGTCGATCTCCCCCACGATGACGCGAGCGCCCTGGCCGCGCAAGGCCTCGGCGGCGCCCTTGCCGACGTCCCCGTAGCCGGCGATGTACGCGACCTTCCCGCCGAGAAGCACGTCCGTGGCCCGGTTCAGGCCGTCGGGCAGCGAATGCCGGATGCCGTACTTGTTGTCGAACTTCGACTTGGTCACCGAGTCGTTGACATTGATGGCCGGTGCCAGGAGCGATCCGGCCCGGGCCAGCTCGTACAGGCGATGCACCCCCGTGGTGGTCTCCTCGCTGATGCCGAGCAGCTCCGCGGCGATCCGGGTGAAACGCTGCGGGTCGCGGGCGATCGAGGCGCGCAGGGTGTCGAGCACGACCCGGTACTCCGCCGACGCGGAGGCGTCGGGCGCCGGAACCTCGCCGGCCTTCTCGAACTGCACGCCCTGGTGCAGGAGCAGGGTGGCGTCGCCGCCGTCGTCGAGGATGAGGTTGGGACCGGAGGCGCCCTCCGCGCTCCAGTCGAAGATCCGCTCGGCGAGCTCCCAGTACTCAGCGACCGTCTCGCCCTTCCAGGCGAACACGGGTACTCCGGCGGGCGCTTCGGGCGTGCCCTGCGGACCGACCACGACTGCGGCGGCGGCCTCGTCCTGAGTGGAGAAGATGTTGCAGCTGGCCCACCGCACCTGCGCGCCCAGCGCCACGAGCGTCTCGATGAGCACGGCGGTCTGCACCGTCATGTGCAGGGATCCGGCGATCCGCGCCCCCCGCAACGGCTGAGCGGGGCCGTACTCCTCCCGCAGCGCCATCAGCCCCGGCATCTCCTGCTCGGCGAGACGGATCTGGTGGCGTCCGGATTCGGCGAGCGCGAGGTCGCGCACGGCGTAGTCGACGGTGGTCTGCACGGGCGTGGGCATCCACCCATTATCGGGCACCGCGGCGGCGGTCACCGCTGCAGCGTCTCGTGGCGCACCACGAGCCAGTCCCGCGGCGCCGAGAGCCGGTCGGCGTGGATCGCGCACAGGTCGTGGCCGCCGGAGGCGCGCGGCTCACCGAGGGGACCGAGCACCGCCATCCGGTCCTCGTAGTCGTAGGTGAGGGTTGCCACGGCCTCGCGGCCGCATCCGGCCTTCGAGCAGAATCGATCGTGCATCGCTTCGAGGCTAGGGCGGGCCGGGTGGGGGCGGGGGCGGCGCGCCGGGGAACGGGCCGCCGTAGGATGACGGCATGGTTCGGCGGCGCGCGCGGGCGACGCCGGTCGTCCGGCCGGAGCGGCACGGCCGGCACGGCCGCGAGGGACGCAGTCCGGTCGTGCGGCCGCCGCTGCCGCCGCTGGAGACCCGGGCGGAGCGGTTCGACCTGACGGTCGGATCGACGGCCGCGTTCCTGCGGGACGCCTGGCCCGAGTTGCGGCGAGTGCGCTTCGAGGTGGCGGACATGCCGCCGAGCCCGGACGAGGACGGCATCCCGCGGTGGGGCGTGTTCTCCCAGGAACACCGGATCGTGCTGTACCGGCTGCCGATCCAGCGGCTGAGCCGGCTGCACCGGGACGACGAGCCGCATCGGCGGATGATGGTGGAGAGCTGCGTGTTCCGCGCCGCCGCGGAGTACCTCGACCGCGACCCGTGGGACCTCGGCCCGGAGCGATTCCGCTACTTCTGACCGGCCGCACCGCGACGCGGTTCAGGCACCGCGGCGCGGGTCAGGGACTGTGGCGCGGGTCAGGGGTGGACCGTGACGGCGGATGCGGCGGCGGCCGCCGGGAGCACGGGGAACGCGGCGAGAGCACCGTCGGCGGCGAACACGACCTCGGCGTGCACCGGGCCGTCCACCCGCAGCCAGTACGCGCCGGCCGGGACGGCGAGGGTCACCGCGTGCCCGGGCGCTACCGTCGCCGCGGTGCCGGGGGCGCCCCCCGGATCGGCCGGGTCCAGCCGCACCTCGACCGGGCCGGTGGCCGCTGACGTGACCGCGACCGCGGATCCGGCGCCCGGGGGGACGGCGACCAGAGTGTCGGCATCGAGCGGGGGGGCGGGCGCGTACCAGGCGAAATCGGAGCCCGCACCGAGACCGGTGGCCTGCCACACCCCGCTCACCACCGCAGCGGCACTGGCGACGGAGACGGTGTAGGTGCCGGCGGGCAGCCCGGCCAGCTCCAGCTGGGCCGGCACGTCTGCCGTGAGCGGGACATCGTGGGTGACGACCTGGTCGCCCCCGGCGCCGGCGACGGTGACCGTGGCCGACTCGTCCCGCCCGGGCGCGAGCAGTCGGACCACGGTTGTCGCCTCGGTCTCGGAGGCCGCGACCGTCGAGACGCTCACCCCTGGCACGACCGCCGCCGTGCCCGGCGCAGTCGGGGTCAGCTGGTCGACTCCGCCGGGCGCGAGGACGCGCGTGAGAGCCGCTTGCAGGACCGCCGTGATGGGGGATCCGGTCGCGGTGACGAGCACCACGGGCGCTTCCTCCCCGACGGCCAGGCCCGCCAGCGGCAGGATGCGCTGCGCTCCGGGAGGGATCACGAGGTCCTGCCCGCCCGGGGGATGCAGCGCACCAGTGGCGCCGAACACGGTCAGGTCCGCCACGGCGGGCACCTCCCCCGGGTTGGCCAGCAGGATCAGGTCGGATGCTCCGGTGGTGCCCGCCCCGCCCACGAGCCAGGATTCCATCGCCGGCTCCCGGCATCCGGAAGCGGCGAATCCGCGCATGTCGTCTGCCGCCAAGCCCGCGGACCCGGCGGCGACGAGCGCTCCCGGTCCCGACGGTCCGGCGGGCGCGGCGAGGGCAAGGGCGTCGTCGCCGGCGACCTCGGGGAGGGTGCGCATCGGCGTGCGGGTGCTGTCGCCGGCGACGGTGACCGTCTGCAGCGCGGCGACGCTCAGCCCGGCGGCGTCGGTCGCGTCGCGCCCGAGCGCGAGCAGGCCGCCGGGGCACGACAGCACCGTCTCGGCGGCTGCCGGCGTCGCCGTCACGGTCGCGGGCCGGTGTGACCGCGCAGGCCAGTCCGCCGCGACGGCGAACCCGGCGACGAGCGCGATGCCGACGGCCAGCCCGGCGCCGACCAGGACGCGGGTGCTCGTCATCGCCCACCGCAGCCACCGCTTGCCGTTCATGCGTCCTCCCGGGGCCGGGGCCCGACGATGCGCGAGACGCGACGCGCCTGGCGCCTGGTGGCGCCGGTGGGCACGGCCAGCAGCAGCGCGGCGACCATCACCGCGGCCTGGACGAGTGCGATCAGGGTGGCCCATCCGGCGGTGGCAGGCGGGGGCGCCGGGCGGGGAGCGACCTCGCCGGTGACGCGCCAGAGGGATCCCTTCGGCGTGTCTCCGACGGACTCGAGGGTGGGGCGCTGATCCAGCGTCGCGGCGGCGGCCAGCTGCGACACACGGGCCGCGTCGGCGCGGTCGGCGGGAGCCGGAGCGAGCACGATGTATCCGATGCCGTGGCCGGCGGCCCGGGCGACGGCGTCCGGGTCGGTCGAGGAGACCAGGTCGACGGCGACTTGACCCAGCTCCCGATCCCCTGCCGAGGGCTCGAGCGCGGTGGAGCGGACGGTCGGGCGGCTGAGCAACGTGTCACTGCCGCCCCAGACCACGCGGGCGGCGAGCTCGCGCTCGCCCAGCGTCGTGATCACGAGCGTGCCGGCCGGTTCGCCGGCGCGCGCCTGCGCCGCCACGTACGCCGGCAGCGTGGCGCCGGAGCTCACCGTCACCGCCGCGGCGTCCCGCGCCGGCGCGGTCATCGCTGGGACGGCGAGAGCGACCGCCGTGCCCATCACCACTGCCGCGACCGCAGCCTGCGCCCGCAGCGCCCGCCCGCCCAGCCCCGCGTCGAGTGCGATGACGGCGGCGGCGGACACCCCGAGCCATGCCAGGCTCAGACCGGGCCCGGGCTGGAGGGCGAGCGGGACGCCGAAGGGCGTGGCCGCGACCTGGACGCCCACCGCGGCGAAGGCGGTGCCCCAGCCCAGAAGCGCCGTCACCCACGGGACCGCAGCGACCATCCAGCGCGGGGTGGTCAGGGCGGCCAGCGCGACCACGAGGAGGGGCAGCGCGAGGAGCGTCATCATGAGCGCGGGCACGCCCGTGCCGGCCAGCAGCGCATCCCAGCCGCCCGCGCCGGGCGCGGGGAACCCGGCCAGCAACCCGAGGCGCCCGGTGGCGTCGGGCGCGGCCTGCGGCACGGCCGCGGCGGGGCCGGGGTCGGCCAGCAGGCCCCACGGGTTCTGGGCCCGGACCTGCGCCGCCGCCAGTGGGAGGAACAGGACGAGCGTGGGGATCGCGAGCCACACGACGTGGCCGACTCCGCGCCCGGACCGTGCCACCACCGTGAGGATCACGGCCAGGGCCCAGAGGATCGCGAGCGCGGGCGCGAGGGACGGCGCGCACGCGACCACGACGGCCAGCAGCACGGATGCCGCGCCGGCCGCGGACCAGGACCGGTGGGCGACGGCGCCGGCGTAGAACAGCCACGGCAGCAACAGGTGCACGAGGACGGCGGCGGGTCGGCCGTCGTCGAGCGCGCTCCACAGCATCGGCGCGGCCGCCCAGAGCACGGCGGCGGTGTTGCGCAGCAGCGCCCGGTTGGTGAGCCGGGTTGCCGCGAACCACGCGCCGAGGGCCGCCAGGGGCGCGGCGGCCAGCCACAGTGCGACCAGCACCCGCGACGGATCGGCGGGCCACAGCGAACCCAGCACCGCCATGACAGCGGCGAACGGGTCGGCGACGGTCACGGCATCCCACCCGTCGGTGCGCTGGCCGTACAGGGCGTCAGCCCACAGCCGCGCGCTGGTGTCGGGCAGGGGGGCGAGCCCGCCGCCGCCGAGCACCGGCCAGGCCAGCAGGGAGGGCAGCAGCGCCGCCGAAGCGACGAGGACCGCCAGCACCACCCAGGCGCCCCCGCCGGTGAAGAAGCCGAGTTCCTCCCGCACCGGGGGGAGCGCCGCATCCGCGTCACCGTCCTCGTCGATGCGCTCGCGCAGCTCGCTTCCGCGGATCCGCAGCGGGGCGAGGGCCGACCAGCTCGCGCGCCGCGCGGCCCGGATGCGGCTGCGGGCTCGGCCGACGGCGCCCCAGCGCACCAGCACCACCAGCGTGGCGCCCCATTCGGGCAGAACCCGCGAGGGCTGCTTGGCCACCAGCAGGGCGGCCGTGCGCCACAGGGCGAACGGCAGCAGCGTCAGCCAGTGGACGGGCACCGCCGCGGCGGGGGCGTAGGCGAGCCGGCGGTGCAGCTGCGCCGCTCGCGTGGCGTAGGCGATGCGCCGGCGCTGGGGACGCGTCACCGGTGCGGGCAGGCCTGCCACCCCGTCGCCGGCGACGGCGATCCGCGCGGCCGGGACCACCACCACCCGGTGCGCCGCCAGGCGCGCCCGCACCCCCAGGTCGAGGCCCTCGTCCGCGCCGACCAGGGCGGGGTCGAGTCCGTCCAGATCGCGCCAGGCGTCGGCTCGCACGAGGAGTCCCCGCACGTCGGCGCCGAGCACGTCCTCGTCGCTATCGTGCTGTCCTTGGTCCCGCTCCCCTTCGACGCGTTCCACGGCCCGGCCGAACCGGGTCATCGTCACGCCGAGGGAGCGGATGCGGCCGATGTCGTCCCAGTCGACGAGCTTGGGCGCGGCCACCGCCACGGAGCCGGCGACCTCCAGGGCACCGGCGAGCCGGTCCAGGGCGTCCGGGGCGGGGGCGGTGTCCTGCGCGAGCAGCCACACGGCGTCCCCGGTGAGGCGCGGAGCGGCGGCCCGCAGCGCCGCCGCGTATCCGAGGGCGCCCGAGGCGCTGATCACGCCCTCCGCGCCGGAGGTCGCCGCCAGTTCCCGTAGCGCCGCGTCGGGCTCGCACAGGACGATGGTCAACGCCTCGACCGGAAGCGTCTGGGCCGCCAGGGCCTTCAGGGTGCGGCGCAGGTGGTCCGCGGCGGCGGGCACGTCGGAACGGGCGACGAGAACGGCGTGGACGCGGGTGGGCATGGCGCGGATCAGCCTAGGCGCGGCCCGGGACGGCATGGGGATGCACGCGCCGGGAACGCGCCATCCCGCCGGGTCAGCCGGCGCGGCGCTTCAGCTTGCGCCGCTCGCGTTCGCTCAGGCCCCCCCAGATCCCGAACCGCTCATCGTTCTGCAGTGCGTAGTCGAGGCATTCGGCGCGCACATCGCACCCGGAGCAGATGCGTTTCGCGTCGCGGGTGGACCCGCCCTTCTCCGGGAAGAATGCCTCCGGATCGGTCTGCGCGCACAGCGCGTCGGTCTGCCAGCCGAGAGCAGGCTCCTCGTCCAACGGCGGTGCGGCCCTACGGACCCCGGGCACGCCGAGGAAGACCGGGTCGACGAACCAGTTGTCGGGAACACCGGATCGATAGTGCGCACTCGTCATGTCTGTCACCCCCATCTGCACCGCCGCGAAAGCGGATACATGAATTACACAGGTGTGATTCGCCGGGGTCAAGCGGCAGATCGTAAACCCTCGACACGTCGTTGAAGCTTCGCGGAGATGATCGGCGTGTCGCGTCATCCGCCGGGCTGGACCACCACGGCATCGCCGGTTCCTGCCAGGTGCAGGATCGCCTCGTCTTCGGTCGCGAATGCGGCTGTCCCGGCGGTCATGGTGAGGTTCTGACCGGATGCCGTCGATGCCGTGACCGGCCCGAGCGCCACGATCACCGCCGGGCCGTGCAGCGGCACCGCGGATGCCTCGGGGCCGCCGGGACGCTGCCACAGTTCGAAGTCGGAGACCGGCGGCCGGAGCACCGAGACGCCATCCCCCGTGAGGTGCGGGACGAGCCGCCACGGTTCGCCGGGCGCGGTGTCGGCGATCCGGAGGAGCTCCGACACGTCGACGTGCTTGCGCGTGAGCCCGCCCCGGATCACGTTGTCACTCGGCCCCATCACCTCCACCCCCAGCCCCGACAGGTAGGCGTGCAGCACCCCGGCCGGGAGGAACAGCGTCTCGCCCCGACGCAGCACGACCCGGTTCATGAGCAGGGCGACCACCACACCAGGGTCGGACGGGTGCTCCCGCGCGATCCGGCGCACCGCCGCGATGTCGGCCGCGAACGGCGGCGCCGGCGGGTTCGCGAGCGCTGCCTCCACCGCCGCCACCTCGGCGGCGGCCTCGCCGGAGAGCAGCCACGCGAGCGTGCGCCGCAGCGCCGCGGCGGCATCCGTCCCCGCCAGTCGTCGCGCGACCGCCGCTCCGCCGGGTCCGAGTGTCGCCAGCATCCGCCGGCTCCGGTCCGGATGCCGCAGCCCCGCGAGGGCTTCGAACGTGTCGCTGACGGCCACGATCGCCTCGGGCTTGTGGTTCGGATCGCGGTAGGAGCGCTCGGCGGCATCCACCGGGATTCCCTCCGCGTGCTCGCGCGCATGACCGGCCCGCGCCTGCTCGGCGGACGGATGCACCTGGATCGACAGGGCCGCGTCGGCTGCCAGGAGCTTCACGAGGAACGGCAACGGGGCGGGCACGGCGGGTGAGCGGTGCGCGCGCCACTCCGGCAGGGTCAGCCCGCTGCCGTCGGCGACCAACGCGGGCGATGCCGGATGCTCGCCGAACCAGATCTCCGCCTCGGGGCGCTCGGCCTCCTCCCGGCCCTGCAACGCCGCCAGCAGCGTGGTCGATCCCCACGCGTAGTCCCGGGGTTCGTTCCGGAGCGCGACCAGCACGACCCACAGCCTAGGTGCAGTCGTCCCAGCATCCCCCGGGTAGGCTCGGGCTGCCATGGCCGCGACGCACGAATCCCCCGCGCCCGAAACGGTCGCCTTCGACCCCGCCACCGCCGCGATCGTGGTCGTGACCTACAACCGATCGGCGCTCCTGGAGCGACTGCTGCAGAGCATCGCCCGGATGGACCCG
Source organism: uncultured Actinomycetota bacterium (assembly GCA_963701365.1). Classification (GTDB taxonomy): domain Bacteria; phylum Actinomycetota; class Actinomycetes; order Actinomycetales; family Microbacteriaceae; genus Microbacterium. Next base: position 4,533 of record CAVOZX010000035.1, on the reverse strand, counting down.
AAACCGGGCCGTGTCGTGATCGTCGACAACGCCTCCAGCGACGGCACGGGCGAGACGGTCGCCGGGTACGCGGACACTCTGGGTCCGGAGATCCTCTACCGGCGCCTGGAGACCAACACTGGGGGGTCGGGCGGGTTCAGCGAGGGGATGCGGGTCGCCTATGAGAGCGGCGCCACCTGGATGTGGCTGATGGACGACGACGTCGAGTTGATCCCCGACGGCCTGGCCAAGATGGGCAAGTGGGCCCCGCGCTTCCGTTCCATCCAGGGCAGGCGCTACGACTACGACGGCAGCGAGTTCTACTGGCAGTACCGGCTATCGGTGCCGCTGGGCATCCCGATCCCGTTCGCACCGGCCCACTTCGACGCGTCCGGCTACCGCGAGATGAATTCCGGATGCTTCGAGGGCATGTTCATCCACCGCGATATCGTGCAGCGGATCGGTTTGCCCGACCCGCGCTTCTTCATCTACTGGGACGACTCCGTCTACGGCTGGCTGGCATCACTGCAGACAAGCGCGGTCATCGTCGACGAGTTCGTGCTCCGGCGTACGCGTGAGATCAAGCAATGGGACATGGGCATCCGCCACCTGAACGCCTCGAGCGACATGTACCGCTACTACATCCTCCGCAACCGCGGGATCATGCGGCATTACTTCGCGGAGCATGGCGCGTACCGGCCCGTGCGGTTCGCGCTCGGGACGGTGCTGACATTCGGGAAGGAGATCGTCCGACTGGTGGCGGTCGAGCGGAAAGTCACGTGGAAGGGCGTCGCGAGCCTCTTCCGCGGCCTCCGCGATGGCGGACGGATCGCCCGCGACCGCACATGGCGGCCCATGCCCCCGCTGTAGCCGACCACGGTCGAGGCCATCGGGACGATCATGGCAGGGCCCCACGGCCGACGAGACCGTCCGGGCCCGGTGCGGAGACCGCGGCGAGGTAGGCTGCTCGCTGCCCGCTTGGCCGGATGGAGACCGTGCACGTGACCCATGTTCTGCAGAACGTCGTGTTCCCGCTGGACCGCGATCCCGACCTGCTCCCCCTGTACGCGGACCCGGAGGTGTGGTCGGTCATCGAGGAGGAGCCGGTGAAGGTCTCCAACAACGCGCACCTCGGCAATGTTCTCGGTCGCAATCGGGCGCGCGTCGGCGCGGGGCGCCGAGTGTCGTTCGGCACCTACTTCAACGCGTTCCCCGCGTCCTACTGGCAGCATTGGACCGCCGTGCGCGAGGTGACCCTGACGGTGCGCACCTCCGGAAAGGCCACCGTGCTCGTCTACCGGTCGAACGGCTCGGGCGTCCGGCAGCGCGTCGCGACGCACGAGGTCGAGGGGGACGGCACGACGCGCGTCGACCTCGTGCTCGATCAGTACAGCGACGGGGGGTGGATCTGGTTCGACGTCGTCGCCGACACGCAGGACGTCGTCTTCGAGGGCGGAGAGTGGACGACGGAGCAGGACGCCGTGCGCGAGGGCAAGGCATCGATCGGCATCACGACGTACAACAAGCCCGACTACTGTGTCGACACGCTCCGGAGCCTCGCCGACGCCTCCGACGTGCTCGAACTCGTCGACCGGATCTTCGTCGTCGACCAGGGCACCCAGCGCGTGGCCGACCGGTCCGAGTACCCGGACGTCGCCGCCTCCCTCGGCCCGACCCTCCGGGTGATCGAGCAGCCCAATCTGGGCGGCTCCGGCGGCTTCGCCCGCGCCATGGCCGAGACGCTGGAGCGGACGGAGAGCGGTTTCGTGCAGCTCCTGGACGACGACGTCCGGATCGAGCCGGAGTCGATCCGTCGCTCCATCATGTTCGGCCGGTACGCGTCCACACCGACGATCGTCGGAGCCCACATGTTCGACCTGCTCGACCGACCCAAGCTCCACGCCTGGGCCGAGGTGGTCGACGACCAGCCGTTCATGTGGCGCGTACTGCAGCAGGAACGGATGCCTCACGACTTCAGTGTGGCCAACCTGCGCCAGTCGCCCGAGCTCCACATGCGACTCGACGCCGACTACAACGGCTGGTGGATGTGCCTCATCCCCGTGGAGGCGATCCGCGCCGTCGGCCTGCCGTTACCGGCGTTCATCAAGTGGGATGACGCCGAGTACTGCCTGCGCGCGCGAGACGCCGGCATCCCCACCGTCTCCCTGCCCGGCGTCGCCCTCTGGCACGTCTCGTGGCTGGGGAAGGACGACGCTATCGACTGGCAGGCGTACTTCCATGCCCGCAACCGCATCGTCGCAGCGCTCCTCCACTCGAAGAGCCCGGGCGGCGGAACGCTCCTGCGCCACAGCCGCCGCGTCGACCTCAAGCACCTCATGATGATGCAGTACTACCCCGTAGCACTCCGACACCGCGCGATCCGCGACATCCTCTCCGGACCCGCCCACATGCGACGCACCCTCCCGACGGCGATGCCGGAGGCACGCGTCCTCGCGAAGGAGTTCCCCGAGACGATCGTCCACAAAGACACCGGCACGCCACTCCGCTCCCGTCAGGGACGCGTCGTCTTCCAGCGCCTCCCCGTCCACGCGTACGACAGCCCCACGGGCCTCCGGCTCCGGTGGTTCACCGCTCGCACGCTCCTGTCGCACTGGCTGCGCCGACCCGATCCCGCGAACGTCGCCCAGCCCCAGGTCGAGTTCGCCAAGAGCGACGCGCAGTGGTGGCGCCTGCCGGCGTACGACAGCGCGCTGGTCAGCGCTGCGGACGGCTCCGGGAAGAACGTCTACACGCGCGACCGCGCGCAGTTCCGGCGGATGCTGCGCGAGAGCCTCCGCCTGCATGGCGCGCTCGCCCGGCACTGGGACCGGCTGTCGCGCGCCTATCGCGACGCGCTGCCCGAGCTCACCTCCGTCCGAGAGCTGGAACGACACTTTCGGCCCAAAGACGCCCGAGAAGGTCACGAAGAAGGCGAAGGCGGGCTGAGCGGACCGCACTGGTCGATCCGGTAGAGGCTCGTCTCGCCGTCCGTTGCCACGAGGGGGAACATCCCAGCCTCCACGGCGCGGTGCACCGCGGGGAAAAGGTTGCCCGCGGGGTCGCCGCCGGCCAGTTCATGCGGGTTGTAGAGGACATAGCGCACCTGTAGCCGGTCGAGCGCCTCGCATACGGCCGGATCGGTCGCGACGTCCTGCAGGCCGAAGGCGAGAATGCGGCGGTCCTCATCCCACTGCCCGTTGACATGCGGGAAGACGGGCTCGCGTCCGCCGAACAGCAGCGATAGCGCCGAGCCGTCCCAAGGGTCGCCGAGGACGCGCTGGCCGGCAGGCACGTAGTCCCCGAGACGGCCCAGGAATCCGATCTGCGCGCGCGACACGATCGCCGTCCCCGCGTCCGTCTCGGGCAGCCGGAAGACCGTCGCGACGGATGCCGAGACGCCGGAGATCGCGAGCACGATGGACGAGGTCACGGCGACGAGCCAGGCGAGCCCGATCGCGACCCGCCGCCGGACGGCAGCCGTCCGGGTCGCCCAGGACGCAGCGGCAAGCACGCCGAGCGTCGCGAGCACGACCCCTAGGACCGGCAGCGCGGAACTCAACCGGTACCGGTCCTTGTACCAGAGGGCGGTCGCGAGTTTCGTGACGACGTCGTCGGATCCGGCGGCGAGAGCGAACAGCAGGGCCACGACTGCGTATCCCGGGACCACCCAGCGGACCCCGCGCGTACGCAGCGCGACGACCGCCCCGGTGACGACGGCCGCCGCGAGGAGCAGCGCAGGCCACGTCACGACCCCGTCGACTCCGGTTGGCCACACCTGCAGGATCGCCTGCGCGATCCCGAGCACGACCGGCTGCGTCGCTCGCGCCTGGGGCCCGGCGAGCCGGTCATCCAGGGGGCGTTCGAAGAGGTCGAGCCCCACGGCGGCGTACGCGAAGGCCGCAGCGGCGGCGAGCACGATGACCACGGCCGCCGCGACGACGGTGCGGACGGCGCGGCGACGCGCTGGCCCGCCCGCGTGCCAAGCCCTCCGGAAGGACGAGACCGCCGCCGCGACGACGAACGGTGCGAGGAGCAGCGCCCATGTCGCGAGCGCGCGCGGCTGGGCCGCCGCGATCGCGGCGACCGCGACGGCCGTTCCCGCCACCCCGAGGATCCAGACGGCGGGCCTCGTGTCCCGCCGCGCTGCCCTCCGCCCACGCCACGTCGCGACGGGCACGGCAACCGCGGCGGGAAGCAGCGCGCCGGCGAGGAACGTCGGATACAGAGTCCCCCATGACAGCAGCGCGTAGGGCATCGCCCCGAACGCGGCGCCGAGCGGCAGCGCGACGAGCGTCACGACGCCCGGCGTGACCCGGCGCACGAGCACCTGCGCGAGCCAAGCAGCGCCCGGCAGCCATATACCCGCGCACACCGCCAGCCACGCAGCGTTCACGGCGACCGCGACGCTCGATCCCGTGAGCTGCACCGCCGCGACGACGAGGCCGTGCCACGCGGCGGGGTAGAACGACCATTCGCGATCGGTCTCGATAAGCGTGCGGAGTGTCAGTGACGATGCGTCCCCCGTCTCCAGGATGTGCGCGATCGCCGACAAGT
>CAVOZX010000034.1:0-11186 GCA_963701365.1 uncultured Actinomycetota bacterium | reverse complement strand
GCCGCTCGAGAGCATCCATGTCACCCCGACCGCGAACGCGACCAGAGCCGCGCCCGCCCCGAGCAGGATCGCAGTGCGGGGACCGGCCTCGGCCGCCACCCACCCGACGACCGGCGCCCCGATCGGAGTCCCGCCCAACAGGATCGCCATGTACAGCGCCAGCACGCGGCCCCGCAGAGCCGGGTCGGTGGTGGTCTGGACGTAGCCGTTCGCCGTGGTCAGCATCGTCACGATCGCGAACCCGGTCACCATGAGCGTCGCGGCATACGCCCAGTAGCTCGGCATGGCAGCGGAGGCGGCCGCCGCGGCCGCGAACACCAGGGTGCTGACGATCACCACGCGGATGCGGGCGGTCTCGCGCCGGGCGGACAGCAGGGCTCCCCCGAGCGACCCGATGGCCAGGATCGAGCTGAGCAGCCCGAAGCCGTCCGCCTCCTGGCCGAACTCCAGCGCCATGGTGGAGGCATAGATGGGGAAGTTCATGCCGAACGCGCCGACGAGGAACACCATCGCGAAGGTGACCATCAGGTCGGGGCGCCGTCGGACGTAGCGGAATCCGTCCGCCAGTCGTCCGCGTTCGGGGGCGGGCACCCGCGGCACGAGTTCCTGCCGGCGCATCAGCAGCAGTGCCGCGATCATCGCGAGGAATGCGATGCCGTTCAGCAGGAACACCCAGCCGGTTCCGACGGCCACGATCACGAGCCCGGCGACCGCCGGCCCGATCATCCGGGCTCCGTTGAACGACGCGGCGTTGAGGGCGACGGCGTTCGCCGCGTATTCGCGCGCGACCAGGTCGGAGACGAAGGCCTGCCGCGCCGGGTTGTCGAACGCCGCGATCACTCCCAGCAGGAAGGCGAAGCCGTACATGATCGGCAGGGTCATCACGCCCGTCAGCAGCAGCGCGCCGATCACCACGCCCACGACCAGCAGCAGCACCTGTGTCAGCATCAGGAGCCGTCGCCGGTCGAACCGGTCGGCGACCCATCCGGTGACGGAGACCAGCAGCAGCGGCGGGGCGAACTGCAGGCCCATCGTGACGCCCATCGCGCCGGCATCGCCGGGGGTGAGTTCGGTGAGCACCACCCAGCTGAGGGCGGTCGCCTGCATCCACGTGCCGATGTTGCCCACCAGCGCGCCGACGAACCACACCCGGTAGTTGAAGAGGGTGAACGAGCGGAACATCGCGCTCATCGGGCGGCCGCAGCGCTGCGATGCCGTGCAGGGGAGGGTGGTGCCATGATCGTCGAAAGCCTAGTCCACCCGGCGCATCACCGGGCCGGCGCCGACGGCAGCCGCCCGTAGACTCGGCCGCATGCCGGAGTTCGTCGACGCGCACGGCGTCGAGATCGTCTACGACCACTATCGACCGACGGGCCCCACCCGTGGTGTGGTGCAGGTACTGCACGGGGTTGGCGAGCACGCGGGACGGTATGTCGCCCTGATCGCTGCCCTGACGGATGCCGGTTTCGTCGTGTACGCCGACGACCACCGCGGCCATGGCCGAACGGGCATGCGCCAGTGGGGGGATGCCGCCCGGCTCGGTCACCTCGGGCCCGGCGGTCACCGGGCCGCGGTGGCGGCGGTGTGGCAGCTGAGCCGGAAGGCCCGCGAGGAGAACCCGGGCCTTCCGCTGATCCTCCTCGGCCACTCGTGGGGGTCGTTCCTTGCTCAGATCCTCCTCAACGACCACCCGGACGCCTTCGACGCGATGGTGCTGTCCGGGTCGGCGCTGCGGATGCCGGGATCGGTGAACCCGCGGGACCTGAACGCGCCGTGGCACGGACCCGACGCGACGGGCACCGAGTGGCTGGCCAGTGACCCCGCGGTGGGCCGCGCGTTCCTCGACGACCCGCTGACGACGACCACCCCGCTGCTGCGGCTGTTCGGACCTGTGGAGGCCCTGCGGATGTTCGGCCGGCCCCGGCGCCGCCTCGACCGCGACATCCCGGTGCTCCTCCTGGTCGGCCGCGACGACACCGTGGGCGGTCCGCGCAGCGTCCACCGACTGGCCGCGGCCTACCGGGAGCGGTCGGGCCTCGGCGACGTCACCACGCTGGTCTACCCGGACGTCCGGCACGAGATCCTCAATGACGTCACCCAGGCCGACGTCCGCGCCGACCTGCTCGCGTGGCTGGATGCACGTTTCCCGTCCGCGAACCGGCCGGTGGAATCCCCTCACCCTTGACGGATCCGTTCTGGGGATATCCTGAGCGAACGCTATCCCCCCAGCGCCATCCCCCCGGCGCCGACCCCTGCATCCGTGCGCACTCCGGCACCGGATCAGGGCTGATCGTCGCGCCCTGTTGCAGAGGACCGTCATGAGCCGTTCCCGCATCCGCACCTCCCGCCCGGTCGCGGCCCTCGCGGTGGCGGGTCTGCTCCTGGCCGGGGCCGCCGCGCCTGCAGCGGCGCAGGACGCCGCCGGGTACTCCGCCACCGCCCTCTCTCCGGACGGCGGCGACACGGGGGCGAAGTCGGCATCGGGTTCGCTGGCGCGCAGCGACGAGGCGCTCCTCGCGCGCACCGACGACGCCGGCATCCCCGTCATGGTGAAGGTCGACGTCGACCCGGTGGCGTCCTACGCAGGCGGCATCGACGGCTACCCCGCCACGAGTCCTGAGAAGACCGGGCGGCCGCTCGCGTCCGGCGGCGACGCCGTCGCCCGCTACACCGCGTACGTGGAGGACACCATCCGATCGGCGCAGGATGCGGCCATCGAGCTGATCCCGCACGCCCGGCTGCTGGACACCTACGTCGCGGTGTACGGCGGATTCTCGCTGACGATCCCCGCCGACCGCGCGAAGGACCTGCTGTCCTTGTCGTCCGTCGCGGCGGTGCAGGGGAACAACCTCCACCAGCGCGCGGAGGATGCCGAACCGACCCCGGCCGCGACCGCCGAGCCGACGGCGCCCGCCCCGACCGCCGAGCCGACGACCCCCGCGACCGAGCAGCCGACCGCCGTCGAGCTACCGCCCGCCACGCCTGCGCCGGACGCCGACTCGTCCACATTCGTCGGCGCCGACGCCGCGTGGCCGTCACTGGGTGGGCGGGACTTGGCCGGACAGGGCGTCCTCGTCGGGGTGATCGACACCGGCATCTGGCCGGAGCATCCGATGCTCCGCGACGCGGGCATCCCCGCCCCCTGCGGGCGGGCCGTGGGACTGCCAGTTCGGCGACGGACAGGTCGGACCGGACTTCTCCTGCAACGACAAGCTCGCCGGCGCCTACGCCTTCCTCGACACGTACCAGTCGACGTCCAGTCCCGCCGGACCCGAGGACTACTGCGACGGTCCCGTCTGCTCGGCCCGTGACGCCGAGGGCCACGGCACGCATACCGCCACCACCGCGGCCGGCTCGTTCGTGGACTCCGCCGAGATCTTCGGTGTCGACCGCGGCGCGATCAGCGGCGTCGCCCCCGGAGCATCGGTCATCGCCTACCGCGCGCTGGGCCCCGGCGGCGGCTACGACGGCGACCTCGTGGCCGCGATCGGGCAGGCTGTGCTGGACGGCGTGGATGTCATCAACTACTCCATCTCCGGCAGCGGCGACCCGTACGACGCGACCGAACTGGCGTTCCTGGACGCGTTCGCCGCCGGCATCACCGTGAACTCGTCGGCGGGCAACTCCGGGCCGGGCGCATCCACCCTGGACCACGCCAGTCCCTGGACGACCACGGTGGGGGCCTCCACGTTCGACCGGGCGTTCACCTCGGCCCTCGTCCTCACCTCCGGCGACGGGCAGACTCTGGTCACGTCTGGAACCACGATCACGGACGGCGTATCGGGACTGCCCGTGGCGGCCGCGGAGGACGTGCCCGGATACGACGGCGGTGAACTGTGCGAGACCCCGTTCCCGGCCGACTCGCTCACCGGCACCGTCGTGCTCTGCTTCCGCGGCGGCAACGGTCGGGTGGAGAAGGGCTACAACGCCTCGCTCGGGGGAGCGGCCGGCATGATCCTGGCCAACCCGGAGCCGATGGACCTGCAGACCGACAACCACTTCCTGCCGGCGATCCAGCTGGAGGGCCCCAACGACGAGGTCGTGGCGTTCCTGGCGGAGCACCCCGATGCGACGGCGACGTGGGCGCGCGGTGAGGCCACGGTGTCGCCCGGCGACGTGATGGCCGCGTTCAGTTCGCGCGGCCCGGTCGGAGAGTCCTCAAGCCCGATGTCACGGCGCCCGGAGTCCAGATCCTCGCCGGCAACACCCCCACCCCCACGGATGTCGCGGCCGGCCCTCCGGGGGAGCTGTACCAGGCGATCGCGGGCACATCCATGTCGGCGCCGCACGCGGCCGGGCTCTCCGCGCTCGTGAAGGCCGCGCACCCCTCGTGGACTCCCGGTCAGATCAAGTCCGCGCTGATGACATCGTCGGTGCAGTCGGTCGTGAACGTGGACGGCTCCGCCGCGGGCGTCCTCGACCGCGGAGCGGGATCCATCAGGGCGGACCGCGCCGTCGCGCCGATGCTGACGGTGAGCGAGACGTCGGACGACTTCTACGCGAGCGCCGCCGATCCGCTGCACCGCATCGACCTCAACATCCCGAGCATCTACGCCGATCCCCTGCCCGGGGCCGTGGCCACCACGCGTACCGTGACGAACGTGACCGGCACGGCGCAGTCGTTCCGCGTGACGGCGACCGGCGCGGAAGGACTGGGCGTGCGGGTCGTGCCTGACCGGTTCACGGTGCCGGCCGGCGGGTCGTGGGACCTCGCCATCATCCTCGACGGGCTGGGTGCGGCCGACGGCTGGCACGAGGGCCAGATCACCATCACCGGCGCGAACGGCGGCGTGCCGGTCGTGCTGCCGGTGGCGGCGAACGTCGGGGAGGCCCCGGTCTCGCTGACCCAGACCTGCGAGCCGACCACGATCGCCCGCAGCGCGAGCACGACCTGCACCGTCTCGGCCGCGAACCTGCTGCCGGTACCCGTGCAGGCGGACATCCGCGCGGCGGCGAGCCCTCTGCTGCGCGTGACCTCCGTGACCGCTCCGGCCACCCGCAGCCCCTTCGGGGCGCAGTGGAGCGGCACTCTCGACCCCGCGCTGGCGCCGACCGTCGACAGCGTCGCGGTGACGGCCGGCTCCTCGCCCGCGGGATTCCTGCCGCTGGCCGATTTCGGGGTGCCGCTGACCCGGCTGGGCGATGAAGAGATCGCGAACTTCTCCGTGCCCGCCTTCGCGTACGGCGCGGAGAGCTACACGCGCGTGGGAGTGGTGTCCAACGGCTACCTCGTCGTCGGCGGCGGCACGTCGGCCGACGTGCAGTACCAGCCGGACGGGTTCCCCGGGCCGGCCGCACCGAACAACGTGCTGGCGCCGCTGTGGACGGACCTGAATCCGGAGGGGGGCGGCGGCATCCGGGTGGCGACGCTGTCGGACGCGACCACGTCCTGGCTGGTCGTGGAGTGGAGCGAGGTGCCGACCTAGTCCAGCACCCTCGGCGGCGGGCTCGTCACCAACTCCTTCCAGGCCTGGATCCAGCTGTTGCCGGGTGCCGAGGGCGTCTGGTTCACCTACGGCGCCGATGCCGCGGCCGATGCCAGCACCGCGGGCGCGACGGGGGCGGAGAACCGCGACGGCACGAGCGGTGAGGCGCTCGCCGAACTGCCGGCGGCCGGTGACGAGGTGCAGGTGCTGACCTCGCCGGCGCAGGCCGGCGGGGCGGTGGGCTTCGACTACACCCTGAAGGGACTGCTGCGCGGCACGTGGTCCACCGTGGCGTCGCTGAGCTCGCCCCAGGTGCGCTCCACGCCGCTGGAGGAGGCGCGCATCACGGTCCGGTGATCTGCGGCGCCGGGTTCCGCACCTGCGGCGGGGTCGGCGCCAGCAGGGCGAACATGTCTGCGACCACGCTCGCCATGTCGACGCCCGGGTCCAGCAGCCACTGCAGCTGCACGCCGTCCGACACCGCCTGCAGCATCCGGGCGATCGAGTCCGCCGGAATCGCCGCGGTGACCGTGCCCTCCCGCTGGCCGCGCTCGATCGCGCGGACGAATGCCCCCCGCAGGCCCGCTCCGCGCTCGAGGAAGTAGTCGTGAGACGGATGCGGCGGATCGGATGCGTCCACGGCCAGGCGGGAGAACAGCCGCACCAGACCGGGCACCTCCGCGTTGTGCCGCACGATCCGCACGTACGCGTCGGCGAGCTCGTCCATCCGCGGCGGCTCGCCGGTCTCCAGCGGCTCCACCACGGCGCGGTCGCGCTCGTCCCGGGCGCGGAGGATCGCGGTGAACAACTCCTGCTTGGACTCGAAGTAGTGCAGGAGGCCGGCCTGACTGAGCCCGACGGCATCGGCGATCGTCCGTACCGACGCGCCACTGACGCCCGAGCGGGCGACGACCTCCAGCGCGGCGCGCAGGATCTCCTCGCGCTTGGCGATCCCCTTCGCATACGAGCCGCGGTGCGCCATGACACGACAGTAAACCGAAGGGCGCTTGATTTTGAAAACCGAGTGTCATACTGTTTCCCGCGAGGCTCACGGCAGAGACCTCCCCGCCAGCACGAAGGACCCCACGATGACGATGTCGTCACCCACCGAACCCGCAGTCCCGGCCCCCGCCAGCGTCACCGCCTTCATGGAGCAGGCCACCGGCATCGACGACCCGCCGCCGCCCGTCCGCGGCGGCCTCGGGCGACTCCTGGGGTGGATCATCCCCGCCAACCTCGGCATCTTCCTCGTCTGGGGAGCGGTGCCCGCGATCCTATTGCCGCAGCAGATCGCCCTGCTCGACGAGACCAGCAAGGTCGCGAATCTCGCCATCGTCGCCACCATCGGGGCGTTCGCGGCCATGGTCGCCCAGCCCATCGCCGGCCGGATCTCCGACCGCACCCGCTCCCGTTTCGGACGCCGCGCACCGTGGATCTTCCTCGGCGCGACCGCCGGCGCCCTGGCCCTGGTCGGCCTGGCATTCGCCAACAGCCTGCTCGGCATCGCGATCGCATGGACCCTCGTCCAGATCTCCTTCAACTTCGCGCAGGGACCGCTGTCGGCGATTCTGCCCGACCGGGTTCCGGTGGCCCGCCGCGGCACGTTCGCGGCGCTGGCGGGGATCGGGCTGATGGCGGGGATGCTGGGCGGCCAGATCCTCGGCTCCCTGTTCCTGAACTCCCTCGTCGCCGGTTACATCACGTTCGCGGTGTTCGCCGTGGTCATCCTCACGGCGTTCATCCTGGTCAACCCGGACTACCCCAGCACCGACGTGGAGCCGGAGCCGTTCGGGCTGGCCGACTTCCTGCGCACATTCTGGGTCAACCCGGTCGCGCACCCGGACTTCTTCTGGGCGTTCACCGGCCGCCTGCTCCTCTACACCGGATACTTCGCGGTCGTCGGGTACCAGCTGTTCATCCTCACCGACTATCTCGGCGTCGCCGACCCCCAGGCGGTCATCCCGATCCTCGGTCTGCTGAGCCTCGGCGGCATCCTCATCGCCACCGTCATCTCCGGGCCCTGGTCGGATCGGGTCCAGCGCCGCAAGCCGTTCGTCTTCGCCTCCTCGCTCGTGACAGGGCTCGCGCTCGTCATCCCGTGGGTGTGGCCGACGCTGACCGGATGGATGGTCTTCACGCTGATCGCCGGTCTCGGATTCGGCATGTTCCAGGCCGTCGACCAGGCACTGATGAGCGAGGTGCTCCCGTCGGCGACGTCGTTCGCCAAGGACCTCGGTGTCGTGAACATCGCCGCGACGCTGCCGCAGACCCTGGCGCCGGCGGTGGCGGGTGCGATCGTGCTGACGTTCGGGTTCGCGGGCCTGTTCCCGGTGGGCATCGTGTTGTCGGTGCTCGGCGCATTCGCCGTCTGGCCGATCCGCAGCGTACGGTGACGCTCTCTCCCGTCGTCCCCGACCGGACCCGTACGGCGCGCCCCCTTGTGCCGCCTCGCCCCGCAGGGATGCTGTGGGCGGCTGTCGCGATGCTCGCCGTGTTCGTCGCGGCCGGCGCCGCCGCGGCCGCCGCACTGCCGATCCTCGGCCCCATGGACGACTGGTGGCGCTCCCTCGTGGGCACTGCGCCCGGCGGCGCCGCCGCGTTCGCCGTCGTGCCGATGTTCTTCCAGTACCTGGGTCAGGCGCCCGGGACCGTGGGCCTGCTCCTGCTGCTTCCGCTGGCACTGGCCGCCTTCGGCCGCTGGCGCTCGGGCCTGTTCGTCGCGTCGGCGGGCGCGTTCACCATCGGTGCGCTCTCGCAGGGCATGAAGAACCTCGTCGACCGTCCCCGTCCCGCCGCGGACGGCACGCTCGGCCTGTACGGCCCGCTCGTGGGCGTCGACCACGGCTCCTACCCCTCCGGCCACGTGGTCACGGCGGCGTTCGCGGCCGTCGTGATCGCCGCGCTGTTCCCGCCGCACCCCGGCTCGGCCCGCACGATCTGGTGGGTCGTCGGAGTCTTCCTCACCGTCGGGATGGTGTGGCAGCGCACCCTCGTCAACGCGCATTGGCTCAGCGACGCGGTGTTCGGGGCCGTGGCCGGAGCGGGTGGCGCCCTGCTGATGTGGTGGCTGTTCTGGCCCTGGCTGCAGCGGGACTACGGCCGCCCGCTCGCCTTCTTCGGCCGTGACGCCCGCCCCACCGGATCCACCGCACACGCCGCTCTCTGACCGCTCGCGTTCCAGGAGACCATCAGCAATGCCTATCATTCCCGAACCCGCCGACCTCACTCTCGAGCAGAAGGCGGCGCTGACCAGCGGCGCCGATTTCTGGACCACGAAGGCCATCGAGGCGGCCGGCATCCCGTCGATCATGCTCACCGACGGTCCGCACGGGCTGCGCAAGCAGGCCGGCGCGGCCGACCACATCGGCCTGGCCGACAGCATCCCGGCCACCTGCTTCCCGCCCGCCGTGGCGCTCGGCTCGTCGTTCGACCCGGAACTGGCCGAGCGGGTCGGGCGCGCGCTGGGGGTGGAGTCCGCCATCGAGGACGTCGCGGTCGTCCTCGGACCGGGGGTCAACATCAAGCGGTCGCCGTTGTGCGGGCGGAACTTCGAGTACTTCTCCGAGGATCCGATCGTCTCTGGCGAACTCGGCGCGGCGCTGGTGCGCGGCATCCAATCGCAGCAGGTGGGAGCCTCGCTCAAGCACTTCGCCGCGAACAACCAGGAGACCGACCGGATGCGGATCTCGGCCGACATCGACCCGCGCCCCCTGCGCGAGATCTACCTGCGCGGGTTCCAGCGCGTCGTGCAGGACGCGCAGCCGTGGACCGTCATGTGCTCCTACAACCGGATCAACGGGGTGTTCGCGTCGGAGAATCCCTGGCTGCTGACGCAGGTGCTGCGCGAGGAGTGGGGCTTCGAGGGCGTGGTGGTCTCGGACTGGGGGGCGGTCAACGACCGGGTCCGCGGCCTGCCCGCCGGACTCGACCTGGAGATGCCGGCCAGCGGCGGTCGGACCGAGGCCCAGCTGGTCGCGGCGGTGCGCGACGGTTCCCTGGATGAGGCGGCGCTGGACCGGGCCGCGGCGCGCATCCTCGGACTGATCCGGGCGGCGGTCTCACGTCCGGAGGTCTCCGGACCGCTCGATGTCGAGGCCCATCACGCCCTCGCCCGGGAGGCGGCCGCCCGCTCGATCGTGCTGCTGAAGAACGACGACGCCGTCCTGCCGCTCGCGAGAGACGCATCCATCGCAGTGATCGGCGAGTTCGCGCGGACGCCCCGGTATCAGGGCGCCGGATCGTCGCTGATCAACCCGACGCGACTGGACACCGCGCTGGAGGAGATCCGCGCGGCCGCCCAGGGCGAGGTGAGCTTCGCGCCGGGGTTCACGCTGGACGGCAGCGGCGACGCCCAGGGGTTGCGCGCCGCAGCCGCGGAGACCGCGGCCGCGGCATCCGTCGCCGTCGTCTTCCTCGGCCTTCCCGCCGCCGCCGAATCCGAGGGCTTCGACCGGGACGGCATCGACCTCCCCGCGGTGCAGCTCGACCTGCTCGATGCCGTGGTGGCAGCGAACCCCCGCACCGTGGTCGTGCTCTCCAACGGTGGTGTGGTCGCGCTGCCCTTCGCGGATCGCGTGCCCGCGATCGTGGAGGGGTGGCTGCTGGGCCAGGCAGGGGGCGGCGCGACGGCCGACGTGCTGTTCGGGGTCGTCAACCCCTCCGGCAGGCTGACCGAAACGATTCCGCTGCGGCTGGAGGACACCGCCTCGTACGGGAACTTCCCGGGGGAGTTCGGGCACGTCCGCTACGGCGAGGGCCTGCTGGTCGGATACCGGTGGTATGACCACCGCGACCTCGCCGTCGCATTCCCCTTCGGGCATGGACTGTCCTACACCCGGTTCTCCTACGGCGCCCCGACGGCCGCGCCGACCGGCCGAGGCGACGTCGACATCACCGTCCCGGTCACCAACACGGGTGCCGTGACGGGCCGCGAGGTGGTCCAGATCTACACCTCCCGCCCGGAATCGGCCGTCGCGCGGCCGCCGCGCGAGCTGAAGGCGTTCGCCTCGGTGGAACTGGCGCCGGGGGAGACCCGGGATGTCCGGCTCACCGTGCGCCGGGAGGACCTCGCCTACTGGGACGTGCGCGTGGACCGGTGGGTGGTGGAGCCCGGCGCGTACGTCTTCGAGGCCGCGGCCTCCAGCCGCGACATCCGCGGCACGGCGACCCTCGATCTCGCGGGAGACCGAGTGTCGCTTCCCCTCACCCTCGAGTCCTCCATCGGGGATGTGATCTCCCACCCCGTGGTCGGGCCGGTCGTGATGGATGCGCTGGCCGGCATCATCGGCAGCCTGGATGCCGCCGGGGCGTCGATGATGGCCGACGGCGGCGCCATGCAGACGATGATGGCGTCCTTCCCGATCGGGCGCCTGCCCGGATTCCCAGGGGTTCCGGTCACCTACGAGCAGATCGAGGGACTGCTCGCGCTCGCGAACGGCTGACGGGGAGCTCTCCGCTCAGGCCCGCAGGAAGGCCAGCAGAGCCTCGGCGACCTCGGCGCCGTGGGTCCACAGCAGGCCGTGGGGCGCGCCCTCGATCTCGACGTATGTGGCTGCCGGGAGGAGGGCGTGCAGTCTGCGGGCGGTGGGCTCGACGGGAAGGATCCGGTCCGCACCGCCGTGCACGATCAGCGCGGGGACGGTGACCGCCGGGATGTCGGGACGGAAGTCCGTGGGCCAGGTGAGCGGTGCCGCGGCGATCGCCGCGTTCCCGGCGCGGCCGGCCGTCGCCACCGCTGCCTCCAGCGCCTCCAGCGAGATG
>CAVOZX010000033.1:0-100973 GCA_963701365.1 uncultured Actinomycetota bacterium | reverse complement strand
CGGCGGCGAGGCCAAGACCTATCGCAATCTGTTTCTGACGATGTTTCTGGGCGGCGTCTGGCATGGCGCGGCCTGGACATTCGTGATCTGGGGCACGCTGCATGGTGCAATGCTGGCCGTGGAGCGCGTGTTGCGGCGCGGCCGGCGCCCGCCCACTGCCGTTTGCGCTCGTGGAGAACGCCCGTGATCGGCTCGTAGTCGTACACCGTGGCCGGGGTGATGAAGGACTCGAAGCCCAGACGCAGAGTCGGCGGCGCCCACTCCCCGGTGCCCGCGGTGCCTGCACTGTAGAGGTCGTCGCCGAATCCGACCTCCCGCACCTGACCGGAACCGTAGTCGAGGATGCCGATCCGGCCCAGGCCGTCGGCGCGGTAATCGACGACGGCCCAGTCGCGGAAGGTCGAGACGCCCAGCAGCCGCGTTCCTTCGCGGTGCGGCAGCACCACCGTGCGCGGGCCGCCCGGATCGTCGGCGTCCACCCGCACCAGTTCGAAGTCCATCGCCGCCTGGTTGTGCAGGATGTAGAGGACGTCGCGTCCGTTCACGACCGCGTGCGAGGAGTCGTATTCGACACCCTCCGCGCGGGGCCACACGACCCGGGCCTCGCCGCCGAGATCCGTCGCCTCCAGCAGCCGCTCCTCGGTGGTGACGGAGGATGCGACCGCGATGACGAGATACCGGTCGCTGCGCGTGAAGCCCGCCGACACCCAGTAGCGCTCGTCCGGCTCGTGGAACAGCACCGGGTCGTCCGCCGGGTCGGTGCCGAGCAGGTGCAGCCGCACCGTGTCCGGCCGCCAGGCCTCGTCCACGGTGAGGTATACGACGCCCGTCCCGTCGGGGGTGAATGTCGCGCCGGCGAAGGTGTCCGGGATGATGTCCTCGAGGGTCCGGCCGGTGGTGAGATCCCGCACCCGGAGGGTGTACCGCTCGTCGCCGGTGACGTCGGACGCCCACAGCAGCAGGCCGCCGTCCGCGGAGACCTCGAAGCTGCCGAGTGCGAAGAAGTCGTGCCCCCGCGCCTCCGCGTTGCCGTCCAGCAGCAGCTCCTCGCCCGGCGCGGCCTCGTCCCCGATCTCCGGGGGCGTCCAGTCCGCGCCCACGGCCGGCACGCGGCAGTACGTGGCGTACTCCGCACCCGCGCGAGTCCGGGTGAAGTACCACCATGCGCCTCGCCGGGCCGGCACCGACACATCCGTCTCCCGCACCCGGGAACGGATCTCCTCGAAGATCGTGCCGCGCAGCCCGGCCAGATGCGCGGTGCGGTGCTCCGTGAAGGCGTTCTCCGCCTCCAGGTGGGCAAGAACCCGGGGATCGTCCCGATCCCGCAGCCACTCGTACGGGTCGTTGAAGACGTCGCCGTGGTGCCGGCGCACCCGCGGCCGGCGCTCGGGGACGGGGGCGGCGGGGGAGGGGAGGCTCATCCCCACCACGCTACCCGGGCCGGTTCATGCCGGCACGGGCTCGGGGCGGGCGGCGCGCGGGGCGACGTCCCGCACGGCGCGCAGCCCGTTGAGGATCGAGATCAGATCCACCACCTCCTGCAGCGTCGCCCCGACAATCGCGGGGATGACGCCGAACGCGGCGATGATCATCAGGACGACGCTCAGCGCGATGCCGACCCAGATGCTCTGCACCGCCACTCGGACGGTGCGCCGGGCGACATCGATCGCCACGGGAGTCTTCGACAGGTCGTCGACCATGATGACCACGTCCGCGGACTCGCTGGCCGCGGTCGACCCCTTGGCCCCCATCGCCACGCCGACATCGGCGGCGGCGAGCACCGGGGCGTCGTTGACGCCATCTCCGACCATCATCACCGGACGATCCGGGAGCGCCTGCACCGCCGCGACCTTCTGCGCGGGCAGCAGCCCCGCCCTGACGTCGTCGACGCCGATGTCCTCGGCGATGAACCGGGCGGTGGGCTCCGCGTCTCCGGTGAGCATCACGGTCCGCGCCACGCCCAGCGCCGCCAGCTCTCGCAGCGTGTCGCGGGCGTTGCCGCGGACCTCGTCGCGCAGGAGGATCTGGGCGGCCGGGCGTCCGTCGACCGCCACGAACACGGACATCTCGCCCGGCTCGAGCGGAACCGGAGCGAACGAGCTGCAGTGCTCTGCGACGAACGCGAGCTTTCCGACGACGACACGCCTGCCGCTCACCTGCGCGACCACGCCGTGCCCCGGCTCCTCCGTCACCTCCGCAACGTCGGGCAGCGGCCCGGGCGCCGAGGAGACGATCGCGTCGGCGAGCACGTGGGAGGAGAACTGCTCCGCGGCCGCAGCGAGCGCGAGCACCTCGTCGGGCGCATCGTCCCCGAAGGGTACGACCCGTTCCACCCGCGGACGGCCGTGGGTGAGGGTCCCCGTCTTGTCGAACGCGGCGGAGCGCACCCGCGCCAGCTGCTCGAGGGTTCCGCCGCTCTTCACGATGACACCGTTGCGGGCGGCCCTGCTCATGCCCCCGATGAACGCGACCGGGGCGGCGATCAGGAGGGGGCAGGGAGTCGCGACCACCAGCACCTCCGCGAACCGCACCGCCTCGCCGCTGACGGCCCAGGCGATGCCGGCGATGGCGAACGCCACCGCCGTGAAGGGAACGGCGTACCGGTCGGCCAGCCGCACCATCGGTGCCCTGCTGTCGGAGGCCGCCTGGACGAGCGCGACGATCTGCTGATACTGGCTGTCGCCGGCGGCGGCGGTCGCCCGCATCCGCACCGCTTCCTGCCCGCTGACCGACCCGGACAGAAGGGGGTCCCCGGCGACACGGGTGACCGGAAGGCTCTCGCCCGTCAGGGACGATTCGTCGAATGCGCCCTCCTCGTCCTCGAGCGTGCCGTCCACGGGAACCGTCTCGCCGGTCTTCACCAGCAGCAGGTCGCCCGGCCGCACCTGCTCGACCGGAATGTCGGACACCGTTCCATCGGGCTCGATGCGGTGCGCATGCTGCGGGTTGCGCGCCAGCAGCGCGCTCACCTCGCGCCGTGCGCGCGCCGCGGCGTAGTCCTCCAGCGCCTCACCGCCCGTGATCATCAGCACCACCACCAGCCCGGCCCACGGGTCTCCGACCGCGATCGTCGCCACGATCGCGGTGATGGCCAGCACGTCCAGCCCGAACGCGCCCCGCAGCAGCCGGCGGATCATGTGGCCGGCCTGAACGGCGGCGACCACGAGGCAGTAGATGCTCGCCGCCCAGTGCGCGGAGACACCCGCGCCGAGCAGAGCGGCCACACCCGATGCCGCGCCGACCGCGACGGTCGCCGTCACCCAGGGGTACGTCAGCAGGATCCTCCGGAGGCGCACCACCCGACTGATTCTCTCCGCAGCCGCCCGCCAACGCCAGCCGGCGTCTCCGATGCTCGGCGCCGGCATCGGTGCTACACAGGGGAGCGGATGTCCACCCGTCGGGGAGGAAGGGGAACCGCATGTCGGTATCGTTCGGGCAGTATCCGCCGCCTGCCCGCACCATCGTGCACCTCAGCGATACCCACCTGCTGGCCGGCGGCGCAGCATTGGGCGACGGCTACGACCCCGCCGCCGGGCTGCGACGGACCCTGCGCGCGATCGAGGAGTCGGACGCGGCACCCGACGCGATCGTGTTCACCGGTGATCTGACGGACCTGGGGGAGCCGGAGGCGTACGGCGCGCTCCGGGCGGTGGTCGAGCCGATGGCGGAGCGTCTGCAGGCACCGGTCGTCTGGGTCGCCGGCAATCACGACGAGCGGCCAGCGCTCCGCGCAGGGCTGCTGGGCGCACCGCCGTCCGAGCAGCCGGTGATCACGGTCCGCGACCTGGGGGGGCTGCGCCTGATCGCCCTGGACACGTCGGTGCCCGGATGGCACCACGGCGACCTCGACGAGGCTCAACTGGAGTGGTTGTCCGACGTGCTGCGCACCCCGGCGCCGCTGGGGACCGTGCTCGCCATGCATCACCCGCCGCTGCCCAGCCATGTGCCGGTATTCGGCATCCTGGAACTGCAGGATCAGCGCCGACTGGAGCGGGTGATCGCGGGCACCGACGTCCGCGCCATCCTCGCCGGTCACCTGCACTACGCGACGAGCGGAACGTTCGCGGGGGTCCCCGTGAGCGTCGCGGCGGCGACCTGCTACACCATGAACCTCGCCCGACCCGCCGACCGGGTCAATGGCATGGATGCGGGCCAGTCCTTCCATCTGGTGCACGTGTACGAGCACACCATCACCCACGCTGTCGTGCCGGTCGTCGACGCCCGCACCGGCGCGTTCTTCGACCCGGAATGGGCGCAGGACATGGCCGCGCGCACGCCCGAGGAGCGGCTCATCGCCTTCTCCCGCAAGCCGGGGATCGTGGGCGCACCGCCCCGGGTCGGAGCGGCCCCGCCGGCGTGAGGCCGGGCATAGTCTCGACGGGCACCCACCGACCGCGAACCCCGAGGAACGCGCACATGGCCCAGACCGGCACCGGGAGCCGCATCGAGAGCGACTCGCTCGGCTCCATGCCGATCCCCGACGACGCCTACTGGGGAATCCACACGGCTCGTGCGTTGGAGAACTTCCCGATCTCCCGGCGGCCGATCTCCGTGTATCCCGAGCTCGTCACCGCCCTCGCGATGGTGAAGCAGGCGGCGGCCCGGGCCAATCGCGACATCGGGACGCTGGACCCGGGCCGCGCGGATCTCATCGACCGCGCCGCCCAGCGGCTGATCGACGGAGAAGCTCCATGAGCAGTTCGTGGTCGGGGTGATCCAGGGCGGGGCGGGCACCTCGACGAACATGAACGCCAACGAGGTGATCACGAACATCGCCCTGGAGGAGGCGGGACGCCCGCGCGGGGACTACGCGTTCCTGTCGCCGATCGATCACACCAACCGCAGCCAATCCACCAACGACGTGTACCCCACCGCCGTGAAGATCGGGCTGTCGCTCGCGCTGGGCTCCCTGCTCGAGCAGCTGGTGCGCCTGCGCGAGGCCTTCGCCGACAAGGCGGAGCAGTTCCACGACGTCCTCAAGGTCGGTCGCACGCAGCTCCAGGATGCCGTGCCGATGACGCTGGGTCAGGAGTTCGGAGGTTTCGCGACGACTCTGGCCGAGGACGAGCACCGGCTGCGGGAGAACGCGTCGCTGCTGTATGAGATCAACCTCGGTGCGACGGCGATCGGCACGGGGATCACCGCGCATCCGCGGTACGCGGAATACGTCGTGGAGCACCTGCGTGCGATCACCGGGCTCGACCTGAGGACGGCTCCCGATCTGGTCGAGTCCACCAGCGACACGGGTGCCTTCATGTCCTACTCCGCCTCCCTCAAGCGCAACGCCGTGAAGCTCTCGAAGATCTGCAACGACCTGCGGCTGCTGTCCAGCGGGCCGCAGGCGGGGCTGGCGGAGATCACGCTGCCGGCACGCCAGGCCGGATCCAGCATCATGCCCGGCAAGGTGAACCCCGTGATCCCCGAGGTGGTGAACCAGGTCGCGTTCAGCGTGGTCGGCGCGGACACGACCGTGACCATGGCGGCGGAGGCGGGCCAGTTGCAGCTCAACGCCTTCGAGCCGGTGATCGCGCACTCCGTCTTCCAGTCGATGACCTGGATGCGTCAGGCGATGTGGACGCTCCGCGTGCACTGCGTGGAGGGGATCACCGCCAACCGGGATCGCCTCGGATCCATGGTGGACTCCTCGGTCGGAGTCATCACGGCCCTGACCCCGTTCATCGGCTACGAAGCCGCCGCGGCCCTGGCCAAGACCGCGCTCCTCACGGGTCGAAGCGTCGCCGATCTGGTGGTCGAGGCGGGTCTGATGAGCCGGCCCGAGGTCGTCAAGCATCTGGCGCCGGCGCGGCTGTCCGGCCTGGAGGCCGTCACCGCCGCCCTCCCGGTGATCCCGCCCCCCGGCGGTGCGCCCGGGGAATTCTGAGCTTTCGCTGTACGTGTGCTGTGCGGAGGCTGTACGGTTCCTACTGACCGAACCCGCCTCATCAGGAGATACACACCATGACCGACGTCACCGGCTCCCCAAGCCCTCAGCCCCCCGCCGCCCCCTCCGTTCCGGGTAGGACCCTGGGCATCGTCGCCCTGATCCTCGCATTCTTCGTACAGATCGTCGGCCTGATCCTGGGTATCGTCGCCCTGGTTCAGAGCCGTCGCGCGGGGGTCAAGAACACGCCGGCGGTATGGGCGATCGTGCTCAGCGCCGTCTTCATGGTGATCGGCATCATCATCGTTGTGGTCCTGGTCACGGCCACCGCCGGCGCCCTCGCGTCAGCGTGCGCCGAACTCGGCCCCGGCATCCACGAACTGGCCGACGGAACCACCATCACCTGCGGCTGACACCCGCCATCGACGGACGTCGCGCCGGCGACGGCGCGGCGTCAGTCGCGGATGCGGCAGTGGGTGATCAATTCCCCCACCCCGTCGATGCCGACCGTGACCGTCGAACGGTCGCGGAGGAAGATCTGAGGGTCCCGCGAGTATCCCGCGCCGCCGGGGCTGCCCGTGGAGATGAGCGTCCCCGGGAGCAGCGTGGCCGACTGGGATAGCTGCGCTATCAGCGTCGCCACCGGCCGGATCATCTGCGCCGTGGAGGCGTCCTGCACCCGCTGTCCGTCCAGAGTCGTCCAGATGTGGAGATGCTGCGGGTCGGCCACCTCGTCGGCGGTGACCACGAACGGGCCGGTCGGCGTGAAGCCGTCGAACGACTTGCACCGGGACCACTGCGCCTCCGAGAACTGGATGTTGCGCGCGGTGATGTCGTTGACGACGGTGTAGCCCCACACATGGTCGAGCGCATCGCCCGCCGAGACGTCCTTCGCCGCCGTGCCGATGATCACCCCCAACTCCGCCTCGTAGTCGACGGCCTCGCTGAGGGAGCGGGGCCAGGAGGTGGTCTGCTCGTGCCCCGTCAGCGAGTTCGGCCAGAGCACAAAGACGGTCGGGGTGTTGTCGGCGCGCAGGCCGAGTTCGCCCGAATGCGCCGCGTAGTTCAAGCCCACGGCGAGCACGACCGGCGGATCGAGCACGGCCGACGCGAATCGGAGTGAGTCCAGCGGCGCGGCCGGTGCCGCGGGCACGGCCGCGCGGACCCGTTCCAGCATCTCGGCGCCGCCCTCGATGAGCGGCTGGAGGGTACCGGGCGCCCCGTCGAACAGTTCGTCCACGAACACGGCGTCTCCGTCGCGGACGGCGACCAGGCGCGGGGGGAGGGCGTCCTCGGACCGGACGTGGGCGAACCGCATCCCGCCACGCTACCGGGGTGGCGAGCCCGGCCCGGGGACGGGGTGGCCTCGGCCGGGCAGACTCAGCGCCCGGTGCCGCGGCGATGCCTGCGTGTCTTCCGGGCGCTGAGATGATCTGCGCCCAGGATGCCCTGTTCGCCGCCGGCCTGTCAAGAGGACGCGGACCGCACGGGCGGTAGGGGGCGCCCGGGGTTCCTGATTGGATGGGGGCATGAGTGACAGCATGTCCAAGCCTGACATCGAGGCGCCGTCCGGTCCGGCCCCCGGCGACCTGACCATCCGCGATCTGCTCGTGGGAGAGGGCCCCGTCGCCGCGGGCGGCGACACGGTGACCGTGCAGTACGTGGGCGTCGAGTACGACAGCGGCGAGGAGTTCGACTCCTCCTGGGGGCGCGGCGGCGGCATCCGCTTCCCGCTGCGGGGCCTCATCCGGGGGTGGCAGGAGGGCATTCCCGGGATGCGCGTGGGCGGCCGTCGTGAACTCGTCATCCCTCCGCATCTGGCGTACGGGCCGGCCGGGGGGCATGCGCTCGGCGGGCGCACCCTCATCTTCGTCATCGACCTGCTGGGCATCGGCTGAGCCGGCAGACGACGACCGGGTGACGACCCGGTGACGGATGTGCATTCCCGGGAATGGATTGCCGCACGAGGCGGTTGTGGGCCCGTGTCGCCGCGACAGGCGCGGCGGCGGAATGGAGCGACCATGACTGACAGCACCACCGCGATCGACGTGCCCGACTACAAGGCGGGCACCTGGGTGCTCGACCCCGCGCACAGCGAGGCGAGCTTCACCGTGCGCCACATGATGATCTCCAAGGTCCGAGGGACGCTCGCGATCAAGGAGGCGGTGATCACCGCCCCGGAGAACCCGCTGCAGGCCTCCGTGAGGGCCTCCGTCGACACCACGACGATCGACACCAGAGACGCTGGGCGCGACGCGCACCTGCGATCGGGCGACTTCTTCGACGTGGACAACCACCCCACCATGGACTTCGCCTCGACGGGGGTTCGACGGGAGGGCGGCGACTTCCTCGTCGACGGCGAGCTGACCATCCGCGGCACCACCCGACCGGTCACCTTCCGCCTTGACTTCGGCGGATTCCAGACCGACCCGTGGGGCAACTACAAGGCCGGGGCGACGGCGAAGACGGTGATCAACCGCGAGGAGTTCGGGCTGACCTGGAACACCGCGCTCGAATCCGGCGGTGTGCTCGTGGGCAAGGACGTGACGATCGAGCTCGACCTTCAGGGGGTGCTGCAGGCGTAACCCGCGGGAGGGCCGGGCGCAACGATCGATGCCGGATCCTGCTAGACTCCTGCGGTTGCCGTGCGATCGGCCGCGGACACAGAGAGCCTGCACATCGGGTGACAGGCGCCGCGCAACGAGCAGGAGAGGACCCGCCCTATGGCATTGGAAGCGGACGTCAAGAAGGCCATCATCGACGAGTACGCGACCCACCCCGGGGACACGGGCTCGCCCGAGGTGCAGGTCGCGCTGTTGACCCGGCGGATCAAGGATCTGACCGAGCACCTCAAGGAGCACAAGCACGATCACCACTCCCGGCGCGGTCTGTTCCTGCTCGTGGGTCAGCGTCGGCGCCTGCTCGGCTACCTGCAGGAGATCGACATCCAGCGATACCGGTCGCTCATCGAGCGCCTCGGTCTGCGCCGCTGATCGACCGCCGGCATCGACGGGGCCGTTCCCAGCCGGGGACGGCCCCGTCGTGGCTCTGGGGCGAGGGCGAGTCCCTCCACGATCCGCTCGCGACGGCGGCGGACTGACCGGTCGGAGGACCTCCGGTGACGATGCCGCGAGCATCCGGTGAATTCTCCCGCCGGGCCCGCGTCGGAGCGTCCGGGCGGCCGGGGCGATGAGCAGTCTGGACCCGTGAGAGTCGCGGTCCTGGCCGAGTCCTTCCTCCCGCACATGAACGGTGTCACCGGCTCGGTGCTGGAGGTGCTCCGGCATCTGGAGCGCACCGGACATGAGACGCTCGTCGTCGCCCCGCGCGCCGGGGAGGTCACCGAGGACCTTCACGGCGCACACGCCGAGTTCGTCCCGTCTCTGCCGATGCCCTCGTATCCCGCGGTCCGGGTGGCCGTGACACGGGCTGCCCGACTGGCCGCGGCGATCCGCCCCTTCCGGCCCGACGTCATCCACCTCGCATCCCCGTTCATCCTGGGCTGGCAGGGCCTCGCCGTCGCGGACACGCTGCGGGTTCCCGCGGTCGCGGTCTATCAGACCGATGTCGTCGGCTACACCGAGAAGTACGGCGTGCCCCAGGCCACGGCCATCGTCGCCGGGCATGTCGCCCGCCTGCATCGCCGCGCGACGCTGACCCTGGCCCCGTCCTCGGCGTCACTGCGCCAGCTCGAGCGCCTGGGCGTCGACCGGCTGCGTCACTGGGGACGAGGCGTGGACACCGAGCGCTTCGCACCGCAGCGCCGAAGCGACACCTGGCGCCAGCACGTGGCCCCGGGGGAGGTCATCGTCGGGTACGTGGGGCGACTGGCGCCCGAGAAGCAGGTCGCCGACCTCAAGGTGCTCACCGGCATCCCCGGGGTGCGGCTGGTCGTCATCGGCGACGGCCCGACTCGCGACGCCCTGGCGACCGAGCTTCCCGGGGCCGTCTTCCTCGGCCACCTGGCGGGCGACGAACTGGCGACGGCGATGGCCGGGCTCGACGTCTTCGTCCACCCCGGCGAGAGCGAGACCTTCGGGCAGACCATCCAGGAGGCCCACGCGTCGGGTGTCGCGGTGGTGGCCACGGGCGCCGGGGGGCCGCTGGATCTGGTGCGCCCCAGCATCGACGGCTGGCTGTACCGCCCCGGAGACCTCGCACACCTGCGCGCTCACGTCATGGACCTCGTGGGAGACGAGGCCAAACGTGCGGCGTTCGGCCGCGCCGCCCGCGAGAACGTCGCAGCCCGCAGCTGGTCCTCCCTGACCGCGGACCTCGTCGCCCACTATCATGAGGCGCGCGCGCTGCGGGCGATCGACGACGCCGCGCTGGTGCGTCCGCGCTCGCGACCAGCCCTTCCCCTCGCGCCGACACCCGCTCCTGCGCCGTGGCGCCGGTACGTGGCGCTCGGGGACTCCCTCACGGAGGGTCTGTGCGATACGTCCCGGGAGCCGGCCGGACGTTACCGGGGCTGGGCCGACCGGCTCGCCGAACTGCTCGGCCGCGCCGGTAGCGGAGGGGGGGCGCTGCAGTACGCGAACCTCGCCGTCCGCAGCCGGCGGGTCGACGATCTCCTCGCGGTGCAGGTCCCGCGGGCACTGAGCATGGGGCCCGACCTGGTCTCGATCCTCATCGGTGCGAACGACCTCGTGCATCGGATGGCCGACACCGCCGCCACGGCAAAAGCGGTCGAGAACGCCGTCGCGCGCCTGCGCGAGACGGGGTGCACTGTGCTGCTGGTCACGACGATCCTGCCGCGGATGCGAGGCGCGGCGGTGTTCGCCCGGCGCTTCGAGGACTACAACCGGAGGCTTCGGGGAATCGCTGCCGACCACGAGTGCGTTCTACTGGACGCCGAGATCCTGCCGGCCTTCGCACGCGGCGACATGTGGGCCGACGACCGGGTGCATCTGCGGTCGTCCGGTCACCGATACCTCGCCTACCGCGCCGCCGGCGCGCTCGGGGTGCCGCATGCGCATGCCCTCGGCGACTTGGATGCCGCGCTGCACGATGAGGAACCGCACCCTGACGGCTGGTGGCACCGCGACGCGCTTCCGTGGGTGTGGCGACGGCTGCGGGGGCGCACCGCCGGCGACGGCGTCGCCGCGAAGCACGACGCCTATGTGACCATCGGCGGGGGCGACCCGTCGCTCGCGTCACCCGCTCTCTAGCGGCTGGCCCGCCGGTTCGATCCCATCGACGGGGAGCCGTACGCGCAGGAAACATCCGACTGGACCGAGCCGCTGGTGGTGCCCGAGGTCACCCACGACGGGCGGCTGTGGTCAGCCTTCCAGACCCTGCTCGAACACGTCGAATCGCCGCTCGCGATCGAGCTGACGGCGCACCTCGATCCGTTCCTGCGCGTCCATCGTCGGCGGCGGACCGTCCAGCAGGTCGTCCTCATCGAGGACGACCTGCCGATCCTCCTCGGGCAGTTCGGCGTCCTCCTCCGGCAGCACGTCGCGCTGGTCCTCCGGGTCGAAGGGGATCTCTGTGTCGCTCATGGTTGTCCTCCCGTCTCGTACGCCCGCGTTCGACCACGGTAGCGGCGCGCATCGGGGCTGGCGAGGGCCAGGAACGACACTGGTACGATCAGAAGGGCCGCTCTGCGGTCCAGCATTCCCACACCCGGTGCGCCGGGACACTCTTGCAGACCGCTGGTCTCCTGTGGTGGGCTCCCCGTCGATGCGCCGGGTGGTCTTCTCCTGGTGGCCAGCGCAGGCACGGCCGAGATCGATCGGCCGCCCGGTTCTGTTCCGTGTTCGGCGCGCCCCGCCTGCGCCATCGGCGCGGGTCCGAACGAACAGGAGGGACCTGTGGAAGGTCCAGAGATCACCGCGGCCGAGGCCGTGCTCGACAACGGCCGCTTCGGCACGCGCACCATCCGATTCGAGACCGGCAGGCTTGCCCAGCAGGCCCAAGGCGCGGTCGCCGCCTACCTCGACGAGGACACGATGCTGCTGTCCGCGACCAGCGCGGGCAAGCACCCGCGGGAGGGGTTCGACTTCTTCCCGCTCACCGTCGATGTCGAGGAGCGCTCGTACGCGGCCGGCAAGATCCCGGGCTCCTTCTTCCGCCGGGAGGGCAGGCCGTCCACCGAGGCGATCCTCGTGTGCCGTCTCATCGACCGGCCGCTGCGCCCGTCGTTCGTCGACGGGCTGCGCAACGAGGTCCAGATCGTCGTGACCGTCCTCTCGATTGCACCCGGCGAGTACTACGACGCGCTCGCGATCAACGCGGCGTCGGCATCCACGCAGATCTCCGGTCTTCCGTTCTCCGGGCCGATCGCGGGCGTGCGGCTGGCTCTTGTCCCCGGTCACGGGACGCACGAGGACCAGTGGGTCGCATTCCCGAACGCCGAGCTCCTGGGAAACGCGGTATTCGACCTCGTGGTCGCCGGGCGCGTGCTTCCGGACGGCGACGTGGCCATCATGATGGTCGAGGCCGAGGCCACCGAATCCAGCTGGAACCTCATCCAAGCCGGAGCCGTCAAGCCCAGCGAGGAGGTCGTCGCGGCGGGTCTGGAGGCGGCGAAGCCCTTCATCAAGGAACTGGTCGCCGCTCAGGCGTCGCTCGCGGCTCGGGCGGCGAAGGAAGCCCAGGCCTTCCCGGTCTTCCCGCCGTATCAGCCGGACACCTACGCGTTCGTGGCTGCCCGCACCGAGGAGCGCCTGCGCGAGGTCTACCGCATCGCCGACAAGCAGGAGCGCCAGAGCGCCGACGACGCCCTGAAGGACGAGGTGCGGACGCTCGTGGCCGCCGCGGTCGCGGCCGGTGAACTGCCTGAGTCCGCGTTGTCGGAGGTGGGCGCCGCGTACAAGTCGGTGACCAAGTCCGTGGTCCGTGGCCGGATCCTGAGCGAGGGCGTGCGCATCGACGGCCGCGGCCTGGCCGACATCCGCCCGTTGGACGCCGAGGTGCAGGTCATCCCACGGGTCCACGGCTCGGCGATCTTCCAGCGCGGCGAGACCCAGATACTGGGCGTGACCACGCTGAACATGCTGAAGATGGAGCAGCAGATCGACTCGCTGTCGCCGGTGACGCACAAGCGCTACATCCACCACTACAACTTCCCGCCGTACTCCACGGGTGAGACCGGGCGCGTCGGCAGCCCCAAGCGCCGGGAGATCGGCCACGGCTTCCTGGCCGAGCGGGCCCTGGTGCCCGTCCTCCCGTCCCGGGAGGAGTTCCCCTACGCGATCCGTCAGGTGTCGGAGGCGCTCGGATCCAATGGGTCCACATCCATGGGCTCCGTCTGCGCCTCCACGCTCTCGCTGCTGAACGCCGGCGTGCCGCTGCGGGCGCCCGTGGCGGGGATCGCCATGGGACTGGTCTCCGACGAGGTCGACGGCCAGACCCGGTATGCGGCGCTGACCGACATCCTCGGAGCCGAGGACGCGCTGGGCGATATGGACTTCAAGGTCGCCGGCACGCGGGACTTCGTGACGGCGATCCAGCTCGACACCAAGCTGGACGGCATCCCGTCCTCCGTGCTGGCGGGTGCGCTGACCCAGGCCCGCGAGGCCCGGCTCACCATCCTCGGCGTCCTCGTCGAGGCGATCGACGGACCGGACGAGATGGCGCCGACCGCGCCGCGTGTCATCAGCGTCCAGATCCCCGTGGACAAGATCGGCGAGCTCATCGGCCCGAAGGGCAAGACGATCAACGCGATCCAGGACGCCACCGGCGCGGACATCTCCATCGAGGAGGACGGCACCGTCTACATCGGCGCGACGGACGGGCCCGCGGCGGAGGCCGCGCGTGCCCAGGTGAACGCGATCGCGAACCCGCAGAATCCCGAGGTAGGCGAGCAGTTCCTGGGAACCGTCGTCAAGATCGCCACCTTCGGCGCATTCGTCTCGCTGCTGCCCGGGAAGGACGGATTGCTGCACGTCAGCGAGGTCCGCAAGCTCGCGGGGGGCAAGCGGGTGGAGAACGTGGAGGAGGTCCTGTCCGTCGGGCAGAAGCTCCTCGTCAGGATCACGAAGATCGATGACCGCGGAAAGCTGTCGCTGGAGCCGGTTCAGGATGCTGAGGAGAACGCGGCGCCGGCCGAGCCGGTGACCGCCCCGGCGTGACTTCGGTCACGGCGTGACTTCCGTCACGGCGTGCGACGGCGCGCCGTGACGGAAGCGTTATCCACTGTTCACCATCCGTCAGCCCGGCACGGCTGCCGCGACGCCGGGCTGACCTACTGTCGTAGTACGCGTCGAGGGTCGGCCACCGGGCGCATCCGGCCCCGCGACCGCGGAAAGGACGAGGATGGTCGGCGTGGAACCGGCGGCGGGCACGGTCGGACACCCCTCCGCGCCGCTGCCGATGCTGCGCGGCTCCCTCGCCGCTGTCTTCCACGGGCCGCTGGGGGAGTCCGGTCTGCGGGCATTTCCGCTCGTGCTCGGCGCCGCGGAGTTCGGGTGGACGGTGGACACGGCGACGTCCCACGCCATCCTCGACGCCTACCGCGGTCTGGGCGGGAATATCGTCCACACCTCCGACAGCTACGCCGGCGGTCGCAGCGAGCACATCCTCGGTCGCTGGCTGGCCCGCGACGGGATCCGCGACAGCATTGTCGTGGCTGTCCGCATCGGCCGACATCCCGACCATCCCGGACTCGGGTCGGTCAATCTGGTCCGTGCGGTCGAGGCGTCCCTGAATCGCCTCGACACCGATCGGATCGACCTGCTGTATCTGGACGCTTCCGGCGGCCTCGCCTCGGTGGAGGATGCGCTCGCCACCGCGGAGTGGCTGGTCGAGTCCGGCAAGGTACGCGCTCTCGGCGCGTACGGATTCACCGCGGCGCAGCTGGTCGATGCTCGGATCCTGTCCTCCGCCGGCTACCCCCGGGTGACCGTGCTCGACGTGCCTTTCAACGTCGTCCGCAGGGGAGACTTCACCCAGGATCTGCGGCTGGTCACGGGCGCGCAGGGAATCGCCGTGACCCCCTCCCACGCCCTGGAGCACGGATTTCTGGCCGGCGGGTTTACCGGAGCGGAGGTCCGCTCCGTGCGGGATGCCCAGCGTGCCGCGAGCACGTCGCGGCGGACGGTCCGGGCGGTGCGGGCGATGCGCCAGGTGGCGACGGCCGTCGCCGCTCCCCCCGCCGCGGTGGCGATCGCCTGGCTCCTCGCGCAGCGGCAGGTCGCCGCTCCCATCGTCAACGCCTACGCCGTATCGCACGTGGAGGAACTGGTGCGGGGCGTGGGGATCCGGTTGACCCGCGCGCAGTTAACTGAGATCGCACGGGCGTACGAGTAGCGGGTTAGGCTGATCCGGGCGGGGCTCGGGCGCGCCTGGAGTCGATGGAGCAGGTGTTCGGTGACGCACTACATCTACCTCGTGCGTCACGGCGAGCACCAGGATGCCGAGCACGGCCTTGCGGACGGTCCGTTGTCGGCGCGGGGCCGGCGCCAGGCGGAGTTGATCGCGGACCGGCTGTCGGGGGTCCCGTTCGATGCGGTGTGGCATTCGCCGCTGCAGCGCGCCGCCGAGACGGCGCGAGCCTTCGCCGAGCGGCTGCCGGCACTGGCGCCGGAGCCGTCGGCACTCCTGTTCGACTGCGTGCCGACAGGGATGACGGCCGAGACCCCGGCCGTGTTCGAGCCGTTCTTCGGCGGCGTCACCGATGCCGAGGTGGACGCGGGCCGGGCGCAGATGGCGGATGCCACGGCCGAGTTCCTGGCCCGCCGGACGGGTGAGGCGCATGAACTCCTCATCACCCACAACGTCGTCATCGGCTGGTTCGTGCGGGAGGTGCTCGATGCGCCCGCCTGGCGGTGGATGACGCTGAACCAGGCGCACTGCGGCCTGACCGTGATCGCGCAGAAGGCCGGCCGGCCGTGGACCCTGATCGCCCATAACGACCTGGCGCACCTGCCGTTCGAACTGCGCACGGGGCTGCCGGAGGTGCCTCCGGTGTGACGACCGCGCCGGTTCTAGACTGATCCGATGACCGGATCGGAGACGCCGGGCCGATCCGACCCGGGCGGCGGGCCGGGGGCGGCAGACGTTCCACAGGCGCTCCGCATGACGGCGGCGTTCGCGTGGCGATTCGTCGTGATCGCCGCGGCGTCAGCCGTCGCCGTCTGGCTGGTGATCCAGTTCAAGCTCCTGGTGATCCCGCTGCTGATCGCACTGCTCCTGACCGCTCTGCTGTGGCCGGCGCTCGAGTGGCTGCTGCGCCACCGGGCGCCGAAATGGCTGGCCATCGTCCTTGTGATCCTCGGCGCGCTCGCGATTGCGGCGGGGCTCGCCGCCCTGGCGGTCTGGCAGATCAGTCAGCAGTGGTCGTCGGTGCAGGAGCGCACCGTCGCCGCGGTCAACGACCTGCGGGCCTACCTGATCGACGGCCCGCTGCATCTGACGGCGGACCAGATCGATGCCGCGCTCCGTCAGGGCCTGACGTTCGTGCAGGAGCAGGGCCAGGCCCTGTGGTCCGGCGCGCTGGCCGTCGGCACCACCGCCGGCCGGGTGGCGACCGGGGCGGTATTGACCGTGTTCATCCTCGTCTGCCTCCTGGCCGACGCCGGCGGGATCTGGCGCTGGACCACCCGTCTGTTCCCGAAGGCGGCGCGGGTCGCCGTGGACAGCTCCGCTCGCGCAGGGTGGGTGACCGTGGTCAGCTTCGTGCGCACGCAGCTGCTGGTGGCCACGATCGACGCGATCGGGATCGGGCTCGGAGCGTTCCTGCTGGGTGTGCCGCTGGCGGTTCCGGTCGCGGTGCTGGTGTTTCTCGGGTCCTTCGTCCCGATCGTGGGCGCGGTGATCACCGGCGCACTGGCCGTGTTCCTCGCCCTGGTCTACAACGGGCTGTGGATCGCGATCTGGATGCTGGTGGTGGTACTGGCGGTGCAGCAGATCGAAGGTCACCTGCTGCAACCGCTCCTGATGGGCTCGGCGGTGCGGGTGCATCCGCTGGCGGTGGTGCTCGTCGTCGCGGGCGGCGCGATGATCGCCGGGATCCCCGGTGCCCTGTTCGCGGTGCCCGCCGCCGCGTTCGTGAACGTCGTCGCCGTGCACCTGGCGGAACGGGCATGGGAGACCGGCGCGCAGCCGGAGCCGGAGGCGATCATCTGGAGCACCGTGCCACGACCGCGGAGGACACCATGAGAGGCGACCGGCCCACGCTGGCCGATTTCGAGGACGCCGGCCGCGTGCTGGCTCCGATGGTCGTGCGAACCCCGGTGGACGGCTCGCACCACCTGTCCGAGGTGCTTGGCGCGCCGGTCGTGCTCAAGCTCGAGAACCTGCAGCGGACGGGCTCGTTCAAGATCCGGGGTGCCGGGTACCGGCTGGCACGACTGAGCGCGGCCGAGCGGGCTCGCGGGGTGGTGGCGGCCTCGGCAGGCAACCACGCTCAGGGAGTGGCGCTGGCCGCCCAGCGGCTGGGCATTCCCGCGACGATCTTCATGCCGTGCGGCGTCTCGGTGCCCAAGCTCCTGGCCACGCGCGGGTACGGCGCGGAGGTGGTTCTGGACGGCGAGACGGTGGAGACCCCGTTGCGCCTGGCGGCGGAGTTCGCCGCGCGCACGGGCGCCGTCCTGATCCACCCGTTCGATCATCCCGACGTCATCGTGGGACAGGGCACGCTCGGGATGGAGCTGTGGGAGCAGGTTCCGGACCTGGAGACGGTCCTGGTCGCGGTCGGGGGAGGGGGACTGGCGGCGGGCGTGGCCGCGGCGGTCAAGGCGCGGGCGGCGGCCGAGGGCCGTCGGGTCCGCGTGATCGGCGTGCAGGCGAGCGCGTCGGCCGCATACCCGCCCTCGCTCGCCGCCGGCCGTCCGCTCACGATCGGAACTGCGCCCACTATCGCGGACGGCATCGCGGTCGCCCGACCCGGCGATCTTCCGTTCGCGCTGATCTCGGACATGGTGGACGAGGTGGTCACGGTCGAGGATGACGACATCGCACGGGCCATCGTCGTCCTGCTGGAGCGGGCGAAGCTGGTCGTCGAGCCGGCCGGGGCGGTCGGAGTCGCGGCGATTCTGACCGGTGCGGTGCGGGCGAGCGGACCGACCGCGGTCGTGCTCTCGGGGGGGAACATCGACCCGCTGCTGCTCCAGCGCGTGGTCGCGCACGGTCTGGCCGCATCCGCGCGCTACCTGAGCCTGCGCATCCCGCTCCCGGACCGTCCCGGCCAGCTCGCCCGCGTGTCCGAGCTGCTCGCGCGGGTAGGCGCCAACGTGATCGAGGTGCTCCACACCCGCCACGGTCAGGGCATGCAGATCAGCGAGGTCAGTCTTCAGCTGAGCGTGGAGATCCGCGGGGAGGACCACCGCGTGCAGGTCATCACGGCCCTGCGTGAGGCGGGATTCGATCCGATCGTGGTGCCGGACTGACGCTCACTGCCCGGAGTAGGTCTCCACGCGCCGGACCTCCACCGGGATGGAGCGGCCATTGGGCGCCAGGTAGGAGGTCGTGTCGCCTTCCTTCAGACCGATGATGGCCGATCCCAGCGGGGATGCTTCGCTGAAGACGGTCAGAGCGCTGCCGGCGCCGATCTCCCTGCTGCCCAGGAGGAACGTCTGCTCGGTGCCGGCGATGGTGGCGGTCACGACCGTGCCGGGCTCGACCACGCCCGTGCTGGTCGGCGCCTGACCGACGCGCGCGTTCTTCAGCAGTTCCTGGAGCGTTCGGATCCTCGCTTCCTGCTTGCCCTGCTCGTCCTTCGCGGCGTGGTACCCGCCGTTCTCCTTGAGATCGCCCTCCTCGCGCGCGATCTCGATGCGCTTGGCGATCTCCGTGCGTCCGGTCGTGGTCAGGTACTCCAGCTCGGAGGCGAGCCGGTCGTAGGCGTCCTGTGTCAGGAAGGTCACCGGAGCATCGTTGGACACGGTCTTCTCCTTCGGTCCGGGGGCGGGGTCCGCCCGCCCCAAAGCCAGACGCCCCGGCTCCCGGCCAGGGCGTCCTCGATCAGTCCCGAAAGACTACGTCACCCAGCAGGAGTTGACCAAACCCGTCGTGGCCTCCGCCACCGTCGGCACGCTCTCCCGGAACGGACGCGACAGTTCGGGGGATGCCGGGTATTCCACCACTCTCCATCCCACGATGCCGTGCTCCTCGTCCTGCGCCTCCAGGATGCAGGCCAGCGTCGAGTCGGGCGGAGCGGACACCTGGAACTCCACCGCCACCCGGTGCTCATCGACCATCGAGAAGGCGGTGGTGGTGGCCTGCGCGGCTCCCGCCGAGGATGCCGTCGCGAACCATGCCGCCCCGGCGACAGCGACCGCGATCAGCACGCCGGCGAGAACGGCCGTGCGCCGGGCCCCGCCCCGGCGACGCCCGTAGCGATCGTCCAGCATCTGCTGGGTCGTCATCGGGCACCTCGCGCGGGGAATAGGCTTGAGCACCAGGATACGGGGTGCACGACCGGACAGGGGGACGCATGGCTCACCTGATCGCGGTGATCGCCGCCGCGACCCCGTCGCCCAGCGGGGCGCCCGGGGTCGATCCGAACCTCGTCACGCCGGGCCCGTGGGGCTTCGCGGTCGTGGCCGTGATCGCTGTCGCCACCGTCCTCCTGGTGTGGGACATGCTCCGGCGTGTGCGTCGCGCGCGGTACCGCCTCCAGGTCAGGGAGGATCTGGATGCGCTGGCCCCCGACTCGGGCCGCCCGTCGCCGGGATCCGACTCCTGAGCCGTCCCGCCCGCCTCGGAGGAGCGGAGCACGGGCGGTAGGTTGGTGGTGTGCACGGCAGCCGGCCTCGGGACGGATCGGGTCCGCTGTATCGCCTGTACAGCAAGCGGCTGCGCCGCCGCATCGAACGCGGCTCCGTCCCGCAGCACGTCGCGATGATGGTGGACGGCAATCGGCGGTGGGCGCGGCAGCTGGGCCTGGCCTCGCCGGCGCACGGTCATCGAGCGGGTGCCGCGAAGATGCAGGAGTTCCTCACCTGGTGCGACGCGGTGGGCGTGCGCGTGGTCTCGCTCTACCTGCTCTCGAACGACAATCTCGGCAAGCGGGACACCGCTGAGATCGCGGATCTGGTCGATATCATCGCGGATCTGGCGATCGCGATCTCCCGGGCCCCGTCCTGGCGCGTGCAGCACGTGGGTCGGCGGGACCTGCTGCCTCCGGGCCTGGCCTCGGTGCTCGCCGAGGCGGAACGAGAGACCTCCGCGCATTCCGGGATGCACGTCAATCTCGCTGTGGGATACGGCGGCCGCAACGAGATCGTGGACGCGGTGCGCAGCATCATCACCCAGCACGACGAACGCGGCGGATCGCTGGAGGAGCTCGCGGCGAGCCTGACGCCGGAGCAGATCGGTGAGCACCTGTACACCGGGGGGCAGCCGGATCCCGACCTGGTGATCCGCACCTCGGGGGAGCAGCGGCTGAGCGATTTCCTGCTCTGGCAGTCCGCGCACAGCGAGTTCTACTTCGTGGAGGCGCTGGGGCCGGACCTGCGAGAGGTGGATTTCCTCCGCGCGATCCGGGACTACGGCGGCCGCGAGCGGCGGTTCGGAGGGTGACGAGAGAGTTCACCCCGGCGTAACACGACACGCCCCTGCACGACACCGCGCGCCGGGCGGGGACGATCTAGGTTCATGGCACCGGGCACGGTGCCCGGTCGGGTCGGCCCTCGCACGCGACTCGCGACCGGTCGACTCGCGGTACCCGGGGATGGACCCCGGAGTGGGAGCGGGTTGTGACCACACGCGTACGGCAGCAGGACCTTCAGGAGATCGTCCACGAGAGCGCAGATCGAGCGACCGATCTGCGCTCTTACGTTCTGGACACCTCGGTGCTCCTGAGCGATCCGCGGGCGTTCTTCCGGTTCGCCGAGCATTCCGTCGTTATCCCGGTCGTGGTGATCACCGAACTGGAGGCCAAGCGGCACGACCCGGAACTGGGCTATTTCGCCCGGCAGGCGCTGCGCCATCTGGACGAACTGCGCATCGAGCACGGGAGACTCGACTTCCCTGTGCCTGTCGGCCGTGGCGGCACCCTGCGCGTGGAACTGACGAACACGGATCCGAGCGTGCTGCCGACCGGCATGCGTCTGGGCGACAACGACACGCGCATCCTGGCCGTGGCGATGCATCTGATGCAGGAGGGACACGACGTCACCGTCGTGTCCAAGGATCTGCCGATGCGGGTGAAGGCGGCTTCGGTGGGAATCCTCGCCGAGGAGTATCTCGCGCAGCAGGCGGCGGATTCCGGGTGGACCGGCATCGCGGACCTCGATCTGTCCGGGGACGAGATGAGCGACTTCTACGAGACGGAGATCGCCGCGAGCGACGACGTGCGCGGGCTGCCCGTGAACACCGGCCTGATCGTGCACTCCGAGCGCGGTTCGGCGCTGGCGCGTGTGACCGGAGACGGTGCGTTCCGGCTCGTACGGGGAGATCGCGAGGTGTTCGGCCTGCATGGGCGCTCCGCCGAGCAGCGGATCGCCGTGGACATGCTGCTGGACCCGGAGGTGGGGATCGTCTCCCTGGGCGGAAGGGCCGGCACGGGCAAATCGGCACTGGCGCTTTGCGCGGGTCTCGAGGCGGTCTTGGAGCGGGGGCAGCAGCGGCGGATCATCGTCTTCCGCCCCCTGTTCGCCGTCGGAGGCCAGGACCTCGGATACCTCCCGGGCGATCAGCAGGAGAAGATGAGCCCGTGGGGGCAGGCGGTCTTCGACACGCTCGGATCGGTGGTGTCCGCGAACGTCGTGGAGGAGATCGTCGCGCGGGGCCTGCTGGAGGTGCTGCCGCTCACCCACATCCGAGGACGATCCCTGCACGATGCGTTCGTGATCGTCGATGAGGCGCAGTCTCTGGAGCGGAACGTCCTGCTCACGGTGCTCAGCCGCATCGGCCAGAATTCCCGCGTCGTGCTCACCCACGATGTCGCTCAGCGCGACAATCTCCGGGTGGGCCGTCACGACGGCGTCGCCTCCGTGATCGAGACGCTGAAGGGCCATGCGCTCTTCGGCCACGTCACGCTCGTGCGATCCGAGCGGTCGGCCATCTCGGCGCTCGTGACGGATCTGCTGGAGGCCGACGAGATCGGGTGACCTCGATCATGAGAGGGTTCTCACGGCCGTGTCGGGCCGCTCTCATAGTCGCGGCGCAGAATTGATCCACGGACGACCGCAGAGTCGTCCCCCGCATCCGACGGCTCCCCCCAGGCCGTCCGCGGAGAGGAGAGGTCGGATCCCCAGCCCCCCGGTATCAGGGATCGACATCACGGGTTCGGGTCTCGTGACTCTCTCGGCCCCCGGCGACCCCCAACGCCGGGGGCCTTCTCGCGAGCGGAGGAGTCACTCCCAGCGGTATCCCGCCCCCCGGACCGTCGTGATCCGATCCGCACCGAACTTCGAGCGCAGATAGCGGACGTACACGTCGACCACGTTCGATCCGGGATCGAAATCCAGGCCCCACACGCGGCTGAGCAGCTGCTCGCGGCTGAGGACCTGGCCCGGATGGCGCAGGAACTGCTCGGCCAGCGCGAACTCCCGCGCGGACAGATCCACGTCGCGGCCTTCGACGCTGGCGCGGCGGGCGAGCATGTCCAGACGGACGCCGCCGTGGGCGACGGTGACGCTGTCCGTGGCGACGTTCTCCCGGAGCCGGGATCGCACTCGCGCCAGCAGTTCGTCGAACTTGAAGGGCTTGGGCACGTAGTCGTTCGCGCCGGCGTTCAGACCGTCGACGGTGTCGCGGGTGCTGCTGCGGGCGGTGAGCATGATGACCGGCAGCGAGGATCCCTGCCCCCGGATGTGACGCAGCACCTCGAATCCATCCATGCCCGGCAGGCCCACGTCCAGGAGCAGCAGGTCGACCGTTCCGGACAACGCGCGCTCCAGCGCCTCCGAACCGGTGACGACCACCTCCACGGCGAACCCGGCGGACTCCAGTCCCCGCCGGACGAAGGACGAGATCCGCGGCTCATCCTCGGCGATCAGGATGAGGGTCATGCGGTCGCCTCCCGCTGCAGCAGCACATCGCCGGCGCGCACCGGGCTCGGCACGCGCGCGACCCCGGATTCGGCCCGCGGAATGCGGATGATGAACGTGGCTCCACCGCCGGGGGTGTCCGCGACCGTGCACGATCCGTCGTGTGCCTTCGCGATGGCATCGACGATGGCCAGCCCCAGGCCCGAGCCGCCCACCGATCGATGGATGCCCGCCCGGTCGAAGCGGCGGAAGACCCGGGCCCGGGCTGCGGGCGGGATGCCGGGGCCGTGGTCGCGGACCCACAGGCGCACCTCGTCCGCGTCGCATTCGCTGCCGATCTGGATCGGGGAGCCTTCCGGGGAGTACTTCGCGGCGTTGTCCGCCAGCTGAAGCCAGGCCTGCGTGAGCCTGCCCGCATCCGCCAGCACCGTGCCGTGGGCGCGCGCGGCGACCGTGAACGCGTGCCCGTGGAGAGCGGACACGAGAGATCCGACGCGGTCGGTGAGCAGGGCGACGCCGACCGGATGCATGGCGAACTGGTCCTCCTGGGCGCTGGAGAGCAGGTCGATGTCGTCCACGATGCGCGTGAGCCGATCCAGTTCCCCGATGGCCAGCTCCCGCGTCGAGGCGACGTCCAGAGGCTCGTCCACCCGCATCATCTCGAGGTGACCGCGCACGATGGTGATCGGGGTCTTGAGTTCGTGGCGGATGTCGTCCAGCAGCTGACGTTGACTGTCTGCGGAGGTCTCCAGGCGCTCGAGCATCGAGTTCATCGTGCGCGACAGGTCGGCGATCTCCGAGTCGCCCATCTCGGGGACGCGGGCCCCCAGATCGTCGAACGTGACGGCGTCGGCGGCGTCGCGGAGCCTGCGCAGCGGCGCCACGAGGCGCCCGCTCAGCAGCCACCCCGCCGCGCCGAACCCGACCATGAGGATCGCCGCCACGGCGGCGTACGTCACGATCGACGAGGTTACGGGCGCCACCTCCGCGGTCAGGCCGACGGCGCGCAGGTAGATCGCCGAAGAGTCGTCCCCCGCCACCTCGACGCGGTGAGCGATGAAGCGCACCAGCCCGGCATCGGTGTCGACGGTGCCCAGCGCGGTCCCGTCCGGGGAGGCCGCGACGGCGGTGACGGCGGCCTGCTGCAGCGCGGGGTCGTGGATCGCGCGGAAGTCGCTTCCCGCGGCGGGGTTCGCCCGCGCCACCCCGTCCACGAGTCCCACCACCGCCTCGTTCGGGAGCGGCAGGAACCCCTGCACCAGCCGGGTGAGGTACCCCAGCGCGGTGGTGTCGCCGACGGCGGGGGGCAATGCCGCCACCTTCGCGTGGAGGCGGTCGTCGACGGCGGCGAGAGCGCAGGCGTACTGCACGCCGAACGTGACCGCCCCCGTGATCACGATCCCGGCGCACGCCACGACGAGGATCGTCCCCAGTGTCCTCACGCGCGCCGAGGCAGTCCGCGGCGTTGGCTTCACGCTCCGATTATGACCCGGTGCGCACGGAGCCGTCCTCCGGGTCAGCCCGGACGGGTCATCGACAGCAGATCCAGGCGTTCGTCCAACTGCTGCGCGGTGAGCTCCCCCCGCTCCAGGTAGCCCAGGTCCTCCACCGCCTCCCGGATCGTGATCCCCCGCGCCACGGCGTGTTTCGCGATCGCGGCGGCGGCTTCATACCCGATCAGCGGATTGAGCGGGGTGACGATCGACGGCGACATGCCCGCGTATGCGGCGGCGCGCTCGCGGTCGGCCTCCAGCCCTGCCACGGTGCGGTCGGCGAGAACACGGACGGAGTTGGCGAGGAGGCGGATCGACTCCAGCAGAGCCGTGCCCATCACGGGGATAGCAACGTTCAGCTCGAAGACCCCGGATGCTCCCGACCATGCGATGGTCGCGTCGTTGCCCATCACCCGCGAGCACACCATCAGCGTGGCCTCGGGCACGACGGGGTTCACCTTGCCCGGCATGATCGACGAACCCGGCTGCAGGTCCGGGATGTGGATCTCCCCGAGCCCCGTGTTCGGACCCGAGCCCATCCACCGCAGATCGTTGCAGATCTTCGTCAGCGAGACGGCGATCGTCCGCAGCGCGCCCGAGGCCTCCACGAGAGCGTCGCGGTTGGCCTGCGCCTCGAAGTGATCCCGCGCCTCGGTGATGGGCAGTCCGGTCTCCGCGACGATGAGGTCCAGCACCCGCTGCGGAAACCCGGGCGGGGTGTTGATGCCGGTGCCGACGGCGGTGCCGCCCAGTGGCACCTCCGCGACGTGGGGGAGAACGGCGAGCACCCGCTCGATCCCGAGCCTCATCTGACGGGCGTACCCGCCGAACTCCTGGCCGAGGGTGACCGGGGTGGCATCCATGAGGTGCGTCCGCCCCGCCTTGACCACGTCCTTCCACTGGTCCGCCTTCTGCTCCAGTGCGAGCGCGAGCCGGTCCAGGGCGGGCAGCAGCGCGCGCTGGAGCTCCTGGGTGACGGCGATGTGCACCGAGGTGGGGAACACGTCGTTGGAGGACTGTGAGGCGTTGACGTGGTCGTTGGGGTGCACCGGCGACCCCAGTGTCCGGGATGCCAGGGCTGCGAGCACCTCGTTCATGTTCATGTTCGAGGAGGTACCGCTGCCGGTCTGGTAGACGTCGATGGGGAACTGGTCCGCATGCTCTCCGGCGATGATCTGGTCGGCGGCGTCGGCGATCGCGTCGGCGATGGCGGGGTCGAGCGTGCCCAGCGCCTTGTTCGCCTGCGCCGCCGCCTTCTTGATGCGCGCCAGTGCCACGATCTGCGCGGGATCCAGCCGATCCCCGGAGATGGGGAAGTTCTCGACGGCCCGCTGGGTCTGGGCCCCGTACAGCGCCGCGGCGGGCACTCTCACCTCGCCCATCGTGTCGTGCTCGATGCGGTATTCGGTCTCGGTCACGGATGCTCCTCCCGGTCGTGGTGTGCGCGCGCCGCCGACGGCACGTCTCCGACGGCGAAGTCCGGTTCCGTCACGCCCTGGTCGAGGCGATACGTGGCGGCGACCAGTGCCGTGCGTCCATCGGCCACCGCCTGCGCGATCAGTTCCGAGGAGCGCAGCAGCTCGGCGACGGTGTCGCGCAGGTGCTCGCGCCCGACCCGGTCCGGGTCGGGCGGGCCGCCACCAGCGGCCTGGACCCGCCGCACCGCGGGAACGATCGGCGCGATGTGACGCCAGATCTGTGCCGGCAGGGGCGCGGCGTCCGGCGCGATGCTGTCGATCGCCG
The DNA here is from genome assembly GCA_963701365.1 of uncultured Actinomycetota bacterium. Taxonomy (GTDB): domain Bacteria; phylum Actinomycetota; class Actinomycetes; order Actinomycetales; family Microbacteriaceae; genus Microbacterium. The sequence goes on along the minus strand of CAVOZX010000033.1, from coordinate 74,973 downwards.
CGGCCACCGCGCCGCATTCGTCGTGCCCCAGCACGACGATGAGGGAGACGTCCAGAACGGCGACGGCGTATTCCAGACTGCCGACCACCGAGTCCGAGATGACCTGGCCGGCGTTCCGGACCACGAACAGGTCGCCCAGGCCCAGGTCGAAGATGATCTCGGCTGCCAGCCGGGAATCGGAACAACCGAACAACGCCGCCCGGGGGCGCTGCGCCGCCGCCAGCTGATGGCGCCGTCCGACATCCTGTCGGGGATGCGCCGGGGTGCCGCCCACGAAACGCGCGTTGCCGCGCATCAACTCCCCCCAGACCTCGTCCGGCGCAGCACGCCCGGTCACAGCGCCGTCCGCAGTTCTCGCACCGTGTCCGCGAGACCCGATGCGGCCGCGGCGGCGGCGGCGGGCTCGGCGGTGCCGTAGATGAGGATCGTGTCGGCTCCGGCGGCGGTCGCAAGCGCGTAGGAGATGTTCCCCGCCGCGGCCGGATCGGGCAGCACGTACTCGTCCCACACGATTCCGTCGATCGTGACCTGCCCGTCCGAGGCGGCGCCGTGAAGGGTGCGCGACACCCACGCCGGATCCGCGTCGAAGCCCTGCGCCACGCGAAGGTATCCGATCGGGCCGGGCACGTACACCACCGTCCAGGCGGGCACGGCATCCCCCTCCACACGTGCGGAGTTCACTCGCCACTCCTCGGGCACGTCGGGCGCGACGACGGGTCGGCCCTGCGACAGTTCGAATGCGGAGGCCTCGGCGGCCACGTCGATCGGGCCGGGTGCGGCGACCTCGCCGCGCGGCACGGCCAGGATCACCACCGCCACCACCGCGAGCGTCGCGAGCAGGGCCGCGACGAGGTGACGGAAGGTCTGGCTGGAGCGGTAGGCACGGGATGATTCGGCCTTGCGTGCCGCGGCCTCCTCGGGGGTCTCGGGGCGTCCCAGTTCGGCGACCACGGGAGGGGTGCGCGCCGTCACGACATCCCCGGCGACGCGGGCCTGGCCTGCTCCAGACGCCGTTTCGCCCCGAGCAGCCAATGCTCGCACTGCGCTGCCAACGCCTCCCCGCGCTCCCACAACTGCAGCGACCGCTCCAGGGTGGGAGCGCCCTGCTCGAGTTCGGCCACCACGCCGATGAGCTCGTCGCGCGCCTGCTCGAACGTGAGAGAAGCCACGTCCGCTGCGCTCTCGTCGGCCCCCGGCATGCCGACCATCCTAGTCGGCGCCGCCCGGGGATCCGGGGGGCGCCGGGAGCTCCGCGTCCTCGAGCACACCGCGCGAACGCGCTGCCAGCACGCCCCTGGCGAGCGCGAGCCGGAGCTCGGTCCCGGCCGGGGCGTCGTCGGCGTCGCGCACGACGGCGCCGTCGGGCGCGCGGACGATCGCGTAGCCGCGGCCGAGCGTCGCCCCCGGCGACAGCGCCCGCAGCGAGGCGCGAAGTTCACGGGCGGCGTGCTCGGCGCCGGCCAGCCGTCGCTGCACAAAATCGCGGCCGCGCCCGACGAGTGCGGCGACGTCCCGCTCGCGCTCCGCGACCATCAGCAGCGGGGAGCGCAGCGCCGGCCGGCTTCGCACCTGCTCGAGGTGGGCGACGTCGGCGGAGATCCGCAGCGAGAGCCGGGTCGTCATCCGTGCGCGCAACTGCGCGATCGCGGCGCGTTCGGCCGTGACGTCGGGCACCACGCGTTTTGCAGCATCCGTCGGGGTGGATGCGCGCACGTCGGCGACGTCGTCCAGCAGCGGAAAATCGTTCTCGTGTCCGATCGCGCTGACGACCGGCGTGCGCGCGGCGGCGACCGCCCGCACCAGCCGCTCGTCGCTGAATCCCAGCAGCTGCAGCGGGTCCCCGCCGCCGCGAGCGATCACGATGACCTGCACGTCGGGGTCCGCATCCAATGCGGCGAGGGCCGCCAGCACCTCCGGCACGCACCGTTCGCCCTGGACTGCGGCGTGCCGGATCCGGAAGGCGACGTCCGGCCAGCGCAACTGCGCGTTGCGCACCACGTCCTTCTCCGCGTCGGAGTTCTCCCCGGTGATCAGTCCGACCGCGCGCGGCAGGAACGGCAGGGGGCTCTTGCGCTCGGGCGCGAACAGTCCCTCAGCCCGGAGCCTGCTGCGCAGCCTCTCCATCTCCTCCAGCCGGACCCCCAGCCCCAGGGGCTGCATGCTCGCGACCACGACGGTGAACTCTCCCGTGCGGGCGAAGAAGTCGGACTTGACCGCGGCCACCACCCGATCGCCGACGTCCAGAGCGGCCGGAAGGCGAGCCCGGGTGGAGGGCCAGATGCGGAACGGGATGCTGGCGTCGGCGTCCGGATCGCGCAGCCGACCGTAGACGGCGCCGCCGCGGACGTTCCAGGCGCTGATCTCGCCCTCCACCCACACGCTGCCCCAGGTCGCGATGAAGGCGCGGACGGTGTCGTTCAGTCGCGATACCGAGGTGGGGTGCTCCCGGGTCGCGTCGCGCGGCGCGATGTCCCCGGGCAGAGGCACGGTCGACGGATCGGGGTGCGGGGCGTGCATCGTCCTCCTGGTCGGCCGCCGTTCAGGACCGCCCCGATAGACTCGGAACGTGGCCGTATCCGTCGTCTCGCTGTCGGTTCCGCGGGTTCCGGCGCGCCGCGGTCGTCTCCAGGATATGCCGGTGGGCGGGCCGAAACGGGTGCTGTTGGCGGCGCCGCGAGGCTACTGCGCCGGCGTGGACAGGGCGGTGGTGGCCGTGGAGCGCGCACTGGAGAGGTTCGGTGCCCCCGTCTACGTGCGCAAGCAGATCGTGCACAATGTGCACGTCGTGGCGGAGCTGGAGGCGCAGGGCGCGATCTTCGTCGACGAGATCGATCAGGTCCCGGCGGGCGCGCACGTCGTCTTCAGCGCCCACGGCGTCTCGCCGGCGGTGGTCGCGGCCGCGCAGGAAGGGGGACTGGTCACGATCGATGCGACCTGCCCGCTCGTGACGAAGGTGCATCGGGAGGCCGCCCGCTTCGCGCGGGACGGTCACCAGATCCTCCTGATCGGCCACGACGGTCACGAGGAGGTCGAGGGCACCATGGGGGAAGCTCCCGACAACGTCACGTTGGTGTCCTCGCCCGACCACGCCGATACCGTCGCGGTCAGCGACCCCGACCGGGTGGTCTGGCTCTCGCAGACCACGCTCTCCGTGGACGAGACCATGGCGACCGTGCGGCGGCTGCGAGAGAGGTTCCCCGCGCTGCAGGACCCGCCGTCGGACGACATCTGCTACGCGACCCAGAACCGGCAGGTGGCCGTGAAGAAGATCGCCGCGGCATCCGACGTGGTCATCGTCGTCGGGTCGGCGAACTCCTCCAACAGCGTGCGACTGGTGGAGGTGGCGCGCGATGCCGGAGCTCCGGCCGCACACCGGGTGGATTTCGCCGACCAGTTGCAGCAGGAGTGGTTCGACGGAGTGCGGACTGTCGGCGTGACGAGCGGAGCCTCTGTGCCGGAGGTGCTCGTGCAGGAGGTCCTAGCGGAGCTGGCCGGGGCCGGCTATGCGGACGTGACCGAGGTGCGCACCGCGGAGGAGGATCTGATGTTCTCGCTCCCGAAGGAGCTGCGTCGCGATGACAGCGGCCGTCGGTCGGATCGCGCGCTGGGGGGGCGGGTGGGCCGGTGAGCGGCGAGGCCGCAGCCGACGAACCGACACCACCCCGACCGCGGTTCGGCGAGTACGCCACGCCCGAAGAGCAGGCGGCGCGCATCAGGGAGCCGGATGTCACCGACCGTCTCGGGTCGGGGGAGGCCCCGGTGGGCAGAGCGGATCCCGTCGCTCCCACAGTCTCGCCCGCACCGGCGGCCGACCGGATCGCGACGTGGGCGCTGCTCGGATACGGCCTGTTCACCGTCGTGAGCGCGATCCCGACGCTGACCGACTACGGCGCTTTCGCTGCGACCGTGCTGTCGGGTGTGGGCGTGGAGGCGCCGCCGGACGCCGCGGGTGCGGGGCGATGGTGGGGTCTCGCGGCCGCGATCGTGCTGGGGACGGGGTGGCTGGTGACCGCCGTGCTGAGCCTGCGCCGGCTGCGTGCCGGCCGACTGGCGTTCTGGATCCCTCTGGTGGCCGGGCTGGTATGCACTACGCTCGCGACGATTCTCCTGATGGTGCCGCTGGTCACCGACCGCACACTCCTGGAACTCATCCAGGAGGCCGCGCTCGCACCGCCCTCCTGACGGCGGCGACGGCTCCGGTCAGGACACGCTCGTGCCGAAGGAGCCCAGTTCGCGGGTCGCCTCGACCACGCGCGCTGCCATCGCCGTCTCCGCGATCTTGCCCCATGCGCGCGGGTCGTACAGCTTCTTGCTGCCGACCTCCCCGTCGACTTTCAGTACGCCGTCGTAGTTGCTGAACATGAAGCCGGCGACGGCGCGCGTGAACGCGTACTGCGTGTCGGTGTCGATGTTCATCTTCACGACGCCGTTGCCGACGGCGGTACGGATCTCTTCGGGGCTCGACCCGCTGCCCCCGTGGAAGACCAGATCCAAGGGCTTCGGTTCCGTCCCGAATCGCTGCGCGATGCCCTCCTGGATCTCACCGAGCAGTTCCGGACGCAGCTTGACGTTCCCGGGCTTGTACACGCCGTGCACGTTCCCGAACGTCAGTGCGGCGATCCACCGTCCCGACTCCCCGAGGCCGAGGGCTTCCACGGCGCGGGTGACATCGCCGACGGTGGTGTAGAGCGCGTCATTCGTGCCCTCATGCCGGATTCCGTCCTCCTCGCCGCCGACCACCCCGATCTCGACTTCGAGGATCGCGTTGATGTTCCGCATCCGGGGCAGCAGGCTCGCCGCGATCTCGATGTTCTCCTCCAGTGGGACCGCCGAGCCGTCCCACATGTGGGATTGGAAGATCGGGTCCCCGCCCGCCGCGACCGCCTCTTCGCTGGCTTCGATGAGCGGCATCACGAATCCCGGCAGAGCATCCTTCGGGCAGTGGTCGGTGTGCAGCGCCACCGTGACGGGGTAGCTCTTGGCCGCCTCCGTGGCGAACTTGGCGAACGCCAGGGCGCCGGTCGCACGGGCCTTCGCCGTGTGGCCGGCGAAGTAGTCGGCGCCGCCGGTGCTGATCTGGATGATGCCGTCGGATCCCGCTTCGGTCAGGCCCTGGAGCACCGCGTTGACCGTCTGCGAACTGGACACGTTGATCGCCGGGTACGCGAACCCGCCCTTCTTCGCACGATCGAGCATCTCCGCGTACTGGTCGGGGGTAGCGACGGGCATGACTGCTCCTTTGCTGCTGCGCTTCGTGATGCTGCGCTCACTCTATCGAAGGGTGCAGCCGGGCCACCCTCGCTAGGCTGGTGGAATGGTGAGTCTGACCGCCGACATGAGTCCGCTCCACCCCGACCGCAACCTGGCACTGGAGCTGGTGCGGGCGACGGAGGCCGCCGCGATCCGCTCGGTGCCGTTCATCGGACGGGGACAGAAGGAGGCCGCCGACGGCGCGGCGGTGGACGCGATGCGGGCGTTCCTGGCGACGGTGGCGTTCGACGGCGTGATCGTGATCGGCGAGGGCGAGAAGGACGCCGCGCCGATGCTGTTCAACGGCGAGCGCGTCGGCACCGGCAAGGGGCCGCAGTGCGACATCGCCGTGGACCCGATCGACGGCACGTCCCTGACCGCCGCGGGCCGGAACAACGCGCTGTCCGTGATAGCGGTGTCCGACCGGGGAACCATGCTCGACGCGTCCAGCGTCTTCTACATGGACAAGCTCGTCACCGGGCCCGCCGGCGTGGGCGTCGTCGACATCCGCCTCCCCGTCGGCGAGAACATCCGCCGGCTCGCGGCGGCGATGGACAAGCCGGTGGACGAACTCGTCGTCTCCGTGCTGCACCGTCCGCGCCATGAGCAGTTGATCCGGGAGATCCGTGAGGCCGGCGCCGGAACCCGCCTGATGACGGACGGCGACGTGGCCGGCGGGATCAACGCTGCCCGGCACGACGCCCGCACGGACATGTGCGTAGGGATCGGGGGCAGCCCGGAGGGGATCGTCACGGCATGCGCCATCAAGGCACTCGGCGGCCACATCCAGGGCCGGCTGTGGCCGCGCGATGACGAGGAGAAGCAGCGCGGGATCGATGCGGGACTGGAGTTCGACGTGGTGTACGAGGCCGACGAACTCGTCGCCGGGAGCAACACCATATTCGTGGCCACCGGCGTCACCGACGGAGCGCTCGTGGCGGGGGTGCGCCGGGATCGTGACCACGTATACACCGAGAGCGTGGTGCTGCGGGGCGCGTCAGGCACTCTGCGGCGCATCTCATCCGATCACCTGGCCTCGAAGTGGCTGTGAGCGGCCGGCCTGCCGACCGGCGGCGATGGTGAGTGCGACAGTGTGAGCGGGAGGGACACGACCCATGACCACGCCCGGTGAGGACCCGGCCCCGAAGACCGGAGCGCAGGCCGTGGTCGCGGACGCGCTGGATCCGGCGCGCCGCCCTGACGTGCTCTTCCGCGTTCGCCGGCCCGCGGGCGAGCATGTGAGCGCCTGGTGGCAGATCGGCGCGTTCCTGCTCGTGTCGGCCGGCGTCGTGTTCCTGTTCAGCTTCCTTCCGGGTGGAGCCTGACCGGCTCGGCATCGCCAGGCCCCGGGGTCGCGCCGTCCGGGTCGATCCGCCGCTGCGCGCCGTCGAGCGCCCACGCGAATTCCGCTGCACTCAGGGATCGGGGCCGCTCATCCAGGACGGGCGGCGCGGCGAGAGCCTCCAGCCGGTTCTCGTCGATGCCGGGGAACTTGCGCGCGGTGACCAGGACACGGTTCTCGAGAGAGCCGACGAACCGGTTGTAGCTCGACACGGTCCGCTCGATGCCCCGGCGCATCTCCTCGACGTGGCCGGACAGTGTCGCGATGCGGTCGAACAACTGCGTGCCGAGTGCGACGAGTTCGCGGGCCTGATCGGCCACGCCGTCCTGGGTCCACGTGAAGGCGACGGTCTTCAGTACCGCCCAGAGGTTCACGGGGGAGGCGATCGCCACCCGCCGACCGAAGGCGAAGTCCAGCAGCGAGGGGTCCTGGTCCAGGGCCGTGGACAGCAGCGACTCCGTGGGCAGGAAGCACACGACGAACTCCGGACTGCCCTCCAGTCCCGCCCAGTACGAGCGGCGCGACAGGGTCTCGATGTGACCCCGGACCGCCTTGACGTGCTGCGCGAGGAGTGCCTCCCTTTCACCCGCCGCAGCCTCGGGGGGCAGCGCTCCTGCCGCCAGGAACGCGTCGAGAGGCACCTTGGCGTCCACCGCCAGGGATCGTCCGCCCGGCAGGCGGACGATCATGTCCGGTCGCCCCGCACCCGCGTCGGAGGATGTCGCGACCTGCAGGTCGAAGTCGACGTGGCGGGTCAGGCCGGCCGCTTCGACCACCCGGCGCAACTGGGTCTCGCCCCACACTCCGCGGGTCGCCGTGGTGCGTAGCGCGCCGGCCAGTGACTCGGTCGCCGCGCGCAGACTCTCGTCCGTGCGTTCGGCGCGTCGCAGCTGCTCGGCCACCGCGCCGAACTGGGCGTGGCGCTCCCGCTCCAGCTCCTCGACCTTCCGGCGCATCGCGGTGAGGTTCTCCTCCAGCGGAGCGAGGGCGCGCAGCACGGACTGGTCGCGGGCTTCACGCTGGCGGTCCTGTTCCGCGAGTGCCCGGGTGCGCTCCTCCTGTTCGCGCTGGTCGATGCGATATCGGTCCCGTTCGGCGCGGGCCGCCGCGGCATCGGTCTCCGCCGCGGCGATGCGGGCGGCGGACTCCGCGCGCTCCCGGGCGGAGGCTGCACCCGAGCGCGCGACGGCGAACTGCCACCCGAGAGCCGCTCCGAGCAGGAGCGCCCCGGCGACCACGAGCATTCCGGTGGGATCCATGGCGTCAGTCTCCCGCGACCGTCGGACATCGCCGGCGGGCGCGCCGTCGGCTACGCGGCGCGCGGGCTGCGTGCGAGGACGTCGCCGATGCGCACGCCGCTGCGCTCGACGAGGTCGTCGAGGTCGTCCGCGTCGCAACGGCGCGCCGCGTCGATCACGATGGCGGCGCAGGCGGCGGCATCCGCGGTCGCGTCGTGGTGGGCGAACGCGCCGAACCCGGCGGCGGCCGCGACGGCGGGGAGGCGGTACGACGGCAGGTCGTAGACGCGGCGCGCGATCTGCAGGCTGCAGGCGTACCGGTAGGGCGGGCAGGGGTCCCCGCAGGCCTCGCATGCTCGCCGCAGCACGGCCATGTCGAAGCCGGCGTTGTGGGCGACCAGCACATCCGCACCGGCGAAGGCGGTCAGATCGTCCAGCTGAGCACTCCAGTCCTTCGCGCCGGCGACATGCTCGGGGCGGATGCCGTGGATCGAGACGTTCAGCTCGAAGAATCGGTCGTGCCCCGCGGGCGGGCGGATCAGCCAGCCGGCGGAGGCGACCACGCGGCCGCCGCGCACGCGGACCAGTCCGACGCTGCACACCGACGCGCTGGAGGAGTTGGCCGTCTCGAAGTCGATCGCGGTGAAATCCAGCGGCACGCTCGCCAGCATTCTCCGCCGTCGGCCGGGGCCGGAGCAGGCGCGCCGCATAGACTCGATCCCCGTGGCTCTCACCATCGGCATCGTGGGTCTTCCCAACGTGGGAAAGTCGACTCTCTTCAATGCCCTGACCCGCAACCAGGTGCTCGCGGCCAACTACCCGTTCGCCACGATCGAGCCGAACGTCGGGGTGGTGAGCCTGCCGGACCCGCGGCTGGAGGTGCTCGCGGGCATGTTCGACAGCGACCGGATCGTCCCCGCCACGGTGACTTTCGTGGACATCGCCGGGATCGTCCGCGGTGCCAGCGAGGGCGAAGGGCTCGGCAACCAGTTCCTGGCCACCATCCGCGAAGCCGACGCGATCGCACAGGTCGTGCGGGGCTTCGCCGACCCCGACGTCGTGCACGTGGAGGGGGCGGTCGACCCCCGCGGGGACATGGAGACCATCAACGCGGAACTGCAGCTCGCCGACCTGCAGACACTGGACAAGGCCATAGCACGGTACGAGAAGGAGGTACGGGGCCGCAAGACGGAGCCCGCCGTGCTCGCCGCGGCCGTCGCCGCGCGGGACGCGCTCCAGCGCGGGCAGGTGCTCTCGGCCACCGGGCTTGACCTGGAGCCGATCCGCGAGCTGGGTCTGCTGACCGCCAAGCCCTTCATCTTCGTGTTCAACGTCGACGAGGACGTGCTCGCCGACCCCGCGCGGACGGCGGCGCTGGCGGCACTGGTCGCGCCCGCGGAGGCGATCTTCCTGGACGCGAAGCTGGAGTCCGAGTTGATGGATCTGGATGTGGCCGACGCCGCCGAACTGCTGGCCGCGACCGGTCAGACCGAGTCGGGCCTGGACCAGCTGGCGCGCATCGGATTCCGGACGCTGGGCCTGCAGACATTCCTCACCGCCGGCCCGAAGGAGACGCGTGCATGGACGATCCACCGCGGCTGGAAGGCGCCGCGGGCGGCAGGGGTGATCCACACCGACTTCGAGAAGGGCTTCATCAAGGCGGAGGTGATCTCCTTCGACGACCTCGTGGACGCCGGCTCGGTGCTGGAGGCCCGCGCCCGCGGCAAGGCGCGCCTGGAAGGCAAGGACTACGTCATGCGTGACGGCGACGTCGTGGAGTTCCGCTTCAACGTGTGACGCGCCCGGCGAGCCTCGTCAGCGCGTCTCCCGCCACGCGGTGCGTGGTCCACTCCGCCATGGGCTCCGCGTCCAGCGACCGGTAGAACCGCAGCGCCGGCTCGTTCCAGTCCAGCACCGTCCACTCCAGTCGCGCATAGCCGCGCGCGACGCAGAGCGCCGCCAGCGACGCGATCAGGGCGCGGCCGTGGCCGTGGCGCCGCTCCTCCTCGCGCACGAACAGGTCCTCCAGCCAGATCCCGTGCCGGCCGGTCCAGGTGGAGTAGGTGAGGAACCACACCGCGATGCCCGCGACCCGGCCGTCGCGGTCGATCACGTGCGCGAACACCCGCGGGTCGGGGCCGAACAGACTCGCCGCCAGTGCGGACGCCGTCGTGCGCACCGCCTCCGCCGCCCGCTCGTACGCCGCCAGATCCCGGATGCACTCCAGGATGCCGCGCTCGTCGCCGGGCCGTGCGGGTCGCAGCACGGCCCCGCCGGGGAGTGTCGTCGGATCCATCCGTGGAGCCTACGGCACGCCGGCGGCGTACCATGGGGGCCATGACATCGTCGACGCAGACACCCGTCACCCCCGTGGCCACCGAGCCGGTGCTGCCGGAGGGCACTCCGCTGATCGCCGTCATGCAGGACGCCCCCGGCGCCTGCTGCAGCGGAGATTCCTGCTCCTTCTGCTGACCCCGCGCGTTCGGGCTCGGCGTCCCGTCAGGACGCGACGCCGACGGCCAGGTCGTCCGCAGGCTTCCGGATGAGGAAGGCACCCACGACCGTCGGCAGCGCGACGATCGCGGCGATGAGGAATGCGACGCGAGAACCCGCCGCCCACGCCGCGGCGTCCGTCACCCCGCTCGCCAGCGCCCCGTCGTACACCCCGGTCATGATGGTGATCATGACCGCGATGCCCGCGGCTCCGGCGACCTGCTGCACGATGGAGACCACCGCGGATCCGTGCGAATACAGCTGCGGCGGCACCGAACCCAGCGACGCGGTGAACAGCGGCGTGAACGACATCGCCAGGCCCACCGACAGGAGAGTCTGGAGGAGGACGAGGTACCCGATCGGCGTGGTCTGACCCAGGGTGGTGAAAACCCACAGCAGGGAGACGGTGAGCGCCGACCCCGGCACGACGAGAACGCGCGTTCCCCACCGGTCGTAGATCCGGCCGATCAGGGGTCCCGCGAAGCCCATCGCGAGCGACCCGGGCAGCACCACGAGCCCCGTCTCGAACGCCGTCATGCCCGCGGCGCGCTGCATGTACAGCGGCAGCACGGTGATCGCTCCGAAGAAGGCGAACGACAGCACCGCGAACTGGGCGACGGACAGGGAGAAGTTCGCCGAGCCGAACACGCGCAGGTCGAGCAGGGCCCGATCCTGCCGCTGCAGCCGCAGCTGGCGAGCGACGAACAGCGCCAACGAGACGCCCCCGACGCCGAGCGACACCGGCAGCGCCCAGGCCGCTGCGGCGCCGCCCGTCTCGCTCGCGCCGATCTGACTCAGGCCGAACACGATGCCGCCGAACCCGAACGCCGACAGCACGACCGACGCGACGTCGATGCGGGTGTGCGTCGTCTCGCCGATGTTGCGGATCCATCGCGCGCCCACCAGCAGCGCGACCACGGCGATCGGCAGCACGATGCCGAAGATCCACCGCCATCCGAGGGAGTCCAGCACCAGGCCCGACAGTGCCGGACCGATGGCGGGGGCGAGGGCCATCACGATGGAGATCCGCCCCATCATCCGGCCGCGCGCGTGCGGCGGGACCACCGTCATGAGCGTCGTCATCAGCAGCGGCATCATGATGGCGGTGCCCGAGGCCTGCACCACGCGGGCGACGACCAGCATCCCGAACCCGGGGGAGAGGAACGCGATCAGCGTGCCGGCGGTGAACAGCGACATCGCGGCGACGAAGACCGTGCGGGTGGTCAGGCGCTGCAGCAGGAATCCGGTGATCGGGATCACGATCGCCATCGTGAGCATGAAGGCGGTCGTCAGCCACTGCGCGGCCACCGCCGTGATGCTCAGATCGTCGATGAGGTGCGGGATCGCCACGCCCATCGTGGTCTCGTTGAGGATCGCCACGAACGCCGCGGCGAGCAGCAGCCAGATCACGCGGTTGTCGGCCGGGGAGACCTCCGCGGCGGCCGCGGGGCGAGCGTCGACGGGCTCCAGGGTCATGGGTCTCCTCGGGACGCGGGCGGGGCCGCAGGACGCTCGGGCGGGGTGAACGTCCACCCTAACGGGCCCCGGCGACGAACCATTCCCGGCCGGGTGCGCGCCCGCCGCGCCTAGGCTGAACCGATGAGCATGCCGGGCGGTCCCCACGGCCGTCCCGTGGCGTTCCGGGGGGCGGATGCCGCCGCGCAGCGGCTCGCGAACGCGGCCGCGCCGCGCATCCCCGGCCTGGGTCGCCGGGTGGCCGGTCTGTTCTCCCCGTATCGCGGACGCCTGGCCGTCACCGCGGGCCTGGTGATCGTCGGCGCCGGCGTCGCCGTGATCCCCCCGCTGATCGTGCAGCGGGTCTTCGACGATGCGCTGTTCCCGACCGACGGGGGCCCCGTCGACGTCGCGCTGCTGGTGCGGCTGGTGTCGGCGATGATCGGGCTGTTCCTGCTGTCGGCGGGCCTCGGGGTCGCGCAGACCTGGTTCACCTCCACCGTCGGCAACCGGGTCACCGGTGACCTCCGGATGCGGCTGTTCGATCACCTGCAGGCCATGGAGCTCGGGTTCTTCACCCGCACCCGCACCGGCGCCATCCAGTCGCGGCTGCAGAACGATGTGGGGGCCGTCTCCGACGTGCTCACCAACACCATCTCCAGCGTGCTCGGCAACTCCGTCACGGTGATCGCGTCGCTGGTCGCGATGGTGCTGATCGACTGGCGGCTGACCATCCTGGCCGTGTTCATCACGCCGGTCCTCGCGCTCGTGCAGCGCCGTGTCGGGCAGGTGCGGGCGCGGATCGCCGCGCAGACCCAGGAGTCGCTGGCCGAACTGAACGCGATCACCCAGGAGAGCCTGAGCGTGTCCGGCATCCTGCTGTCGAAGGCCTTCCACCGGCAGGCGGACGAATCGGCCCGGTACGGAGATCACAACCGCATCCAGATCGGCCTGCAGGTGCGCCAGGCGATGAGCGGCCAGGGGTTCTTCGCGGTGGTCGGGGTGATCATGTCGAGCGTCCCGGCCATCGTCTACCTGGCGGCGGGGCTGCTGCTGGCGGGGGGCTCGGCAACCCTCACCGCCGGCACGATCGTCGCGTTCACCACCGTGCAGGCACGGCTGCTGCAGCCGCTCCTCGGACTCATGCGGGTCGGACTGGACCTGCAGACCTCCGCCGCCGTGTTCGCCCGCATCTTCGAATACCTCGACCTCGTGCCCGCCATTGCCGATCGTCCCGGCGCGCTCGCCCTGCCCGAGGGTGCGGCGGGAGCGGACGAGGGGCGCGTGAGCGTGGAGCGGGTGACGTTCCGCTACCCCGGGGCGTCGGCGCACTCGACCCCCACCATCGACGACGTGTCCTTCGAGGTGGCGCCCGGACGGCACGTGGCCTTGGTCGGTCCGAGCGGAGCGGGCAAGTCCACCATCCTCTACCTCATCCCCCGCCTGTACGAGGTCAGCGAGGGCCGGGTGCGGGTCTCGGGCCGGGACGTGCGGGACCTCACCGCGCGGGCGCTCATCTCCCGCATCGGCATCGTCACCCAGGAGACCTACCTCTTCCATGCGACCATCGCCGAGAACCTGCGGTACGCGAAGCCCGACGCCACCGACGCGGAGCTCCAGGCGGCGTGCCAGGCGGCGAACATCCACCACGTCATCGCCGGCTTCGAGCAGGGGTACGACACGATCGTGGGGGAGCGCGGCTACCGGCTCTCCGGCGGGGAGAAGCAGCGCATCGCCATCGCGCGGGTGCTGCTGAAGGACCCGCCGGTGCTGCTCCTGGACGAGGCCACGTCGGCGCTGGACACGGTCTCCGAACGCATCGTGCAGGACGCCCTGGATGCTGCCGCACGCGGACGCACGACGATCACCGTCGCGCACCGGCTGTCCACGGTCGTGGACGCGGACACCATTCACGTGCTCGACCACGGCCGCATCATCGAGTCCGGCCGCCACGTCGAACTGCTCGCGGCCGGTGGGCTCTACGCGGACCTGGCCGCCGAACAGGTCGCCGCCTCGCGTGTCGTCGCCGACGAGGAGCACGACCGCGTCTGACGCTCCCCCGGAGCGGGCCGGCCGGGCGTGCCTCATGCGGGGCGGGATACGCGCATCACCACAGGCGGGCCGCGTCCACCAGGGCCGCCGCGTCCGGGTCGAGTTCCATCCCGGCCCCGTCCGCCGCCGCCCACACGTGCCGGGCGAACCCGCCGAGCAGGCGCCGGTACTCCGGATCCGGATGCCGCGCCCCCAGGCGCGCCAGTCGCGGGATGTCCATCCGCAGCAGTTGCCGCGCCCGGGCGCGCGCTGCCCCGGCGTGCCCGGTTCCCGCCAGCACCCGCATCCCGTCGGTCATCGCGCTCAGGCAGTCGCGCAGCACCGACAGCCGGTCCTCGTGCTGCGTGATCGACGTGCCGTCGGCGCGCTCGCGCCACTGAACGACCACGTCGGGGGCGACATCGAAGCGCCGCGCCCGCGCGTACATGAACTGAGCGACGAGCTGATCCTCGTAGAGGCGGTCCTCCGGGAAGCGCAGTCCGGTGCGGCGCCAGAACGCCGTTCGGCTCACCTTGGACCACGCCACGACGTTCGCGACCGCCTCGGGATGATCCTCCACCGTCACGCCGGTGCGGGCCGGCGCGGTCGCGGCCGCCACCCACGGCTGGACGGGATCGGGCCGGTAGCCGCCGTCCCCGGACGGTCGCAGCCGCACGTAGGCTCCCGCGACGAAGTCGCTGCCGCTGCGATCGAGCACCCCGAGCATCGTCTCCAGCGCCGTCGGCGCCATCACGTCGTCGCTATCGAGGAACGCGAGGAACGGCGTCTCGGCGGCGTCCAGGCCCGTGTTGCGAGCGGCGCCGAGGCCGCGTCGGCGGTCGTGTCGCACTACGCGGAACCGCGAGTCGCGGGCTGCCGCCTCCTCGAACAGCGCGCCGGTGCCGTCGGTGGACCCGTCGTCGACGAGCACGGCGGTCCATTCGGTCAGGGTCTGTGCCCGCAGTGAGCGGAGAGCCTCCGGCGCGTACCCGGTCACGTCATACCCGGGCACGATCACCGTGACGGCCGACGTGGGGTTCACGCGGACGATTGTACGGCCGCCACGGCCCGCGCTACGGCCTCGGCGACGTCGGTCAGGCTCTCCCTGTGCCGGCTCGAGAGCGTGAACCGCACCGCGGTCTGCGCCACCTCCGGGGCGATTCCCATCGCCACCAGCACGTGGGAGGGCTCGTCGCTGCCGGCCGCACACGCGGAGCCGCTCGACCCGGTGATCGCCCGCCTCTCCAGTTCCAGCAGTACGGACTCGCCGCTGGTCCCGGCGAACGTGAAGCTCGCCGTCCCCGGCAGCCTTCGCTGCGGGTCTCCGGTGAGCCGGGCCGAGGGCACCCCCGTCAGCACGTCCGCGACGAACTCGTCCCGGATCGCCGCGACGCGACGCGCGGCATCCTCCCGCTCGGCCTCCGCCGCCAGCAGCGCCCGCGCGAATCCCACCGCGCCCGCGACGTTCTCGGTGCCGCTGCGGCGGCCGCGCTCCTGACCGCCGCCGTGGAGCAGCGGTTCGAGTCGGATGCGGCCGCGGACCGCGAGCACCCCGGTGCCCTTCGGAGCGCCGATCTTGTGGCCCGCCAGCGACAAGGCGTCGGCCCCGAGGGCCGCCAGTGGCAGCCACCCCGCCGCCTGCACCGCGTCCAGGTGGAGGATGCCGCCCCTCTCGTGGACCGCGCCCGCCAGCGAGGCCGCGTCCTGCACCGTTCCGACCTCGTTGTTGGCATACCCGATGCTCACCACCGCGGTGTCGTCGCGGACCGCCGCCGCGACTGCGTCGGGGGACACCCGCGCCATCGCGTCCACCGGGACCCGGGTCGCGCAGAAGCCGTGCACCCGCTCGAGGTACGCCATGGACTCCAGGATCGACTCGTGCTCGATCGGCGTGGTCACCAGGTGACGCGCGCCCCGGTCGGCGGCCGCGGCGATCGCGATCCCCTTCACGGCGAGGTTGTTGGCCTCCGTGCCGCCGGAGGTGAAGATCACGTCGCCCGGACGCATCCCCAGCGCCGCGGCGACCTGCTCGCGGGCCTGCCGCAGCGCCCGGGCGGCGCGCTCGCCGGTCTCATGGTGACTCGAGGGATTGCCGAACTCCTCCGTGAGGTACGGCATCATCGCGTCCAGCACCTCGGGCCGCACCGGTGTGGTGGCGGCGTTGTCGAGATAGCGGGTGATCACGGCGCGCCCGGCGGGCGGACGACGACGTCCAGGCCCAGGTCGAGCGCGGGAGCGCTGTGGGTCAGTGCCCCCACCGAGACGACGTCGACGCCGGTCTCGGCGATGGCCCGCACGGTGGCCAGCGTCACCCCGCCGGATGCGTCCACCGTCGCGCGTCCCGCCACCTGACGGACACCCGTGGCCAGATCGGCGAGGGAGAAGTTGTCCAGCATGATCGTGTCCACCCCGGCCGCGAGCACCGGCTCGATCTGGTCCAGCCGATCCACCTCCACCTCCACATGCGCGGTGTGGGGGAGCTCGGCGATGGCATCGCGGAGCGCCTGCGTCACCGTGCGTCCCGTCGCCGTCAGCACGGCGAGGTGATTGTCCTTGACGAGCACCGCGTCCGACAGCGAGAACCGGTGATTGCGTCCGCCGCCGCACACCACCGCGTGCCGCTCCAGAACCCGCAGACCCGGGGTGGTCTTGCGGGTGTCGGCGATCCGAGCCCCCGTGTGGGAGACCTCGGCGACGTACCGCGCGGTGAGGGTCGCGATCCCCGACATCCGCTGGGCGAAGTTCAGCGCGACGCGTTCGGCCAGGAGCACCGAACGCGCGGAGCCGCGCACCCGGGCAAGGGTGTCCCCGGCTTCGAAGCGTTCCCCGTCCACGACGACGTGCCGCACCCGGGTCGCGGGATCCGCGAGCCGGAACGCGGCCTCCACCACCGCCCCACCCGCGTACACCCCGCTCTCGCGCGCGATCAGGGCGGCGTCGGCGACGGCGTCGTCGGGGATGAGGGCGGCGCTGGTCAGGTCCCCCCAGGGCGCGTCCTCAGCCAGCGCCACCGCCACCACGCGATCCACGACCGCAGCCGGGAGCATCATGATCCCGCCCCCGTCACGGCGGCGACGCGGGCCGCCGGGGCGGCCGGGTCGGGGTCGTCGCGGCGGAAGTGGGCCCCCACGCTGTGACGCCGAGCGCTCGCGGCGGCGATCAGGGCGGAAGCGACCGCGATCAGGTTGCGGTCCTCCCGTGCGGTCTGCCCCGCCCCCGCCGGCGGGTCGGCGCTCCAGGCTGCGAGGATGCCGGCGGCGTGGTCCAGGCCGCGCGCGTCCCGCAGCACCCCCGCGTCCTGCCACATCAGCTCCTGCAGCCGGGGACGCGTGAATCGGGGCGCCGTCCCGGCCGGCGCCGGCTGCGGCGGGGACGCGTCCGCCGCGTCGGGAACGACATCCGGCCCGGTCCCGTCACCGGTGGGCAGCGCCGCATCCGCGCCGGCGCGGGCGCCGAAGACGGCCCCCTCCAGGAGCGAGTTCGATGCCAGCCGGTTCGCGCCGTGGACCCCGGTGCGTGCGACCTCGCCGGCTGCGTACAGGCCGGGAAGCGACGTGCGGCCCCGAAGATCGGTCGCCACGCCTCCCATGTAGTAGTGCGCGGCCGGGGTGACCGGCACGGGCTCGTGCGCCCAGTCCAGCCCGCGTGCCCGCATCGCCGCGTCGATCGTGGGGAATCGCCGGGCGAGGAAGGCCGCCGTGTCCGGGGCTCCCACGGCGGTGACGTCCAGTCGCACCGGGCGCCCTCCCTGGCGTTCCATCTGCTGTGCGATGGCCCGGGCGACAACGTCCCGAGGGGCGAGCTCCCCGGCCGGGTGCGCGTCGAACGCGAAGCGTCGGCCGGACTCGTCCAGGAGGGTCGCGCCCTCGCCGCGCACCGCCTCCGAGATCAGGAACGGCTCCCCCGCCGCGAGGACCGTCGGATGGAACTGGAAGAACTCCAGGTCCGCCGTGCGGGCGCCGGCGCGCATCGCCGCGGCGAGCCCGTCGGCGGTCGCGACGGGCGGGTTCGTGGTGTGCGAGAAGAGCCTGCCGGCGCCTCCGGTGGCGAGGATCACGGCATCCGCCGCCACCACCTCGCGGCTGCCGTCCGCGCGCAGCAGATCCACGCCGGCCACGCCGGCGCGGTCGCGGACGAGATCGACGAGGAACGCCCTCTCGATGACGCGGGCCTCGCCGGCGCGCAGGCGCGCCACGAGCGCCCGCTCGATCGCCGCGCCCGTGGCGTCGCCGCCGGCGTGCAGGATCCGTGGCACGGAATGGGCGGCCTCGAGACCCTGGACGAAGCCGCCTCCCACGGGATCCCGGTCGAAGGCGACGCCGACGGCGATCAGTTCGCGGATCCGGTCGGGACCCTCCGTCGCCAGCACGGTCACGGCGCGCGGGTCGCACAATCCCGCTCCTGCCGCCAGCGTGTCCGAGATATGCGCCGCCACGCTGTCGTCGGCGGACATCACACCCGCGATCCCGCCCTGCGCGAATCGGGTGTTGGCCTGGTCGAGCGCCGCCTTGGTCACGACGGTGACCCGTGCGCCCGCGCTGCCGGCGTGCCATGCCGCCGACAGCCCGGCGATGCCGCTGCCGACGACGACGACGTGGCGACTCATGCGGCGACGGGTCGGGCGGCCAGCATCCGTTCCAGGGCGACGCGCGCGGGATCGGCGACGTCGGCGGGCACCTGGATACGGTTGACGATCTCGCCGGCCACCAGCGACTCCAGCACCCAGGCGAGGTATCCGGGGTGGATGCGGTACATCGTGGAGCACGGGCACACGACCGGGTCCAGGCAGAAGATCCGGTGCTCGGGATGGCGCGCCGCGAGCCGTTGCACCAGATTCACCTCCGTGCCGATCGCGAACACGGTCGGCTCTGCGGCGTCCTCGATCGCCCGGCGGATGTAGTCCGTGGAGCCGGATTCGTCCGCCGCGTCCACGACCGGCATGGGGCATTCCGGGTGCACGATGACGCGCACCCCCGGGTGCTCGGCACGGGCCTTCTCGATCTGGTCCACGGTGAAGCGGCGGTGCACCGAGCAGAAGCCGTGCCAGAGGATCACCCGCGCCGCCTGCAGCGTCGGCCCGTCCGTCCCGCCCATGCTGCGCGCCGGGTTCCACAGCGGCATCGCATCCAGCGGTACGCCCATCGCCTTCGCTGTGTTGCGGCCCAGATGCTGGTCGGGGAAGAACAGCACGCGCCGTCCGCGCGCGAACGCCCACTCGAGCACGGTGCGGGCGTTGGACGAGGTGCAGACCGCGCCGCCGTGACGTCCGACGAAACCCTTCAGTGCTGCCGACGAGTTCATGTAGGTGATCGGCACCACCGGAACCAGACCGTCGGCGTCGGGGGCGTCCAGATCGCCGTACAACTCGGCGAGTTGCTCCCAGCAGTCCTCCACCTGGTCGATGTCGGCCATGTCGGCCATCGAGCAGCCGGCGGCGAGGTTCGGCAGGATCACCGTCTGCTCGGGGCGGGAGAGCAGATCGGCCGTCTCGGCCATGAAGTGCACGCCGCAGAAGACGATCGCCTCGGCCTCGGGGTGCGCCTTCGCGGCCCCGGCGAGCTGGAACGAGTCCCCGACGTAGTCGGCGTGGCGGATGATCTCCTCGCGCTGGTAGAAGTGCCCGAGCACCACCACCCGCTCGCCCAGGACGTCCTTGGCCGCGCGGATGCGGCGATCCAGATCCTCCTCGGACGCCTCCCGGTACTCGGCGGGAAGCCCGCCCTGGCGCGGCGCACCCGTGGGGATGACGTCGCCCATGGAGGCGCCGGGACCGTACCCCGGCCGGTCATCGAAGGTCCAGGGCGCGGACGCGAGGTCGGTGCTGCAGGTGCTGCCGGCCTCGGTGCCGGAGACGATCGCGCGGATCTCGCGGTCGACAGAGGGGTCGATCGCGCCGGCGCGGACGGTGATCGGGATGGCGTTCATGGGTGCTCGATTCTCGGAATCATCGGCGGGCGCCGAGCGGACCGCGGTCGGCCATCTCGACGTCCTTGTTGTAGCGGTACAGCCGCGCCGGACGGTGGCTCCCGGTGCGGAAACGATCTGTGGGAAGCAGCGTTCCCGAACTCTCCACCTGTCGGCGGAAGTTCGCCGGATCCAGGCGTCGGCCGAGGATCGCCTCGTACGCCTCGCGCAACTCCGCCAGGGTGAAGGTCTCGGCCATGAATCCGTGGGCCACGCGGCTGTAGCCCGCCTTGTTCCGCAGCCGCCACAGCGCGTAGTCGACGATCCGATTGTGATCGAAGGCGAGGGAGGGCAGTCCGGCCGCAGGGAACCATTCCACGTTCTCGGGCGCACTGGCGGATGCCGCATGGCGCGCGAGCTGCGCGTCCACGTGATCGGAGCGCAGCAGCGCCCAGTACACGATCGACACGACGCGCGTCGGCGAACGGTCCACCTCCCCGAAGGCGTACAACTGCTCCAGGTAGCTCGGCGTCAGCGCCGTGGTCTCCTCGAGCGTGCGCGAGGCGGCATCCTCCAGCCCCTCGGCCGCGTCGAGCCATCCCCCCGGAAGCGCCCACTGGCCGTCGTGCGGGTCGCGGGTGCGCCGCACCAACGGCAGCACGATGCGGGAGCAGTCCGAAGCGGGGTCCTTGCGCAGGGTGAGAATCACGGTGGACACGGCGACGCGGACGGTCTCTTCGGCGTGTCGCCCGGGGTGGAGTTCGGAGCGGAGTGCGGTTCTTGTCATGATGACTCTAACGACGTGCAGCGATCATAGTGTCATGAGCACCCTAACCGCAAGCGGGCATCTCCCAGCCCGCAGAATCTAGCCTGCTCTGGAGGAGGGGGAGGAGAACCCATGACCGGCACCGTCGTCGACGTCATCCTCCTGATCGCGCTGCTCCTGGCCGCGGTGGTGGGTGTGAGCCGGGGACTGCTGGCCAGCGCGGGCGCGCTGGCCGGGCTCGCCGCCGCCGGCGTCGGGGCGTGGTGGCTGCTGCCCCTGGTTAGTCAGACGGTGCCGTGGCCCGCGGTGCGCGGGGTGGTCGTTGCGGCGGCCGGCGTGGCGCTCCTCCTGGGGGGAGCGGGAATCGGGTCCGCGATCGGCGGCATGCTGCGCCGTGGCGCCGACCGGATCCGCCTCCGACCGCTGGACCGCCTGCTCGGCGGGGCGCTGAGCGTCGTGGTGGCGGCGCTGGCCCTGTCCCTGGTGGGCCAGAGCGTCGCGGTCACCGCCATTCCCGGGGTGTCCTCGGCCATCGCGTCCTCGCAGGTGCTCCGGCTGATCGACGCGGCGACACCGCGTCCGGTGGCGACCGCCCTCGCCCAAGCCCGTCAGGCGGTTCTCGCGGACGGACTGCCCCGGCTCGGCGCGCTGATCGACCTGCCCGCCGTCTCCCGCACCGCCCCCCCCGTGAACCTCGACGACCCGGAGCTCCAGACGGCTGCGCAGTCCGTGGCACGCATCACCGGAACCGCCGCCGAGTGCAGCCGCACCCTCACCGGGTCCGGGTTCGTGGCGACGCCGGACCGGGTGATCACCAACGCCCACGTCGTCGCCGGAATCAGCGATCCCGTCGTCGAGCTTCCGGGGGCGCCCGCGCTCGAGGGGGAGGTCGTCTACTTCGATCCGGTGGGCGATCTCGCGGTGATCGCGGTGCCGGAGCTGGGGGCGGTGCCGCTGATGGTGGCGGGGGAGTTGGCGGCCGGCGACGCCGCCGTCGTGCAGGGCTATCCCTTCGGAGGTCCCTTCACGGCCGGCGCGGCATCCGTGCAGATGGTCGCGGACGTCCCCGTTCCCGACATCTACGGCTCCTCCGAGGCCATCCGCCGCATCTACGCGATGGCGGCGACCGTGCAGCCGGGCAACTCCGGCGGTCCGGTGCTCACTCCGGACGGAGCCGTGGCGGGTGTGGTGTTCGCCCGCGCCGATGACGGCTCCGCCGTCGGATACGCCATGACCACCGTCGAACTCATGCCGGTGCTCGCCGAAGCCCCGGACCTGTCCGCGCCCGTGTCGACGGGGGTGTGCGTGCGCTGAGCATCCGCCTCAGGCGAACGCCTCCACCGGAGGGCACGAGCACGCCAGGTTCCGATCGCCGTACGCGTTGTCGATGCGGCGCACCGGCGGCCAGTACTTCGACCGCGCCAGGCCGGGTACCGGGAAGACGGCCTCCTCGCGGCTGTAAGGATGCCGCCAATCCGCCGCCGCGATGGACTCGGCGGTGTGGGGGGCGTTCACGAGCGGGTTGTCCTGCAGCGGCCACCGGCCGGCGGCCACCGCGTCGGCCTCCTCGGCGATCGCGGCCATCGCCGCGACGAACCGGTCCAGCTCCGGCAGGTCCTCGGACTCGGTCGGCTCCACCATGAGCGTCCCCGCGACCGGGAACGACATGGTGGGGGCGTGGAACCCGTAGTCCATGAGACGCTTCGCGACATCGTCGACGGTGATCCCCGTGCGCTCCCGCAGCGGGCGGAGGTCGAGGATGCACTCGTGCGCCACCCGCCCGTTCTCGCCGGTGTACAGCACCGGATAGTGCTCCCGCAGCCGTGTCGCGAGGTAGTTGGCCGACAGCACGGCCGTCGCCGTGGCCTGCGCCATTCCGCTGCGGCCCAGCATCCGGACGTATGCCCACGAGATCGGCAGGATCGATGCGGATCCATACGGCGCCGCGGCGACCGGGCCCCCGTCGAAGACGACCCCGGCGTGGTCGGCCCGCTGCGACAGCGGATGCGACGGCAGGTACCGCGCGAGGTGCGCCTTGGCCGCGACCGGTCCCACCCCGGGCCCGCCGCCGCCGTGCGGGATCGCGAACGTCTTGTGCAGATTCAGGTGCGACACGTCGCCGCCGAGGTCCCCGAGGCGGGCGTATCCGAGCAGGGCGTTCAGGTTGGCCCCATCGATGTACACCTGACCGCCCGCGTCGTGCACCGCCTGGGTGATGCGCAGAACGTCCTGCTCGTACACGCCGTGCGTGGACGGGTACGTGATCATCAGCGCGGCGATCGAGTCGGCGTGCTCGGAGATCTTCGCGTGCAGGTCCGCCAGGTCCACGTTGCCGGCCTCGTCGCAGGCGACCACGACCACGCGCAGACCCGCCAGGACCGCGGAGGCCGCATTCGTGCCGTGCGCCGACGACGGGATCAGGCACACCCGGCGTCCGGATTCGCCGTTGGCGTCGTGGTACTGCCGGATCGCGAGCAGGCCCGCGAGCTCCCCCTGGGAGCCGGCGTTCGGCTGCAGCGATACGGCGTCGTATCCGGTCACCTCGGCGAGCCAGGTCTCCAGCTGCTCGATCATCGCCAGGTAGCCGTGCACGTCGGCCTCCGGCGCGAACGGGTGCACGCGCGAGAACTCCGGCCAGCTGAGCGCCGCCATCTCGACGGCCGCGTTGAGTTTCATGGTGCACGACCCGAGCGGGATCATCCCCCGGTCCAGCGCATAGTCCCGGTCGGCGAGACGCTTCAGGTAGCGCATCATCGAGGTCTCGGAGCGGTGGGAGTGGAACACGGGATGCTGCAGGTACGCGTCGCTGCGCAGCAGCGCCGGATCCACCGCCGCCAGTGGCGACGCCTCCTGGAAGGGCAGCGCGGGGGGGCTTCCCGCCGGCTCCGACTCGGGGAGCCCGAACGCCCACGCGATCGCTGCGAGATCGGCGGCATCCGTCGTCTCGTCCACGGACACCTGCACCGTCGCCTCGTCCGCCCACATCAGCTGGTAGCCGCGGGAGCGGGCGCGGTCGATGACCCGGTCGGCCGGCCCGGGGACGACGACCCGGACGGTGTCGAAGAACGCGTCGTGCACCACGGTCAGGCCGTAGGAGCGCAGGCGGGCGGCGAGCGTCTCCGCCTTGCGGGACACGTCCTCCGCGATGGCGCGCAGACCCTCTGGCCCGTGGTAGACGGCGTACATGGCAGCCATCACCGCCAGCAGCACCTGGGCGGTGCAGATGTTGGAGGTCGCCTTCTCCCGGCGGATGTGCTGCTCCCGGGTCTGGAGCGTGAGCCGGTAGCCCGGATGCCCGTCCGCGTCGACCGAGACGCCGACGAGTCGTCCGGGCAGCTGGCGCTCCAGGCCCGCCCGCACCGCCAGGTATCCCGCGTGGGGCCCGCCGAAACCGAGGGGGAGGCCGAAGCGCTGGGTGGTGCCGGCAGCGATGTCGGCCCCCAACGATCCGGGCGAGCGCAACAGGGTCAGCGCCAGGAGGTCGGCGGCGACCACGACCAGGCCGCCGCCAGCGTGCACGCCCGCGATCACCGCCGCGGGGTCCCGCACGCGGCCGGAGGCGGCCGGATACTGCACGAACGCCCCGAACGCCTCGGCCGGCAGCTCCTCCCGGTCGAACGCGACCTCGCGGATCCGGATCCCCACGGCCGCCGCCCGATGGTGCAGCACCGCCTTGGTCTGCGGGAACGCATCCGCGTCGACCAGGAAGGTATCCGACGCGTTCGCCGCCGCTCGGCGGGCCAGCAGCATCCCTTCCACCACGGCGGTCGCCTCGTCGAGCATCGAGGCGTTCGCGGTGGCGAGTCCCGTGAGGTCGGCGACCATGGTCTGGAAGGTGATGAGCGCTTCCAGCCGGCCCTGCGAGATCTCCGGCTGGTACGGCGTGTAGGCCGTGTACCACGACGGGTTCTCGAGCACGGTGCGGGTGATCACGGCCGGGGTGATCGTGTCGTAGTAGCCGAGCCCGATCATCGGCCGGGCTGGGCGGTTCTGAGCCGCCAGTGCCCGCAACTCCGCGAGCGCCGCCGCTTCGGATGCGGGCTCCGGCAGCGACGACGCCGCCGGCGGACGGGCTCGGATCCCCGCCGGCAGCGCGGCGTCCAGCAGGTCCTCGAGGCTCTCGCAGCCGATCGCGGACAGCATCGTCGCCCGGGCGGTCGCATCGATGCCGATGTGGCGATCTGCGAACGGCGCGCTCACGCGGACTCCCCGGTGAGGCGGCGGTAGGCGTCCCTGTCGAGCAGCCCGGTCGGCGCGGAACCCGACAGCGCGGCCCGGACGAGCCAACCCCTCCCGAACGGATCGGCGTTGACCAGTGCGGGGTTGGCATCGACGTCGCCGTTGATCTCCAGAACGCGCCCGGTCACGGGCGAGTAGATCTCGCTCACCGACTTGGTGGACTCGATCTCGCCGCACACCTGTCCGGCGGTGATCTCCGCGCCCTGCGCCGGCAGGTCGACGTAGACCACGTCGCCGAGCTGGCCGGCCGCGTAGTCGGTGACACCGAACGTTGCCACCCCGTCGTCGACGGATACCCACTCGTGCTCGGCGGTGAACAGCAGGGTCGCACGATCGTTCATGAGTTCCTCCGGTAGAAGGGGAGCGGCGTGACGGTCATCGGGATCCGGGTGCCGCGGATGTCGACCGACAGCGCGGTGCCCGGGGCGGCGAAGGCCGGCGCGACGAAGGCCAGCGCGATCGGGTGGCCGAGGGTCGGGCTCAGCGCACCGCTGGTGATCTCCCCGACGCGGCGGTCTCCCGAGTACACGGCGTATCCGGCGCGCGCGGCCCGCTTGCCGGCTCCCGCCAGGCCCACGAGCACCGGCGCGTCCGCGGCGACCGCGCCTGCCAGCGCGTCGCGGCCCACGAAATCGTCCTTGGACAGGGCCACCACCCGCCCCAGTCCGGCCTGGGCAGGAGTCACATCCGGACCGAGCTCGTGCCCGTGCAGCGGCATCCCGGCTTCCAGTCGCAGCGTGTCACGGGCGGCCAGACCCGCCGGGACCAGACCGAGCGGGGCGCCGGCGGCGAGCAGGCTCAGCCACAGGGCGGGGGCGAGCGCGCGCGGCACGAGGATCTCGAACCCGTCCTCGCCCGTGTACCCGGTACGGGCGACGATGACCGGTTCGCCGTCGAACCAGGCCGAGGTCGCCGCGTAGTAGGGCAGTTCTTCGAGCGCTCGGTCCACGTCCACCAGTTCGCTGGTCGCCTCCAGCACGGCGCGCGCCGAGGGCCCCTGAACCGCGATCAGCGCCATCTCGTCGGTGAGGTCCGCGATCACCGGGGCCGTGCCGGCGAATCCGGCCAGGCGCGCTGCGAGCGCCGTCCCCACCGCCTCGCGATTACCCGCGTTCGCGACGATGAGGTAGTCCTCCGCTCCCGTTCGATACACGATCACGTCGTCGAGCACGCCGCCGGCCTCGGTCAGCACCAGGCTGTACTTCGCCTTCCACTCGGGCATGGCGGCGAACGCCCCGGCGAGGGCGAAGTCCAGGAAGCGCCCCGCTGCCGGACCGCGCACGACGAACTCCGCCATGTGGGAGATGTCGAACAGTCCCGCGGTCTCCCGCACCGCCCGGTGCTCAGCCAATTCGGAGCCGTACCGGAGCGGCATCCACCACCCGCCGAACTCCGTGAACGCGGCGCCCGCCTGCTCGTGCAGGTCGTGGAGCGGGGATCGACGGACGGCACTCCCGGTGTCGACGGCGTCGGTCATGTGCACTCTCCTTGCCCGCCGCTCCACATGGCGGCATCCCGGAAACCCGGCACGGCGGTGGTGGCCGCGCCCGGCTCCCGCTCTGTCATGGGCCTGAGAGTTTCCGCGGCGACCATGCGCCGCTTGCCCCGTCGGCGGGCGCCGTAGCGCCGCTTTTCAGAGTGACCTCCCACGCCACGGTCCGGGTGCCTGAGAGTTTCGGGAGAGGTTGCTCCTACGGCAGCCGCTCGCGGCGGCATTCTCCCGTGGCGGGTCAGCGGTCCTTTAGTTGTCGGGGTGATCCTACCGCGGCGACCGTCCGGCCCGCGCCCGCCGTGCTTCACTTCGTGCCGAACAGGGCGGGCCATGCCGCCGCCGCCACCGGATAGCCCACGAAGGCGACCGCGTCGATCAGAGCGTGCGCGAGGACGAACGGCATCACCCGTCCCCACCGGCGGTACGCCCACCCGAACAGGATCCCCATCGCGAAGTTCCCGAGCATCGGACCGAACCCCTGGTAGGCGTGATAGGTCGCGCGCAGGCCCGCCGTCGCGAGGATGACGGGCCACCATCCCCAGCCGAGCCGCCGCAGACGGTCGAAGAGGTAGCCGAGGAGCACCACCTCCTCCGACAGCCCCGCGCGCACCGCCGCCAGCAGCAGGAGCGGCACCGCGTACCAGGAGCGATCGAGCGGTGCCGCCTGCACGGCCACCGTGAGGCCCACGAGCCGTCCTCCGGCGTATAGCGCCAGGCCCGGCAGCCCGACCACCACCATCAGCAGCACCGCTCTGCGCAGGTCCGCGACCGGCCGGGACAGGTCCAGTCCGATCCGGCGCAGCGCGTTCGACCCCGGCTCCCACAGCAGGTACACCACGAGGCCGACCACGGCGAGCGCGAACACGGTGTCGAGCACCTGATACAGCGCGTCCCACACCGCGTCCGAATCCCGGGCCGGGTTGAGCTGCGCCTGCTGCGCGCCGAGCGTCTCACCGGCCTCCAGCGAGCGCTGGATGCTGCGTGCCAGGGTGAGGAGGGAGTACACCGCCGACTGGCCGAGAGAGACGGCCAGGACCAGCCCCACCTCCCACCGCAGCCGGGACCGGTCGGCTCCCGCCGCGCGGGGCGGATCCCAGACGGCCGTCGAAGCGGAGGTCTCTGCCACCGGTCCGCCGTGATCCACCGTCCCACCCTGCCACGGCCGCTGCACGGCCGGCCCGGTCCCGGATCGCGGGTCCGACTGCGTAGGGTGGTGGGCGGGGGCGTCCGGGCCGCGGCGCCCGGGCCGGAGGGAGCGCCGTGCGGCGGATCGCGTGGTCCGTGATCGTGCTGCTGGCGACGACGGCGGCGATGACTGGGTGCGTGCCCGAGCCGGATCCGGTGGTTCCGGGGAGCCGGATCGCGGTGTCGCTGCCCGCGCCGGTCACGACGTTGAACACCGCTGTCCGCAGCGGAGCGAGCGCGGGAAGCACCGCCTTGGCGGCGCTCGTGCAGGGCGGCTTCTGGCGCTTGGACGAGCACGGGCAGTTCGTGGAGGAGCCCCGGTTCGGGCGGGTGCGGGTGGAGTCGGAGGATCCGCTGACCGTCACCTACGAGGTGGACCCGTCGGTGCGCTGGTCCGATGGCGTGGCGGTGGATGCCGCGGATCTCCTGCTCACGTGGGCGTCGCTGACGACGCACCGCATCGGCGGGGCGGAGGTCGACGGTCACCCCGCGACGTGGTGGGACACGGGCGCCGCGCCCGGATACGGCTTGGATCTGGTCGCCGACGTCCCGCGCATCGGCGCGGACGGCGCGGCGGTGACGCTGCGGTGGGACGGCTACTTCGCCGACTGGCGGCTCGCGTTCGACGCGCCGCAAGTCCCCGCGCACACCGTGGTGATGCTCGCCTATCCGGATCGATACGGCACGGGGGACGCGCGGCAGGCCAAGGACGACTTCATCCGAGCCGTCCAGGACGGGGACCTGGACTGGCTCGCGCCCGTGTCCACGGCTTTCCGGATCGGCTTCGGCGCGGACGACCCGGACCGCCCGGTCGTGCCGAGCGCGGGCGCCTACCTCGTCGACCGGGTCGCGGACCACGGCGGCGTGATCGAGCTGCGGGCCAACCCGGACTACCGCTGGGGACCGCCCGCGCGGGTGGAGCGCATCACTGCGCGCGCGGTGGCCCCGCAGGATGCCGTGACGGCGGCGACCTCGGGCGCGGTCGACCTGGCCGCGACGTGGGCCTCGACGATCGTGGCTGCCGAGGCATCCGCCGCGGGGCTTGCGACCGCGATCTCGCCCGGCGCGGCATTCGATCACCTCGATCTCCAGGTCGGCGGGGGCGGGGTGTTCGACGCCGCGAGCTACGGCGGCGACGAGGCGGCCGCGGCAGCGGTCCGGCGCGCGTTCCTCCTGACCGTCCCGCGGACCGCCATCGCCGAGCAGACCAGCAGGGAGCTCGGAACCGCCGTCTCGGTGCGCATCGACGCGGTCGGCGCGGGCCCGCCCAGCTCCGCCGCTCCGGCGCCGGCACCGCCCGACCCGGACGCGGCGCGCGCCCTCCTCGCGACCGAGAACGCGGGCCCGGCCACGGTGCGCGTCCTGCTGCCGGCGGATGACCCGCGGCGGGCGGCGGAGTTCGAGGCGATCGTGGCGTCCGCCGCAGCCGCCGGGTTCACCGTGGTCCCCGTGATCAGCGAGGACTGGCGCCGCATCCGCTCCGCCGAGCCGGGAGCCTACGACGCAGCCCTCTTCGCGTGGGATCTCACGCCCGCCGCGACCATGGGACTGGCGTCGGTCTACCTGACCGGCAGCATGGACAACACCTACGGCTGGTCCGACTCCGCGGCGGACGGATTGATCGCCGCCGCCGCCGCGCAGCGGGACGCACCGGCACGCGAGGAACTGCTCTCGGAACTCGCATCCGCGATCTCCGAGCGCGCGTGGACGCTGCCCCTCATCGACGTTCCCGTCATGACACTGTGGCGCGAGGCGCTCTCGGATCCCCCGCCGGCACCCGCGTCCCCCACCGCCCTGACCGCCGGATTCGACAGGTGGGTGCCGCGCCCGCCGAGCGCTTCGCCGGAACCCAGCGACACCGATTGAGCATTCTGCTGCCCTCCGCGGCGACATCATGAGAACTCTGTAACGGTTGAGCGCCCCGCTTTGACCAGCCCGCCCGCGGTGCCTAGCCTGGCTCGATATCTGCGGCCGGGCGCGCCTCGTGCGTGATCCCGTGCCGCATCCACCCCTTGCACAGGAGGACATGTGAAGCGCACCAGGATTGCTCTGGCGAGCATCGCGCTGGTCGGGGCGAGTTCGCTCGCCCTCGCCGGCTGCTCCGGCGGATCGGCGTCCGGCGACTCCACCGCGATCATCACGGCGAACGGCTCCGAGCCGCAGAATCCGCTGATCCCCACCAACACCAACGAGACCGGCGGCGCGAAGATCCTCGACTCGATCTTCGCGGGCCTCATCTTCTACGACGCCGACGGCAACCCGGTCAACGACATGGCCGAGGAGATCACCGTCGATGACCCGCAAAACCTCACCGTGAAGCTGAAGGAGGGCCAGACCTTCAGCAATGGGGAAGAGGTCACCGCCGACAACTTCATCAATGCCTGGAACTACGGTGCGCTGCTGTCCAACAACCAGCTCAACAGCTACTTCTTCGAGGACATCGAGGGCTTCAGCTGGGACGAGGACTCCGAGCTCACCGGCCTGCAGCAGGTGGACGACTACACGTTCACGATCGCTCTGAACAAGCCCGCGTCGGACTTCGCGCTGCGCCTGGGCTACTCCGCGTTCTTCCCGCTGCCCGACGTCGCGTTCGAGGACATGCCGCGTTCGGCGAGTCCCCGATCGGCAACGGCCCGTACATGCTCGCCGCCGAGGACGCCTGGCAGCACGACGTGCAGATCGACCTCGTCGCCAACCCCGACTACCAGGGCGGGCGGCAGGCGCAGAACGGCGGCGTCGACCATCGTGTTCTACGCCACCCAGGACGCGGCCTACGCCGACCTGCTGGCCGGCAACCTCGACGTGCTCGACGCGATCCCCGACTCGGCCCTGGCCACGTACGAATCCGACCTCGGCGAGCGGGCGGTCAACCAGCCCGCCGCGATCTTCCAGTCGTTCACGATCCCGGAGAGCCTCGCGCACTTCTCCGGCGAGGAGGGCCAGCTCCGCCGGGCGGCGATGTCGATGGCGATCAACCGCGAGGAGATCACGCAGACGATCTTCCAGGGCACCCGCACCCCGGCCAGCGACTTCACCTCCCCGGTGATCGCCGGCTGGTCCGACTCCCTCGCCGGGGCGGATGTGCTGGACTATGACGCGGAGCAGGCTCAGGAGCTCTGGGCCCAGGCCGATGCGATCTCGCCGTGGACCGGCAGCTTCCAGATCGCGTACAACTCCGACGGCGGCCACCAGTCGTGGGTCGACGCGGTGACCAACTCGATCAAGAACACGCTCGGCATCGACGCCTCCGGCGCGCCGTACGTGGACTTCGCGTCGCTGCGCACCGCCATCACCGACCGCACCATTCAGACCGCGTTCCGCACCGGATGGCAGGCCGACTACCCCGGCCTGTACAACTTCCTGGGCCCGCTGTACGCGACCAACGCCGGCTCCAACGACGGCGACTACTCGAACCCCGAGTTCGACCAGTTGCTCTCGGAGGGCATCTCCAGCACCGACCCGGAGACGCAGAACGCGGACTTCCAGAAGGCTCAGGAGATCCTGCTGCAGGACCTGCCCGCCGTGCCGCTCTGGTACTCCAACGTCAACGGCGGCTACTCCGGCAGTGTGGAGAACGTGCAGTTCGGCTGGAACTCGGTTCCGCTGTACTACGCGATCACCAAGACGGCCTGAGCCGTCCCGATCGCAGCCGCGAGGCGGTGACCGCACCGGTCGCCGCCTCGCGGCCCGTCCGGCCGCCGATTCCGGCGTGCCCGCCCATGGGAAGGACAGGACGAGACGATGGTCGCGTACGTCGTACGGCGCGTGCTCCAGGTGATCCCCGTGTTCCTCGGCTCCACGCTGCTCATCTACTTCCTGGTCTTCCAGATGCCGGGAAACCCGATCCTGGCACTGTTCGGCGATCGCACGCCGGACCCGGCCCTGGTCGCGCAGCTCGAGCAGCAGTACCACCTGAACGAGCCGTTCCTGGTGCAGTACTTCTACTATCTGGCCGGGATCTTCCAGGGCGACATGGGGGTCACGTTCTCGGGTCAGTCGGTCAATGACGTGCTCGCGCGAACCCTTCCGGTCACCGCCCGGCTCGCGGTGATGGCGATCCTCATCGAGTTCGCGCTCGCCATCACGATCGGGACCGTCTCCGCGCTGCGCAAGGGCAAGATCTTCGACAACGTGTCGCTGGTCATCTCGCTGCTGTTCGTGGCGCTGCCGATCTTCGTGCTGTGCTTCCTGGCCCAGTACTTCCTCGCGATCCAGCTCGGCTGGTTCCGCCCGACCGTCGGAGCCCAGAACGGCTGGATGGACCTGTGGCTCCCGGCCATCGTGCTGGGGGTCAGTCTGTACGCGACCAGCATGCGGCTGATGCGCGGCTCGGTCATCGACACGCTGAATCAGGACTGGGTCCGCACCGCCTACAGCAAGGGGCTGCCTCGCCGGCGCGTGATCCCGGTGCACGTGCTGCGCAACTCCCTGATCCCGGTCATCACGAACTCCGCCACGAATTTCGGCGTGCTCCTGGTGGGTGCGACGGTGACGGAGGCGATCTTCAACATCCCGGGAGTCGGCAACACCCTGTTCCAGGCCACGCTGCGCCACGAGGGGCCGACGATCGTCTCGTTCGTCACGGTGTTCGTGATCATCTACGTGCTCGTCAACCTGGTCGTGGATCTGCTCTACGGCCTGCTGGACCCGAGGATCCGCTATGTCGGCTGAGACCGTGAACCGTCCCCACTACGTCGCGCCCGTCGAGGACGCCGTGGTGCAGGTGGATGCCGTGTCGGTGGACGACAAGCCCTCGTCCCTGTGGCGGGATGCCTGGCGGGACCTGCGCAAGCGGCCGACGTTCTGGATCTCCATCGGCGTGGTGCTTCGTGCTCGTCCTGATGGCGGTGTGGCCGACCCTGTTCACCCAGACCCCCCCGAACGACGGTTGCCAGCTGGCCAACAGCAACGCGGGGCCCGCCCCGGGGCATCCGCTGGGCTTCACGTTCCAGGGCTGCGACATCTACGCGCGGATCGTCTGGGGAACGCGCACCTCTCTCGCGGTGGGCGTGATCGCGACCCTGATCGGGTCGGTCATCGGCCTGATCATGGGGGCACTGGCCGGCTTCTACGGCGGGTGGCTCGACTCCGTGCTCTCGCGCGTAGGCGACATCTTCTTCTTGATCCCCTACATCCTGGCCGCCGTGGTCGTCATGAGCGCGTTCGCCGCCTACCGCAACGTGTTCACCCTGGCGCTGGCGATCGGCGGATTCGCGTGGGCGTCCACGGCCCGGGTGGTGCGCGCCGAAGTGCTGCGAGTGCGTCAGGCCGACTTCGTGATGGCCTCCCGCGCGCTCGGACTGTCCCGGGTGCGGATCCTCCTCACGCACGTCATCCCCAACGCGATCGCACCCCTCCTGGTGGTGACCACGATCAGCCTCGCACTGGCCATCGTCGCCGAAGCCACTCTCGCCTTCCTCGGCGTCGGACTCGGCCCCGAGGTGATGAGCTGGGGCCGGGACATCAGCGAGGCGCAGCAGTCGCTCCGGGTCGCCCCGATGGCGCTGATCTACCCGTCGATCGCCCTCACCGTCACGGTGCTCGCCTTCATCCTGCTGGGCGAGCTGATCCGCGACGCCCTCGACCCGCGAGCGAGGGCGGCGCGATGACCGCGACCGAGCCGATGCTCAGCGTGCGCGACCTGAGCGTCGCCTTCGACACCCAGAGCGGTCCCCGTGAGGTGCTGCACGCCGTGAGCCTGGACGTGTTCCCCGGGGAGACCGTCGCGATCGTGGGGGAGTCGGGTTCGGGCAAGTCCACCACCGCGTCCGCGATCGTGAACCTGCTGCCCGGCACGGGCCGGATCACGGCGGGCAGCATCCGCCTGGACGGGCGGGAACTGACCGAGCTGGCGCCGGCGCAGATGGAGCGGGTCCGCGGACGCGACATCGGGTACGTGCCGCAGGACCCGATGTCGAACCTGAACCCGGTGTGGAGCATCGGCTTCCAGGTCAAGGAGGCGGTGCGCGCGAACGGGATCGCCACCGGGCGGCGCGAGGTGCACGAGCGGACGGTGGAGGTGCTGCGCCAGGCGGGCCTCGCCGACGCCGAGTCCCGTCTGCATCAGTACCCGCACCAGTTCTCGGGAGGGATGCGCCAGCGCGCGCTGATCGGGATCGGCCTGGCTGCCGACCCGCGGCTGCTGATCGCCGACGAGCCCACCTCCGCCCTGGACGTCACCGTGCAGCGCGTGATCCTCGATCACATGGCACGCCTCACGCGCGAGAAGAACACCAGCGTTCTGCTGATCACACACGACCTGGGCCTGGCCGCCGAACGGGCCGCCGTGATCGTCGTGATGCAGAACGGGCGCATCGTCGAGTCGGGGCCGAGCCGCGAACTCCTGCAGCATCCCCGGCATCCATACACCCAGCGGCTGGTCGCCGCCGCACCGAGCGTCGCCTCGCGCCGCATCCAGGCCGTCGCCCTGCGCGAGGGCGTGGCGACCACGGCCGACCTCCGCGAGGTCCCTCCGGCGATCCGGGTGACGGGCCTGACCAAGGACTACCGAATACGGCAGGGAGGCTTCCGGTCCACGCCCTTCCGTGCCGTCGACGACGTCTCCTTCGCCGTCCCCAAGGGCAAGACGCTGGCCGTGGTGGGAGAGTCCGGATCGGGCAAGTCCACCGTCGCCCGGATGCTCCTCACGCTCGAGGATCCCACCGCGGGATCGATCGAGATCGACGGACAGGACATCGCCGCCATGGGACGCCGTCAGGCGTTCGCCCTGCGCCGTCGCATGCAGCCCGTGTTCCAGGACCCGTACGGCTCGCTCGACCCGCTGCGCAACATCGGGAACACCATCGCGGAACCGTTGGAGATCCACCGGGTGGGGGACGCCGCGTCGCGCAGATCCCGCGTGCGGGAACTCCTGGACCAGGTGTCGCTTCCCCGCGAACTCGCGAGCCGCTACCCGAACGAACTGTCCGGCGGACAGCGGCAACGGGTCGCGATCGCCCGCGCGTTGGCGCTCAAGCCCGACATCGTCGTGCTGGACGAGGCAGTCTCGGCCCTGGACGTGCTGGTGCAGGATCAGATCCTGCAGCTGCTGAGCGCACTGCAGGGCGAACTCGACCTGACCTACGTGTTCATCACGCACGATCTGGCCGTCGTGCGGGTGATCGCCGATGCGGTGGTCGTGATGGAACGCGGGCGGGTGGTGGAGGCCGGCACGGTCGACGAGATCTTCGCGTCGCCGGCCGAGGACTACACCCGGCGCCTGCTGGCGGCCATCCCCGGCGCGGACATCCCTCTGGGAGGCGCCGCCTGAGCCGCCGACGCGTGCACCGGGCGTCCGGCGCGGGAGCGATGCTGGCCGTCGCCGGCGCGGTCGGGGTCGTGCTGCTGGCGGATGCGGTGATCCGCGGCGGCTGGTGGGATGCGGCTCTGCTGTCGCCGTGGGTGGCCCTCGGAGTGTGGGCGGCGTATGTGGGTCTGTACGCGTCGGCCGTGACCACCGACGACGAGGGCATCCTCATCCAGAATCTGCTGCGACGCATCCACGTGCCCTGGTCGGCCGTGGCCGACATCCGGCTCCGCTACCAGCTGGTGCTGGTCACCGCGGACGGTGGTCGCATCTCGTGCTACGGCGGTCCGGCGGCGGGCCCCGCATCCGCGGCCCTGCGCCGTCGGGGCGGCGGGGAGGGACGGGCGCTGCGGGCGACGGCGGCGATCCGCGACGCGTGGCGCAGCGCCCCCGCGCGGTCGGATGCCGTGATCCGGCGCAGCTGGGACCGTCCCGCGCTGATCGCGCTGGCGGCGATCGTGGCGGCCGCGGCGGTCGCGGTGCTCGTTGCCGGGCGCTGATCGATCGCGGGTAGGCTGGTCGGCGCCGCGCTCGCGGCGCTGACTCCTCCCACGCAAGGACCCCTGCCATGGCGCGCGCGCTCCGACCGGATCTCCGCAACGTCGCGATCGTCGCGCACGTCGATCACGGCAAGACGACCCTCGTGGATGCGATGCTGCGCCAGACGGGGGCGTTCGGGGAGCACGCCCACGTCGAGGAGCGGGCGATGGACTCCGGCGACCTCGAGCGCGAGAAGGGCATCACCATCCTCGCGAAGAATACCGCGATCACCTACTCGGGTCCGCACACCGAGGAGCCCGTGACCATCAACGTCATCGACACGCCCGGCCACGCCGACTTCGGTGGAGAGGTCGAGCGTGGCCTGTCGATGGTGGACGGCGTGGTGCTGCTCGTGGACGCGAGCGAGGGCCCGCTGCCGCAGACCCGATTCGTGCTGCGCAAGGCGCTGCAGGCCCGGCTTCCGGTGATCCTGGTGGTGAACAAGACCGACCGCCCCGACGCGCGCATCGCCGAGGTCGAGGCCGACACCCAGGACCTCCTGCTGGGGCTGGCGGCGGACCTCCAGGACGACGTCCCCGACCTGGACGTCGACGCGCTGCTGGACGTGCCCGTCGTGTACGCGTCGGGCCGGGCCGGGGCCGCGTCCCGCGTTCGACCGGCCGACGGGTCCCTCCCCGACACCCCCGATCTGGAACCTCTGTTCGAGGCGATCCTGCAGCATGTCCCGGCGCCGTCCTACGACGACGAAGCACCGCTGCAGGCGTGGGTGACGAACCTGGACTCGTCGCCTTTCCTGGGCCGGCTCGCTCTGGTACGGGTGGTCAACGGCACGTTGCGCAAGGGCAGCGCGGTCGCGTGGGTCCGCCACGACGGCTCGGTCAGCACGGCCCGCGTCACCGAGTTGCTGGGAACCCGCGCTCTGGAGCGCTACCCCGTCGAGTCCGCCGGGCCGGGCGACATCGTCGCCGTCGCCGGGATCGACGACATCACCATCGGCGAGACCATCGCCGACCCGGACGATGTCCGTCCGCTCCCGGCGATCACCGTGGACGAGCCGGCGATCTCCATGACCATCGGCACCAATACGTCGCCCCTGGCCGGCGCCGTGCGCGGTCACAAGCTCACCGCACGCATGGTCAAGGATCGGCTGGATCGGGAGCTCATCGGCAACGTGTCGCTGCGGGTGGTGGACATCGGTCGCCCCGACGCGTGGGAGGTGCAGGGCCGGGGGGAGCTCGCACTGGCGATCCTGGTCGAGAACATGCGGCGCGAAGGGTTCGAACTGACCGTGGGGAAGCCCCAGGTGGTCACCCGCATCGGTCCCGACGGCCGCCTGCAGGAACCGTTCGAGCAGCTCACCATCGATGCGCCCGAGGGGTACCTCGGTGCGATCACGCAGCTGCTGGCCGCCCGCCGAGGACGGATGGAGTCCATGGCGAACCACGGCACCGGATGGGTCCGCATCGAATTCGCCGTGCCCAGCCGCGGCCTGATCGGCTTCCGCACCGAGTTCCTGTCCGCCACGCGCGGCACCGGCATCGCCAATGCCCTGTTCTCCGGATACGAGAGCTGGGCGGGCCCCATCGTGGCCCGCGAGCGGGGGTCGATCGTCGCGGACCGTTCCGGCGTCGTCACGCCGTTCGCGATGATGGCGCTGCAGGAGCGGATGACGTTCTTCGTCCAGCCCGGTGACGACGTGTACGAGGGCATGGTCGTCGGCGAGAACTCCCGCGCCGACGACATGGACGTGAACATCACGCGCGAGAAGAAGCTCACCAACATCCGCTCCTCCACCGCCGACGAACTCGAACGGCTGACCCCGCCGCGGCGGCTGTCGCTGGAGGAGAGCCTCGAGTTCGCGCGCGACGACGAGTGCGTCGAGGTCACCCCGGAGCAGGTGCGCATCCGCAAGACGGTGCTGGATGCCACCGAGCGCGGACGGGCGGCTGCGCGGCGCAAACGCGAGGGCTGAGAGCGCTGCCGCGGCGCCCGTAGACTTCCGGGGTGACGGGACGTCGTTCCACCCTGCTGGCGGGGCTGGCAGCGGGCGGCACCGGGTTCGTGTTCGGCGTGGCGGGCTCGTTCGGGCAGGCCGCGACGGCCGGCGGCGTGCCCGTCGGCCTGGTGCTCGCCGTGGTCGGGGCGGGATGCCTCGTCGTGGGCGCCCGGCTGGCATCCGGATCCCGCGCGGTGGGCCTGGCCGCCGCGCTGGGCGTGCTGGCGGCGACCGGTGTGCTCTCGGTGCCCTCCCCGGGGGGTTCCGTGGTGTTCCCCGCGCCGGACCAGGCACGGGTGCTGATCTGGGTCGCCGCGCCCGTCGTCGCGGCGCTGGGCGTGCTGCTGTGGCCCCCGCGTCGCCGCCCGGCGGGCTCCCGCGACGCCGCGTGACGGTTGGGCGCCGCCGCCGGGAGGGGGTCCGAGCCGCGCGCATAGACTGAGACAGTGACGTACGTGATCGCGCTGCCCTGCGTGGATGTGAAGGACCGCGCCTGCATCGACGAGTGCCCCGTGGACTGCATCTACGAAGGGGAACGGTCGCTGTACATCCACCCGGACGAGTGCGTGGACTGCGGTGCATGCGAGCCGGTGTGCCCCGTCGAGGCCATCTACTACGAGGACGACCTGCCCGACGAATGGTCGGACTACTACGCCGTCAACGTCGAGTTCTTCGACGACATCGGGTCACCGGGCGGTGCCGCGAAGGTGGGAGTGATCCCGAAGGATCATCCGCTGGTGGCGGCGCTGCCGCCCCAGGCCGGCTGATGGGGGTCGCCGACCTCGCCGACTACCCGTGGGATGCGGTCGCGCCGTTCGCGGCCACCGCGCACGCGCATCCTGGCGGGGCGGTCGACCTGTCGGTGGGCTCGCCGATCGATCCGACGCCGCGGGTCGTCTCCGACGCGCTGCGGGAGGCATCCGATGCACCCTCGTATCCGGCCACGGCCGGCACCGAACGGCTGCGGGAGGCGGTCGCGGCGTGGTATGCGCGCGTCCGCGGCGTGCCCGGACTCACCGCCGAGCAGGTGCTGCCGACCATCGGATCGAAGGAGTTCGTCGCGCTCCTGCCGCTCCTGCTCGGACTGGGGCCCGGGGATGTCGTCGTCCACCCGCGAGCGGCCTACCCCACCTACGAGGTCGGGGCGCGACTGGTCGGCGCCGAACCGGTCGCGGAGGACGATCCGGAACGGTGGCCTGCACGCACCCGACTGGTGTGGATCAACTCGCCCGGCAACCCCGACGGTCGGGTGTGGGATGCCGGACTGCTGGCCATCGCCCGTGGTCGGGCGAGGGCGCTCGGCGCGGTCCTGGCCGGAGACGAGTGCTACGCCGAACTCGGCTGGGACTCTCCGTGGGACCGCACCATCATCCCGTCGGTTCTGGACCCGGCGGTCGCCGCCGGACGGCTCGACGGCCTGCTGTCGGTGTCGTCGCTGAGCAAGCGGTCGAATCTCGCGGGGTACCGCGCTGCCTTCGTCGCCGGCGACGCGGTGCTCATCGCCCGTCTGACCACGGCGCGCAAGCATCTCGGCCTCATGGTGCCTGCCCCCGTCCAGACCGCGATGGCCGCAGCGCTCGCGGACGACGACCACGTGCGGGTCCAGAAGGAGCGCTATCGGCGTCGCCGCGACGCGCTACTGTCGGCGCTGGCGCATGCCGGGTTCCGCGTGGAAGGGAGTGCGGCCGGGCTGTACCTGTGGGCGACCCTCGAGGAGGACTGCTGGCGGACAATGGGCCGGCTGGCCGAGATCGGCATCCTCGGCGGTCCCGGCGCGTTCTACGGCCCTGTCGGCGCCCAGCACGTCCGCCTGGCGCTCACGGCCACCGACGAGAGGGTGGCGGCCGCCGCAGACCGGCTCGGCGCGGTGTCCTGGGGCTCGGGTTAGGTCGCTCCTCCAGCCGAGGCGCCCCTTCCTTGTGCGGTGCGGCAGTGTGCGTCGGGCCCGGCTAGGCTGTAGCGGACCGCCTGATCGATCCGACACCGGCGGCGCGTGCCGCGCATCCGCGGCCGGATCCCCCACGAGCGACATTCGTCAGGAGGCGCCATGAGCGACGCGGTTTCCCATCCGGACTCGGCCACCATCATCGTCCGAGACCGCACCGCGCACCTGCCGCTCCTGGAGGGCACCGACGGCGCCGGGAGCATCGATGTGTCGGCGCTGACCCGTCAGACCGGGCGCACGGCGTTGGACTACGGCTTCGTGAACACCGCCGCGACCCGATCGGCGATCACCTTCATCGACGGCGAGCGCGGCGTGCTGCGGTATCGCGGGTACCCCATCGAGCAGCTGGCCGAGCACTCGACGTACCTCGAGGTCGCCTGGCTCCTCATCTACGGCGAACTGCCCACGCCGGCCGAACTTGCCGCGTTCGACGACCGCATCCGGCGGCACACGCTCCTCCACGAGGACCTGAAGCACTTCTTCTCCGCACTCCCACCCACCGCACACCCGATGGCGGTCCTGTCGGCGGCGACGGCGGCACTGTCCACCTACTACGAGGACGAGTCCGACCCGAAGAACCCCGAGCACGTGGAGCTGACCACGATCCGCCTGCTCGCGAAGCTCCCGGTCATCGCGGCCTACGCGCACAAGAAGAGCGCCGGACAGGCGTTCCTGTACCCGGACAACTCGCTCGGATTCGTCGACAACTTCCTGAAACTCAACTTCGGGGTGCCCAGCGAGCCGTACCAGATCAATCCGGTCATCTCCCGGGCTCTCGAGCGCCTCCTGATCCTGCATGAGGACCACGAGCAGAACGCCTCGACCTCGACCGTGCGGCTGGTCGGATCCACCGGTGCGAGTCAGTTCTCGTCCATCTCGGCGGGTATCAACGCGCTGTACGGCCCGCTGCACGGGGGCGCGAACGAGGCGGTGCTGGCGATGCTCGGCCGCATTCGCGACTCGGGCGAGAGCGTGAAGCGATTCGTGAACCGGGTGAAGAACAAGGAGGAGGGCGTCAAGCTCATGGGCTTCGGCCACCGGGTCTACAAGAACTACGACCCGAGGGCACGGCTGGTCAAGCAGTCGGCGGACGAGGTCCTGGCCGAGCTGGGCGTGAGCGATCCGCTCCTGGACCTCGCCAAGGAGCTCGAGCAGATCGCCCTCGAGGACGACTACTTCAAGGAGCGCCGGCTCTACCCGAACGTCGACTTCTACACCGGCGTGATCTACAAGGCGATGGGCTTTCCGCCGCGCATGTTCACGGTGCTGTTCGCGATCGGACGGCTGCCGGGCTGGCTTGCGCACTGGCGCGAGATGAACGACGACCCGCAGACGAAGATCGGCCGGCCCCAGCAGTTGTACGTCGGACCCGCGCAGCGGGACCATCCGTCCGCGCGCTGACCCGCCTGCCGCCCGTACTCAGGCGTGAAGCGCGGTGTTGAGGGTGATGCCCGCCCCGGCGCGGCCGATCGCCTCGAGCGCACCCGTCAGCGAGTTGCGTCGGAACAAGATGCCGTCGCGTCCGGACAGTTCCGCAGCCTTCACCACCCGACGAGTCCCGTCCGCCACCACCGCCTCGTCCGCCAGGACCACCTTGGATCCGGCTGTGACATACAGACCCGCCTCGACGACGCAGTCGTCGCCGAGGGAGATTCCGATCCCGGAGTTCGCCCCGAGCAGGGTCCGCCGCCCGATGCTGACCCGGTGCTCGCCCCCGCCGGACAGGGTCCCCATGATCGAGGCGCCCCCGCCGATGTCGCTGCCGTCGCCGACCATCACGCCCTGGCTGATCCGACCCTCCACCATCGAGGCGCCGAGCGTCCCGGCGTTGAAGTTGACGAAGCCCTCGTGCATCACGGTGGTCCCCGGTGAAAGGTACGCGCCGAGCCGGACCCGGGCCGCGTCGGCGATCCGGACACCGGCCGGAACGACGTAGTCCAGCAGGCGGGGGAACTTGTCCAGGCTCGTGACCTGGATGCCCGCGCGTTGGAGCTGCGGCCGGAGCCGCTGCGTGTCGGCGGGGTCCATCGGCCCGGCGGAGGTCCAGGCGACCGTGGGCAGCACCCCGAACAGGCCGTCGAGGTTCAGGTCGTTCGGTCGCACCAGCCGGTGCGACAGTGCATGCAGCCGCAGGTATGCGTCGACGGTGTCGACGGGCGCGGCATCTAGGTCGATGACGCGCGCGACTGGGACGATGGACACCGCGCGTCGCGGGTCCGGGCCCGCCAGGTCCCGCATCCCCGCATCGACCTCGATCGCGGCGCCGCCCGTCTCCGGGGCCGGGAACCACACGTCCAGCGTGACGCCGGCCGATGTCACCGTCGCCATCCCCGCCGCCCGCACCTGCCGCATCCCCCCAACCTAGCGCCCGGGCCGGCGGGGGCCGGTCGGTAGAGTGATGGCATGCCGGACCTGGACCTGAGCCGCTCCAGCGTCGACCTCACCCGGGCCCTGTGCGACATCCCGTCGGTGTCGGGGGAGGAGACCGCGCTGGCCGACGCGATCGAGCGGGCCGTGCGGGCGCTGCCCCACCTGGCGGTCGAGCGGCATGGCGACACCGTGATCGCCCGCACCGACCTGGGGCGCTCCCGCAGGGTCGCGATCGCGGGGCACATCGACACCGTCCCCGTTCACGAGAACCTGCCCGTGCGGGACCTCGAGCGCGACGGTCAGCGCGTCCTGTGGGGCAGGGGGACCGTCGACATGAAGGCGGGGGTGGCCATCCAGCTGGTGCTCGCCGCCGGGCTCGCCGCGCCGCGGATCGACGTGACGTGGATGTGGTATGACCACGAGGAGGTGGACGCCGCCAGCAACGGCCTGACGAGGCTCGCGGCCACGCGCCCGGATCTGTTCGCGGCGGATTTCGCCATTCTCGGCGAGCCCACGCAAGGGCGGATCGAGGGGGGCTGCAACGGCAACCTGCGGGCCGTGGTGCGCGCGCGGGGGAGGCGCGCCCACAGCGCGCGGTCGTGGATGGGCGAGAACGCGATTCATGCCGCCGGAGGAATCCTTGACCGGCTCAATCGCTACCGCGCTCGTGAGGTGGTCGTCGACGGTCTGACCTACCGGGAGGGGCTGAACGCCGTCCGCATCCGCGGCGGCGTGGCGGGCAACGTCATCCCCGACCTGTGCGAGGTGGAAGTGAACCATCGATTCGCGCCCAGCACGGACCCGGCCGCCGCCGAGGAGCACCTGCGCGAGGTGTTCGACGGGTTCGAACTCGATGTGGTCGACGCGGCAGCCGGGGCGCGTCCGGGGATGGACGCGCCGCTCGCGCGCGAGTTCGCGGCCGCCGTGGGCGGCGAGGTCCGCGCGAAGCTCGGGTGGACGGATGTCGCCCGCTTCGGCGGACTCGGCATCCCGGCCGTCAACTACGGTCCGGGCGACCCGTCGCTGGCTCATCACGACGACGAACAGGTGCCGATCGCGCAGATCGAGGACGTGGAGCGCGGACTGCGCGCGTGGCTGACGGACTGAGCCCGCCGCCCGCCGCCCGCCGGCCGCTTCCGGTCTGGGCGCGTATCGGCATCCTCTACGGTGGGGCACGCCTGCTCACCACCGGGATGCTGCTGGCTGCCGCGGCCCTGTCGGGCGACGGATCGCGGTTCGGACCCGATCCGACGATCGGAGATTTTGCCGTCGGATGGGATGCGGCCTGGTACTGGCTCATCGCGGTGGAGGGGTATCCGACGGAGCTGCCGCTGACATCCACCGGCGCTGTCGCGGAGAACGCCTGGGCGTTCCTGCCCGTGTTCCCCGTCCTCGCCGGCGCCGTCGGCGCCGTGCTCGGGTCGTGGGGGGCCGGAGCCGTGGTCGTCTCCCTCGCCTCCGGGTACGGCGCGGCCCTCGTCCTGCATGCGCTGCTGAGAGGGCGCCTGGGTGGGACCGCCGCGCTGTGGGCGGTGGCGTTCTTCGTCGCCTCACCGGTGGCGGCGCTGTTCCAGGTCGGATACGCGGAGTCCCTCTTCCTCCTGCTCCTGCTCGCGGCGCTGCTCCTGATCCAGCGGCGGCGCTTCGGATGGCTGTACCCCCTCCTGGCGGTGATGGGCTTCACCCGGCCGGGCGCGCTCGCATTCGCCCTTTTCCTCGCCCTGTACGGGATGTGGCGCTGGGCTCGGCGGCGGACCGACCCGCTGCCCGCTCCGCAGGCGCTGCACATCGTGCTGCTGGGCCTGTGGTCGGCCGCCATCGGCTTCGCCTGGCAGGCGATCGCCGCCGCGGTCACCGGCAGGCCGGATGCCTACCTGGCCACCGAACTGGCCTGGCGGCGGAACTGGATCCCGGATGATCCCGGACGGTTCGCGCCGTTCGACGGGTTCGTGGCGGGCGCGCGTTTCTGGTTCGAGTTCTGGGGCCCGGGCCCGGAGGTCGGGATCGTGGTCCTGATCCTCGCCGTGCTCGCGACGGCCGCGCTCCTGATGTTCGAGCCGCACGTGCGGCGACTGCCGGCCGAGGTCCGACTGTGGTCGATCGCGTACCTGGTCTATCTGCTCGCGGTGTTCTTCCCGCAGTCGAGCATCCTCCGTCTGCTGATTCCGCTGTCCCCGCTGTGGGGAGCCGTCGCTGCACCCCCGAGCCGACTGTGGAGAATCGGCGTGCTGATCGCGTGCCTGGCGGGACAGTGGTGGTGGATCCACGCGGTGTACGGCCTGGCGGCGGAGTTCTGGCAGGTGCCGTGAGGCCCCGTCGGCGCAATCTCCGGCGCCATCGGGACCGCCACGATAAACTGCTCGCCGTACGTTCGACGAAAGGGAGCCGCGATGGCAGCCATGAAGCCGAGAACCGGGGATGGGCCGATGGAGGCCGTGAAAGAGGGGCGTCTGATCATCGTGCGGGTCCCGCTGGAAGGCGGCGGCCGCCTGGTGGTCTCCGTCAATGACGCCGAAGCGAAGGAGCTCCACGACGTCCTGGGCGGAGTCATCTCGGCCGCATAGTCCCTGACGATGCGGGGCCGGTTCCTTCGGGTCCGGCCCCGTCGTCTGTCCGGGGTCCGGTGCTCACACCGCCGGCATCGAAGTTAGCTGCAGCAGCCCCTCGCCGCCGATGGCCAGGGCGCCCACGACGGCGGGGGAGGCCAGGGTCTCCTGCACCAGGGACCGGTAGGCGTTGGTGACGGCGTCCCTCCGGACGGGGTCGGCGACGGCGCCGTCTCCGAGCACGCGGGGGATGAGCACGGTTCCGCCGGGTCGCACCAGGCGAAGGCCGTGCTCGACGTACTCGATGACTCCCTCCGGGTCGGCGTCCACCAGCACCACGT
Organism: uncultured Actinomycetota bacterium; assembly: GCA_963701365.1. Classification (GTDB taxonomy): domain Bacteria; phylum Actinomycetota; class Actinomycetes; order Actinomycetales; family Microbacteriaceae; genus Microbacterium. The sequence goes on along the minus strand of CAVOZX010000033.1, from coordinate 30,573 downwards.
CGTAGGAGGCTTCGTTCATCCGCGGCAGCACGTCCGTCGCGCGACCCGTGATCAGCCGCGTGCGAGCGGGTGGGATCCCGGCATCCGCGAACGCCTGACGGGCTACCGCGAGGTGCTCCGGCTCGTTGTCGATCGTCGTGAGGGTCGCCCTTCGCGCCCCGTGCAGCAGCCACAGTCCCGACACGCCGGCCCCGGTGCCGATCTCCACGATGTTCAGCGCGCCGGTCGCGGCGGCGACGACCGCGCACTGAGCGCCGATGAGGGCGGTGATCGGGTCGGTGCCCAGTTCGAGCGCGTGCGCCCGCACCCGCGCGATGTGATCCGGCTCCACCGTGATCTCCAGCGCGTACCGCGCGTTCGCATCGACTGACCGCATGGTTCCTCCCGTGCCAGCGTAGGGCGGCTCGCCCCCCTCCTCCGCCAGGCGCGGCGGGTAACCTGTGAGCATGTTCTTCGGCCTCACGATCGAGAAGCTGCTGGTGATCGCCGTGATCGCCGCGCTGCTGATCGGGCCGGAGCGGCTGCCGACGTACGCGCGGACGCTGGCCCGCCTGACCACGCGTACCCGCGACCTCGTGCGCGGCGCCCGCAGCCGCATGAAGGAGGAGATGGGGCCCGAATTCGACGAGGTGGACTGGCGTCGGCTCGACCCGCGCCAGTACGACCCGCGTCGGATCATCCGGGAGGCGCTGCTGGACGACCCTCCGGTCGCGACGGTGCGGGCCGCCGGTGCGGCCGCCACTCTGACGACCACGGCGGCCGAGGCTCCCGCACCGGTGCGCTTCGACCCGTCCCGCTCGGAACGGCCGCCGTTCGACGACGAGGCCACCTGAGCGGCGTCCCCGGCCGCCGGTCTCAGACCGGTCGCATCGGCAGGGCTCGGCCCGCCAGGTTCCGCCCGGTGGCGGCGATGGTCGTGGCGAGGCCGGAGATCGCACGAGCCGCCGGGTCGCCGGGATCGCGTATCACCAGGGGAACGCCGGCATCCCCCGAGCTCCGCAGTGCGGGAGAGAGCGGCACGGACGCCAGCAGGGGCACGGGCTCGTCCGCGGTCGTCAGCGCACGCGCCACCTCATCGCCGCCGCCGGACCCGAACAGGTCCAGCAGCGTCCCGTCGGGGAGCTGCAGTGGAGCCATGTTCTCCACCACGCCCAGCAGCCGCTGACCGAGCTGGCGGGCCACCCGTCCGCTGCGCACAGCGATCCCGGCCGCAGGTGACTGCGGCGTGGTCACCACCAGAACCTCCGCGGACGGCAGCAGCTGTCCGACCGAGATGGCGACGTCGCCGGTGCCCGGCGGCATGTCCAGTAGCAGCACGTCCAGGTCTCCGAAGTGGACGTCGGTCAGGAACTGGCGCACCGTGCGGTGCAGCATCGGCCCGCGCCACGCGACGGCCGCGTTCTCGTCCCCGTCCCGCAGGAACATGCCGATCGAGATCGCCTTCACTCCGTGGGTGATCGGCGGCACGATCAGATCGTCGATGCGGGTGGGGCGGACCGCTCGGCCCGCGCCGTCCACCAGCCCCAGCAGACCCGGGATGGAGAATCCGTGCACGTCGGCGTCGAGGACGCCGGTCGCCAGTCCCTTCTGGGCCAGCGCGACGGCCAGGTTCGCGGTGAGCGACGACTTGCCGACCCCGCCCTTGCCGCTGGTGACGGCGATGACCCGGGTGAGGGTGCCGGGGCCGAACTGCACGGTCCGTCGGCCCCCCCGCAGGCGTCGCGTGAGCGCCTCCCGCTCCTCGGCGCTCATCACTTCCAGCGTGACGTCGGCCCTGGCGGCCCCGGCGCGCAGCGCGGCATCCCGGACGTCCTGCCTGATCCTGTCGGCCGCCGGGCAGCCGACGATGGTCAGGCGCACGGTGACCTCGACGGCGTTCCCCTGCGCGTGCACGCCCGCGATCATGCCGAGCTCCGCCAGTGGACGGCGAAGCTCCGGGTCGAACACCGCTCCGACGGCGTCCCGCACCCGATCCGTCAGCGCACGGTCAGATCTCGCGGGCATCACGTTCGGCCCGTTCCCGCCGCTCGCTGCGACGGTGGCGCTCCTCGGTCGCCGCTTCCGTCTCCCCGGCGGCACGGGCATGAACATCGGTCACCAGTTCCCGCAGCTCGTCCCGCAGCGTCTCCCGGGTCACGATCTGGCCGGTCACCTCGGTCAGGGCGAGACGGAGGGCGACGATCTCCCGCGCCAGGTACTCGGTGTCGGCGAGATTCCGCTCGGCGCGCTGGCGATCCTGCTCGAACTGCACCCGATCGCGGTCGTCCTGGCGGTTCTGCGCGAGCAGGATGAGCGGAGCCGCGTAGGACGCCTGCAGCGAGAGCACGAGCGTCAGGGCGGTGAACCCGTTGTCGGACGAGTCGAACCGCACCGCGGGCGGCATGAGCGTGTTCCATGCCAGCCACACCAAGCAGAAGAGGCTCAGCCCGAGCAGGAACCACGGGGTGCCCATGCCGCGCGCTATCCACTCCGTGAAGCGGCCGAACCGGTCGCGCGAGGCGGTCCCCGGCCGGTTCAGCATCCCGCCGCGCCCGAGCGGCGCATCCAGCGCCGGCCGGCGCGGAGCGCGGGCCATCATCCCGACACCGCCGCGGGATCGCCCCCGGGGGGCTGGTGGGTCGAGCGCCAGTCATCCGGCAGCAGGTAGTCCAGCACGTCGTCGACGCTGACCGCGCCCACCAGGCGCTGCGCGCCGTCGACCACCGGAAGCGACACGAGATTGTAGGTCGCCAGCATGCGGGCGGCCTCGGTGGCGGATGCGGTCGCCGCGACCGGTTCGAGGGAATCGTCGATGATCGCCCCGAGCCGCTCGTGCGGCGGATAGCGCAGCATCCGCTGAAAATGGACCACGCCGAGCAGTCGGCCCGTGGGGGTCTCGTATGGCGGCAGCGTGACGAACACGGCCGCGGCCAGAGCGGGGTGCATCTCGTGACGGCGGATCAGCGCCAGCGCCTCCGCGATCGTGGCGTCGGCGGACAGCACGATGGGCTCGGGGGTCATGAGACCTCCCGCGGTGTCGGGACCGTACTGCAGCAGCGCCCGGACGTCGTCGGCCTCGTCCGGCTCCATGAGCTCCAGGAGCTCCTTGAGGCGCTCCTCCGGCAGCTGCCCGAGCAGGTCAGCGGCGTCGTCCGGCTCCATGTGGTCCAGGATGTCGGCGGCCCGCTCGTCGCCCATGGCCTCGAGAATGCGGACCTGATCCTCCTCCGGCATCTCCTCGAGCGCGTCGGCGAGCCTGTCGTCCGGCAGCTCCTCCGCCACCTGCAGGAGACGATCACCGGGCAGGTCCAGCAGCGTGTTGGCGAGGTCGGCCGGCTTGAGTTCCGAGTAGCTGGCCACCAGATGCTCCGCCGACTGGGTCTCGCCCGGGCTGGCGGCGCGCTCGCGCACCTCGTTCCAGTGCGCGAAGGTCGTCGGCCCCTTCGCGAACGGCGACGGACTCGTCTTGGGGCGGCGGAGGAAGAGCTGTCCCACGGTCCACTCGCCCAGCCGGTCCCGCTCGATCGCGACATCCTCGATGACGGCGTCGCCCGACCCGTCGGCCAGGGACACCTTGCGACCGACCAGTTTGGCCAGGACCCGCACTTCGCCGCCGCGCTGCTGGAAGCGGCGCACGTTGATCAGCCCGGTGGTGATCACCTGACCGGTGTCGATCGAGGTGACCCGCCCGATGGACAGGAACACGTGCCGGCGGCCGGGGATCTCCACCACCAGACCCACCACGCGTGGGGAGTCCCGTCGCCGATAGATCACGACGACGTCCCGCACCTTGCCGAGCCTGTCCCCGGCGGGATCGAACACGGCGCACCCCGCCAGCCGCGCGACGAAGACCCGCTGTGCACTCACGGTCCCAGGGTAGTGCGGGCCCCCGCTCCGGCCCCCGGACCCGGGGACGGGCGCGGCGGGCGTGTCAAGATGGGACGGTGAGCATGAGGAGCCCGGTGGGCGTGCCGGGTCCGGCCGACACCGGGGAGACGGTCGCGTCGTTCCCGGCGTACGAGGCCGCGCAGAAGGCGGTGTCGGCACTGATCGCGGCCGAGATCCCGGCCCGCGAGATCGCGATCGTGGGCATCGGGCTGCGGTCGGTGGAACGCGTCACCGGCCGGCTCGGATACGCCGTCGCCGCACGGACCGGCGCTCTGAACGGACTGGTCCTCGGGGTGCTGTTCGCCGCCATCTTCGTGCTGGGCGTGCCGTCGGTGCCGATCCAGGCGTTCGTCGGGGTGCTCTTCCTCGGGATGGCGTTCGGGATGCTGCTCAGCATCGTGTCGTACTCGTTCGTGCGCCGCCGCCGCGACTACTCCTCGGTGATGCAGGTGGTCGCCGACCGTTACGAGGTCACGGTCGCCCCCGCGAGCCTGGAGCGCGCCCGCTCGGTCCTGGGACCCGCCCCCGCGCCGGCCGCGCCCCCCGCGGACCGAGACGGTGCCGAGTCCGCCTCGGCGGCCGAACCCCCGCGGTACGGGGAGCGGCTCCCGCAGCCGGACGACGCCGACGACCGGCCGCCGCGGGACGCTGCCGACTCCTGACGGTCAGCGGCTCGCGCGGCTGACCCACGCCTCCACATCCTCCGCGGTGCGCGGGATCCCCGACGACAGATTGACCGGACCGGCCTGCGTCATCAGGATGTCGTCCTCGATCCGCACGCCGATGCCGCGCAGCTCCGCCGGAACGGTCAGGTCGTCGGGCTGGAAATACAGACCCGGCTCGATCGTGAACACCATGCCCGGGGCCAGGAGACCGTCGTAGTACATCTCCCGGCGGGCCTGCGCGCAGTCGTGCACGTCCAGACCCAGATGGTGACTGGTCCCGTGCACCATGTACCGGCGGTGCTGTCCGCCCCGGTCCGCGTCCAGGGCCTCGGTCGCACTGACCGGCAGCAGCCCCCATTCGGCGACCCGCCGCGCGATCACCGCCATCGCCGCCTCGTGGACCGCGCGGAACGGCACACCCACGCGAGCGGCATCGAACGCCGCGTCCGCGGCCTCCAGCACCGCATCGTAGACGCGGCGCTGCGCGGGGCTGAACCGGCCCCCGACGGGGATGGTCCGGGTGATGTCCGCGGTGTAAAGGCTGTCCCTCTCGACTCCGGCATCCACCAGCAGCAGGTCTCCGCGGCGGACGGCGCCGTCGTTGCGGGTCCAGTGCAGATAGCAGGCGTGCGGACCGGCGGCCGCGATGGTGCCGTATCCCTCGCCGTTGCCGTCGCTGCGGGCCCGGACGTGGAACACGCCCTCCACCACCCGCTCCCCGCGGGGGTGAGCAGTGGCCCGGTCGAGGTGGGCGACCACGTCGTCGAACGCGGCGGCCGTGACGGCCACCGCCTCTCGCAGCTCCTGCTGCTCGTAGTCGTCCTTCACGAGCCGGAACTCCGACACCCAGCGGGTCAGCTCCGCGTCCTCGCCCATGACGCGATCGGCCGGGCCCGCCACGAACTGCTCGCGCGGCGCCGTGCCGACGGCCAGCCGAGCCGAGACCTCGGTGGCGGCGGGGCGCGGCCCGATCCAGAATTCGCCCACCGCGGCGTCGGAATAGAACTCGGGCGTGCTGCGGTCCGCGCGCTCCCGAAAGTAGAGGGTCACCGTGTGCCCCTGCGGGCCGGGCTCGAACACGAGCAACGATCCCGGTTCGGAGTCGGCGCCCCACCCGGTCATGTGGGCGAAGGCCGAGTGGGCCCGGAATGGGTGGTCCGTGTCGTTGCTGCGGACGGCGGGCTCGCCCGCGGGAATGACCAGGCGATCGCCGGGGAAGGCCGCGGAGAGCGCTTCGCGGCGGCGGGCCGCGTGCACGGCGGCCGGGTCCACCGCGACTGCGGCGGCGGGGTGATCGGCCCAGCCCGTGGAGATGGTCCGGAGGAATCCGTCCGGGAACGACTGGCGCCGGTTCGTCACCGAAGCCGGGGCCGTCCCGGTCTCCGGCCGCGACGTCACCGTTATCGCCTCGTCGTTCACCCTGCAGTCCGATCGCGCATCCGACCAGTCTGCCACCGGCGCCTCGGGCTCGTCTCAGCCGGTCCGCTCCAGCTGCACCACGAGCGGACGGTGGTCCCCGCCGGCATCGTCCAGCGCATCGAGCACCACCGACCCGGTGGGAGTCCAGTTCGCGGTGGCGAGCACATGGTCGATCGGTGCCCCCGCCAGCGGAGGCAGGGCGGTGGGCCAGGTGCCGACGGCTCCGTTGCCCGTCGCTGCAGCCGCATCCCGGCAGCGCCCCAGTTCGCCGCCGGCCGAGCCCAGCCCGGACATGTGGTCGACGGTCGCGTTGAAATCCCCGGCCATCACGACATCGTCGCTGCCGCACTGGTCGGCCAGCCACTGCAGATCGTGGCGCCAGTCGGCCATGTCGTCGCGTCGCGGCGCGACCGCGTGCGCGCCGACCACCACGGGACCCTCGCCGGAGATCGGCATGGCGACGATGCTCGGCACCGTCGACGTGTTCGCCATGCCGCCGGATGTGGAGGTCACGACCGCGTAGTCGCCGAGCGACGGACTGATCAGCAGAGTGGTCGAGTCCGCCGCCCACCCATCGCCGCCGTACTCGGTGTGGTGCGCCCACATCGGTCGGCCGAGGTCGCGCATCGCGACCGCGACCCGCTCCCCGGCGTCGATGGTCGTCTCGGGCAGGGCGACGATGTCGGCTCCCATCGCCACCGCGGTCTGGGCGACGACCGCCGGATCGGTGTGGTCTCCCGCCGTGTTCCAGGTCATCACCCGCACGCTGGCATCCGTCTTCTCGGGCAGCGCGGATTCTCCCACGCCGCGGGAGGCGAGGATCGTGCTGTTGGCCACCGCCGCAACCAGCACGACGACGGCGGCCGGCATGAGGAGCCGCCGCATCCGCCGGGACAGAGTCCACAGCAGCAGAGCGACGGCGAGCACGCCCAAGGCCGCGGTGAGGATGCCGCGGAACGCGATCGCCTGGGCGATCGGGAAGGTGCGTTCGACGTGGAAGAAGCCCGGCCAGGTGGCCACCGCGCCCGCAGCGGCCGCGATCACCCCGAGAAGGATCCCCGTCAGCCGCACGTCAGCGAGCCTAGGCGCCCGCCCCTGGGAATCCGACCGGCTGACCGACCCCCAGGCGGCCGGTCGCGTGCGCGGCGCTAGGCTCGGACGATGGATGCTGGGGCGCGGCCGGACGGCGGAGGTGACCTGCATCTGCACTCGGCCCGCTCCGACGGGACCCAGACTCCGGGCGAGGTCGTTCGCGCGGCGTACGCCCACGGACTGCGGACGGTCGCGCTGACCGATCACGACACCACCGCCGGCTGGGAGGACGCCGCCGACGCGGCCAGGTCGCTGGGCGTGCGTCTCATCCCGGGGATGGAGCTGAGCGCGCATGAGGGCGGCCGGAGCGTCCATCTCCTGGCCTACCTGTTCGACCCGACCGATGCGGCGATCGCCGCGGAGACCGCGGCGATCCGGGAGGCGCGCTGGAGTCGTGCGGAGCGGATCGTGTCGAACCTGGGCCGCGACTACGACATCACCTGGGAGGACGTACTGCGTCAGACCACCGACGGCGCGACCGTCGGACGTCCCCACATCGCGGACGCGCTCGTGGCGCAGGGGATCGCCCGGGATCGCAGCGCAGCGTTCTCCGACATCCTTCATCCGCGCCACGGCTACACCGTCCCGCACGAGGCGCCGGATCCGCGACGCGCCGTGGAGATGGTCGTCGCCGCGGGCGGGGTTCCGATCCTCGCCCACCCGTCACCGTCGGGTCCCGCCCGGATGCTGCCCATACCGGTGCTGGAGGACCTCATCGCGCGGGGGCTCGCGGGATTCGAGATCGAGCATCGGGAGAACACCGAACGCGGCAAGCGGGTGCTGCGCGATCTCGCACGTCGTCACGACCTGATCGTCACCGGCTCCAGCGACTATCACGGCACGGGCAAGCCCAACATCCCGGGTGAGAACACCACCACCCCGGCGATGATCGAGCGCATCCTGGAACTGGGCACCGGGACGACCGCGACCACCGGCTAGCGGGGGCGGCCGACGCGCGACGGCAGAGTCAGGCCAGCGCCTTGGCCTTGAGCGTCTCGAACTCCTCCGCCGAGATCGCGCCCGCGTCCAGCAGTTGCTTGGCGTGTGCGATCTCCTGCGCGGGCGTGGCGCCGGCGACGTTCCGAATGTAGTCGTCCTGAGCCTTCTCCACGTCGCGGACCTCGCGCTGACTGCGTTCGGCCATGCCCCGCCCGCGTGCGATGAGGTATACCAGCGCGGTCAGGAACGGCACGAACACGAGGAAGACGATCCACAGCGCCTTCCACCACCCGTTCAGGGAGTGATCCCGGAACAGGTCGCCGATGATGGCGAACAGGGCGAACAGATACGCCATGAACACGAACGCCCACAGGAACCACCAGATCAGGTCGCCGAAGGATCCCCAGAATCCCTGGTACTCGAACGCATCTGCAAGCCGCATGGAACACCCTCCTCCTCGCGGCGCCCCACGGGCCGCGTCGATCAACTGTAGCGTGCGGCGGGTGCGGCGCGCGGGCTCAGGCCGCGGCGCCCGGGGTGCGCGGACGGCGTCGCCGGCGCCGACGAGCCGGGGCCGCGCCTTCCGCGGAATCCTGCGGTCCGGGCGCCGCGGGAGCGCGTCGGGGGGCCTGGTCGCCGGACGGCGGGGCGGAGTGCGATGTCCGGGGCAGGCGCCCCTTCGTCCCCGGAGGGATGTTCAGGTCCTCATAGAGGTGCGGGCTCGACGAGTACGTCTCCACGGGCTCCGGCTGGCCGAAGTCGAGCGCCCGGTTGATCAGCGCCCACTTGTGCAGATCGTCCCAATCCACGAACGTGACGGCGATCCCCGTGCGGCCCGCGCGGCCGGTCCGGCCGGCCCGGTGCAGGTAGGCCTTCTCGTCATCGGGGATGGTGTGGTTGATGACGTGGGTGACGTCGTCCACGTCGATGCCACGGGCGGCGACGTCCGTCGCGATCAGGACGTCCTTCTTTCCCGCCTTGAAGGCGCTCATCGAGCGCTCGCGGGCCTCCTGACTCATATCGCCGTGCACCGCCACGGCATTGAATCCGCGGTCGTTCAGTTCGTCGACGAGCCTCTGCGCGGCCCGCTTGGTCCGCGTGAAGATGACCGTCCTGCCCCTGCCCTCGGCCTGCAGGATGCGGGCGATGATCTCGTCCTTGTCCAGCGAATGCGCCCGGTACACCAGGTGGCGGATGTTCGCCTGCGTCAGGCCCTCGTCCGGGTCGTTCGCGCGGATGTGGACAGGCTGCGACATGAAGCGCCGTGCAAGGGCGACGATCGGGCCGGGCATGGTCGCCGAGAACAGCTGGGTGTGCCGCGCGGCCGGCAGCATGTGGAAGATCTTCTCGATGTCGGGCAGGAAGCCGAGATCCAGCATCTTGTCCGCCTCGTCGAGCACCACTTCCCGCGCGTGCGACAGGTCCAGGAGGCGTTGACCGGCCAGGTCGATGAGCCGTCCCGGAGTTCCGACCACGATCTGCGCCCCGGCGCGCAGCTGCTCGATCTGCCCCTCGTACGCCTTGCCGCCGTAGATCGCCACCACGGTGGTGGGACGACCGGCCGTCAGCAGGTCGATGTCCTCGTAGACCTGCACCGCCAGTTCGCGGGTGGGCACCACGACCAGCGCCTGAACCCCCGGATCGGGGTGATCGCCCAGTCGCTGCACGAGCGGGATGCCGAATCCGAACGTCTTGCCGGTTCCGGTCTTGGCCTGTCCGATGATGTCCTGCCCGGGCAGGGACAGCGGAATGGTCTGCTCCTGAATGGGGAACGCGTCGACGATGCCGCGGGCGGCGAGGGTGTCGACGATGTCCTGTGCCACGCCGAGTTCGGCGAAGGTCGTCACGATGTCTGCCTGTCTGGTCTGCGGCGGATCCGACCGCCGGGTGGGGTGCCACGCCTCCCGTCAGCCCAGGGCGCGGCGGTCCCGCATCCGAGGCGGAACCCGCTCAACGATACCCGAGCATCGTGCGGGTTCCGACGGTGTCGGCCGCGCTCAGTCCAGCCGGAGTCGCACGCGTTCGCGGTCGTCATGCGCGATCCGCACCCGCGTGATGATCGCCGCGACGGGCGCGACCGCCACGACCGGCACGCCGATGCCGACGAGCCAGAGCATCGGGTCGGCGGTCGTCCATCCCGCCCACGTCAGGCCCGCCCAGACGGCGGCGGCCAGCACGGCCCCGATCGCCGGGACCAGTGCGACCCCTCGCACGTCGCGGTGCGGCAAGCTGTACTGCGCGATCAGTCCGGCGCCGACCCCGGCCAGGATCGCGAGCACGATCTCCACCGCGACGGCCTCAGGCGACGAAGCCCACGTGCCGGGCCTGCTCGGTTCCCACCTGCACGTAGGCCAGTGCGGCCGTCGGCACCAGGTAGGCGTTCCCCTTCGTGTCGCTCAAGGACAGCACGGCCGTGTCACCGGCGAACGCGGCGGCCACCGCGTCGCGGACGCCCTGCGCGGACTCCTCGGTCTCGAACGTGAGTTCGCGCGGGGTGTTGACGATGCCGATACGGATCTCCACGAGGTCGCCTTTCGTCGGTCCCGCCAGTCTACGGCACCCCTCGCGGCGGGTTCCCGGTGGTGTCGGGGGTCGCGGTTATCGTGCTCGCCGAGGAGGGGACATGCAGATGGAGATCGGCGCGGATGCTGCGACGAACCGGTGTGACGCCGTGCAACGCCGCTTCGTCCAGGCGCCGGAACGGTCCCGCGGAGTCCTGCTCGGGGCGGCTGGGAGCGGCAAGACGGCGGCGGTGATCGGACGCGCGGTGCGGATCGCGCGGACCGACCCGGACTCCGTGCTCGTCCTGACGCCGACCCGCGCGTCGGCGGCCTCGATGCGCGACATCCTGGGGCTGAGGGCGGGGGTTGCGACCGGCGGCCCGCTGGCGCGATCCCTCGTGTCGTTCGCGTACGGCGTGGTGCGCGAGCACTCCGCGCGCATCGGCGCCCCGTCGCCGCGACTGCTCACCGGCGCGGACGAGGATCACCTCATCGCTGATCTGCTGGCCGGTGACGCCGAGGACGAGCGAGCCGGACGAACGCGGTGGCCCCAGGACGTGCCCGCGCAGGTGCGGTCCACTCGGAGGTTCCGCGACGAACTGCGCGCCGTCTTGTCCGACTGCACGGCGCTCGGGATCGGCCCCGATGATCTGCGCGTGCTCGCCGACTCCCGCGCACGCCCGGAATGGGCGGCCGTCGCCTCGTTCGCCGAGGAGTACAGCGACGTGGCGGCCCGTATGCGCCCCGGTTTCGGCTCGGCGTCGGCCATCCTCGCACGGGCGACGGCGGTGCTGCGCCTCCCCGGCTCGTCGGTGCTGCCGCGGGGCCTGCGCGTGATCGTGGTCGATGATCTCCAGGACATGCCTGCCGGTGCGCTCGCGCTGCTGGAGGCCCTCGCGACTTGCCGCGTCGGGGTCCTGGCCGCCGCGGCACCCGACGTCGCATCCGGGTCGTTCCGGGGATCGCATCCCCACGCGGTGACCGCTCTGGCCGATCGGTGGGGGGTCGTCGGCGTCCTGCCGGGCCGGTACCGGGGCACGCCCATGCAGCACGAGCTGTACGACAGGACGGTGTCCCTGATCGGCACGGCCGGCATCGCGGACCACCGCCGGGCGCCGCAGGCGGCCGTCCCCGACGGGTCGGTGACCGCGTTCGTGCTGCGCGATACGGCGCAGGAGTACGACGTCATCGCGCGGACCCTGCGCGACCGGCATCTGCGTCACGGGGTGCCGTGGGCGCAGTGCGCCGTGATCGCGCACGACGCCCGCCAGGTGCTGCTCCTGGAGCGGGAGCTCGCCGCGCGGGATGTCCCCGCGCGCGCCGCGGGAACGACCGCACCCCTCGGCATCCAGCGCGCGGTGCGGGATCTGGTCGGTATCGTCCTGTACGCACTCGACGCCGACGCCGACGCCGACGCCGACGCCGCCGCCGGGGTCGAGGCGGCGGAGCTGCTCGCGGCGGCGGGCGTCGACGCGATCGCCCAGCGGCGCCTGCTCCGGGCGCTGCGCGCCGCGGGAACGACCGCCGACACGGAGGACCCGCTCGCGACCGCGCTCGAGGAGCCTCACCGGGTGCCGATCAGCGACCCGGACACCCGGCGGCGGGCGACCGGTCTCGCCCGTGCCGTCGCAGCCATCCGCCGCCAGCACGCGAGGGACGCCGGCGCCGAGGAACTGCTGTGGACGGCGTGGACAGCGCTCGGACGCGGGAAGGAACGTGCGCGGCGGGCGCGGGGTCGCGGGCCCCTCGCCTGGGCGGCTGGGCGGGAACTGGACGCCGTGGTGGCACTGTTCGATGCGGCCCGTCGTCGTGACGAGCGCGAACCCGCCGGCGATCCGCTCGCCTTCCTGCGCACGGTTCTGCGCGCGGACGTGTCCGAGGACCGGCTCGGAGGCGACGCCGGTGACCTCGCGGCGGTGCCCGTGCTCACACCGGCGACCGCAGCCGGTCGGGAGGCGGACACCGTCGTGATCGCCGGCGTCCAAGAGGGCGTCTGGCCCAATAGCCGCCCCCGCGGAGAGTTGCTCGGCGGGTGGTTGCTCCGGTCGGAGGCGGACGGAGCGTCGGACCGCCGCCGGGATGCCGAGCACGACGAGCTGCGGCTGTTCGCTCTGGCCCTCTCCCGCGCCCGGGCCCGGGTGGTGGTGACCGCCGTCGACGACGAGGACCTGCACCCCAGCCCGGTGTTCGCGCTGCTCCCGGATCCGATCCCCGTTCCGGACGAGCATCCGTTGTCGCTGCGGGGGCTGGTCGCGCAGCATCGACGCACGCTGACCGAACCGGACCGCAGCCGGGGGGAACGCGACCACGCCGCCGGACAGCTGGCTCTCCTGGCGGACGCGGGCGTGCCCGGTGCCGATCCCACCGAGTGGTTCGGGCTCCGGGGGCGCACCAGCGCGGACACCGTGCACGACTCTCGCAGCGGCCCCGTGCGGGTGTCGCCGTCGCGGATCCGCGCCCTCGAAGAGTGCGAACTGGACTGGGTGATCGGTCGACTCGGCGGGGCGGCGGCGCGCGTCTCGGCCGGAATCGGCGATCTCGTGCACTCGGCGCTCGCCGACAGCCCCGCCGCCGACGAAGATGCGCTCTGGGCCGCCGTCGGGGCGCGCTGGGACGAGATCCGGAGCGAATCGGGGTGGCGCGACCGGGCCCGCCGTCGTCAGGCGCGCGAGATGGTGCGCCGGCTCGCATGCTACCTGCGCGACGCCCGAGCGGCCGGCGGTGAACTCGTGGCCGCGGAGGCGCCCTTCGAAGTGCGCATACCTATCCCGGGCGGACCCGACGCGCTGATCAGCGGAGTCGTGGACCGCGTCGAGCGTGACGCCGCGGGAGCCGCCGTCATCGTGGATGTGAAGACCGGTCGTCACGAGCCGCATACCGATGCGAAGGTCGCGGACCATGTGCAGCTGACCGCGTATCAGTACGCCCACGACCACGGTGCGATCCGGGCGAGCGCTGGAATGGCGGGGGCGGGAGCGGCACTGCTGCTGCTGCAGCCCCCCACCCGCGCCGACTACCTCGCGCCGCGGCAGGAGCCGCTGGACGATGATCGTCGGGCGGAGTTCGAGAGGCGCGCCGTGCACGCGGCCGCCGTCATGACGGGGGACGCATTCCGCGCGCCGTACGAGGAGCACTGCCGTGATGTCCACGGCCACGGCGACTGCCGCATCCACACCATTCCTGCGGTGAGCGCGCCGTGACCACGAACTGGTCCGCAGCGGCACTCGCGGAGGCGCTGGGGCGGCCCGCGCCGACGGCCGAGCAGCGGGCGATCATCGAGGCGCCCCTCGGCCCGGCCCTCGTCATCGCAGGTGCGGGGAGCGGCAAGACCGAGACGATGGCGGCGCGAGTGGTCTGGCTGATCGCGAATGGGCGTGTCCGGCCCGAGGAGGTGCTCGCCCTCACCTTCACGCGGAAGGCGGCCGGCGAACTGTCCGGACGCATCCGCGAGCGATTGGCGACACTGGACCGCGTGGGCCGCGCCGGCGGACCGCGGGTCTGGGACGGGTCGGCATCCGCTCCCCTGGTCGCCACCTACAACGGTTTCGCGGACCGCGTCGTGCGGGAGCACGGCGGCCGCGGCCCCGTCGACGGAGACGGGGCGGTGCTCAGCGAGTCGGCTGCGTGGCTGATGATGCGCACGCTCGTGCTCGGCAGCTCAGACGCGCGATGGGAGGAGCGCCCCGAATCGTTGGATGCCATCGTGGACGCCGCCCTCCGAGTGGCGCGGGACGCGACGGACAACGGAGCCGATCTCGACGCCGTCGACGCGTTCGCCGCCGATTTCGCGGCGGTGCTCGATCTGCCCTCACGAGCCGGCCGCGGGCCACTGCAGGAGGTGACCGAGGCGGTGGGCCGCGTGGCGGCCCTGCCGATGCTGACGCGATTGGCACGCGAATACGCCGCTGCCAAGCGCCGCCGAGGCGCGATCGATTTCTCCGATCAGATCGCCGGCGCGCTCGCGGTGGTCCGAACGGCCGGGGTCGCGCAGCGGATCCGGCGGGAGTACCGCGTCGTGCTCCTGGACGAGTATCAGGACACCTCCGTCGCTCAGACCCACCTGCTGTCCGAACTGTTTCGGGGCACGCCGGTCATGGCGGTCGGCGACCCCCATCAGGCGATCTACGGCTGGCGGGGAGCGAGCGCCGCGAATCTTGCCGGCTTCGGCGATGATTTCGCTCCCGCCGGGAACTGCGGCCGATTCGCCCTGACGGTCAGCTGGCGCAACGGCAGTCGGATCCTCCGGGCGGCTGCCGCCGTGGCGGAGCCGCTGCGCGCGGCCTCTCCGCTGCCGGTCGCCGAGCTGCGGGCCCGGCCGGACGGACCTGACGGCACGGTGGAGTCCGCGGTGGCTGAGGACGTGGATGCCGAGGCCGAGCGCGTGGCGGAGTGGTTCGTCCGGGTGCGCCGCGACCGCGCCGAGCGGGGACTGCCGACCTCGGGCGCCGTGCTGGCCCGGAGCCGGAAGCACCTGCCCCGATTCGCCGAGGCGCTGGGACGGCTCGGCGTGCCCCATCGGGTGATGGGTCTGGGCGGTCTGCTCTCGGTCCCGGAGGTGGTGGACGTGGTCAGCGCGCTCCGGGTGGTCTCCGACCCGGGGGCCGGATCCGCGCTGATCCGGATCCTCGAGGGTCCGCGATTCGACGTCGGGTTGGCCGATATCGCCGCGCTCGGAGATCTGGCCCGCCGACTCGGATCGGGCCCGCCCGCAGTTCGGCCGGCGGAGCCGTCGATCGTGGAGGCGCTGGATGTTCTGCGCCGCCTGCCCGACGATCATCCCTCCCTGGTGGCGATCACCCCATCGGGCCGGGCGCGGCTTCGCGAAGCGGCCGAGGTCGTGGCGGAGCTGCGCGCCGCTGCCGCCTCGCCCATCCCGGACCTGATCCGCCTGGTGCACACCGAACTGCGGCTGGACGTGGAGGTGGCCGCGAATGAGGGCCGGGGACCGGTGCGCGCGGCCTCCGCCCCGTTCCGCGGCTTCCTCGACGAGGTGCACGCCTTCCTCGCCGTGGACGACCGAGTCTCGGTGGGAGGTCTGCTGGCATGGCTCGACCACGCAGAAAGCGTCGACGAACTGGCCGTGAGATCCGAACCGCCCGAGGAGGGGGTGGTCCAGCTGATGACCATCCACAGCGCGAAGGGGCTGGAGTGGGACGCGGTGGCGGTGGTGCGCATGGTCGAGGACGAACTGCCCGCCGCGCCGCGCGATCTGCGGGGATGGCTCGGCTTCGGGGTCCTGCCCGCGCCGTTCCGGGGAGACCGGCGGTGGATCCCGCAACTGCGGTGGTGCGGCGCCGCGATCGACAGCCAGCAGGCGCTGAGAGACGAGTTCCGCCGCTACGCGGACGAGATCCGTCGGCAGCGACGCGTCGAGGAGCGCCGGCTCGCGTACGTGGCGGTCACCCGGGCGCGCGAACGGCTGCTGCTGAGCAGCTCGCCCTGGGCGGGTACCTCCCGTCCGCGAGAGGTGAGCGAGTTCCTGCGGGAGATCGTCGCCGCCACGGGAGCCGGCCTGCCCGACCTCGACCCCGGTCGCGATCCTCTCCCCAGCCGCCGGCGCGTGCTCTCCTGGCCGCAGGACCCTCTCGGCGCCCGCCGCGAGCGGGTGAGCGCTGCCGCCGACGCGGTGCTGCGGGCGATGGCAGCGCCGCGGATCCCGCCCGATCCCGAGCTCGCCCTCCTGCTCGCGGAGCGCGACGAGCGCCCGGTGATCCCGGGCCTGCCGGTCCGGATCCCCGCCTCACGAATGGGGAGGATCGCAGCGGACCTGGACGGCGCGCTCGCCGGTGCGGCGCGCCCCCTCCCGCAGGCGCCGCATCCCCGCGCCCGGCTCGGAACCCGGTTCCACCAGTGGGTCCAGGCCCGGTCCGGGTTCGGTTCCGCCGGACCGGGCCCGGGGGACGCGTTGTGGTCGGAGGAGACCGCCGACGACGAGGAGGAGCAGGAACTGCGGCGACTGCAGCGCGCGTTCGAAGCCTCGGAATGGGGCCGCCTCACTCCTATCGCCGTGGAGAGCGAGATCCACGTCCGGCATCCCGGGCCCGACGGGCGCGACCACGTGGTCGTCTGCCGACTGGACGCCGTGTACCGGCGTGCCGATCGGGGCGGGCGGGTGGAGATCGTCGACTGGAAGACGGGGGCTGCGCCGCGGGACGCCCGGGAACGCGCCGAACGCATGACGCAGGTGGAACTGTACCGGCGGGCGTACGCGCAGCGTTCCGGAGTGCCTGCCGCGCAGATCGATGTCGCACTGTTCTTCGTGGGCAAGGGGCTGGTGCTGCGGGGATGAGTCCGCGTCAGCGTCCGTCGGCCCATCGCCGCAACGCCGCCTGGGAGGCGCGGGTGGTCTCCGCAGCGAGGTCGCCCTCGGCGTCGGCCGGGATCGAGACGGTCCATTCGGACAGATCGACGGGGAGGGTCGGGATGGCACCGTCAGCCGTGTCGGCCCGTTCGTCGGGATCGACCAGGTGCGACGCGAACGCCGCCGGGTCGTAGGTGTCCGTGCGCATCGAGACGTCGGCAGCCGCCTGACCGGAAGCCGGGACCCGTCCGGCGGCGGCCAGCGCCGCGGGAACGTCGTCGTCCGCCGAGGACAGCAGCGGCGCGTGCGGCTCGGCCGACTCCGCCAGCAGCGCCAGGGACGTCACCGCGTCGGCGACCACGCTCTCGTCGTCCCGATCCAGCCCGTGCAGCAGCCAGGTGGCGAAGTCCAGTTCGGCATGCAGGCGGGCACGGGAGACGAGGAACGGATCCGGAGCGCGCCGCGCCGCGCGCTCGTACGCGGCGATGATGTCGTCGGCCGCGGCGGGCGCTCGTGCCGTCCACCGCAGGTCGGCCGCCGGATCCCCCGCGGCCAGCGATCCCCAGCCGAGCAGCCCGGTCAGGCGCGGCACGCCGCCCTCGTCCTGGAATCGGAACGCATCCGCGTCGACGTCCCCGATCACCAGCGTCGCCTCGAATCGCCACGCCGCGTCGTCGCCCACCGCATCCCGCCACCGCGCGATCAGTTCGGCGGGGACCAGGCCGGAGGCCTCTGCCCGCTCCACCACCCGCGCCACGTCCGCCCGCACGCCCTCGGCTGCGCGCACCGGAAGGCCCGCCTCGCGCAGGAACGACACGGGCACCTCGTGCACGGCGGCCAGGGCGCGGCCGATCTCCGGAGCGATTCCAGGGCCGGGAGGAACGTCGCCGGCAGCGACCGAGTACCCCGGAAGAAAATCCGTCACGACCACGGTGGCGTCGGCCAGTGCGGCACGACCGTGCACGCGTGGAGCGGTGAAAGGGAGCAGAGCACGCACGCCGTCGGTGAGGGCATCCAGGACGCGCGCCTGCGCGCGCACGTCGCGATCGGCGTCCGGGTCGGCGCCGACCCGGACGACGAGAAGACGCCCGGTATCGGTCTCGATCAGCGCGGCATCCACCCGCCCGACGGAGCCGTCCGAACCGAGAGGAGCAGCCCGTACCACCGCCACGTCGCCGAGCGCCGCGGCCGCTGCCGCGGCTAGAGTGAGCGGGGAGCGTGACATGCCCCCAAGGCTAGGTCTGGCCCGCTCGGCGCGGCCCGCGCCACGCCCGTCGAGGAGGTATCGATGAGCGCGTCCCCGCCGGCCGCGGCAGGCCCGCTCGCCTTCGACCGCGCGGCCTTCGAGCGGGACCACCCGGACCTGATCGCTCGCCTGAGGGAGGACGGCAGCACCCGCGTGCTCGCCGTGGATCGGGATGCCGTGCCGTTCGACGACCGCGGACGCGTGCGCCTGGTCACGCCGGGCGAGGTGCCCGACGGGCGCGAATGGGCGTTCCTCGGCCGTGCAGCGGACGGCACCGGGGTGCTGGCGGCCGCCGTCGACGGGCGACCCGAGGCCCTCTCGCCGCGGTGGGGTGCGCTGCGCGTGGTGGGCGGCGACCTGCATCCGGTGGACGCCGACATGTCCGTCGCGGCCGTGAGCCTCCTGCGATGGCTGGCGGAGGCGCCGTTCTGCCCGACCTGCGGGGCCCGGACCGAGATCCGCCAGGCGGGGTGGTCCCGCCGCTGCCCGCGCTGCGGCCGCGAGCATTTCCCCCGCACCGACCCCGCTGTGATCGTGGCGATCAGCAGCGCGGCCCATCCTGATCGGCTGCTGCTGGGCTCCAACGCCGCGTGGGGGGAGGGTCGCTACTCGTGCTTCGCGGGCTTCGCGGAGGCGGGCGAGTCGCTGGAAGCCGCCGTCCGCCGGGAGATGCTCGAGGAAGCCGGCGTCGCGGTGGACGGCATCCGCTATCGGGGTTCGCAGGCCTGGCCGTACCCCCGCTCCCTGATGATCGGATTCCGAGCCGTCGCGCCCGACGAGCACAGCGCGCGCCCGGACGGTCAGGAGATCGCCGACGTGCGCTGGTTCGCCCGCGCCGAGGTGACCGAGTCGCTGTCGGGTCGCGGCCCGCTGCAGCTGCCGGGCGCATCCTCGATCGCGCACCGCCTCATCCTCGACTGGCTCGCCGAGCACCCATGACCGATGCCCTCCTGACCGATCTCGACGAGAGCCAGCGCGAAGCGGTCGCCGCGGTGTCGGGCCCCGTGTGCGTGGTCGCCGGTGCGGGGACCGGCAAGACTCGCGTCATCACCCGCCGGATCGCGTACGGCGTGGCCACCGGCGCATTCCGGCCCGACCGGACCATGGCGCTCACCTTCACCGCGAAAGCGGCGGGCGAGATGCGGGGCCGACTGCGCGCGCTGGGGGTGGAGGCGGTCACCGCTCGCACCTTCCACGCCGCGGCGCTCGCGCAACTGAACCACTTCTGGCCGCGGGTCGCGTCCTCCCGCGCGCCCGCCCTCGTTCCCAGCAAGCTGCGCACGCTCGCTCAGGCTGCCACGGACCGCGGCATCGCCGTGGACACGGCGACCCTTCGTGAGGTGATGGCGGGAATCGAGTGGCGCAAGGTGAGCATGCTGAGCATCGCCGAGTTCACCGCGGCCCGCCCGGGCGGCGCCGGCGCGCTGGACGCCGATGCGGTCAGCGCGCTGCACGCCGGATACGAGGAGGTCAAGGACGCCCGGCACCAGATCGACTTCGAGGACGTGCTGCTGACGTGCGCGGGGATGCTCGAGACGGAGCCCAAGGTCGCGCAACAGGTGCGCGATCAGTACCGGCATTTCACGGTCGATGAGTTCCAGGACGTCTCCGCGCTGCAGGACCGGCTGCTGCGGCTGTGGCTCGGGGACCGCGACGAGTTGTGCGTGGTGGGGGACCCCAATCAGGCGATCTACGGGTTCGCGGGTGCCGACCCGCGGTATCTGCTGGACTTCCCGGAACGATTCCCGCGCGTCACGGTGGTGCGGCTGGAGCGCAACCATCGGAGCGCGCCGCCCGTGCTGCGACTGGCCAACCGGATCATCCGCGGGCAGCCGGGAGCATTGCGGTTGCGCGGGGACGGGAAGGACGGGCCCGACCCAGACCTCACGCGGTACGACACCGACCGCGCCGAGGCCGAGGGCGTCGCGGCCGCGGTGACCCGCCGGCTCGCCGCCGGAGCCCGTCCGGACGGCATCGCAGTGCTGTACCGCACCACGGCCCAGTCCGCAGAGCTCGCCGGCGCCTTCGCCCGCGCCGGCATCCCCGTCACCGTCCTCGGGGACCGCAGATTCTTCGACATCCCGGAGGTGCGCCAGGCGATCATGGCGCTGCGCGCCGCATCCGTCGCCCCCATCGAGGGGGGGCTGGTCGACGCTGTGCGAGACGTGCTCCGAGCGCTCGGGCACACCGACGAGCCGCCTCCCACGGGCGGGGCCCTGAGGGAAGCGTGGGAGGCGCGCGCGGCCCTGCTGGCGCTGGCCAGGGATCAGCCGGCCGGCAGCACCCTGCGGGGGTTCACCGACGGGCTGCAGGCGCGGGCCCGAGACCAGCACGAACCGGCCCTGGCCACGGTCACGCTCGCGACCATGCACGCGGCGAAGGGCCTGGAGTGGGACCACGTGCACATCGTGGGGATGAGCGAGGGACTGATGCCGATCTCCTACGCGCGCAGCGGCGCGGAGGTGGACGAGGAGCGCAGGCTCGCATACGTCGCCGTCACGCGGGCACGGCGAACCCTCTCGTTGTCGTGGTCGGCGCAGCGCGGACAACGCTCGCGTTTCCTGCCGGGCTCAGACATCCGCACGCCGGATGCGGCGGTGGCGCCGCCGCGACGCGAGGGGGCGCCGCGGCGCGCACCGTGACCATGACGTCGGGGTCCAGGTGTCCGCTGAGCATCCGGATGGCCGCACCACCCGCCTCGGCCACCACCAGTGGATCGACCGGGGGGCAGGGCGCGGTCAACAGCTGCGCGGCGACCAAGGGCCACGCCGGGTCGGCATCGGTGCGGTATGCGGCCAGGCATCTCATGCAGCACCCCCGGCCGGGGACGACGAGGGGCCCCACCTCCGCGCCGCTCGGCCGGAGCACGATGGGCAGGTGGGTATGATCCTCGCGCATCAGCCGCGCCGTGATCCGCGGGTCCACCTCGAACGGAGCCAGCACGACCGTCACCGCCGGCGGCTCCGGCCCCGCGCGGAAGCGAGTGGCCAGCATCCGATTCACCTCGGCCGCCGCGCCCGCGTCTACGCCGTCGGCGCATTCCAGGCTCACCACCGGCGGTCGCGCCGACGGCTCCTCGCACACGGGCGCGAGGACCGCCAGCATCTCCGCCACGCGCGACTCGTCCAGCCCCCGGTCGCGTGCCCACCGGTCGACCGCCGCCGCGCTCAGGCCTGTCCGCAGCCGCAGGAGCAACTCCTCCTGCCACGGCGCCGGATCGCTCACCGTCGGTTCGGCCTCCGCACCGAACCCGATCGTGCACCCGTCCCGCCACACGGCGGGGCGGGAGGGATCCAGGCGGGGCATGCGCCGATTCTGCCGTCGCGGCGGACGGGGGCCGTGCGCATCCACAGCGTGCGTCGGTCGCGCTGCGGTGGGGGAGGAGAGGAATGCGTTCGGTCAGCCGTCCGCGGCGTCCGGGTCCTCCTCGGCGAGCAGGCGGGCCAGCGCGGCATCCATCTCGTCGGGCTCGGGGGATTCGCCGCGTGCGCTCGCCCGCAGTCGCGCGATCAGCGCGGTCGGGTCGTCGATGTCGTCCGCTGACGGCATGAGGTCGGGATAGTCCCACAGCGAGTCCCGGGCGGCGACGCCCACGGCGTCGCCCACTGCCCGCCACATCGCCGCCGCCTCCCGCATCCGGCGCGGCCGCAGCTCCAGTCCCACCAGTGATGCGAGCGCCTTCTCCGCCGGTCCTCCCACGGCACGTCGGCGCCGCACCACTTCGGCGACGCGCTCCGCGGCCGGGACGCGCGCGGTCGCGTCGGAGGTGACCACATCCACCCAGCCCTCGACCAGCGCGAGCACGGTCTCCAGTCGGGCGAGAGCGGCGTCCTGGGCCGGAGTCCGCGCGGGCAGCAGCGCTCCGCTCTCCAGCGCTGTCCGCAACTGCTCCGGGTGCGCGGGGTCGAAGCCCTCCACGAGGTCTTCCAGCGCACTCATGTCGACGTGGATGCCGCGGGCGAACTCGGTCACACGCGCCAGCACGTCCAGGCGCAGCCATCTCGCCTGCCGGAACAGTCGCGCGTGCGCAAGCTCCCGCGCCGCCACGCACAGCGCCAATTGATCCTGGGGGATCTCCAGGCCGGATCCGAAGTCCGCGAAGTTCTGCGGCAGCACCACCGCGCTGCCGGCCGGCATCACCGGAAGCCCCACGTCGCCGCCGCTGATCACCTCGAGCGACAGCGATCCGATCACCTGCCCCAACTGGGCCGCGAACATCGCGCCCGCCGCCGCACGCAGCATCCGCTCCGCTCCCGGCAGCATCTCGCCCAGCGCCTCCGGCGCGTGCTGCCCCAGGGCGCCCGTCAAGGCGTCGGCGATGCTGCCGGCCACCGGCTCCGCCAGTTCCTGCCAGAACGGCAGCGTCCGCTCGACCCACTCGCCACGAGTGATCGACTCCGCCGGCTCCGGCGTTTCGGAGACGGTGGTCGCCTCGGACAGCCACAGGGTCGCCAGCGCGAAGGCCTCGTCCAGGTCGATCCGCCGGCCCTCCCCGACCTCGCGATCGTTCTGGTTCGCCAGGTGCAGCGCCTGCCGACGCGTCGCCTCCCAGGGGATGCCCTCGGCGGGCCCGGAGAACGCTCCCCGCATCTGCTGCAGCATCCCCTCCAGCTGCGCCGGTGTGATGCCCATCGCCGCCAACTGCTGCCACTGCTGCGGATCGATCCCGCCGCCGAGCATGCGACGCAGCATCTCCTGGAACTGCTCTTCCGGGGAGAGGTCGTCGTCGTCAGCCACCTCGGGCGCCCTTCCGCATCGTATCGGGACGCCCTCTACGCTAGTCGCACGGGTCGAGCGGAAGCCGGGTGCGGCGCCGATGCGCGTACGCCGCCCGCGAACGGCCGACGGAGGAGGGGATGCGGGTGGAGGATCCCCGCGACGACGTCCCCCCCGGTCTCCCGCCACGCGGACGCTCCCGCCGGAACCGCCGGGCCGCCGGGCCGCTCCTGGCGACCGCCGCCGCGTGCGCCATCGCCCTGACGATCATCCCCTCCGGGTTTGTGATCGAGCAGCCCGGTCCCGTCTTCGACACTCTCGGCGAGGTCACTGACGCGGACGGCGCGCAGGTGCCGCTGATCCGGGTCGACGGCGCCACGACCTACCCGACCGCCGGGTCGCTGGATCTGCTGACCGTCCAGGTGGTCGGGTCACCGGGGACTCGTCCGAACTGGCCGGATCTGGCGGCGGCGTGGCTGGATCCGCGGCGGGCGCTCGTGCCGGTCGAGGCGGTCTTCCCGCAGGGGGAGAGCTCCGAGAGCCGCGACGAGGCGAACGCCGCTCTGATGGTGGACTCGCAGCAGCAGGCAGCCGCCGCCGCGTTCGCGTATCTCGGGAATCCGGTCGAGACGACCCTGATCGTGCACGCGGTCGCGGACGGATCGCCCGCCGCCGGAGCGCTGCTGCCCGGGGACGTCATCGACGCGGTCGACGGCGAGCCGGTCGCGGACGTGGAGCAGGTGCGCGGCGCCGTGGATGCAGGTCAGGGCGAGCCGGTCGCCGTCACGGTCACCCGCGACGGCGCTCCGCTGAGCGTCGCCGTGACACCGGAGCAGGATGCGGGCGGTGCATGGCTGCTGGGCATCACCGTGCGGGCGGAGTACCGGACGCCGTTCCCGGTGGTCTTCGCGCTGCCGGGGGTGGGCGGACCCTCGGCCGGCATGATGTTCGCGCTGGCCATCGTCGACATGCTCACACCGGGCGCGCTCACCGGCGGGGCGGCGGTGGCGGGCACGGGAACGATCTCCGCCGACGGGGAGGTGGGTCCCATCGGCGGCATCCGTCAGAAGATGTGGGGCGCCCGCGAGGCCGGTGCCGCGTACTTCCTGGCTCCCGTCGACAACTGTGACGAGCTCGCGGGTCATGTGCCCGACGGACTGCGCGTGGTCGCGGTGAGCACGCTCGGCGAGGCCGTGGACGCCGTGACATCCGTCGCCTCCGACGGGGGGGCCGACCTGCCCGGCTGCCCCCCGGAGGACCGGGCCGCTGGGCATTCGCCCAGCCCCGGCTCCTAGACTGATGGGGTGACCACGTCGACGTCGCCGCAGCCGCCCGCCAACCGGTCCCGGCGTGTCATCGCCGTGTCGCTCGTGGCGGTCGCGCTGCTCGTGGTGGCGTTCTTCCTGTTCGTGAACCTCTACGCGGACTGGCTCTGGTACGACCAACTCGGCTACGCCGGCGTGCTGTGGACCCAGTGGCTCGCGCGCGCGGCGATGTTCGTCATCGGGTTCCTCGGGATGGCGCTGCCGGTGTGGGGCGCCATCCAGCTCGCGTACCGGCTCCGGCCGGTGTACGTGCGGCTGAGCTCGCAACTGGACCGGTACCAGGAGGTGATCGAACCGCTGCGACGTCTCGCGATGTGGGGCGTGCCCGCGTTCTTCGGCTTCTTCGCCGGATTCGCCGCGGCCGCGCAGTGGGAGACCACCATGCTGTGGATCAACGGCGTGCAGACCGATGTCACCGACCCCGAGTTCGGCATGGACACCGGGTTCTACCTCTTCGGCCTGCCGTTCTACGCGGGCCTGCTCGGTTTCGCCTCCGCCACGGTGCTCGTGTGCCTGCTGATGACGGCGGCGGTGTCGTACCTGTACGGCTCCGTGCGCATCAGCCAGCGCGAGCTGCGGATCTCCAAGCCCGCCCGCATCCAGCTGGCCGTGACCGCGGGACTGTATCTGCTGCTGCAGGCCGCGAGCCTGTGGGTGGACCGGTACCGCACCATGACCGAGCCCGGCGACCGGATCACCGGCCCGGGCTACACCTCCGCCCACGCCATCATCCCGGGCCTGACGATCCTGGCGCTGGCGGCTGCCCTGGTGGCGGTGCTGTTCTTCGTGACGGCGGCCGTCGGCCGCTGGCGGTTCCCGCTGATCGGCACGGCCGCCTTGGTGGTCACCGCGATCGTCGTGGGGGTCGCCTACCCGTGGTTCGTCAGCACCGTTCAGGTGCGCCCGAACGAACTCGCGCTGGAGAGCGAGTACTACCAGCGCAACATCGACGCCACTCAGGCCGCGTTCGGGATCGACGCACTGCAGAAGACGGATTACGACGCCGTCACCAACGCGGAGGCGGGACAGTTGCGCTCGGACGCGGAGACCACCGCCTCGATCCGCATCATGGACCCCGCCATCATCAACCCCACCGTCAGCCAGTTGCAGCAGTATCGGGCCTACTATCGTTTCGGCGACCCGCTCGACGTGGACCGCTACCAGATCGACAGCCAGTCGCAGGACACCATCGTGTCGGTGCGCGACATCAACATCGACGCGCTCGGGGACGCCGCCTCGTGGCAGAACACCGCCCTGGTGTACACGCACGGCTACGGCCTGGTCGCCGCGAAGGGGAACGAGCGCACCACCGACGGCGATCCCGTCTTCATCGAGAGCGGCATCCCCGCGACCGGATTCCTCTCCGAGTCCGATTTCGAGCCCCGCGTGTACTTCGGGGAAAGTTCGCCGCCGTACTCCATCGTGGGCGCCCCCGCCGGGACCCCGCCGATCGAGTTGGACTACCCTGCCGGCACCGACGGGTCCACCGAGACCAAGACCACGTTCGACGAGAACGGCGGCCCGAGCGTCGGGAACGTGTTCAATCGGCTGGTGTACGCGTTGAAGTTCCAGTCGGAGCAGATCCTGTTCTCGGACTACCTCAACGAGCAGTCCCAGATCCTGTACGACCGCGACCCCCTCGACCGGGTGCGGAAGGCGGCGCCGTATCTCACGTTGGACTCCGACCCGTACCCGAGCGTCGTCGACGGCCGCATCGTGTGGATCATCGACGGGTACACCACCAGCAGCGCCTACCCCTACTCCACGGCGACCAGCATGTCGCAGGCGATCGAGGATGCGAACAACCCCAGCCCGCAGGTGGCGCTGGACAATGTCAACTACATCCGCAACTCCGTCAAGGCCACCGTCGACGCGTACAACGGCCAGGTGACCCTGTACGCCTGGGACGAAGCGGATCCGCTGCTGCAGGCGTGGCAGAAGATCTACCCCGCCACGCTGAAGCCGGTCGACCAGATGTCGGCGGATCTGATGAGCCACGTCCGCTACCCGACGGACCTGTTCAAGGTGCAACGGGCGATGCTGGGCGTCTATCACGTCGACGACGCGCAGTCGTTCTATCAGCGCGATAACGCCTGGGCCACCCCCGCCGACCCGCAGGATGCCGAGCGGAACCAGCCGCCCTACTACCTCACCATGCAGATGCCTGGCCAGGACGCACCCACCTACTCGATGTTCACGAGCTTCATCCCGGTCTCCAGCGGCACGGACTCCCGGAACGTCCTGATGGGCTATCTCGCGGTCGACTCCGACGCCGGGGCGCAGCCGGGTGTGCGCAGCGCCGACTATGGCGCCCTGCGCATGCTGGTCATCAACGCCGACACCACGATCCCGGGGCCGGGCCAGGTTCAGAACACGTTCAATTCGGACCCGACCATCTCCGCCCAGATCAACATCCTGAAGCAGGGGCAGTCGCAGGTGCTCAACGGGAACCTGCTGACACTGCCGGTCGGCGGCGGCTTCCTGTACGTGCAGCCGGTGTTCGTGCAGGCCTCCAGCGGAACCCAGTTACCGCAGCTGCAGAAGGTGCTGGTCGCTTTCGGCAACCAGGTGGCGTTCGAGGACACCCTCAACGATGCGCTGAACTCGCTGTTCGGGGGGAACTCCGGCGCGAACGCGGGCGATGAGGAGGTGTCGCCGAGCGCGCCGGGCACGCCGACGCCGGCGCCTACCCCCTCCCCGACACCTCCCGGAAGCGGCGAGGTTCCGTCGGATCAGTATCAGGCGGCGCTGGACACCGCTCGCCAGGCGATGCTCGACCGCGACGCCGCTCTGCAGGCCGGCGACTGGGCCGCATACGGCGAGGCGGACCAGCGCCTGACGAACGCGGTCAATACCCTGATCGCGCTCGGCGGCTGATCGGACCGGGCTGGGTCCGCGCGGTCAGCTCCACCCGCCGGTGGCCAGCACCCAACCGATGAGAAGCAGGGTCACGAGGAAGCCGGCCACCTGGTTCAACCAGAGGAAGCGCCGCCAGCCCCGCGTGGTCCCGGATGCGGTCGCGTCGGTCACGGAGCGGAACGGCCAGATCGACACGATGTACATCACCGGCACGGCGACGGCGAGCGGACCGGGCCAGGGCGTGGCGAGCATCGCCGCGCCGGCGGCGGCGTACGCGGAGATCGCGAACCGCACCGTCCACCGCGCGCCGCGCACCGTGGCGATCGAGGAGATCCCGGCTGCGCGGTCGGCCGCGACGTCCTGCACCGCGCCGAAGGCGTGCGACGCCACGCCCCACAGCCCGAACGCCGCCACCACGACCGCCAGCTGCCAGGTCCATTCCGCCTCCGCGAGCACCAGCCCGTATACCGCGGGCGAGACGAAGTGGATGCTACTGGTGACCGAATCGGCGAATGGCACCTCCTTGAGGCGCAGGGGAGGGGCCGAGTAGAACACGACGAAGAACCCACTGACGGCCAGCACCGCCCAGGACAGCGGATCGCCCAGAATCACGAGCGCGATCACGAACGGCAGTGAGGTCGCCGCCGCCGACCACAGCGTGACGCGGTGCAGCCGCGGGTCCAGCACCGCGCCGTGCGCGCCTCCCTTCCGCGGGTTGCGGAGGTCGGATTCGTAGTCGAACACGTCGTTGATGCCGTACATCGCGAGGTTGTAGGGGACGAGGAAGAACACCGTACCGATCATCCACACGGCATCCACCTCGCGTGCGGTGACCAGGTAGGCGGCGGCGAACGGATAGGCGGTGTTGATCCAGCTGACCGGCCGGGAGGACACCAGCAGCGCTCGTGCGACGCCGGTCGCGCCGTTCACGGACGGGCCCGCCGCGCCAGCAGCTCGTACACGGCCGGCACCCCGAATGCCGCGCACACCGGATACGCGAAGTCCTCCACCGGTGCCAGGCCGACCCGCAGGCCGCTCAGATGCTCCGGCGGGTAGGTGAACAGGCCCGCCGCGATCATCAGGTTGTCGAACACGGCGGTCAGCGCCACCAGCACCACTGCCGCCACGCCGCTGGCGCGCATCCTCCGGCCGAACCGCGGGCGTCGGACGCTCGCGGCGACGACCGCCGCGGTCGCGAGGGCGAACGGCACGATGATGAGGGCGTAGGTCATGCGTCACCTCCTCGACGGGGTATCCGCATCGCTGCGGCGTACGCGACCAGGCCGAGGTAGCTGAGGAAGGCGAGGAACACGGGTTCCTCGACCGGCAGGTGGGGTGCCAGATCCCAGCCGAGCAGGAGGGGGCTCCGCCCCTTGACGAACACCCCGGCGGCGATGCCCGCCGCATCCCACGCGAGGAAGAAGGCGGTGCCGACCGCCACCGCCGTCGCGGTCCGCACCGGCGCCGGCGCGACAGCCAGGCGGAAGCGGATGTCCACCGCGGCGACGCCCGCGCCTGCGGCGAGGATCGCGGCCAGGTACAGTCCCGGCATCAGGCGGGTCCGGGCTCCGGCAGCGGACCGACGGTGCGGTCGCCGCGCAGACGCTTGACGACCAGCTCCGCCGAGATCAGACACATCGGCAGCCCGATCCCGGGAAGCACGGAGGTGCCCGCGTAGTACAGGCCCGGCAGCTTCCTCGACGCGTTGTGCGGTCGCCAGAACGCCGACTGCCGCAGGGTGTGAGACAGTCCCAGCGCGTTCCCGCGCCAGGCGTGCAGATCGGCTTCGAAATCGCCCGGCGACACGGTCCGGCGCACGACGACCCGCTCCGCGAGGTCGGGAATCGCGCACCAGGAGGCGATCTGGTCGATGACGGCGTCCGCAGCCCGCTCGATGATCCCGTCCCCGTCCCCGTCGATCCCGCCGCGGCCGAGCGAGGGGTCCGCGGGCATCGGGACGAGCACGAACAGGTTCTCGTCGCCGGGAGGCGCGACCGCGGCATCCGTCGCGCTCGGACGGCACACGTACAGCGATGCGGGGTCCGGGATGCGGCGGTTCCGACCGAAGATCGCGTCGAAACCTCCGTTCCAGTCCGCGGTGAACAGGAGGTTGTGGTGGCTCAGCTGCGGGAGCGGGCCGCGCACACCGAGCATGAGCAGCAGCGCTCCGGGGCTCGGGATGCGCCGGCGCCACCACGACTCCGGGTAGGTGCGCCACGGCTCGGGCAGCAGTGCGGTCTCGGTGTGGTGCAGGTCGGCCGTGGACACCACGTCGTCGGCGGTCCACACGCGTCCGCGAGTGTCGTGGACTCCGCGCGCTCGCCCGTCCTCGACGTCGATCCCGGCGACCTCCGCGCCCGTCACGATCGTGGCGCCGCGCGCACGTGCCAGCCGCGCGATCGCGTCGATCAGAGCGGTGAACCCGCCCTGCGGGTACAGCACGCCGTCATCCAGATCCAGGTGGCTCATCAGGTGGTAAAGCGCGGGAACGCGGTCGGGCGACCCGCCCAGGAACACGGCGGGGTAGCCGAGGACCTGCCGGAGCCGACGGTCCCGGAATCGCCGGCGGACGAACCGGTCGAGCGAGCCGGTCAGCAGCGGAACGAGCTGCGGCAGGCGGGGCAGCAGCTGGGGGGAGAGGAGCCCGGCCGGGCTCTCGTAGGTGTCGTAGAGGAAGCGGTCCACCGCCAGTCGGTATGCGTCGGCCGCGGAGTCGAGGTACTCGTCCACCCTCGGACCGGATCCTGGCTCGATGCTCTCGAACAGGTCGCGGGCCGGCTCCCGGCCGCTGATGACGTCGAACGGCTCGGACGGCCCCCGGCCAGCCTCGGGGAACACCCGGTACGCGGGCTGGAGCGGGACCAGGTTCAGCTCGGCCTGCGCGGTGGTGCCGAGCAGCCGGAAGAAGTGATCGAACACCTCCGGCATGAGGTACCAGCTCGGCCCGGTGTCGAACCGGAAGCCGTCCTTCTCCCACAGTCCGGCGCGGCCCCCCAGGTCGTCCGACGCCTCCAGCACGGTGACCTCGTGCCCGTCCTGTGCCAGCAGTGCCGCGGTCCCGAGGCCGGCGATGCCGGCGCCGACCACGACGATCCGCCGGCGGGGCCCGCTCATCGGAGCGACCGCCGGGCCGGAGCCCCGGCGGTGGCCCGGAGCACGATGGCGGCCTTGACCGGGCCCGGGACCCGCACCCGCGCGGAATCGTCGGGTGCGGCGCGCAGACGCTCCGACAGCTCCGCGAACAGATCATGCGCGGCGACGACCGCGCGACGGCAATCGGGCGGCAGACGGTCCGCGGCTGCGGCCGCGTGCGCGAGGTCCGCGTCGACGCGATCCAGCACGATGGTGCGACCGGCCTCGTCGGCCGCGTCGATGTAGTCGCGGCCGAGGCGGGTGGCATCGTCATCGCGGTCGCGCAGGAAGTTGATGTCCTGGAATGCGCGGCCGAGCGCGCGCGCCGCCTCGGTCAGGTCGGGGTCGTCCGGCGCCGGACGCCGGACGCCGGCGTTGCGGAACGCGGCGAGACACATCAGGCCCACCACCTCCGCCGATCCGTACACGTACGCGTCGTGGGAGGCGGCATCGTGCACCGCGGTGGTCACGTCGGTGCGCATGGAGGCGAAGAACGGGCCGGTCAGATCCG
>CAVOZX010000032.1:0-149823 GCA_963701365.1 uncultured Actinomycetota bacterium | reverse complement strand
ATCAAGGGCTGCGACCGGGAGGTAGAGCAGTGCGGCAGCAAATGATGCGATGATGACGAATAGCATGAGGAGCGGCGGAAGTAGCCCGGGCCGGATCTGAAGCGGTTCCTTTAAGGTGTGGCCGCGCTGAGCGAGGTGGACCTGTCGCGAACCCGCGTCTGATTCGGCGCGACGGGGCTTCGGTGGCTGCGGATTGATGTATGTCCTCACCTCGCATACCATCGCACTTCCAAGGGGCGACCCGCGCGCATCCCCGCTAGCGGGCGGGCGCGCGAGTGAAGATCCCACGCTGGTGAGCCGCCGTCGATCACGTCGCGGTCTCGCCTGGACGTAGTACTGCTCTAATGGTTCGTGCCAGCAGAATCAGGTCTGTGAGTATGTTCCAGTTTTCAACGTACGCGAGGTCGAGGCGAACAGATTCATCCCACGACAGAGTGGACCGCCCACTTACCTGCCAAAGCCCTGTTATGCCCGGCTTTACGATAAAGCGACGGTGAACAAAGTCGGCGTACTGTTCCACCTCTCGTGGTAGCGCGGGGCGCGGCCCCACCAGCGACATGGAACCACCGAGAACATTAAATAGTTGGGGCAGTTCGTCGAGACTGTAGCGCCGCAGGAACCGACCTGCCGCTGTGACTCGGGGGTCATCCCGGAGTTTGAAGAGTACTTCATTACCGACGTCCGTCCGATGCGTCAAGAGTTCGGGCAGCATGGACTCCGCTCCGTCTATCATCGTACGGAACTTGATGATCGCGAAAGGGCGTCCATTGAAGCCGACGCGTTCTTGGAGAAAAAGTACTGGTCCGGGTGAGGACAGCTTTACGATAATCGCCAGGACCCCCATCAAAGGGCTCAGGACTAGTAGCGCGACGCCGCCGAGTACGATATCTATCGAACGCTTGATGAATTCTTGCCCCTTGTTGAGACGTGGAGTCTCAACGTGGATAAGAGGTAAGCCCGCTACGGGGCGAGTATGGAGTCTAGGACCCGCAATATCTACAATATTGGGAGCTAGTACGAGGTGCTGACTGCCTCCCTGTAGCTGCCAAGATATTTGCTTCACTTTGAACGGCGGTAATTCGTCAGTGCTCGTGATCGCGATTGTGTCGGCGCCGCTCACTGTCATCGCGTTCGCAAATTCATCGACTGTGCCGAGCACAGGTATGTCGCCATGTTCCTCGCCATCCATAGCGGTAGGTACACAGCACCCGACAACGAGATATCCCGCCGACCGGGCGCGTTGCAGCTCTGCGCCGATGGCGGCAACGGATTGGCGTGATCCAATAAGCAAGACGCGAGCGGAATATTCGTCTCCCGCGCGTTTCTGAATGAGCCATTGGCGCCAGAGCCATCGTTCGAGTAGTAGAACAAGTACGCCGAGTGGCAGACTGATGATAAGGAAGCCTCGCGCGACATCGGTCTTGGTGAGGAACGCAACGATAGCGACGGCACCGAAGACGCGCAGGCTTCCGTCGACGACATTCACATACTCCGTCGGCCCCGCACCGATCACTCGGTCGCTGCGGGAGTCGTTCCACGACAGGACTAGGAGCCAGAGAAGAATAAGCGCGGCGGAGAATACCCAGTACGAGATGGGGCTCAAGCGTGAGTCCTCGCTGATCGCGACCTGCGCGTTTCCGAGGCCGAACCAGGCGATCTGCGTGCCGTACACCACCCAGACGAGGGCGAGAAAGTCCGTGATCCACAGGCGGCGCTGGTAGCTTCGGCGCCAGTCGAAGGGCCGGCCAGGGGGCAGCGCGGGTACCGGCAACGTGGGCTGCACGTCGCCATCCGTGCGGTTCTCGGCATCCGTCGACATCAGACCATGACCCCCGGTGGTGCGATTCAGCCGGTGACCGGGACGAGTCGGTCATCCACCCACACCAGCGTGCCATACAGCGCGAGCGGCGGCGACGCCGGAACCGCCGCCGCGCACGTCGCGCCGGCCGGATTGGGCGGGTTCAGCTGCAGGCCGGGGCAGCCCGGTGCGGTGCCGACCGCGGTGATGCCCGCAGGGTCCGCTGCGATCGCGAGCGCACCGTCGACGACGGGCTGCCACTCGCCCTCGGCGAGGCGGTAGGCGGTGCCCTCGCAGATCACCCCGATCGTGCCGGAGGCGGCGCGCACGCCCCACGGGGCGGGGCACGGCGCATCCGTCGCCGAGCCGGCCACCACGACCGTTCCCGGCCGGGCCGGGTCGACGTAGGTGGATGCGGCGAGCACGTCGGGGTACGGCTCCCAGAACCGGCCCTGCGTGAACGTGCGCAGCGCCTGCAGCTCGCAGCCGTCACCCATCAGCGCCACCATTTCCGCCTCCGTGCCCCCGAACGCATCCAGGCTCAGAATCTGCCCGATCCCGCGATACCGGGGCGTCACGTCCTGCCACGTCGCGCCGTCATCGGTCGATCGCTCCAGCAGCGGCTCCGCCCCGCCGCACTCGCCCGCCGTCGCCCGCCACATCGCGCCCTCGCCCACGGAGAGGAACCGTTCCGCGGCCCCAGGCACCACCGTGGTCGCGGGGGTCGCCGCGGTCGGGCTCGGACTGCCGGAGGATTGCGCGGTGGGGGAGACGGCGAACGACGGCACCGGCCGCGGCGTGGTCGCCACCGAGTCCGCCGCGTTCTGCGTGCGCACCACCGCCAGCATCGACAACACGATCGCCGCGATCGCCAGCACCGCCACGAGCGCCCCCGTCAGCCAGCGCGCTCGCTGCCGCTGCTGACCACTGGGAACCCGAGCCACGCTCCGTCACCCGACCCGATCAGGATGCGGTCGCGGCCGGGCCCGGCGTCGTGCCGCGTCGGCGCCGCGTCGGCGGAGGGGTCGGCGTGTTCTCGCTGTAGGAGCCGTAGCCGCCGTACCCGTACCCGTATCCGTACGCGTCGGCGCCGCGGGTGGGCACCATCGTCAGCACCACGCCGCCGATCGTCGCCTCCACCGTCTCCAGCGCCGTCACCGCCGCCTCCAGCTGCCCGGTGCTCACCTGGCCCGCCGCGGCCACGATCAGCGTCCCTGTCGACAGTTTGGCCAGCACGGCAGCATCCGTCACCGGCAGGAGGGGCGGCGCATCCATCAGCACCACATCAAAGTCCGCCGCGATCGCCTCCAGCAGCTGCGCCATCTGCTTCGACCCCAGCAGCTCGCTCGGATTCGGCGGCACCTTCCCCGCCGGCAGGACGAACAGCGGACGCTTGCCCCACGGCAGCATCACGTCGCCCACCTTCGCCCGCCCGATCAGCACATCCGTCAGGCCCGCGCCGCCCTCGATCCCCAGATACTCCGCCACCTTGGGCTTCCGCAGATCCGTGTCGATCAGAGCCACCCGCTTGCCGGCATCCGCCACCGCGATCGCCAGGTTCACCGCCGTGGTCGACTTGCCCTCCGACGGCACGCTGGAGGTCACCACGAACGTGTGACCGCCGTCCATCTCCAGGAACTGCAGATTCGTGCGCAGCGCGCGGAACGCCTCCG
Source organism: uncultured Actinomycetota bacterium (assembly GCA_963701365.1). GTDB lineage: Bacteria > Actinomycetota > Actinomycetes > Actinomycetales > Microbacteriaceae > Microbacterium. The sequence goes on along the minus strand of CAVOZX010000032.1, from coordinate 146,352 downwards.
CCCGCGGGTTCTGCGGATCCGCCTGCAGGATGATCGGCCGCTCCGCCGCGTGCGAGTCGAACGGGATCGTCCCGATGATCGGCCGGTCGGTGATGTTCTGCACATCGCGGATCGACCGCACCCGCGTGTCGAGCACCGTGCGCAGCACCGCGACCGCGATCCCCACCGCCAGGCCGATCAGCGCCCCCAGCGCCAGGTTCAGCGGCACGTTCGGGCTCACCGGCACCGACGGCGCCACCGCATCCTGCACGCGCGTCAGCTTCACCGGGCTCACCGTCGCATCGTTCGGCGTCTCGATCGCCTCCACCGACTCCGTCAGGCTCGCCCCCAGCGCGTTCGCCAGGTCGGCCGCCCGCACCGGATCGGCATCGGTCACCGCGATCTGGATCAGCGTCGTGTTCAGCGGGCTCGACGCCGACACCTGCTCCACCAGCTCCTCCGGCGTCGTCTCCAGGCCCAGCTCCTCGATCACCGGGGTCACCACGATCGGCTTCGTCACCAGCCCCACATACGTCGTCACCCGCTGCTGCGTGAACGCCGACCCCTGCTGCAGCTCCTGGATCGTGCCGCCGCCCTGGGTCGAGACGAACACCGTGCTCTGCGCCTCATACTCCGGCGTGCGCGTCAGCGAATACGTCGCTGCCGCACCCAGCCCCACCAAGGTCGCCACGACGATGATCAGCCAGTTCTTGCGCAGGATGCGAATGTAATCGCTCAGCTCCACGCCGCCCCCCTCACTGGTTGCGCACCATCCTGCCATAGGGGGGTGCGGCGGCCCGCCACGCCGCGGGGTCTACGAGGCGGCGCGGGGGTGCGCGGGTGCGGTGCGGGGGTGCGCGGGTGCGGCGCGGGAGCACCGACGGAGTGGACGCCGAGGCCGAGTCGCCCAGTCGTAGTAGCCGGAGGTGGAGTCGTTCGGTCGCGGTCTGACCGACGGGGTCACCTCGCGCGACCAGATCCAGGGCCCGACGCCGGAACTCCGGTGGATGGGCAGCAGGCATCTCACGGACTCCTTCCGAGACGATCATCGCCTCAACTCACGTGCCCGGAAAAGCGGGTCAGGCTCCCCGCCCGCTGACCCGGGCCCTAGGATTCGAGGCGTGATGGAGACTCTCCGTGAGTCGGTCCTGGGGGGACTCGACTTGCAGTCGGTGTTGCTGAGCAGCAAGATCCAGACCCCTCCACTCCGCCAAGGTGCCGTCAGCAGGACCCAGCTCATCGAGCGCGCGCGAGAGAGCGGCGCCCGGGTCGTCTCCGTGACCGCGCCCGCCGGCTACGGCAAGTCCACGCTGCTGGCCGAATGGGCATCCGTCGATCCTCGCAACGTCGGCTGGGTCTCGCTGGATCGCACCGACGACGACCCCGCCGCCCTGCTCTCGGTGATCGCCGCCGCCGGGGCGAGCCTGTCGCCGGCGGCCGACGCGGTCGTCGCGGACATGCGCGGCGTCGGATCGCTCGCCCTCGCCAGGTCGGCTCCGCTGCTCGCCGGCGTCCTCGCCGCGGCGCCCGAGCGCTTCGTGCTGTTCATCGACGACCTGCACTGGGCGGATTCTGCCGACTGCCAGGACGCCCTCGAGGTGCTCTTCGCGCGACTGCCGCGCGGCTCGCAGATCGTCGTCGCGAGCCGCCGGGAGCTGCCATTGATCGCACGCCTGCGCGTGGCCGGCGACGCCTGGGAGATCTCCGTCGACGACCTGTCGATCGATGCCGAGGGTGCGCGGGTCATCTTCGACGAGGCCGGTGCCGAGAGCGTCGAAGACGATGACCTGCGATCGATCGTCGACCGCTGCGAAGGCTGGCCGACGGGACTGTTCCTCTCTGCCCTGGTGGCCCGTTCCGGCGGGGACGCGGCATCCGTCACCGGCGACGACCGGTACTTCGCCGACTATCTGTACCGTGAGTGCCTGACCCGGCTGCCCGAGGACCTGCAGACGTTCCTGCGCCGGGCCTCCGTGCTCGAGCAGCTCTCGGCGGCGTCGTGCAACGCGGTGCTCGGGATCGAGACATCCCGTTCCCGCCTGCGCGAGATCGAGGCGGCCAACCTGTTCCTCGTGCCGATGGACCGCCGGCGTAGGTGGTTCCGGTTCCACGCTCTGTTCCGCGAGTTCCTGCTCCATGAGCTCGAGCGAGCCGAGGGCGCCTCTGCCGTCGCCGAGCTGCACCGTCGCGCCGCGGCCTGGCACGAGGACCACGGCGCCTCGGCGCAGGCGGTCGAGCACTTGCTGCAGGCCGGCGACACCGAGCTCGCGGCCCGTCGCGTCGCGGAACTGGCGCTGCCGCTCTACCAGCGCGGGCAGGTGTCGACCGTGCGCCACTGGCTGCTCGAGCTGGGCGAGAGCCGGGTGCGCGACTATCCGCCGCTGGTGATCTCGATGACGTGGACCGCGATGCTGTTCGGTGAGATCCGCGCGGCCGAGCGCTGGTCGCGCGTGCTGGCCGCGATCGACGTCGCGAGCATCGCCCCGGCGAGCCAGGTGGGCTTCGAGTCCGGGCGCGCGATGATCCGCGCGGCGCTCGCCGAGCACGGCGTCGACCGCGTCGTCGCCGACGCCGCCTTCGCGCTCGAACACGAACCGGCGACGAGCGTATGGCGGGATCAGGCGCTGCATCTCTGGGGGTCGGCGTGCGTGCTCGTCGACGACATCCCAGCGGCGAGGGCCGCCTTCGAAGAGGCCATCGACGTCGCGACGGCCATGGGCAACACCGACACGGTGATCCTCAGCGAGCCCGAGCTCGCGCTGCTCGCCACGGAGACGGGCGACTGGCAGCTCGCCGGCGTGCATTCCCGCCGCGCGCTGTCGACGATAGAGGTGAACCACATGGACGGCTATCCCACGACCGCCCTCGCGCTCGCGGTCGCCGCGCGCGTCGCCGTGCACGACGGCGATCGCGAAGAGGGCGACCGACTGCTCGCCCGCGCCATGCGCGCGCGAGCGGGCTGCACCTATCTACTGCCATACCTCTCGATGCGCGTGCGTCTGCAGCTCGCCAAGGCCTACGTGGCGATCGGCGATCGCTCCACTGCGTGGCACCTGGTGCGCGAGATCGAGGAACTGCTGCGCAAGCGCCCGGATGTGGGGGTTCTGGCCGCCGAGGCCGAGGAGTTCCGCGACGGGCTCACGGCGGAGCCGACGTCGGGCGGCTCGCTGCCCCTGACGCCCGCCGAATTGCGCCTGCTGCCCTACCTGCAGACGCACCTCACGATCGCCGAGATCGGCCAGCGCCTGTTCATCTCGCGCAACACCGTCAGCTCCGAGGTGGGGTCGATCTACCGCAAGCTCGCCGTCACCACGCGCGGCGCCGCAGTCGAGCGCGCGAGCGCGCTGGGCCTTCTCGGCGGCTGACCTCCTCCCGGGCCGCGGCTCGCGTCAGAGTCCCGCCCCGGCGACGAGTCCGGGGTCGTCGACGCAGAACCGCCGCAGTCGCTCGACATCGTCCATGCCGCAACCTCCGTCTCCGCAATACCGGCAACATTCTCGGTGCACAATGACCGGCGCTCCTGCACACCCTGCAGATCGCATGATCCGTGGGCGGGCCGCGACGGCGCCGAGGCGTTCACGCGATTCGAATGATGCGACCGTCGAGAGGCGATGGGTAGCGTGACGAGGGGCGGCCGCGAGGCTGCCGTTCGACCTGTCGTAAGAAACAAGGGAGCGCTCATGGGCTTGCTGGACATCATGCTGTGGATGCTGTGGGTCTACCTCGCCGTCCTCGGTATCTGGATGGTCATCTGGATCTTCATGGACATCGTCCGCGACCACACGCTCGGCGGCTGGGCCAAGGCCCTGTGGGTGATCTTCCTCATCGTCCTGCCGTTCCTCGGCGCGTTGATCTACCTCATCGCCCGCGGCGGCTCGATGGCGAAGCGACGGGCTGCCGACGCTCAGGCCGCGGCTCAGGCGAACGCCGACTATATCCGCAGCGTCGCCGGCGGCGGTTCCGCGACGCCCGCTGCGGAGATCGAGCGGGCGCACGGCCTCCTCGCCTCGGGCGCGATCACGCAGTCGGACTTCGACGCTCTGAAGGCCAAGGCGCTCGCCGCCTGACCGCAACGCGATACGAAGACAGGGCAGACCTCGAATTCGGGCCGGTCGAGTTCGTGCTCGCCGCCTTCGAAGGCGACCGGCCCGACCCCGGCGCGATCGAGGCCATCACCGGGCTGGTCGAGGCGGGCACCGTCCGCATCATCGACCTGCTGCACGTCTCGAAGGGCGAGGACGGCGTGATCTGCTTCGCCGAGATCGACGAAGCGGGCATTCAGCTCGGCGAGATCGACCTCGCCGCGGCGGGCCTCGCCTCGCAGGAGGACGTCGAGCACCTGGGTGGCGGCCTGCCGGCGGGCATGTCGGCCGTGCTGCTGGTCGTAGAGCTGCTGTGGGCCAAGCGCTTGGCGACGCAAGTGACACGGGCTGGTGGCTTCGTCGTCGACTCGGTGCCCATCCCCGCGCCGATCGTGAACGCGGCCATCGCCGAAGCCGTCGGCGCCTGAACGAGAGACGGAGACGGACGTGTTGGGACGATTCGGACGACCTGGACTCATCGGAATGGCGGCTCGCACCGCTGTCGTCGCGGGCACCGCGACGGCGGTGAGCGGCGGCGTCATGCACCATCAGCAGCGCAAGGCCGAGCAGCAGTACGAGGCGCAGCAGGCGGCAGTGCAGCAGCAACAGTACGGAGTTCGAGGCGGCGAAGGCGAAGCTGCTGGGCTGAGCGGCGGTACGCTGCAAGTGACGATGACAGGAGACGCGCATGACTGACGAGACCCGGAACTCGATCATCGGCGCACCGCTGCCCCCGGCGCGGACGCTGCCGTTCCCGCCGAAGCCCTCGGGGAGCTTCGCCGGGCGCACCCTCGCCGAGTCGACGTACTCGCCGCTGCCGCCGGAAACCCACCTGGACGAGGGCGCCCCGAACATCCTCGTCATCCTCATCGACGACGCAGGTCCCGCGCTGCCCGCCCCGCTCGGCGGCGCGGTCGAGACGCCGACTCTCGACCGGCTCCGCGGCGAGGGAATCGGGTTCAACCGCTTTCACACGACGGCGATGTGCTCGCCGACGCGAGGGTCGCTGCTCACAGGCCGCAACCACCACCGCATCGGCCAGGGCCAGATCGCCGAGCTGGCGAACGACTGGGACGGATATTCCGGTCACATCCCCAAGACGAGCGCGACGATCGCCGAGGTGCTGCGCAATTACGGCTATTCGACGGGCGCGTGGGGCAAGTGGCACAACACCCCCGCCGAGGAGACCACGGTCGCCGGGCCCTTCGACCGGTGGCCCACCGGGTACGGCTTCGAGTACTTCTACGGCTTCCTCGCCGGCGAGGCCTCGCAGTACGAGCCCAACCTGGTGCGCAACACCACGTCGGTGCGTCCGCCCAAGTCGCCCGAAGAGGGCTACCACCTGAGCGAGGACATCGCCGACGATGCGATCGGATGGCTCCGCAACCACAAGGCGCTCACGCCTGACAAGCCATTCTTCATGTACTGGGCCACCGGTGCCATCCATGGGCCGCACCACATCATGAAGGAGTGGTCGGACAAGTACAAGGGAAAGTTCGACGACGGCTGGGACGTCTACCGCGAGCGCGCGATCGAGGGCGCCAAGGCCGCCGGCTGGATTCCGCAGGACGCCGTGCTCACGCCGCGCCCCGAGAGCCTGGCGGGCTGGGACGACATCCCCGACCACCAGAAGCCGTTCCAGGCGCGCCTCATGGAGGTGTGCGCGGGATTCGGCGAGCACGCCGATGTGCAGGCGGGCCGCCTGGTCGACACGCTCGACGAGCTCGGCTACTCCGACAACACGCTCGTCGTCTACATCTGGGGCGACAACGGCTCGTCGGGTGAGGGTCAGAACGGCACGATCAGCGAGCTGCTCGCGCAGAACCTGATCCCGACGACGATCGACCAGCACATCGCTGCGCTTGAGGAGCTCGGCGGTCTGGACGCGCTCGGCACCCCCGCAACCGACAACCTGTACCACGCTGCGTGGGCGTGGGCCGGTTCATCTCCGTACCAGGGCATGAAGCTCATGGCCTCGCACCTGGGCGGCACGCGCAACCCGATGTTCCTCCGCTGGCCGGGGCACATCAAGCACGACCCGGTGCCGCGTACGCAGTTCCACCACGTGATCGACCTCGCGCCGACGATCTACGAGATCCTCGGCATCTCGCACCCCGAGGAGGTGAACGGCATCCACCAGGATTCGATCGACGGGACGAGCTTCGCCTACGCGATCGAGGATGCCTCGGCCGAGGGCCGTCACCGCACGCAGTACTTCGAGGTCATGGCGAGCCGCTCGGTCTACTCCGACGGGTGGATGGCCTCGACGGCCGGTCCGCGCCTGCCGTGGGTGCCCGGGGCCCCTCCCGGAATGGCGACGTGGACGCCGGACGCCGACAAGTGGGAGCTCTACAACCTCGACGAGGATTGGAGTCAGGCGCACGACCTCGCCGCCGACAACCCCGAGAAGCTCGCACAGCTGAAGGAGTTGTTCGCCATCGAGGCCGCGAAGAACGAGGTTCTTCCGGTCGGCGCCGGCCTGTGGGTGCTTGCATACCACCCGGAGGACCGCATCTCGGTGCCGTACACGCAGTGGGAGATGGGCGGCGACACGGTGCGCGTGCCGGAGTTCTGCGCTCCGGCGCTCGGCAACAAGCCGAACGTCGTCACGATCCAGGCGAAGGTGGGCGACAGCGCCAACGGCGTGCTCTACAAGCTCGGCGGCGCGGGCGGCGGTCTCACGGCGTTCGTCGAGGACGGCGTGCTCAAGTACGAGTACAACCTGTTCCTCGTGGACCGGACCAAGATCGAGGCATCCCAGCCGCTTCCCGCCGGTGACGTGACCATCGAGATCGAGACGAACTACATCGAACTCCGTCCCGGTGGTCCGCTCAGCGTCGCGCTGCGGGTCAACGGCGACGAGGTCGCCTCGGGCACGGTGCCCGTCAGTGCGCCGCTGCTGTTCTCGGCGAACGACTGTCTCGACATCGGCCGCGCCTACGGCGGTGCCGTGTCGCGAGCCTACGTCGACAAGATGCCGTTCGTGTTCGACGGCGACATCAGCCGAGTGCACATCGCGTACAAGGCGCCGCAGCACGCCTGAGCCCCGCATTCGCGCGAGAGCGGCCGTCACCCCTCGGGGAGGCGGCCGCTCCGTCGTGACCGGTGAAGCGGTGCTCCCAGCCGAAGGCGGGAGTTTCGAACTTGGTTCACGACATACCGCGCAGGAACGGGAGACGACGACGATGCCGGACCTCGGCCCCGATCCCGCGCACGCACCCCGGCGTCGCCGACTCCAGTGTGCCGCGCGAGGCCCTCGCGCCCCTGGTGCAGGCCCCTGTGGCGAACTGGCAGGACCACCGCCCCGCCGCGCTCACCGGGGGCGGCGGGGCCGGGTTTACGAGGCGGCGATCGTCACGATGCGGGTGACCTCCGCCAGGGCCGGCAGCAGCTGCGTCCACATCTGCTCGTACGTCTCCGCAGACCGCCGGTACGGGTCCACCACGTCGTCGTCCGCGGCATCCGTCGGCGGCTCGAGCTCGCTGCGGCGCGCTGTCAGCGCCCCCAGCAGCGCCGACAGGCGGGATGCCGGGTCGGGGCCCGCAGCATCCGCCACCGCCTGCGCCTCGGCATCCGTGATCCCGCGCGACAGGCGCGCGAACTCGCGGACCGTGAACGTCGTGCGGGTCTTCGCCGGCGCCAGTTCCACGATCGCGCGCCGGTGGTCGCGCGCCATCGCCAGCACCAGATCCGGGGAGGTCAGGTGCGACTCGTTCAGCCAGCGCGCCTGATGCCGCTCGATCTCGTCGTCGGTGATGCCGTAGCGCTCGGCGATCTGCGCGGTGTAGGCATCGAGCGGCCTGTCCACCAGCGCGCGCGACCCCGCGCTCGCCACCGTCACGTCGAACGGCTCCAGATCCTCCCGCAGGATCATCGCGGCCAGCGGCGACCGGCACACGTTCCCCGTGCACACGGTGAGGATCTCGAGCATGGATGCGGCCTTTGCGGGTCGGGTGCGGGGTGCGGGGTGCGGGCGGTGCGGGGTGCGGGGCGGTGCGGGGCGCGGTGCGGGGGCCCGGGCGGTGCGGGGGCCGGGGTGCGGGGGGCCGGGCGGGGGCCGGGGTGCGGTGCGGGGGCCGGGCGGTGCGGGGGCCGGGCGGTGCGATTCTACCGTTGCGGCGGGTCGCTCCTCCCCAGCCGCGGCGTTGCACCATCCGCCCGTGGATAGAACAGAACTACGAAAGAATGTCGGTGGTCGGTGACACGATGTCGTCATGACGTTCCTGGCGGAGTTGCGGCGGGTGATCGATGCGATCGAGACCCGCCCCGCACTCGACGTCGACGGCCCTCGGCTGCTCGACGCCGTGCGGTCGCTCGAGGGCGACGTCGTGGGCCTCGTGGCGGATGCCGCGGCCGCCAAGAACCTGCTCGACCGGATCGTCACCATCGGCGCCGGCGTGATCGCCGAACGCACCCCGCGCCCCCGCACAGTCGTGAACTGGCGCGGCAAGGGTTCGCCGGCCTCGCTCGTGCAGGAGCTGTCCGGCAGCACGCGCGCCGAGGCGGAGCGCGCCGTCCGCGTCGGGATCTCCGTCATCGGGGGCGACAGTCCCGGTGCCGTGTGGGTGGACGGTGGCATCCGCACGCTCGGCGGTGCGGGGGGTCCGGGCGCGGGTGCGGCGGGCGATGGCGGTGCGCCGGGCGTTGGCGTGGGCGCGGATGCGGATGCGGGTGCGGATGCGGCGGCGCGTGAGCCGTGGGACCGCGGGCTGCGCACGGCGATCCTCACCGGTCGGCTCACGTCGGCGCAGCATGACGCGATCGTCCGTGGACTCGGCGCCCCTCCCATCCGTCCTGGATCGCATCCGGTGATGGTGGAGCAGGCGTGGACCCTTGCGGCGGAGGAGTTGATCGAGTTCGCCACCGAGGTTCCGGTCGAGGAGCTCGCGCGCCGCGCCCGCCAGGTGCGCGATGCGCTCGACCCTGTCGGCGCGCAGCAGCGGTTCGAGGCCCGGTTCCAGAGTCGCTCCTTCCGGATGTGGTGCGACGCCGACGGCGGGTACCACGCCCGCGTCGACTTCGACGACGAGATGGCCGCGTGGGTGCGCAGCATGATCGATGCCGCGCTCCGACCCCGCCGCGGCGGGCCCCGCCTCATCAGTGCGGAGGAGCGCGCCGCCGCATCCGAACTCCGTGACGACGAGCGCAGCAACGACCAGCTCGAGTACGACCTCGTCATGGACGTGCTGCGCGCCGGCGCGCTCGCCGACACCGCCGCCGTGCACGGGGCCCGCCAGCCCGGCGTCCGCATCGTCGCGGTGCGGGACGCGGTCGGCCAGCGGGACGCGCTCGGCCGGCTGCTGGCCACCGGGCACCTCGAAGACGGCGGCGACGCAGTCAGCGGCGCCATGCTCGATCGGGCCCTGTGCGACACCGGAACCGTGCCGGTCACCGTCGACCGCCACGGCAACCCGCTCGACGTCGGCCGCGAGGAGCGCCTGTTCACCCCCAAGCAGCGGATCGCGCTCGCCGTCCGCGACGGCGGATGCCGGTGGCCCGGCTGCGACCGCCCGCCCTCCTACTGCGAAGCCCACCACTGCGACCACTGGGCCGCCGACCACGGGCGCACCGACGTTGACCGCGGCATTCTTCTGTGCCGCTTCCACCACCTCATGCTCCACAACGAGGGATGGCGCATCGCCCGCCAAGGCCTCGCCGAGTTCATGCTGCATCCGCCCGGGACCGTCGCGGGGTCGAGCGGTCCCGCGAGCTCGAGCGGGCCCGCGGGGGCGGGGCGGAGTCTGCCGCCCGGGCCGGGGCCGAGTATGCCACCGGGGACGGGGCCGAGGCTGCCGGGGCCGGGGACGAGGCTGCCGCGGGGGACGATTCTGCCGCGGGGGACGGGGCCGAGTCTGCCACCCGGGCCGGGGACGATTCTGCCGCCCGGGCCGGTGGCGCTGCCGTCCAAGTCCGCGGTGCGGTGGGCCTGGGATCCACCGCCATCCCGCCCTGGCTGGCGCGTGCCCGCCCGCCGCCCGGGCCCCGCGCCCCTCCCCGCACCACAGTCCGCACCCGCACCCGCACCGCCGGCCGAACCCGCACCCGTGCCGGCGTGACCACGCCGCGCCCGCGCCCGGGACCTGCTCCTGCTGGCGTGACCACGCCGCGCCCGTGCCCGTGCCCGCGCCCGCGCCCTCGCCGCGCCCGCGCCCTCGCCGCGCCCGCGCCCGCGCCCTCGCCGCGCCCGCGCCCGCGCCCTCGCCGCGCCCGCGCCCGCGCCCTCGCCGCGCCCGCGCCCGCGCCCTCGCCGCGCCCGCGCCCGTGCCGTGTCCGTGTCCGTGTCCGTGCTGGCGTGACCACGCCGTCTCCGCAGGGGCACCCAATCCGTGCCCGCACCGCAGTCCGCATCCGCATCCGCACCCACACCCGCAGGGGCATGGGCTCGCGTGGCCGGCACGGATAGCGTGGGGGAGTGAGCGACACGACCGAACCGCGACCCGCCGAGACGGCCGCGTCGTCGGGACCGACGGCACCGACGCTGAACTCCGCGGCACCGGCGACGGGCTCCGCGGCACCGGCGACGGGCTCAGCGGCACAGGCGCCCCCGGGATCGTCGGCATCGGCGCTGGACCCCGCGACACCGGCGCTGGACTCCGCGGCGGTGCTCGGTCGGCGTCGGCACCATCGGCGGCGGCCGCGCGAATGGCGCGACGGCGGCAGCACCACGGCACCCTGGGGCTGGGCGACGGTCGGGTGGGCGATCCTCGCGCTCGGAGCGGGCGTGCTCGCGGCCACGGCCGCCACCCGATTCATCGGCGGGACCGTCGGCGGCTGGGTGGCGCAACTCGCGCTCTGGGTCGCGATGATCGTGCCGGTGCTGCTGGCCTTCCGCGCATCGGTGCCCCGCGGACTGCTCGCCTGGCGGTGGGTCGACCTTCTCTACGGCGTCACGCTCGGGCTCATGCTGCGGGTGACCGCCGGATGGCTCGAGCAGGCCGCGAACGGGGCCGTGCCCTGGCCCGCGTATCCGACCGTCGACGGGTCCCTCCCCGCCGGATGGTGGGCCGCCGACCTGGTGGTGCCCGTCATCGTCGCGCCCCCGGTGGAGGAGTTCTTCTTCCGCGGGATGCTGCTCGTCGCCCTCTACACCGTGTTCCGGCGCCTCACCCGCACACGCCTGGTCGCCGGGATGGGCGCCGCACTGATCAGCACCGGACTGTTCGTGCTGCTGCATCAGCTCACCGGGTCGCTCGGATCCACCTGGGACGCCGCCGCCACGCTCACCCTGGTCGGCCTGACCGCGGCGACCCTGGTGCTGCTCACCGGGCGACTCTGGAGTGCGCTCATCCTCCACGTCGTCTTCAACGGCACCTACGTCGCGCTGGCCCTGGCCGGCACCCTGCTCGGCGTCGGCGTCGGCGGTCCCGCCCCCGGCCTCGGTTGACCTGCTTCGACGGGCCCCGGTTGACGCGCGCGACCGGCCCCGGTTGACGCGCGCGACCGGCCCGGTCCGGCCCGGCCCGGCCCGGCCCGGCCCGGCCGCTCTACGCGACCGCCGGGTGCGTCGGCTCGCCCGTCCGCTACGACCGCCGAGCGCGCATCCGTTCCCGCCGAGTGCGTATCCGTTCCCGCCGAGTGCGTATCCGTTCCCGTCGGGCGCGTATCCGTTCCCGCCGAGTGCGTATCCGTTCCCGCCGAGCGCGTACCCGTTCCCGTGCCAGCCGAACCCGCTACGACCTCCCGGCCCCTCGCCCAGCCGAACCCGCTACGACCTCCCGGCCCTTCGCCCAGCCGAACCCGCTACGACCTCCCGGCCCTTCGCCCAGCCGAACCCGCTACGACCTCCCGGCCCTTCGCCCAGCCGAACCCGCTACGACCGTCGCTCGCGCCTCCGACCCGCCAGCAGCACGCCCAGCAGCAGCATCGCCAGTCCGCCGACCGCCGCCCACCAGGCCGCATCCGTCCCGGTCGCGCTCAGCGGCGCCGCCGCGACCGGTGCGGTGACCGTGTCGCTCAGATCCGAATCCGGGCCCTGCTCGGTGGGGCTGGTCACGGTCGCGGTGTTCGTGGTCTCGGGGTACGCGGCGTACTGCACCGCCACCCGCACCATGATCCGCGCCGTCTCACCCACCGCGAGCGGGTCCGACAGCGTGCACGTCACGGTGTCGCCCGCGTTCCCGCAGGTCGCGTGGGCGCTGGACGCGGACCGGAACGCCAGCCCGTTCGGCAGCGAGTCGCTGACCACCACCGGGCCCGGGTCCTCGGTCGGACCGTCGTTGCGCACCGTGATCACGAACTCCGCATCCGAACCCACCTGCAGCGGCGCCGCGATCGTCTTCGTCACCACCAGGCTCGCCAGCGGCGGAACGGTCACCGGGTCGTCCGACACGTTGTCGGTCGGGTCCGGGTCCGGTTCCGTCGCCGTCACCTCGGCGGTGTTCGTCACCGAGGCGTAGGCGGATGCGTCCACCGTCGCCGTGATCTCCAGCACCGGGGCGCTGGCGCCCGCCGCCAGCGCGCCCGCCAGCGTCGCCGTCACCACGGTGGTGCCGTCGGGAGCGACCGGGTCCGCGGCCACCGTCCACAGCGGATCGGTGGCGCCGGCATCCGTGTACGCCATGCCCGCCGGCAAGGTGTCCGTCACCGTCACCGCGGTGGCCACCGACGGTCCGTCGTTGCGCACCTCGATCGCGAAGGTGACGGGATCGCCGATCCGCACATCGCCCGGATCGTGGCTCTTCACCACCGACAGGTCGGCGGAGCGTTCGATGGTGAGCACGGCGTCATCCGTGTTGTTGCCCGGGGTCAGGTCGGTGGTGGGGGAGGAGACCGTCGCCGTGTTGGTCGACGATCCCGTCGGCTGGGCCGGGTCGATGCCGACCAGCAGCGTCAGTGCCGTCGCCGACGCCCCGGCCGGAAGACCCGCGGTCGTGGTGCACGTCACCTGCGACGGCGTGCCTGATCCGGCGACGCACGTCCACGCGGCGGCGCCGTCCGCGACCGACACGAAGGTGAACCCGGCCGGAAGGGTGTCCACGATCGTCAGCGGGCCCACCGCATCCGACGGCCCCGCGTTCGTCACCTGCAGCAGGAACCGGGTCTGCGTGCCGGCCACCGCGGTGGTGATCGGCGCTCCGCCGGCATCCACCGCGGTCTTCACCAGCGTCAGGTCCGCCCACGCCGACACCCTCACCGTCTCGTTGTCGGAATGGTCGCCCGGAGTCGGATCCGGGGTGCTCGACGACACGGTTGCCGTGTTGGTCAGCGCCGTGCCGTTCGGCACCGACGACGCCAGCGCGGCCGTGACCGTGATCGCGGAGGTGCCCACGGGCAGCACGGGTCGGGTGCAGGTCGCGGTGGGTGTGTCGCACGTCCAGTCCGTGCCCGACATCGCGGTCACCGTCATGCCCGCCGGCACCGCATCCGACACCGCCACGTCACGGGCGACCGACGGCCCGGCGTTCGTCACCGTCACCGTGTACGTCACGGACTGCCCGGGGATGTACGGGGGGCCGGCGGCCGCGGTCTTCACGATGGACAGGTCCGCCGACGTCGTCAGCGGAGTCGGGTCCGTCGACGTGTCGTTGGCGGGGTTCGGGTCGTCCGGCCCGTCCACCGCGCCGACGTTGTCATATGTGCCCGCCGGCACCGTCGCATCCACCGTCGCGGTGAACGTCACCACGATGGTCGCTCCCGGGGCGAGCGAGCTGGTCGCGTCGCCCACGGTCCACGTCAGCGTCTGACCCGACACGGCCGGGGTCGCGGCGGTCGCGGTGCCGCCCGCGACGCTCAGCTGCGCGCTGCCGGCCTGCAGGCCGAACCCTGTAGGCAGCGTGTCGGTTACCACGATCGGACCGGACGAGTCCGACGGCCCCAGGTTTGTCACCGTCAGCGTGTACGGCACTGTGCCGCCCGCGACGGGGGTGCCCGTGTGGCTCTTCACCATCCGCAGATCCGCCTGCCGGGTCGGGTCCGACCCGTCGGTGTCCTGCGGCTGGTTGGTGGAGTTGGATGCGTCCGCCTCCACCGTGTTCGTCACCGGGTCGTTCCACGCGGGGTCCACCTGCAGCGTGGCCCGCAGCGACGCCGACGCGCCCGGCATCAGCACCCCGGTCAACGCGAACGTCTGATCGTCCCCGGGCGCCGCGGTGGTGGATGTGCGGGTCCAGGTGCCGCTCACCGAGGTGAACGACGAGTAGCTCAGATAGTCCGGCACCAGATCGAGCAGAGTGACGTCGCGGGCATCCGCCGTGCCGGTGGTGGTCACCGTCAGCAGGTAGCTCACCGGCGCGCCCGGGGTGACCGGGTCCGTCGCGGTCGCGTCGCGCCACACGCCGCCGTCGAGCACCTGGCGCACCTTCGCCACCCCCAGGGTGGTGTCGGTGGTGGGTGTGGTGGTGGTGGTGCTGCTGTTGTTGCCCGGCACCGGGTCATCGGTCGCGCCCGGGGTCACCGCCGCCGTGTTCGGGATCGGGGTGCCCGGGAGGATGCCGGCATCCACCGTGCCGGTCAGCGCGAACGCGACCGACTGGGCCGGGGTCAGCCGCTCGCCGGCTGCCAGGGTCAGGGTGATCGTGTCGCCGGCGTTCCACGGGCCGGTGCCGGATGCGCTCCACCCGCTCGGCAGGGCACTGGCGAAGTTCACGCCCGACACTCCCGCCGGCACCGTGTCGGTGATGGTGATCAGGTCGCCGGTCGCGCTCACCGAGTCGGACGGACCCGTGTTCGTCAGCGTGATGGCCCAGTTCAGCGGCCCGCCCGCGTTCGGCGCGGTGGCCGGGCCGGTCTTGGTGATCGCCAGGTCCGCGGCGGCCGTCACCGGCACGGTCGCGTCATTCGTGTTGTTGTCGGGGTCGGGGTCGTAGGTGCCGGCGCTGGTGACCGTGGCGGTGTTCGGCACCGGGGATGCGGCGACGTCGAACCCGGCGGCGGCCTGGGCGGTCACGGTGATGGCGGGGAAGGATGCCCCCGCCGCGAGTGTGTCGGCCGGGCTGGTGCGTTCACAGGTGAACCCGGTGGTGGTGGCCGGGGCGCACGACCATCCGGTGCCGGTGTAGCCGGTGACGGTGAATCCGGCCGGGAGTGCACCCGCCGTGCCCCACGTATCGGCGACGGTGAATGGACCGACCGCGGTGTCCGGCCCGCCGTTGGTGACGGTGATGGTCCACGCGGTGCCGGCCGGTCCGCCAGCGACCAGGCCGGCACCGGCATCCTTCGTCAGCCGCAGATCGGCGGCGTGGATGTACGCGTCGGCGGTGTCGGGCCCCGCCGTGTACGGGCCGGAGCTGTTCCCGGTCGCGCCGGAGGTGTCGGTGGTGGTGGCCGAGAGGGTGTTCGTGTGCGGCACGGCCACGCCGACGGTCGTGGTGGTGCCGGGGTCGGTCAGCGCCGCCGTGGTCGGGGTGGCGGTGAACGTGATCACGATGGTGCGGGCGGCGAGGCTCGCGCCCGACCCGGTTCCCGGCAGCGCGGGCGTCGCGCCGGTCACCTGCGCCGCCGACCAGCTCAGCGTCTGCACCCCGCCGGTCGTGGAGATGTTGGGGTTCGCCAGCGCGGTGGCGGAACCGGTGCCGACCGTCACGGTGGCCGAGCCCGCGTCGAACGTCCAGTTCTTGGGCAGCACGTCGCTGACCGCGACCGTGTTCGCGGGGCCGTCGCCGGTGTTCACCAGGGTCAGGGTCCAGCCGAACGGCGTGTTCGCGTACGCGACATCACCGGCGGTGGTGCTCTTGGTGAGCGTCACGTTCGGGAACGGCGGGTCCACGGTGGTGCTGTCCTGCACCGTGGTCGGGTCGTACGACCGGCCGCCGGTCGGGAACGACTCCAGGTGCGTCACCCGTGCCGTGTTCGTCATCGTCTGCGCGTCGGTGATGGTCCCGCTGGCGGCGAGCGTCGCGCTGTACGCCAGGGTGATCGACCGAGGGGCGGATGGCGAGGATGCTGGGTACAGCGGGCCGGGCAGGTCCGCGGCATCCCACGTGATGGTGCCGCCCCCATTCGCGGTCTGACCGGTGATGGTGCCCCCGCCGCTGATCGTGGTCGGGTCGACCACCACTCCCGCCGGCACGGTGTCGGTCACGGTCATGTTGTACGCCGGCGTGTTCCCCGGGTTGGTCACGGTGACCGTGTACCCGAACACCTGGCCGGGGTCGGGGGTGGTGTCGGAGACGGCCTTGTCGATCGCGGGCACGGGATTCAGCACGTCCACCTGCGCGCCGTCCTCCACGGACGTGCGAGTGGTGTTGTTGCCGTTGACCCGGTTCCACGAGAACGCGGCCGTGTTGTCCAGGTCGTTGACCGTGGGCGGCACCGTGTTCGAGAGCAGCACCTGGTAGGTGAGGGTCAGGGTCCGCTCGACGGTGTCGGACGGGATGTCGCCGCCGTCGTACGTCCACGTGGACGTATTCGTGCCCGCGTCGTACGTGCGGGTCCAGGTTCCCGTGATGGTCGGCGAACTCGAGGTGGGCCCCGTGATGGAAGAGGTGATCAGCTGCGCGCCGGCGGGCAGGTCGTCGGCGATCGCCGGGTCGTAGTAGTTGATGTTCGGCCGGAGGGTGGTGACCACCTGGTACTCGACGGTCTGCCCGATGGGCGCCTGCGCGCCGGCCGCGAAGGCGTCGGTGGTCCCGGCGATCCGCACGCCCTTGTCGATCGCGGCAGTGGTGGCGGTGATGACGGCGGTGTCGGTGTCGGACCGGGTGCCGCGGCGCGACGTGGTCGGGTCCCCGCCCACCGTGGTCGGCAGGGTGAACCCGGTGACCGTGGCGGAGTTGGTGTAGGTCTGGCCGGCGCCCGTGGTCGGGTCGATCGCCGCCTGGTAGGTCAGCGTCACGGTCGCTGGTACCTCGCCGATGGTCCAGGTGATGGTGCCTCCGGTGCCGTCATCTGCGCCCCCCGAGACGACGCCGCCGCCGGTGACCGTGGCGCTGTTGACGTTCAGGCCGGCCGGGATCGTGTCGACCATCGTGGTGTCGTAGCTCTTCACCCGGTTGGTGTTGTTCGTCACCTCCAGGGTGAATGTCACCGGGTCGCCGACGGCGACACCGGTGCTGGGGGAGGCGGACTTCACCACCTGGAGGTTCGGCTCGCGGTAGGTGACGGTCTGCGTGTCGGATCCGTTCCAGCTGGTGCTGGCGAACTGCGCCTGGTTCGTCAGCATCGTGTTGTTCGTGCCGGCGTCCCCCACGTACCCGGTGAGGGTGACGGTGAACACCTGAGGGTCGTCCGACGAGTTCGTGTAGCTGCTCGGGAAGGTGAGGATGCCGTTGGGTGTGCCGGTCGGTGGGTCGGCGACGAACGCGAAGTCGCCCTCCGCCGCGCCGGTCAGGGGGCTGTGCGTCCACGTGCCGGCGGTGACCGTGAACGGCACGTTCCCCGGGGTCAGCACGCCGCGGTCCTGCAGCACGCCGTTCGCCACGGTGGTGTGGGCGGGGATGGTGACGCTGTAGCGGTAGGTGACCTTCTCGCCCTGCACGATCACGTCGGTCGGGTTGTTCGGGTCCAGGTTGTTCGTGATGGGGCTGATCTCGCTGCCGACCAGGGTCTTGTCCACCACGGGGTCGGGGGTGAACACGAGCGAGTCGTCCCGCATGCCGGCGCCGGGAACGGTGACGTCGGCGGCCCGGGGGGTGGTGTCGAGCGACCCGGTGGGGTAGAAGGTGGCGGTGGCGCCGTAGTTGAGCTGCACGGCGAGGGCGGTGATCGACGCGGTGTTGGGCAGGTCGGTGCTCACCTGCACGCCCGCGGGGATCGTCACCGCGTACGTCAGGGTCACCTGCGCGGCCGCCGCGACCGGCACCGAGGACCAGACCACGACGGATCGGGTTGCGTCGGCGACACCCGAGGGGTACCCGGGGTCACCCGGGTTGTACGCGACACCGCCGGGGACTCCGCCGCCGGTGATCGCGGACACGTCGGTCTTGCGGATGCCGGTGGGCAGCATGTCCCAGACGGTGGCGGTGGCGGCGGTGCCGCCTCCGGTGAGGTCGACGCGGTAGGTGACGGTCTGGCCCTGCACGACGGAGATCCCGTCCCGGTTCGAGTCGAACACGGTGCCGTTGGGGTTCTTCTCGCTCTGCGCGGGGAGTGTCGCGTTCCCGTCGACGTCCCGGACGCCCTTCAGGAGGCTCGGGCCCTTGCCGGTGAGGCTGGCGGCGGCGTCCCGCAGGTAGAACACCTCGCCCAGCACGTTCTCCTGCCGGTACTTCAGCAGGTTCTGCGGCTTGTCCAGCGCGGCCGAGGTGTTCGGCGTCATCGTGTCGACGCGGCCCAGCACGTGCAGCACCAGAACCGAGTCCAGCGGCACGATCCGGTCGCCGCCCGCATCCGGGGTGCCCACGTACCAGTCCAGGCGCTGGCCCGACACCGTCGGCGCGGGTACGGCGACGCCGGCGGTGGTGCCGCCGGTGCCGGAGTAGACGGCGTAGTCGAGGTAGCTGATGCCGGCGGGCAGGAAGTCGGTGACCTGCGGGTTGCGCACATCGATGCCGGTCGCGAAGTCGATGGTCAACTCGTAGCAGACCACGTCCCCCTGGTGGAAGGGCACGGCACCCGCCCCGGTCTGGTCGTCGGACCAGCCGCCGGAGGGCGCGACGTCGCACGCCTGCTCGGCCCAGGTGTCCTGCGGATCCGTGGTGGTGATGGGGCGCACGTCGCCGCGGGGCAGCACCTTCTTGCCCGTGTCGGAGTAGTCCGACCGGATGGTGGCGGCGGAGTCG
The DNA here is from genome assembly GCA_963701365.1 of uncultured Actinomycetota bacterium. Lineage (GTDB taxonomy): Bacteria > Actinomycetota > Actinomycetes > Actinomycetales > Microbacteriaceae > Microbacterium. Next base: position 127,634 of record CAVOZX010000032.1, on the reverse strand, counting down.
TCCCACACGGTCTCGGGCGCGCCGGCGGGCTGCCCCGCCCCGTTCGTAACCGCCGCGAGGGGCGCGGTCGGGGTGGTGGCGCCTTCGATCGTGACGTGGTTGTCGACCGTGTCGCCGGAGGAGGTGGGTCCGCCCCACGGTTCGTCGGGGTCGTAGTCGTCCCGCATCCGGGCGGTGTAGACGATCTGCGCGTCGTCCTGCGCGGTGAGGGCGGGGACGGGTCGGAAGGTGATCGTGAACCGGCCGGTGGCGGCGTCGTAGTCCACCGACTGCGCGGTGGCGCCCGTCAGAGTCGGCGTGGGCCCTGAGCCCGTGACCGGATAGGCACATTCGGCGGGGGCCGTGTCGCCCGTGTAGGTCACCGAGGTCGGGAGCGCGGGGCACAGGCCGTTGGCCAGCTCGTCCACCACGACGATGTCGCCGGCCGACGCGTACTCCCCGGTGGCCAGGGTCAGCGTGTACGTGGCCAGTCCGCCGGTGACGAACACGTCGGTGTCGACCGTCGAGTGGGTGTTCACCGACTTCAGGATCCGCAGGTCCATCGCCTGGATGCGTTCGGTGTCCACGTCGGACACGGCCGGCGCGGTGGCCGGGGCCAGCAGTCCCTCGTAGGTGCCGGCGACGTCGGCGCGGTTGGTGTAGAGGATGCCGTCGTCGTACGACCCGGCATCCTGTCCCTGGCGAGTGGAGGCGCCGGTGTTGTTGTTCAGGTTCGCCGCCTGGTCGCCGCTCGCGCCGGACGGGGCGGGGTCGCCGGCGGTGGTGGTGAACGTCATGGTGTTCTCGAACAGCGGCACCGCTGCGGCGTAGCGGATGGTGGTCACGCCCGGTGCGCCGGCAGTGCCGGGGTAGGCCTGAGGGGTGCCGCCGGTGAGGTCGGCGAGGTTCCAGGTCACCCGGGTGTAGACGCCCGGCGCGAGTCCCGCCGGCAGACCGCTGTCCACCGTGAGCACCTCGGCGGGGGGGAGGCAGTCGGCCGGGGTCGTGCCGGTGATGCTTCCCGCGCCGGGATACTCGAACGTGCCGCCGGCTGCGCCGCCGGCGTCGAACAGCAGGGGCGAGGGCGCGGTGTTGTCGACGGTGGCGCAGGCGAGGAACTCCAGGCCCGCGGGCAGGTAGTCGACCAGGGTCGCTCCGGTGGTGTCGCCCTGGCCGGTGTTCTCCACCCTCAGCGTGTAGACGGTCTGGTTCTCGTGCACGCCGCGGAGCAGTTCGATCTCGGGGCTCGGCTCCGCCTTCGTCAGCCGCAGCGCGCGCACCGGCACCTGCGTGGATGCGGTGCCGGACGAGGTCTCCGCCAGCGCTGCGGTGCCGCCCACGCCCGTGGAGCCGTCGAAGATCGGCTTCAGCGTGGCGTCGGAGGACACGTATCCCGCGAGCGCGATCGTCGGACTAGCCCCGACCGGGTAGACGGTCGCGTCGGGCAGCACCGTGACGGTGGACGCGTAGGAGGCGCCGCGCGGCAGATCGGCCGCGTCTTCGAACACCCACACCTGCATGCCGGCCGGGACGGTACTGAGCGGTGGTGTGCGCGCGCTGTTGGGCAGTTCCGCTCCGCTGGCGTACATGGCCGGGGTGCCCATGGGGCTGGACTGGAAGGCGATTCCGTTGGGGAGCGTCAGGGTGAACGCGATGTTGTAGCCGTCCGCGGTGGTGGAGGCGTTCTGGAGCGACACGTCGAAGGTGGCGTCCTCGCCGGCCAGGATGAACGCCTTCTCGTCCGCCTCGCCGGTTCCGGTGGACTGCAGCGACAGGCCCGCCGCGGGTGCGGGCAGCGCGGCCGCGCTCGCCGAATCGGCCGCCCACACGCCGGCGCCGACGACTCCGAGCACCAGGGCGGGTGCGAGCAGGAAGGCCGTCAGCCGGCGGCGTCGAGTGGAGCCGCGGGCGGCGTCGCGTTCCCGGCGGATGCTTCGGCGGGTCGCCGCATCCTCATCCCCATACGTGTTCGTCGCCACCGTGTCCCCCACCGTTCGAGCGCACGCGCGATCGCCGTCCGAGCCCCCCAACGGGCGCGTCGGCCAGACGGTCGACGTCGAGATCGGGCAGTGGTCCGCGCGAAGCGCAGCCCTCTCGCGCGGCACGTTAGCAGAGGGGCCACGGACCCGCAAAGCCGAACATCGTTCGGTCGGTCCGCCCGAGTGAGCATTCGTTCCGCCCGAGTGAGCATCGCTTCCGCCCGAGTGAGCATTCGTTCCGCCCGAGTGAGCATTCGGTCCGCGCGAGTGAGCACGCGTTCGCGTCGCTCGGCGCATCCGGCTCCGTCTCCCACGCGCCGGCACGCCCGCTCGCCCCGGTCTGCTAGGATCGTCCTTTGGTGCGCGGCCCGGCCGGCCCGCATCCGAACGTGAGCCCTCGACGGGCGCGTTGCCGCCGCACCCGCGACCGGCAACCCGCCGACCGAGTGGGATTCACGAACCACTCCGTTCGCACCAGAAAGCAGTACGCCCGTGACGCGCACCTACAGCCCCACGCCCCGCGACATCCAGCGCAACTGGATCGTCATCGACGCCGCCGACGTCGTGCTCGGGCGCCTCGCCTCGCATGCCGCGGCGCTCCTGCGCGGCAAGCACAAGCCCGGCTTCGCCCCCCACATGGACACCGGCGACTTCGTCGTCATCGTCAACGCCTCTAAGGTCGCGCTCACCGGTCAGAAGCTGCTGCAGAAGAAGGCGTACCGCCACTCCGGCTACCCGGGCGGGCTGACCACGACGTCGTACCAGGACCTGATGGCGAACAACCCGGTCCGCGCCGTCGAGAAGGCGGTGCGCGGCATGCTCCCCAAGAACAGCCTCGGCCGCGACCAGCTGCGCAAGCTCAAGGTGTATGCGGGGCCCGAGCACCCGCACGCCGCGCAGCAGCCCACGCCGTACACCTTCGACCAGGTCGCCCAGTAGAGCGCCCGCGCCCACCGCAAAGGACCCCACCCGTGTCGGACATCGCAGACACCACCAGCTACTCCACCACAACCCCCGACGAGGACACCCCCGCGGTCGCCGAACGGCCCGTGCTGTCGGTGCCCGGCGGCGCCGTCGGCCGCCGCAAGCAGGCCATCGCCCGCGTGCGGCTCGTCCCCGGAAACGGCACCATCACCGTCAACGGCCGCACGCTCGAGGACTACTTCCCCAACAAGCTGCACCAGCAGCTGATCACCGACCCGTTCACCGTGCTGCACCTGACCGGCGCCTACGACGTCATCGCCCGCATCTCCGGCGGCGGCCCCTCCGGCCAGGCCGGGGCGCTGCGGCTCGGCATCGCCCGCGCTCTCAACGGCATCGACGTGGAGAACAACCGGCCCACCCTGAAGAAGGCCGGATTCCTCTCCCGCGACGCGCGCGTCAAGGAGCGCAAGAAGGCCGGCCTCAAGAAGGCCCGCAAGGCGCCGCAGTACTCCAAGCGCTGACCCGCGCCGTGTCGCTGTTCGGCACGGACGGCGTGCGGGGCCTGGCCAACGGGCCGCTCACCGCCGACCTGGCGCTCACCCTCGCGCAGGCCGCCGCGGTGGTGCTCGGCCAGGGCCGCACGGCCGAGGCGCGCCGCGCCGCCGGCCGGCGGCTGACCGCGGTCGTCGCCCGCGACCCGCGGATCTCCGGCGAGTTCCTCTCCGCCGCCGTCGCGGCGGGACTGGCGGCATCCGGCGTGGACGTGTACGACGCGGGTGTCATCCCCACCCCGGCCGCGGCGTTCCTGGTCGCCGACACCGACGCGGACTTCGGGGTGATGATCTCCGCATCCCACAATCCGGCGCCGGACAACGGCATCAAGATCTTCGCGCGCGGCGGGGTGAAACTGCCCGACGCGGTCGAGCGGCGCATCGAGCAGGCCATGACCGGGCCGAAGCTGCTTCCCACCGGGGGCGACGTGGGCCGCATCCGCCGGTTCGCGGATGCCGAGGACCGCTACGTGCTGCACCTGCTGAACTCCCTGCCCCACCGGCTGGACGGCCTGCACGTGGTGCTGGACTGCGCGCACGGCGCCGCCGCCGGCGTCTCGCCCGAGACGTTCCGGGATGCCGGGGCCCGCGTCTCCGTGATCGGCGCCGACCCGGACGGGGTGAACATCAACGACGGGGTCGGGTCCACCCACCTGGACGTGCTGCGCGCCGCCGTGGTGCGCCGCGGCGCCGACCTCGGCATCGCGCACGACGGCGACGCCGACCGGTGCCTCGCGGTCGACGCGACCGGGCAGGTGGTGGACGGCGACCGGATCATGGCGATCCTGGCGGTGGCGATGAAGCGCCGCGGCGCGCTCGCCCACGACACCCTGGTCGCCACGGTCATGAGCAACCTCGGGCTGCACCGGGCGATGGCCGAGCACGGCATCGCCGTGGTGCGCACCGCCGTCGGCGACCGGTACGTGCTGGAGGAGATGAACGCGCACGGGTATACCCTCGGCGGCGAGCAGTCCGGGCACGTCATCATGAGCGAGTTCGCCACCACCGGCGACGGCGTGCTCACAGGCCTGCACCTGATGGCCGAGATGGCGCGCACCGGCACGCCCCTGGCCGAGCTCGCCCGGATCATGACGGTCTATCCGCAGGTGCTCGTCAACGTGCCCGGCGTGGACCGCGCCCGCGTCGGCGACCCGGTGGTGGGGGCCGCCGTCGCCGCCGCCGAGGCGGAGCTCGGGGACAGCGGACGGGTGCTGTTGCGCGCATCCGGCACCGAACCCCTCGTGCGGGTCATGGTGGAGGCCACCGATCCCGCGCGCGCCGACGCGGTCGCCGCGCGTCTGGCCGCGGTCGTCCGCACCCGACTCGCCCTCTGACCTCCCCCGCGAGCGCGCACCCCCTCCCCGCGAGCGCGCACCCCCTCCCCGCGAGCGCGCACCCCCTCCCCGCGAGCGCGCACCCCCTCCCCGCGAGCGCGCACCCGCTCCCCGCGAGCGCGCACCCGCTCCCCGCGAGCGCGCACCCGTTCCTCGCGAGCGCGCACCCGTTCCTCGCGAGCGCGCACCCGCTCCCCGCGAGCGCGCACCCGTTCCTCGCGAGCGCGCACCCGCTCCCCGCGAGCGCGCACCCGTTCCTCGCGAGCGCGCACCCGGGCATGAGAACATCCTCATCGATTGTTCACCTGCGGGTCTCCTCTCGTGGCTAACATCACCGGCCGTGACAACCCGCGTCGTCCGACGGCCCCGCCGCGCGCTGATCCCGGTCATTCTGGCCGCTGTCCTCGTCGCCAGCGGATGCAGCGCTCCCGGATCCGACGGCGAAGCACGCGAGATGAGCACGGACCTGCAGGTGCTGTACGCGGCCGGCGACACCGGCGGCGTGGCGACCGAGCGGATCACCATCGGCCCCTCGGACGACGGCAGCCTCAGCGTGGACATCTCGCAGGACGAGGTCGGCGGCGTCGGAGACATGACGCAGGCGGCATCCTGGAACGCTGTTGCCGTGGCCACGCTTCTCAGCGGCGCGCCACTGGACATCGCGTACCGGTTCGCTTTCGACGGCCGGATCGACGGACCGAGTGCGGGGGCCCTCACCACGGTCGGGCTGCTGTCCCTCTTCTACGGCGACCCGATCCGGGTCGACGCGACCATGACCGGCACCATCAACCCCACCGGGACAGTCGGCACTGTGGGCGGCATCCCGGAGAAGATCCAGGGTGTGATCGACGCGGGCACGATCACGACCGTTCTGATCCCCTCCGGTCAGCGCAACACCCCGGATGCATCCGGGGCGCTGGTCGATGTCGTCCGGCTCGGCGCCGACAATGGCGTCGAGGTGATCGAGGTCGCCAACGTCTACGACGCGTACACCCAGCTGACCGGCGCCGACCTGCCCCGCCCCGAATCAGGCGCGGGCCCGGTCGTGGCCGACGGGGGCTACACGAAGTTCCGCAGCGCCGCCGATCAGATGCTCGCCGGCTACGACCGGGCCGCCGCCGAGTTCGCCGCGCTCGATCCGACCGTGCGGGAGGCCGCCGCCGAGGTGGTGGACCAGGCCGACGCGTCCGCAGCGCGGGCCCGCGACCTGCAGGTGCAGGCGCTGCAGGGCGGCGCGTTCTTCGAGGCGTCGCAGGCCATGCTGCTGATGCAGGCCACCTCCAGCACATTCCGCACCCTGCAGGATCTGATCATCACCGGGGGCGCCGCGATCGAGGCGCGGCTGGCCGCCGCCGCCTCGTCCGAGTCGGAGTTCACCGCGTTCCTCGACCAACTCAGCACCTTCCAGCCCGAGACTCTCGGCGACGTGGAGGCGTTGGTCAGCGCATACGGCAACGCGTTCGACTCGTACACGCTGCTGCTGTATGCCACCTCCAGTCTGCAGACGATCGCCGACACCACCGCCGCCGGCGGCTACACCGCGGTTGACCAACTCCTCACCGACGTCGTCATGCCGTTGCTGTTCTACGACATGGCCCGCAGTAACCTCCAGTTCGCCAAGAGCCTGTTCGACATCGGCCGTGACAACGGCGGATCCCCCGTCGCCGCCGACGCCGACCTGGAGGCGATCGGATCGTTCTATCGCCGCGCCGCCGACGCCGACTGGGCCGCGTTCGAGTCGGTGGTGATCCAGTCCGCCGCCGAGGCGCGGGGCGAATCGAACGACGTGTTCCGGGGGGCGCTCGCGGCGGCGGACTTCGACGTCGCGCTGGCGTACACGGCGCAGCAGGCGCTGCCGGAGATCGAGTCCTATCTCGGCGAGGGTTCGAACGCCCCGTATGCCGCGATGGGGTACGGCTACGTGAACTATGCGCGCAATGCCGTGCTGATCGAGAAGTACTACAACAACGGCATTCTCGACGAGAACCTCGCCCTGGTCGGGGTGGCGTCCGAGACGGTGCTGACCGAGGCGCTGGATCTGGGTCGGGCCCAGACCGAGCGTGCCGCGACCGTGCTGTCCGACAACGGCACCGACCCGGTGATCGTCGCGGGCGCGTACGAGCAGGCGGGGGTCGCCCGGGAGGGCGACGTCGCCGACAAGTTCCAGGCGATCTCTCAGTACGCCGCAGCGTTCGGACTCGCCCGCATCCTGGCCTACACCGGCGGGTTTCCCCGTGCCGGCTACGAAGCCGCCCCCTGACGCTCTCGCGAGTGCGCACCCCAATTCCCACGGGAGCCCATCCGTTGCACCGCGGGTGCGCATCTCCTTCCCGCGGGTGCGCCGATCGGATACGCACTCGCGCGGGACGGATACGCACTCGCGCCGATCGGATACGCACTCGCGCCGATCGGATACGCACTCGCGCGGGGCGGATGCGCGGTCAGCCCCAGCCCATCGACTCGATCTCGCGCAGGAGCACGCCCTCGCGGAGGGCCCACGGGCTGACCTCCAGCTCGTCCGCGTCCATCGCGCGCATCGCCGCGTGCAGCACCACCGCCCCCGCGACGATCTGGAACGCGCGATCCGCCGTGATCCCGGGAAGCTCCTGCCGGGCGGATGCCGGGATCCGGGCCAGCCGCGGGATCCACGACCCGAGCGCCCCGCGCGGCAGCAGCATCCGGTCGATCCCCGACCAGCCGGGCACTGGGTACCCGGCCAGCCGCGCCAGCGACCGGATCGCCTTCGACGAGCCCACCACGTGGTCCGGCCGCGGCTGCGCCGCGAACACATCGGCCACCGGCGCCAGCACCTCCTCGGCGTGCACGCGGAGCCGCTCCACCGCCTCCTCGCCCGGCGGGTCCGCGGTCAGGTACCGCAGCGTCATCCGGCCCGCCCCCAGCGGAACGGATGCCGCCGCATCCGGCAGTTCGTCGGGCCCGGCCGCCACCTCCAGCGACCCGCCCCCGATGTCGAACAGCAGGATCTGGCCGGCCGACCAGCCGAACCAGCGCCGCACCGCCAGGAACGTGAAGCGCGCCTCGTCCTCGCCGCCGAGCACCTGCAGCGGGTGACCCAGCGCGTCCTCGAGCCGGGCGATCACCTCCGTGCCGTTGGACGCCTCCCGCACCGCGGAGGTCGCGGTCGCCAGCAGCCGCGCGACCCCCTCCCGCTCCGCCACCTGCCGGGCCTCGGCCACCGCGGTCGTCAGCGCGCGCACGCCCGCCTCGTCGATCGCGCCCTCGGGGGTCAGGTGCCGCATCAGCCGCAGCACCGTGCGGCGGCTCGTGGTGGCCTGCGGCCGACCCCCCGGGTGCACGTCCGCCACCAGCAGGTGCACCGTATTGGAGCCGATGTCGAGGACTCCCAGGCGCACCGGTCCAGGCTAGTCCGGCGCGGCGCGGCATCCGTCCGGCCCGTCGCCCCAGCCCGGCCCCGCGTGCGGAATCCGGCCCGGCCCCGCGTGCGGCATCCGGCCCCGCCCCGCGTGCGGCATCCGGCCCCGCCCCGCGTGCGGCTCCGCAGCCGTGCGTGCGGCTCCGCAGCCGTCCGTCCGACCCGCCGCGTCGCTACGGGACCTGCTCGGTCATGCCGTCGATCACCGCGCGCACCCCGAGCGCCGCGAGGTGCCACTCGACGGGATCGCCGTCCACTCCCGGCAGCAGCGCCCGGGTGTCGGCGACGTCGTTGCCGATGAGGATGCGGGTCGCCAGGCCCTCCACGAGCGACGAGCCCGCGGTCGCCACGTGGCGGAATGTGAGGTCGCCGCGCGGCCGCCGGCCGAGCGCGGTCAGGCTGGTCGAGTACAGCACGGTCATCGCGTCGATGAAGTGCGACTCGGCCTCCCGTAGCGCCTCGGCGACGCGCTCCCGCCGCCCCTCGGGCAGGCTCCGCACCGACACCGACAGCGCCACCGGCACCGACACCGACAGCGCCACATACGTCTGCCACTCCCGCGATTCCCGCAGCGTCTCCATGGTGTGCTGCACCAGCACCCGCACGATCTCGCCGAGCACGGCGTCGCGGCCGGCGGCATCCGGGGTTCCGTCCGGGCCCGTCAGGCGGTCGGCGTGCGCGGCGAGGATGCTGGCGCCGTGCGCGACGGTCGCCGCCGAGTAGCCGTGCGGGCGCGGCATCCGCTTCGGTCCGGCCCTCCGCTTCGGTCCGGCTCTCCGCTTCGGCCCGGCCCTCCGCGACCGCGGTGCGCCGCGATCCTTGTCGGTCCGCGGATCCTGCCTTCGCGTTTCCCATACCGAGAGCATTCCTGTTGTCTGCGTACACAGGGGACGACGTCCCCTGATCCTACGACCGGGCCTGTGGCCGTCCCCTCCTGCGACGTGACTCGCGAACCCATGACGTGCGCGTCAACCCATATCCCGCACGACATGGATTCGGGAGCACGAGGTGGGTTCGCGGGTCAGGATGCCGTCAACCGCGCTCCCCTGGCGCGTCCCGGGGGCGCGGCGCACCCGCGCCGGGGCCCCCAGTACGATGGGCGCGTGCGCCCCGAATCCGTCGCCGCCCCGCCGCTGGCGCTATCGCTGTACCGGGAGATCGGGCGCGCAGAATGGGCGCGGCTGGCGGCCGGTATGGAGCAGCCGCTGACCGAGCAGGAGGTGGTGCAGCTGCGCGGTATCGGCGACCGCCTCGACGTGGGCGAGGTGCGGGAGGTGTACCTGCCGCTCAGCCGCCTGCTGTCGCTGTACGCGAGCGCCGTCAAGCGCCTGGGCAGCGATGAGAGCGCGTTCCTGCGGGAGCGGGAGGACACTACGCCGTTCGTTGTGGGCGTGGCCGGCTCGGTCGCGGTGGGCAAGTCCACCATCGCCCGTCTGCTGCGGGAGCTGATGCGGCGCTGGCCCGGCACGCCGCGGGTGGAGCTCGTCACCACCGACGGGTTCCTCTACCCCAACCGCGAACTGGAGCGGCGCGGTCTCATGGATCGCAAGGGATTCCCAGAGTCGTACGACCGGCGGGCGCTGGTGGAGTTCGTGACGGCCGTGAAGAGCGGCGAGCCCGAGGTGCGGGCGCCGTTCTACTCGCACCTGCGGTACGACATCGTGCCGACCGCGCACACCATCGTGCGCCGGCCCGACGTGGTGATCATCGAGGGGCTGAACGTGCTGCAGCCTCCACCCACGCCGAACGACGTGGCGGTCAGCGACCTCTTCGACTTCTCCGTGTACGTGGATGCCGATCCCCGCGCCATCCGTCAGTGGTACACGGACCGGTTCTTGGCTCTCCGCCAAGGCGCGTTCACCGACCCGAACTCGTTCTTCCGGATGTTCGCCGACATCTCCGACGCCGAGGCGATCGAGCGCGCGCACTACTTCTGGAACGAGATCAACCTGCCGAACCTCCTGCAGAACGTGCTGCCCACCAAGCATCGCGCCACCCTGGTCCTGGAGAAGGGCCCCTCCCACGCCGTCGACCGGGTCCTCCTCCGCAAACTCTGACCCCCCCCCCCCCCCCCCGCGCGCGCTGCGCGACTCGCGAACCCATGTTGTGCGCGCCAATCCACCTCGTGTAGGACATGGAATCGCGCGTACGAGGTGGGTTCGCGGGTCAGGATGCACCCGCACCCGCACCCCGCACCCGCACCCGCACCCGCACCCCGCACCGCGTCGGCTCGCAGGGGGTGCCGCCTACGATGGTCCGCATGTGCGGAATCGTGGGGTACGTGGGGCCGAGGGCGAGCCAGGACATCCTGATGGCGGGCCTGTCCCGGCTGGAGTACCGGGGCTACGACTCCGCCGGCATCGCCGTGATCGCCGAGTCCGGCGAACTCGGGATGCGCAAGCGCGCGGGCAAGCTCGCCGTGCTGCGCGACGACCTCGCCCACGCGCCGCTGCGCGAGGGCAGCACCGGCATCGCGCACACCCGCTGGGCCACGCACGGCGGCCCCACCGACGAGAACGCGCATCCGCATCTGGCCGACCACGACCGGCTCGCCGTGATCCACAACGGCATCATCGAGAACTTCGCGGAGTTGAAGGCGGAACTGCTCGCCGAGGGATTCGTGTTCCGCAGCCAGACCGATACCGAGGTGGCGGCGGTGCTGCTCGGGCGGGAGTACGCGGCATCCGGCGGCGACCTGGTCGCCGCGTTCCGCGCGACCGTCGCCCGGCTGGACGGTGCTTTCACGCTGCTGGCGATGCATCAGGACCACCCGGGCCTGGTGGTCGGGGCGCGCCGCAACTCGCCGCTCGTGATCGGTCTGGGCGACGGCGAGAATTTCCTCGGGTCCGACGTCGCCGCGTTCGTGGAGCACACCCGCCACGCCCTCGCGATCGGCCAGGACGAGATCGTCGCGATCACTCCCACCGGGGTGGAGGTCACGGATTTCGCCGGCGGTCCGGTGGAGGTGGAGCCGTTCGAGGTGACGTGGGATGCCGCCGCCGCCGACAAGGGCGGATGGTCGTCCTTCATGGCGAAGGAGATCGCGGAGGAGCCGAAGGCGGTGGCGGACACGCTGCGCGGCCGCATCCGGAACGGTCTGGTGCAGATCCCCGAGCTCGACGGGCTGGACGAGCTGCTGCGGGGGGTGTCCCGCATCCAGATCGTCGCGTGCGGCACCGCCTCGTTCGCCGGCCAGGTGGGCAAGTACGCGCTGGAGCAGTGGGCGAGGGTGCCGGTGGAGGTGGAGCTGTCGCACGAGTTCCGCTACCGCGACCCGGTCCTCGGGCCGGACACGCTGGTGATCTCGATCAGCCAGTCGGGGGAGACGATGGACACCCTGATGGCGGTGAAGTACGCCCGGGAGCACGGTGCGCGCACCCTGTCCGTATGCAACACGCAGGGCGCGACGATCCCGCGCGAGTCCGACGCGATCGTGTACACCCACGCCGGTCCGGAGGTGGCGGTCGCCTCCACCAAGGCGTTCGTCGCGCAGATCACCGCTCTGTATCTGCTGGGGCTGCACGTGTCGCGGCTGCGCGGCACCCTGTCGGACACGGAGGTGGCGCAGCGGGTGTTGGAACTCGAGGCGGTGCCGGAGAAGATCGCCCGCGTGATCGCGTCGGAGCAGGACCACATCGACCAGCTCGCGCATTGGATGACGGACACCCGCGCGGTGCTGTTCCTCGGCCGCCACGTGGGATACCCGATCGCGCTGGAGGGCGCGCTCAAGCTCAAGGAGATCACCTACATCCACGCGGAGGGCTTCGCCGCGGGCGAGCTCAAGCACGGTCCGATCGCGCTGGTGGAGGCGGGGGTGCCGGTGTTCGTGGTGGTGCCCTCCCCGCGCGGGTCGGCGCTGCTGCACGACAAAGTGGTCTCCAACATCCAGGAGATCCGCGCTCGCGGCGCCCGGGTCATCGCCATCGCGGAGGAGGGGGATGCCGCGGTGCTGCCCTTCGCCGACGAGGTGCTGCGCATCCCCGTCGCGGCGCCCCTGTTCGAGCCGCTGCTGGCCGTGGTTCCGTTGCACATGTTCGCCATGGCCCTGTCCGCCGCGAAGGGCCTGGATGTCGACCAGCCCCGCAACCTCGCCAAGTCCGTCACCGTGGAGTAGCTCCCCGCGCATCCTCCCCCCGACCCCCCCGACCCGCGATCCTCCTGACCCGCGAACCCCCTGACCCGCGAACCCATGAGTTGTTCGCGATCCCATGCCGTGCACGGGGTGGGTTGGCGCGGACGGCATGGGTTCGCGGGTCAGGACGGGGCAGGGGGAGGCCGTGGGTAGAGTGGGCGGATGATCGTGGGGACCGGGGTGGATCTGGTCGACGTCCCGCGGTTCGAGCGGCAGTTGGCGCGGACGCCGCGGCTGCTGGAGCGGTTGTTCACGGCAAGGGAGCGGATGCTGCCGGCCCGGTCGCTGGCGGCCCGGTACGCCGCGAAGGAGGCGCTGATCAAGGCCCTGGGCGGCTCGGATGGCGTGTACTGGCGGGAGATCGAGGTGGTCTCGGACGCCGATCGGCGACCCGGATTCGCCCTCACCGGCTCCACCGCGGACGTGCTCGCCCGGCGGCGGATCAGCGCCGTGCACCTGACCATGTCGCACGACGCGGGCCTGGCGATCGCATACGTGGTGGCGGAGTCCCCGGATGCGGGCCCCGGATGACCCGGCTGCCGGCGGGCACGATGCGCGAAGCCGTGATCGATGCCGATGCGATCGCCGACAACGTTCGCCAGCTGCGCCGGATCACGGGCGTGGACCTGATCGCCGTCGTCAAGGCCGACGGCTACGGGCACGGTGCGGCCCGGGCCGCCGCCGCCGCCCTGGCCGGCGGCGCGTCCCGGCTCGGGGTGGCGGATGTGGCGGAAGCGCTGGCGCTGCGGCGCGCCGGCATCGACGCCCCGGTGCTCGCGTGGCTGCATCCGCCGGGCGCGGCGTTCGGGGAGGCGGTGGAGCGGGACGTGGAACTCGGCGTGTCCGACCTGGCGCAGCTCACCGCGGCCGCCGACGCGGCGCGGCCGGATCGGCCCGCCGCCGTGCATCTGAAACTGGAGACGGGGCTCGGGCGCAACGGCGTCTCCCCGGAGGCGTGGCCCGCGGTGTGCTCGGAGGCGGCGCGCCTGGAGAGAATCGGGCGGGTGCGGGTGGTGGGCGTGTTCAGTCACCTGTCCAACGCCTCTGCCGAAGACGACCTGGCGCAGCTGGCCGCGTTCGAGCGGGGCCTGGCCGTCGCGCAGGCCGCGGGCCTGAACCCGCCCGTGCGCCACCTGGCCGCCACCCGCGCCGCCCTGACCCTGCCGGCGACCCGTCTGAACTGCGTGCGGGCGGGGATCGGCATCTACGGGCTCTCCCCGATCGCGGGGCGCACCTCGGCCGACCTTGGGCTGCGGCCGGCGATGACGCTGCGCGCGGCGGTCGCCGCCGTCCGCAGGGTGAGACCCGGGCAGGGCGTGTCGTACGGGTACGACTACCGCACGTCACGGGAGACGACGCTGGCGCTGATCCCTATCGGGTATGCGGACGGCGTGCCGCGGCAGGCATCCGGACGGGGTCCCGTGGTGATCGGCGGCCGGCGTTACCGGGCGGCCGGGCGGATCGCGATGGACCAGTTCGTGGTCGACGTCGGCGATGATCCGGTCGCGGTGGGGGATGAGGCGGTGCTCTTCGGCGATCCGACGCTCGGCGCGCCGGCAGCGGCGGAATGGGCGGATGCCGCCGGCACCATCGACTACGACATCGTGACGGGGATCGGACCGCGCGTGACCCGCCGGCCGGCGGCGTCGTGACGGGATTGGACCCGCTCCTCGGCTCCGTCGAGGTCGGCTCGCCCGCGGACATGGAGGCGCTGGGGGAGCGGATGGGACGGATGCTGGACCGCGGCGATCTGGTGGTGCTCACCGGTCCCCTCGGCGCAGGCAAGACGACGCTCACCCGCGGGATCGGGCGCGGTCTCGGGGTGCGCGGCCCGGTGCAGTCGCCCACCTTCGTGCTCGCGCGCACCCACCCGTCGCTGATCGGCGGCCCGCCCCTGGTACACGTGGACGCGTACCGGCTCACCGGCGCGGCGGAGCTGGAGGACCTGGACCTGGACCTGGCGGGGTCGGTGGTGGTGGCCGAGTGGGGCCGCGGCATGGTGGGGGCGCTGGCGGACATCTGGTGGGAGGTGGAGATCGAACCGCTGCACGGCGGGCGCGGCGCCGACGGCGGGGACCTGCCCTGCGCCGCCGCCGACCTGGATGCCGACGCCCCCCGTGCCGTCACCATCACCCGCGTCCCCCCCGCCTCCCCCGCCGAGTGAGCATCCCCTCCCGCCGAGTGAGCATCCCCTCCCGCCGAGTGCGAGTGCGAGTGCGGGTGGGCGCGGGTGCCGGGTGCGGGTGCCGGGCGCGCGGGTGCCGGGCGCGGGCCGGGCAACTAGCCTGGACGGCGTGATCGTCGGCATCGACAGTTCCATCGGCACGGCCGTCGCCGTGATCGACCCGAACGGCCTGGTGCGCGCGCGCGGCGACAGTCGCGACCCGCACGGGCACGCCGAGGCGATCGGCACGCTGCTGGCCGACGCGCTCACCGCCGCCGCTGCGGCGCCCGCCCTCGGAGAGGTCGCCACGGCGGGCGCAGTCTCCGCCGATCCGATAACGCATGTCGCGGTCGGCATGGGACCGGGCCCGTTCACGGGTCTTCGGGTCGGCATCGCCGCGGCCCGCGCGTTCGCGCTCGCGCGCGACATCCCCGTGCTCCCGGTGGTCAGTCACGATGCCGTCGCCTTGGCCGTTCAACTGGCGGCCGCCATCGCAGGCGACGACCCGGGCCGGTTCGCGGTGGTCACCGATGCGCGCCGCCGCGAGCGCGCGTTCACCGTATACGACGGCGAGGATGCGGCGGGACTGCCGATACGGGCAACGGAACCCGCCCTGGTCGCCGACGCGGACCTCGACGCGCGCCTGGCCGCCCTCGGTGCCGCCCGGTGCGACGCGACCGGGGTGGATGCCGCGATGGTGGCGCTTGTGGCATCCCGCGCCCTGGCCGCCGGCCGCGCGAGCGGACCCGCCACACCCCTCTACCTGCGCGCGCCGGACGTCGCCGCGCCCGCGCCGTCCCGGCGGGTGGGCGCATGATCCGCCGGGCGACGACCGCCGACCTGACCGCCATCATGCGGATCGAGCGGGAGGTGTTCCCGACCGACGCGTGGAGTGAGGCGATGATGCGCGCGGAACTGGCCTCACCCCACGCCTGGTACTGCGTGCTCCACCTCGGCGGGGCCATCGCCGGGTACGCGGGCCTGCGCAGCATCACGGGCGCCCCGGACGCCGATGTGCAGACCCTGGCGGTCGACCCCGGCGTACGCGGACGCGGGCACGGACGGATGCTGCTGCGCGCGATGCTGCGCGAAGCGGCCGGCCGCGGCGCCGCCGAGGTGTTCCTGGAGGTGCGCGCCGACAACCCCGTGGCCCAGTCGCTGTACCGGGCGGAGGGGTTCGCGCAGGTCGGGCGGCGGCCGCGCTACTACCAGCCCGACGACGTGGACGCGCTCGTGATGCGGCTGGACCTGCCCACGTGGACCGCGAACCACCCCGCCCCCGCGGAGCCCGGCCCCGCTCCGGCATCCACCGAGCCCGCACCGGCGGGGTGGTGCCGGTGAGCGGCGCGCTGGTGCTGGGCATCGAGACCAGCTGCGACGAGACCGGGGTCGGCGTGGTCCGCGGCCGCGAGCTGCTGAGCAACACGATCGCCAGCTCCATGGCCGAGCACGCCCGCTACGGGGGCGTCGTGCCCGAGGTCGCCGCCCGCGCGCACCTGGAGGCGCTGCGGCCGGCGATCCGGGCCGCGCTCGCCGAGGCCGGCGTGGCGCCCGGAGACCTGGATGCCGTGGCGGTGACCAGTGGCCCGGGGCTCGCCGGCGCGCTCATGGTCGGGGTCGGCGCGGCCAAGGCCCTCGCGATCGGCCTGGACCGTCCGCTGTACGCGGTGAACCACCTCGTCGGGCACATCGCCGCCGACCTGCTCGACCCGTCCGCGTCGCCGCTTACGACGCCGACGATCGCCCTGCTGGTCAGCGGCGGCCACACCTCGCTGCTGCTCGTGCGCGATCTCACCGGCGATGTGGAACTGCTGGGGGAGACCCTCGACGACGCGGCCGGGGAGGCGTTCGACAAGGTCGCGCGGCTGCTCGGGCTGCCCTATCCGGGCGGGCCCGAGATCGACCGGGCCGCGGCGACAGGGGATGCCGCGGCGATCCGGTTCCCGCGCGGGCTCTCCCGCGCCTCGGACCTCGCCGACCATCGGTACGACTTCTCGTTCTCGGGGCTGAAGACCGCGGTCGCCCGCCACCGCGAACTGAGCCCCGACACCCCCGTCGCGGACGTGGCGGCATCCTTCCGCGAGGCGGTGGTCGACGTGCTCGTCACCAAGGCGCTCGACGCCTGCACCCGACTCGGGGTGCCGCGGCTGCTGCTGGGAGGCGGCGTGGTCGCGAACCACCGGCTGCGCGAGGCGGCGCAGGAGCGCGCGGCCGCCGCGGGGGTCACGGTGCGCATCCCGCCGCTGTCGCTGTGCACGGACAACGGCGCGATGATCGCGGTGCTCGCCGCGGAGCTGATCGCGCACGGCCGCCCCCCCTCGAACCTGGGTTTCGGGGCCGACTCGACCCTGCCGGTGACGCAGATCCAGGTGGCCACGGGGGCGCGCCGGTGACCGTGCCCGACCCCGCGGGACCGGATGCCGCGGGACCGGATGCCGCGGAACCCGCTGCCGCGGAACCCGCTGCCGCGGAACCGGATGCACCCGCCCAACGCCGGTACGGCACGGTCGCCCTGGCGCTGGCGATCCCGGCGCTCGCCGCATCCCTGCTGGTGGGCTGGGTGTTCCCGCTCGGGATCGCGGCGCTGGTGTGCGGCGTCCTCGCGGTGCGCACGCCGCAGCAGCGCGCCGCCGGCATCTGGGCGATCGCGCTCGCCGCGGCATCCCTCCTCTACAGCACCGGGTGGCTCGTCTACGCCGCCGTCCAGGCCGGCTGGATCCCCTAGCCCCCCGAGTGCGCACCCCTTTCTCCCCGAGCGCGCACCCGGTCGGCGAGGATGGCGCGGCGGCCGGCGGCGGTGCGGGTGAGGATCAGGGTGGCCGCCTCGTCGCCGCGCAGCTTCAGCTGCTCACGCAGCCGCGCGGGATCCACGTCGACGCCGCGCTTCTTGATCTCCAGCGTCCCGATGCCGCGGGCCCGCAGCGCCGCCGCCAGCCGCCGGGTCTCGAACGGCAGTTCCTCCCGCACCCGGAAGGTCTGCACGAACGGGCTGGTGACCGCAGCGTCCCCGGTCAGGTACGCGATCGCCGGGTCCAGCATCCCGGCTCCCAGCATCCGCGCCGTCTCCCCCACCTGCCGCGCGCGGATCACCGCCTTGTCCGGTTCGTGCAGGTAGGCGCCGAGCTCGCGGACCTCCGCATCCGGAGCGTCGGCCGCGGCCGTGAGTTCGTGCGCGACGCCGCCGCGGATGACCCGCGCCGCGCGGCGCACACCCGGACGCGCGAGGGCGCCCGTCCACAGCGCCAGCTCCACCAGCGTCCCGTCCACCGAGGTCCACTGCGCCTCCGTTTCGGCCGGGATCAGGCCCCGATCCAGCGCGGGGGAGAGCTTCACGCCCGCGGGGATCCGCGCGGCGGTCGCGAGGGTCCACTCCAGCGGGGGCGCATACCCGTCCGCCGACACCCGGCGCGTACCGTCGTGCCCGGGAGTCCGTCGCGCCGGATCCAGCCACACCGCATCCACGTCCGCGAGCGGCTCGTCCTCGGCCCGCCCATGGCGCACCGTCACGTCGTAGGGCGCGAGATTGTAGGCGGCCAGCGCCGCGGTGACCGCGTCGGCCTCCACCGCGCTGACGGAGATCCCCAGGCCCGCCAGCGCCAGGCTGTCACCGCCCAGGCCGCACCCGAGATCGGCCACTCGTGTCATCCCGGCGTCGCGGAAGCGGGCGGCGTGAAGCGCTGCGACCTCCAGCCGGGTGGCCTGTTCCAGGCCCGCGGGGGTGAACAGCATCCGCCCCGCCCACTCTCCGAGCTTCGCCGTCGCCCGGGTCCGCAGCCGAGCCTGCGAGACGACGGCGGCGACCAGCTCCGGTCCGTGGCCCTCCCGCCGCAGCCGGGCGACCGCTGCGGCGGCAGCATCCGTGGAGGGAACCGGGCCCACCTCGTCCAGCAGACGCAGCGCCTGTGGGGTGAGCAGGGTGAGCAGCCCGGATTCGTCCACGTGTCCCAGGCTAGGCGGCGCGCGCAGCCGGCTGGCACTCGCGTTGCATGAGTGCCAGGAGCACCCTAGACTGGCGTTAGCACTCTCCGAGGGCGGGTGCTAACCAGTCTTTCCACGAAGCGAGAAAGAAGAGGTACACCGTGTCGGTTTCCATCAAGCCGCTCGAGGACCGCATCGTCATCCAGCAGGTCGAGGCCGAGCAGACCACCTCCAGTGGGCTGGTCATTCCTGACACCGCCAAGGAGAAGCCGCAGGAGGGCGAGGTCGTCGCCGTCGGACCGGGCCGCATCGACGACAACGGCAACCGCGTGCCGATGGACGTCGCCGTCGGCGATCGCGTGCTCTACAGCAAGTACGGCGGCACCGAGGTCAAGGTCGGCAACGACGAGTACCTGGTGCTGTCCGCGCGCGACGTGCTGGCGGTCGTCGTCCGCTGACCCCCTCGAAGGACCCGGATGCCGACACGTCCGGGTCCTTCGTCATGTCCGGCGCCCGCCGGCTCGCCTCGCCCACTCCTCCCGGGCGTGCGCGGATGCGGCCCGTGCCGTCCGGGGGCGCCCCGGCACGGTCCTAGAGTGGTCCGGTGCGCGCCCGGAGTCCGATCGATCAGACCACGGCGGGCGGACTGTACGCCTTCGGCGCGTACTTCCTCTGGGGCTTTCTGCCGCTGTACTTCGTGCTGCTGGCGCCGGCGGGGCCGTGGGAGGTGGTGGCCTGGCGGATCCTCTTCTCCCTTGCGTTCTGCGCGATCCTGCTGGCCGTCACCCGCTCGTGGCGGCGGCTCGGCGCCATCCTGCGTCAGCGCCGGCTGCTGGCGTGGACGGCCCTGGCCGGCGCGCTGATCTATGTGAACTGGCAGGTGTTCCTGGTCGCCACCCTCACCGGCCACGTGATCGAATCCAGTCTCGGCTACTTCATCAACCCGATCGTGACGGTCCTGCTGGGAGTGCTGGTTCTCCGGGAGCGGCTGCGGTCGGCGCAGTGGATCGCCCTGGCGATCGCGGGCGCGGCGGTGGTGGTGATCGTGGTCGGCTACGGCGCGTTCCCGTGGATCGCGCTGTCGCTGGCGTTCTCGTTCGGGCTGTACGGCCTGGTCAAGAAGCAGATCGGCGGCCCGGTGGACGCGATCAGCGGGCTGACTCTCGAGTCGCTGTGGCTGACTCCCGTCGCCATCGGCCAGCTGATCGCGGTGGCGGCGACCACCGGGATCACCTTCGGCGCGGCCGGTCCGTGGCATGCGGTGCTGCTGTCGCTGGCGGGGGTCGTCACGGCCACGCCGCTGCTCCTGTTCGCCGCGGGCGCCCGGCGGGCGCCGTTGACCGTGATCGGCATCCTGCAGTTCGTGGCGCCCGTGATGCAGTTCGTGATCGGGGCGTGGATCCTGGGCGAGGAGATGACGCCCGGCCGCTGGGCCGGCTTCGCGCTGGTCTGGGCCGCCCTGGCGGTGCTGACTCTCGACTCGTTCGCCGCGGCCCGTCGTCACCGCCGCGGACGCCCGGACGGGGTCTCGGATGTGGCCGAGCTGACCTGAGCGCCGGTTCGATAACGATTCCATCGCGAATCGCGCCGAGAACGGCGATCCCGCGCCGTCGACAACACACTCGTAACATTGTGCGGATACCTTCCTGCGCATGCGCGCGGCCCGCGGGGCCGCGCATTCCCGAATGAAAGGACGGAACCCGATGGTTCGTTCCCAGAAGGCGTGGTTCGCCGCGGTCGCCCTCACAGGCGTCTCGGCGCTCGCGCTGGCCGGCTGCGCCGGCGGCGGCGCCGCCCCGGCCACGACCGCGGCCGGCGACTACACGGCGCAGGACTGCGCCGCCGACACCACCAGCGCCGACACCCTCAAGGTCGGCACCCTGCTGCCCGTGACCGGAACCCTCGCGTTCCTGGGCCCGCCGGAGATCGCGGGCGTGGGCCTGGCGGTCGACGACATCGTCGCCGCGGGCGACAGCGCGTGCACGTTCTGGACCGACTCCGGCGACAGCAACGACATGACCGTCTCCTCCGCGTCCGCGGACGAGCTGATCAACGCCGACGTGTCGGTCGTGATCGGTGCGGCATCCTCGTCGGTCACTTTGAACGTGATCGACAAGATCACGACGGGTGCGAGCCCGATCGTGCAGATCTCGCCGGCCAACACGGCGGCGACCCTGTCCGGGTACTCGGACTTCTACTTCCGCACGGCACCGCCCGACACGGTGCAGGGCTCCGCGCTGGGCCAGCTGATCACCAGCGACGGCAACGCCAACATCGCGTTCCTCGTGTTCAACGACGCGTACGGCACGGGCCTGCGCGATGTGGTGCAGTCCACGGTGGAGGACGCCGGCGGCGCGGTGACGTACGGCGCGACCGGAGCGGGCCAGGAGTTCCCCCCCGGCCAGACCACGTTCTCGTCCGAGGTGACCGCGGCGATCGCGACCAACCCCGACGCGATCGTGATCATCGCCTTCGATGAGACCAAGGCCATCATCCCCGAGCTGGTCGCGCAGGGCTGGGACATGTCCCGCACGTACTACACCGACGGCAACACCTCCGACTACTCCGCCGACTTCGAGGCGGGGACCCTGGAGGGCGCGAAGGGCACCATCCCCGGCGCGAACGCCGCCGACGAGTACAAGCAGCGCGCCTCGGCGTGGCACGAGGCCGTGGAGGGGTCCGCGCTCAGCGACTTCTCCTACTCGGCGGAGTCCTACGACGCGGTGATCCTCGCGGCCCTGGCGGCGATCAAGGGCGGCGCGACCGACCCGGCCACCATCCAGGCGAACCTCGCGGCCGTCTCGGGCGCGAACGGCGGCGAGGAGTGCTCGACCTACGCCGACTGCACGGCGCTGCTGGAGGAGGGTTCCGACATCCGGTACGCGGGTGTGGCGGGAGTCGGTCCGTTCAACGCCAAGAACGACCCGTCCAGCGCCTTCATCGGCATCTACCAGTTCGACGCCGACAACGCCCCGGTGTGGCAGAGCGCCGTGGAGGGTCAGTCCTGACCTGACCCGCTGAACCGCACGGC
The DNA here is from genome assembly GCA_963701365.1 of uncultured Actinomycetota bacterium. Classification (GTDB taxonomy): domain Bacteria; phylum Actinomycetota; class Actinomycetes; order Actinomycetales; family Microbacteriaceae; genus Microbacterium. The sequence continues at coordinate 106,228 of CAVOZX010000032.1, read as the reverse complement.
GGGGCCCCCGGAGCGTCCGCTCCGGGGGCCCCGCCGTGTCGGGTGAGGCTGCGGCTGCCTGGTGACCTCCCTGACCCGCGAACCCACCTCGTATGCGCGAACCCATGTCGTGCTGGACATGGGGTGGACCGGCCGACATGGGTTCGGCGGTCGGCGCGCGACGCGCGCGGGCGGGGGTCAGGGCGCGGCGCGCGGGCGCGGGGGTCAGGATGCGGTGTCGGTGGCGAGGGTGCCCAGGTACAGCTCGATCACCTTCGGGTCCTCCGCCAGTTCCCGGCCGGTGCCGGTGTAGGCGTCACGGCCCTGGTCGAGGACGTACGCGCGGTCGCAGATCTGCAGGCATCGCCGGGCGTTCTGCTCCACCATGATGACGCTGACCCCCGTCTTGTTGATCCGCCGGGTGCGCAGGAACGTCTCGTCCTGGCGCACCGGCGACAGACCCGCCGACGGCTCGTCCAGCAGCAGCACCGACGGGTCCATCATGAGCGCGCGGGCCATCGCCACCGACTGACGTTCGCCGCCGGAGAGCGAACCGGCGCGCTGGTCGCGGCGGTCGGCGAGCATGGGGAAGATCTCGAAGATCTTCTCCAACTGCGCGGCGAACAGCCGCGGCTTCTGGTAGATGCCCATCTGCAGGTTCTCGGTGATCGTCAGCGACGGGAAGACATTGTTCGTCTGCGGCACGTAGCCGACGCCCGCGGCGACCAGGCGGTTCGGCTTCCAGCCGGTGATGTCCTCACCCTTCAGACGCACGGACCCCTGCCGCACCGAGACCAGCCCGAACACCGCCTTGAGGAAGGTGGACTTGCCCGCTCCGTTGGGCCCGATGATCCCGATCAACTCCCCGGGGCGGGCGACGATGGTGACGCCCCCGAGGATGTTCACCCCGGGAAGGTATCCGGCGTGCAGATCCGTCGCCTCCAGCACCGGCTCGGTCATGAGCGCTGCTCCTTCCCGAGGGCCCGGTCGACCCGTGCCTCCTCAGCGGAGTCGGCGGCCTCCGCCTCCGCCTCCAGCTCGGCGATCACTCCGGTGTCCAGGAGCGCGTCGTCGCCGAGGTCGGTGTCGTGGTGGGCGCCCAGGTACGCGTCGATCACCGCCTGCTGGCTCATCACGTCCGCCGCCGGCCCCTCCGCGACGATCGCGCCCTGGGCCATCACCACCACCCAGTCCGAGATGTGGCGCACCATGTGCATGTCGTGCTCGACGAACAGCACCGTCATGCCCTCGTCGCGCAGCGCCTGGATGTGGCCGAGGAGCGACTGCGTCAGCGCCGGGTTCACGCCCGCCATCGGCTCGTCCAGCATGATCATGGTCGGGTCGCTCATCAGCGCCCGCGCCATCTCCAGCAGCTTCTTCTGACCGCCCGACAGGGAACCGGCGAGGTCGTCGCGCTTGTCGAAGAGGGTGAACCGCGCCAGCAGCTCGCGGGCCTTCTCGGTGATCTCCCGCTCCCGGCGCCGCCACAGCGGCGGGATCAGTGCGACCGCCATGTTCTCCCCGGCCTGGTCGCGTGCCCCCAGCAGCATGTTGTCGAGCACCGTCATCCGCGACAGCGCCTTGGTCAGCTGGAACGTGCGCACCATGCCGCTGCGGGCGACCTTGGATGCGGCGGTGTTGCCCACAGTGCGCCCGTCGAACGACCACCGCGCGGCGTCCGCCGCGGCCGGACCCCCGATCAGGCGCTTCGCGCTGGTGGGCTTGTCGAATCCGGTGATGATGTTGAAGAAGGTGGTCTTGCCGGCCCCGTTCGGTCCGATCAGGGCGGTGATCACGCCGCGCTGCACCTCGAGGTGGTCGACGTCGACGGCGGTCATCCCGCCGAACCGGCGGATGATGTTGTCCACCACCAGGATCGGGTCGGGCTTGGGCGCCCCCGGCACATGCGGCACCTCCGAGAGCGCGGCGCGCGCGGCGGCGGAGACGGCCTCAGACATTGAAGTTCAGCTCCTTCTTGTTGCCGAGGATGCCCTGCGGCCGGAAGATGACGAGCAGCATCAGCGCGATCCCCACCATGATCCAGGAGAACTGCTCGGTCTGCTGCGAAGACATCACGGCGTTGGGGACCACCATGTCGGTCACGCCCTGGATGAGGATCCGCACCGCGAAGAACAGGATGGCCCCGAGCACCGGCCCGAAGATCGTGGCCGCGCCGCCCAGGAGCAGGGCCGTCCAGATGAAGAACGTGGTGGAGCGGCCGAGGGCGTCCGGCTGCACCGAGGCCGGGATCACGTACACGATGCCCGCGATCCCGCCGATCACCCCGCCGAGCACGAGCGACTGCATCTTGTACGAGTACGCGCTCTTGCCCAGGCTCCGCACCGCGTCCTCGTCCTCGCGGATGCCCTTGAGCACGCGGCCCCAGGGGCTGCGGATCAGCATCCACACCAGCAGGCACAGCAGCGCCACCAGCGCCCACCCCACCAGCCGGACCCACCAGCCGCTGACGCCGTTGTTCTCGTAGGTGAACCACAGGATGGTGGTGGTGCCGTCGGGGAGGAACGACAGGTCGTTGAACGCGTCCCGGTAGCCGGCTCCCGGCAGTCCGTTCGAGCCGCCGGTGATCGGTCCCATGATGGAGGAGCGGCCCACCATCCGGACGATCTCCGCCGCGGAGATGGTGACGATCGCCAGGTAGTCTCCCCGCAACTGCAGCGTCGGGACGCCCAGCAGCAGGCTGAACAGGATCACCGCGGCCAGCGCGATCAGAAGCGACGGCCAGAAGCCCAGGCCCGCTCCGGCCGACACGGCGAACCCGTATGCCCCCAGGAGCATGAACCCGGCCTGGCCCATGTTCAGCAGTCCCGTGTACCCGAAGTGCAGGTTCAGCCCGATCGCGGCGATCGCGAACGCCGCGGTGGCCGGACCGATCGCGATCGCGGACATCTGGTAGAGCAGGTCGACGATGCCCACGGTCAGCCCACCCGCTCCTTGCGGCCGAACAGGCCCTGTGGTCGCACCAGCAGCAGCACGATGAGCAGCAGCAGCGCGGTGGCGTACTTGAAGTCGCCGGGGAGCCAGATGTTGGTTAGCTCCACCGTCATCCCGATGATGAGCGCGCCGAACAGCGCGCCGAACGCCGTGCCGAGCCCGCCCAGAGTGACGGCGGCGAACAGCAGCAGTAGCAGCTGCATCCCGGTCATCCAGTTGATGCCGTTGAGCACGAGCCCGAGCAGGATGCCGGCCAGCCCGGCCAGCGCGGTCGCCGCGATCCAGGTCAGCCGGATCACGAGGTCCACGTTGATCCCGGATGCCGCCGCCAGCGCCGGATTGTCGCTGACCGCCCGGGTGGCCCGCCCGATTCTGGTGCGCAGCAGGATCACCCCGACGGCGACGAGGACGACCACGGCGATCCCCATCGCGATCAGCGAGTCCTGGCTCAGGGAGACCGGCCCGATCTGCACGGGGCGCGGGTTCGCGGTGACGATCCGCACGGTGGATGCGCCGATGAAGAACTGGAACGTGTACTGCAGGGCCAGCGACATTCCGATCGTGACGATCATCAGCTGGGTCAGGCTCAGGCCGCGCCGGCGCAGCGGTCGCCAGATCGCCGCGTCCTGAGCGAGCCCGAACAGCGCCGTCAGCGCCACCACGATGACGCCGGCGACCCAGATGTTCAGGCCCATGAGGTTGGCGAACACGAACGCGAGCAGACCGCCGAGGGTGACCAGCTCGCCGTGGGCGAAGTTCGAGATGCCCGTGGTGCCGTAGATGAGGGAGAGTCCCACCGCGGCCAGCGCCAGCAGCAGTCCGAGCCGCAGGCCCGACGCCGCCTGCTGTGCGAGCCGGTCCCAGTTGAACCCGGTCGCCGAGGCTCCTGCTCCTCCCTCCGCGGCGCCCGGCTCCGCGGCGCCCTGCACGGAGAACAGCACGGCCGTGGTGGCGCCCAGGGCTACCGTGCGCACCTGCGGTTCGCCCCCGCGCAGAGTGACCCCGTCGGGGAGGGTGCCCGCATCGACCTGCACGGTGTAGTCGCCGGGCTGGGCGATCGCGATCGTCCAGCGCCCGTCGGCGTCGGTCCGGGCGGTGAAGGACCCGCCGGGACCGTCCGCGGTGACCACCACCCCCTCGCCGGCGTCTCGGAGCGTCCCGCTGAGGCAGCCGACGTCGGCGGCGGCGATGCATGGCTCGGATGCGGCGGCGGGCTCCGGAGTCTCGGCGTGCGCGGGCGCGGCGACCAGGGCGAGGATCGCCACCACCAGACCGATCACCAGGAGCAGCATCGCCGGCAACGACCGTCGTGCGGTCGCAGTGGTGGTGCCCACGGAGTCTCCCGTCCGGGTGGGTCACGCCGAGGTGCGGGTCGCATCGGCGGTGATGAACGACGGTACGAGCGTAGTATGTCGGCCATGTTTCGACGGTGACGTCGGTGTCCGGCCGCAGGTGGGAGAGAGTGCACGCCGCGCGGGGGGCATCCGGCATCCCCGCCCCGGTCCGGCGCCGTAGAATCGAGGCGACGGGATGCCTCTCCCCGTCTCGGTCGACGTCGCCCCCGCCTCGGCGCTGCCACGGCGGGAGAGGAGCACCCATGGATCACCCCGACCCGTTCGGCCCCGTCGGGCTGACCTACGACGACGTGCTGCTGCTTCCCGGGCACACCGACGTGATCCCGAGCGAGGCGGATACCTCCAGTCGCGTCACCCGGCGGATCACCGTCGCGGTGCCGCTCGTGTCCTCCGCCATGGACACCGTCACCGAGGCGCGGATGGCGATCGCGATCGCCCGGGAGGGCGGGCTCGGCATCCTGCACCGCAACCTGTCGATCGCCGACCAGGCCGCGATGGTCGACCGCGTCAAGCGCAGCGAGTCCGGGATGATCTCCGACCCGGTCACCACCACCGCCGATGCCACGGTCGCCGAAGTCGACCGGCTGTGCGCCGCGTACCGCATCTCCGGGCTGCCGGTGGTGGACGAGGACCGGCGCCTGGTGGGGATCGTCACCAACCGCGACATCCGGTTCGTGTCCGGCTTCGAGCGTCAGACCACGCTCGTGCGAGACGTGATGACCAGCGAGAACCTCATCACCGCTCCGGTCGGGGTCAGCGCGGGCGACGTGATCGCCACCTTCGCGCGGCACCGCGTGGAGAAGCTCCCCCTGATCGGCCCGGACGGCCGGCTGGCGGGACTGATCACCATCAAGGACTTCGACAAGAGCGAGAAGTACCCGCTGGCGACCAAGGACGGGCAGGGCCGCCTGCGCGTGGGGGCGGCCATCGGCTTCTTCGGCGACGCGTGGGAGCGTGCGCAGGCGCTGCGCGACGCCGGCGTGGACGTGCTCGTCGTGGACACCGCGAACGGCCAGTCCGCCGGAGTGATCGACATCGTCCGGCGCCTGAAGGCCGACCCGTCCTTCGCGCACGTGGACGTCATCGGCGGCAATGTCGCGACCCGCGAGGGCGCGCAGGCCCTCATCGACGCCGGAGTAGATGCGGTGAAGGTGGGCGTGGGGCCCGGGTCGATCTGCACCACGCGCGTGGTGGCAGGGGTGGGCGTGCCGCAGGTGACCGCGGTCTACGAGGCGTCGCTGGCGGCGCGACCGGCAGGGGTGCCCGTCATCGCGGACGGGGGATTGCAGTACTCCGGGGACATCGCCAAGGCGCTGGTCGCCGGGGCCGACACGGTGATGATCGGGTCGTTGTTCGCCGGCACCGACGAGGCGCCGGGCGAGATCGTCTTCCAGGGCGGCAAGCAGTTCAAGCAGTACCGGGGCATGGGGTCTCTCGGTGCGCTCCAGACCCGCGGCACCCGCACCTCCTATTCCAAGGATCGCTATTTCCAGGCCGACGTCCCCACCGACGACAAGCTGATCCCCGAGGGGATCGAGGGCCAGGTCGCCTACCGCGGCCCGCTCGGCGCGGTCGCCTACCAGTTGGTGGGAGGCCTGCGGCAGTCGATGTTCTACGTCGGGGCGCGGACGGTGGACGAGCTCAAGGAGCGCGGCCGGTTCGTGCGGATCACCCCGGCGGGCCTGAAGGAATCCCACCCCCACGATGTGCAGATCGTGGTGGAGGCGCCCAACTACGCGCGGTGATGCCGCCGCTCGCTACCCTGGCGGCATGATTCGCGGCAGCGGCGAAGAGGGGGGCGCCGGGGGAACACTCGGCACCGCCCGCACCGAGGCGTACACCGACGGCGTGTTCGCGATCGCCGCGACCCTGCTCGTCCTGGATCTGTCCACCGACGCGCTGGGCCGGATCGACTCGGATGCGCAGCTGTGGCAGGAGCTGGCGGGGATGGGCGAGAAGTTCCTCGCCTTCGGGGTCAGCTTCGCGCTGCTGAGCATGCTGTGGACCATCCACCTGCGCCAGTTCGCCGACATCGTCCGCGTCGACGCGACGCTGCTGTGGCTGAACAACGCCCGCCTGCTGTTCATCGTGCTGATGCCGTTCACGACCTCGCTGACCAGCGCATACTCCGACTGGTACGCCGGCCGGATGCTGATGCCGATCGACTTCTTCTTCGCGGCCCTGCTCGGCCACCTGTCGTGGCGATGGGCGGCGGCGCGCGGCGGACACCTGATGCGCGAGGGGGACGCGGCGGACTGGCGGTACCGGGGCGCCGGCGGGATGGCCGCGGTGATCTGCGCCGGCATCGCGATGGCGGTCTCGCCGTGGGTCGGCTCGTTCGGCTTCCTGTCGTACCTGCTGGTGAACGCGCCGCTGACCCGGCTGCTGCAGGCGCGGGCCGCGTCCAGGGCGGCGGGTAGTCTGAAGCGGTGACGCAGGAGATGGAGGTGGGGCGGGCCAAGTCCGCCCGCCGCGCATACACCTTCGACGACATCGCGGTGGTCCCCTCCCGACGCACCCGCAACCCCGAGGATGTCTCCACCGCCTGGTCGATCGACGCGTTCCACTTCGACATCCCGGTGCTGGCCGCGCCCATGGACTCCGTCATGAGCCCCGACACCGCCATCGCGCTGGGGCGGCTCGGCGGGCTCGGCGTGCTGGATCTGGAAGGGCTGTGGACCCGGTACGAGGATCCCGAGCCGCTGCTGGCCGAGATCGCGTCGCTGCCGGACGATCGCGCGACGCAGCGGATGCAGCAGATCTACGCGGCGCCGATCCGACCCGAACTCGTGCGCGACCGGATCGCGCAGATGCGCGCCGGCGGCGTGACGGTGGCCGGCTCGCTCACCCCGCAGCGCACCCAGGAGCTCTACGAGACCGTCGTCTCGGCCGGCGCGGACCTGTTCGTGATCCGGGGCACCACCGTCTCGGCCGAGCACGTGTCGTCGGCGGCGGAGCCCCTGAACCTGAAGAAGTTCATCTACGACCTTGACGTCCCGGTCGTGGTGGGCGGCGCCGCGACCTACACCGCCGCCCTGCACCTGATGCGCACCGGCGCCGCGGGGGTGCTGGTCGGCTTCGGCGGCGGGGCCGCATCCACCACGCGCGCCACCCTCGGCATCCACGCACCGATGGCCACCGCCGTCGCGGACGTCGCCGGGGCGCGCCGCGACTATCTGGACGAGTCCGGCGGCCGCTACGTGCACGTGATCGCCGACGGCGGCGTGGGCACCTCCGGCGACATCGTCAAGGCCCTCGCGATGGGGGCGGACGCGGTGATGCTGGGGGTAGCGCTGGCTCGGGCGACCGATGCGCCCGGGCGCGGATTCCACTGGGGTCCGGAGGCGCACCATCCTCAGCTGCCGCGGGGCCGGCGGGTGCCCGTTCCCCCGGTCGCGCCGCTGCCGGAGATCCTCTTCGGCCCCGCCCCCGTCGCCGACGGCACCGCGAACCTGATCGGGGCGCTGCGCAAATCGATGGCCACCACCGGGTACTCCGACCTGAAGGAGTTCCAGCGGGTCGAGGTCGTGGTCGCTCCCTACGCGCGGTGACCGGCCCGATGACCCCGCCCCCGGCCGGCCCGGATCCGGTCGACCCCGGTCCGGATGCCGGTGACCCGGCCGGCGCAGGTCCCCCCGCTCCCGGCCCGGCCCGACCGTTCGACGAGGTGTACCCCCCCACGCTCCGGGAGGTGATGCTGCGCCCGCGTTGGATCGCAGTGCTGCTGGCGTGCCTGGTGGTGGCGGGCGTGTTCGCGTGGCTCGGGCAGTGGCAGCTCGCCCGCGCCATCGACACCGCCCCGCGCGAGGAGGGGGCCACGGAGCAGGTGATGGCGATCGCCGACGTGGTGGCTCCCGGGGAGTACCTGCCGGAGCCGCTCGTCGGCCAGCGGGTGAGCGTGACCGGGTCGTTCGTGCCCGGCGATTTCGTGGTGGTCTCCTCCCGCTACAACGACGATGTGGCGGGCTACTGGGTCACCGGCCAGCTCCGCACCGACGCCGCGAGCCCCGTCTCGCTGGCGGTGGCGACCGGGTGGGCTCCGACCCGGGCCGACGCGGACGACGCGGCGGCGGCGCTGTCGGAGCAGTGGACCGCGGACCCCGGGCGGCTCGTGACCCTCACCGGCCGCGTGATCTCCGATGAGGGCCCGATCCCGCCCCCGGCGGAGGACCCCTGGGAGCTGACCCGGATGTCGCCGGCGGCGCTCCTGTCCCGATGGCACGACATCGAGGGGCTCGATGTGTACCGCCCGTACCTGACGGCGGACGAGCCGATGGGGGGCCTGGTCGACATCTTGTCGCCCGCCCCCGACGCCGGGTCTCCGGTGAACTGGCTGAACCTCTTCTACGCGGCCGAGTGGGTGGTGTTCGCCGGGTTCTCCTTCTACTTCTGGTACCGGCTGTCGCGGGACGCGTGGGAGAAGGAGCTGGAGGACCTGGCGGAGGCCGCCGCGGCCGGGGGCGGGCGGGACCCGGCCGGGTAGGATGGTCGGCATGGCCGCCCCGAAGCTCGCCTCCTTCCCCGCCATCCGCGGCGCGCTGCGGTTCTACCAGGTGGCCTCGGTGATCACGGGGACGATGCTGCTGCTGCTGGTGGCCGAGATGGTGGTGAAATACGGCTTCGGCTACGAGCTGTTCGCCGGCGGAACCGGCGGGGCGCTGTGGTTCGCGCCGGTCACGGAGCTGGGCGAATCCACCGGCGACGGGCTGAACCTGTCGCTCGGCATCCTGATCGCCCACGGCTGGTTCTACGTGCTGTACCTGTTCGCGTGCTTCCGGGTGTGGAGCCTGATGCGCTGGCCGTTCTGGCGCTTCCTGCTGCTGGCCGCCGGCGGCGTGGTGCCGTTCCTGTCCTTCATCATGGAGACCGTCGTCGCCCGCGACGTGCGGCGCTACCTGTCCGGCCGGGAGGCCGCCGAGGCCGCAGCATCCGCCGAGCCCGTGTCGCAGGCTCGGTGAGCGGGCCGACCGCGCCCCCCCCGACCGGAGGCGGGACCGCCGCGGACCGTGCGGCATCCGGACAGGCGTCCCCCGTGCTCGTGGTCGACTTCGGGGCGCAGTACGCACAGCTGATCGCCCGCCGGGTGCGGGAGGCGGGGGTCTACAGCGAGATCGTGCCGCACACCGCCACCGCCGACGACCTCGCCGCCCGGCACCCCGCCGCCATCATCCTCTCCGGCGGCCCGTCGTCGGTGTACGAGCCGGGCGCTCCGGGACTGGACCCGGGGGTGTTCGCGCTCGGGGTGCCCACGCTCGGGATCTGCTACGGATTCCAGCTGATGGCCGCCGCACTCGGCGGCGAGGTGGCCAACACGGGGCTGCGCGAATACGGCGCCACCGCCGCCACCGTCGTGCGCGAGGGGACGCTGCTGGCCGGGCAGCCGGCGGAGCAGACGGTGTGGATGAGCCACGGCGACCAGGTCTCCCGGGCGCCGGCCGGTTTCGAGGTGCTGGCCCGCACCGGCGCGACCCCGGTCGCGGCGTTCGCGGATGACGCGCGACGCCTGTACGGCGTGCAGTGGCATCCCGAGGTGAGGCATTCGCCGTACGGCCAGCGCATCCTGGAGTCTTTCCTGCACCGGGCGGCGGGCCTGCCGGCGGACTGGACCAGCGAGAACGTCATCGCCGATCAGGTGGCGCGCATCCGCGCGCAGGTCGGCGACGCGCGGGTGATCTGCGGGCTGAGCGGGGGCGTCGACTCGGCCGTCGCCGCCGCGCTGGTGCATCGCGCGGTCGGCGATCAGCTGGTGTGCGTGTTCGTGGACCACGGCCTGCTCCGCGAGGGCGAGCGCGAGCAGGTGGAGCAGGACTACGTCGCCGCCACAGGCATCCGGCTGGTGACCGTGGATGCGTCCGCACGGTTCCTGGCGGCCCTGGCGGGGGTGACCGACCCGGAGGCCAAGCGCAAGATCATCGGCCGCGAGTTCATCCGCGTGTTCGAGGGGGCGGCATCCGAACTCGCCGCCGAGGCGGAGGCGAGCGGCGAGCCGATCCGGTTCCTCGTGCAGGGGACGCTGTACCCGGACGTGGTGGAGTCGGGCGGCGGCGCGGGGACGGCGACGATCAAGAGCCACCACAACGTCGGCGGCCTGCCGGAGGACCTGCGGTTCGAGCTGGTCGAGCCGCTGCGGGCCCTGTTCAAGGACGAGGTGCGCCAGATCGGGCACGACCTCGGGCTGCCCGATGTCATCGTGCAGCGCCAGCCGTTCCCGGGGCCAGGCCTGGGCATCCGGATCGTCGGGGAGGTGACCGCGGACCGGCTCGCCACTCTCCGCCGGGCCGACGCCATCGCGCGGGCCGAACTGACCGCCGGGGGACTGGACGCGGAGATCTGGCAGTGCCCCGTCGTGCTGCTGGCCGACGTGCGGTCGGTGGGGGTGCAGGGCGACGGCCGCAGCTACGGGCATCCCATCGTGCTGCGCCCCGTCTCCAGCGAGGACGCGATGACCGCCGACTGGACCCGTCTGCCCTACGACGTCCTCGCCCGCATCTCCACCCGCATCACCAACGAGGTCCCCGACGTCACCCGCGTCGTCCTCGACATCACCTCCAAACCCCCCGCCACGATCGAGTGGGAGTGACGCCCGCCGCATCCCACCCGACCCGCGAACCCACCCATTGCGCGCGAATCCACCTCGTGCACGACATGGGTTCGGGCGCAGAGCATGGGTTCGGCGGTCGGTGCGGGGCAGGATGGTGAGCGTGGCGGAGGTGTTCCCGGATGCGGCGTACCTGGTCATCGCCAGTCGACTGATACCGGGGCTCGACGGGGGGTACACGGTGGCGACGCTGCAGCGGGCGCGGCTGCTGGCGGCATCCGGCGTGGAGCGGGGGCGCGGACCGGTGCTGCTGACCGTGGACCCGGGCACCCCGGCTGAGCACGCCGCGCACCGCGCCGAATTCGTCCGGCGCGGACTGATCAGTGGCGCCGATCGGATGCGGAACCTGTTCGACGAGGCCGCGGCGTCGGCGGGCGGGGCGGCGCCGTGGATCCGGGATGCTGCGGACCCGGATCCCGCGATCCCGGATGCGGCGGACCCGGACCGGCGGTACCGGACGGTGACGGATGTCGCGGGCCGGCCCGTGCTGGATCTCCCCGTCGCCCCGGACCCGGACTGGCACACCAGCACCGCGCCGGTCATCCTGCGCGACGCGTCCGGCGCCCCGGCCGGGACGATCCCCGGGTTCGGGGCGCTGTACCGGGCGTGGCTGGACCGGGTGGTGGCCGCCATCCGCGCCGAACGCCCCGGGACGCCGGTCGTGCTGGTGTGCGAATCGCGCCAGATCGGCGAGCTCCTCGCGCGGTGGCGTCCGCCGGGGGTGCACCTGGTCCACACCGTGCACACCACCCACCTGGAGCCGCCGTACACGCCGGACGCCCCGGTGAACGCTCTGTGGCGGCGGTGGCTGGACGCCAGTTCCGGGTTCGACGCGGTGCTGTGGCCGACCGCACGGCAGCGCGCGGACGTCGAGGGTCGGTTCGGGCCGCATCCGGGCTCCGCCGTGGTGCCGCTACCCGCGCCGGAGCCGCCGGCGCATCCGGTGGCCCGCGACGGGATGCGGGTGGTGGGCCTGGCGCGGCTGGCGCCGGGCAAGCGGGTGGACCACACCCTGCGCGCGTGGGCGCGGGTGAACCGCGCAGTGCCCGGGGCGCGGCTCGAGCTCTACGGCGACGGCCCGCTGCGGGGGGATCTGGAGTCCCTGGCGGCCGAGCTCGGGATCGCGGCATCCGTGGTCTTCCACGGGCATACGAATGCGGGGCCTGCGATCTTCGACGGCGCGGCCGCGATGGTGCAGTCCACCGCATTCGAGGGTCAGGGGCTCGCAGCACTGGAGGCGCTCAGCCGCGGATGCCCGGTGGTCAGCTACGACGTGCGGTACGGTCCCGCCGAGATCCTCGCCGCCGGCGGCGGCATCCTCGTCCCCGACGGCGATATCGTAGCCCTCGCGAATGCCCTGATCACGGTTCTGCGCGACGATTCCGTGCAGCGCCGTCTCGCCGTCGAGGCCCTGGATCGCGCCCGCGCGTTCTCCCCCGCACGCACCGCCGCCGCGCTGGCCGCATCCGTCGCCGCCGCCTTGCGCACCTGACTCGCGAACCCACCCCGTATCCGCGAACCCACCCGAAGCACGGGGTGGGTTGGGCGGGAAGGGGTGGGTTCGCGGGTCAGTCGGTGCGCGCGGGTGCTACTCGCTGCCGCGGAGGATCGCGAGGATGCGGAGGATCTCGACGTAGAGCCAGACAACGGTGACCATGATGCCGAAGGCTCCGAGCCAGCCGAACTGGCGGGGAGCGCCGTTGCGGACGCCTTGCTGGATCGAGTCGAAGTCGAGCACCAGGGAGTAGGCGGCCATCACCACCACGAGCAGGCCGATGATCAGGCCCAGCGGGATGCCGAAGATCTGCGCGCTGTAGAGGCCGAACGGGCCTCCGGCCAGCGGCACGCCCACGAGCATCAGCACCAGGTTGACCAGGCCGAACACGAGGTAGCCGATCATCGCGATCATGAAGATCTTCGTCGCCTTCTTGGAGGCGCGCACCTTGCCGCTGGCGAACAGCGCGAGCGTGACCCCGACCACGGCGAGGGTGGCGAGCGTCGCCTGCACCACGATGCCGGGCCACAGGAACTCGAAGTACGCGGAGATGCCGCCGACGAACAGGCCCTCGAACGCGGCGTACGCGAAGATCAGGGCCGGCCGGACCTTCGTGCGCGAGCCGAAGGTGACGATCATCGCCATCACGAATCCGCCGAGGGCCCCGACGATCCACGGCAGGATGCTGGGCTGCGGGTTCGCCGCCGACACCGGGGCCATCGTCCAGATCCAGCCGACGACGGCGGTGACCACGAGGATCGCGAACAGGCCGACCGTCTTGTAGACGGTGTCCTCGACGGTCATGCGGCCGGTCTCGACCGCGCCGGCCGCCGGAGCGGCGTAGGCGCCTTCCAGCCGCGCCTCGGCCGCGGCCGGCGGGGTCAGATCCGCGGCGCGGGTCCCGGCGGAGCGGGCGCCGGCCGGGGAGCTGCGGACGGCGCTCCGCTCCTGGAACGCCGGGTTGTTGAACGCGGGATTGGACGAAGCCATCGCTGGGTCACACTCCAGGTGTCGGGGCAGCACCATGCTGCCGTCCCAGGCTACCGGAGGGGGTGCGCCGGGGGGCGGCGGGAACCTGTGAGGGCGCCCGGAGCCGCGCCCGCCCGGTGTCCTGCCCGGCCCGCGCCTGGCCCCCGCAGCGCCCGCCGACCCGCCCGAACCATCTGCTCACCGCGGTGCCCGCATCCGTTCACCGACCGTGCACGGGCGCGGCACCCGGGCCGCGTAGCGTGCGCGCGATGCGTCCCCTCGTCATCGGGCACCGCGGAGCGCCCGGCCACTACCCGGAGCACACCCGATCGGGCTACCTGGCGGCCCTGCGGATGGGTGCGGATGCCGTGGAACCCGACATCGTGGTCAGCGCCGACGGCGTGCTGGTCGTCCGGCACGAGAACGAGCTGTCCGCCACCACGGACGTGGCGGACCGCGCCGAGTTCGCCGACCGCCGCACCACGAAGCGGTGGGCGGGCTACGAGGTCACCGGCTGGTTCACGGAGGACTTCACCTGGGACGAGCTGTCGGTCCTGCGCTGCCGGGAGCGGATGCCGGGGCTGCGCCCGGGGAGCGCCGCCCGCGACGGGCAGGAGGGGATGCTGCGCCTCACGGATCTGATCGCCCTGCTCGAGGAGGCGGCGGCCGCGGCTCCGGTCCGCATGGTGCTGGAGCTCAAGCTCACCGCCTACTTCGCCGCGATCGGGAGGGATCCGGTGCCCCTGCTGGAGCGGGAGCTGCGGACGGCCGGGTGGTGGGAGCGCGGGGAGCGGCTGATCGTGGAGGCGTTCGAACCGGACGCGCTGGACCGGCTGCGCAGTCGCGGTCTCGCCGCCCCCCGGGTGCAGCTCCTGTCGGCTGATCCTGCGAGCAGCCGCCCGGCCCTTCCGGCGGGCTGGGAGGGGCCGGCGGCAGCCGCGGAGGGCATCAGCGTGGACAAGACGGTGCTGCTGGAGGCCGGGCGCGACCTGGTCGCGGCCGCCCACGCGCGGGGCCTGCTCGTGTACGCGTGGACGTGCCGGCCGGAGAACCGCTTCCTCGAGCCCCGGTTCCGCCGCGGGTCGGATCCCGCCGCGACCGGCGAGTACGCCGCCGAGTGGGGGGCCATCGCCGAGACCGGCGTGGACGGGGTGTTCGTGGACCATCCCGATCTGGGCGCGGCCGTCTTCCGCTGAGCGCCGTGCGCCATACGGGCCGTGCGCCGTACGGAGTGCAGCGCGCCGGGAGGGAGGGGGCGGGGCGGATGCGGCCACCGGCGCCGCCGTACGGTGAGGATGTGGACGCGCAGCCGGGGACCCTCGCCGAGAGCGCGCTGGCCGTCGTGCGGGCGGCGGCCGCGCTCGTGGCCGGCACCGAACGGGCGGCCCTGGCGGGCGAGCCGGACGGCGTGCACCAGCACCGCGTCGCGGTGCGGCGGCTGCGGAGCGTCCTGGCGGGCTTCGCGGGCGCGATCGATCCGTCCCGGGGACGCATCGTGCGCGTGGAGCACGGGCGCTGGGGCGCGCAGCTGGGTGTGGTGCGGGACCTGGAGGTGCTCGCCGACGCGGCGGCCGCGCGGCTGGACGCACTCGACGTGGCCGACGAGCGGATGCGGGCGCGCCTGGTCGACGCGCCGCGTGCGGCGGGTGCGCTCGGCCAGGCGCGGCTGGTGGCGATCGCGGCCTCGCCCGCGGGTGCCGGGCGCAGGGAGAGACTGCACCGGCTGGCGGAGGATCCGGGCCTGCGGGTGGGGGACGTCGCCGCGGCGCCGGCCCTGACCGGGATCCTCCGGCACGAGGCGCGCCGGGTGCGCCGCGCATGGCGCCGGGTGCTCCGCGACCAGGAGCGCCACGCCGATGGACCGCGGGTGCACGAGCTGCGCAAGGCCGGGCGCCGGCTCCGGTACGTCGCGGAGGCGATCGGCGCCGCGGCGCCGGACCTGGCCGCGGCGGAGGTGGCGGCGCTCGCGGAGGCGGGGGACCTCCTCCATTCGACCCTCGGCGACCGCCGCGACGCGGCCGTGCTCATCCGGCACGTGCGCCGGGAGCAGGTCCGCGCGCGCCGGGCGGGCGAGGCGACCGAGGGGTACGAGCGGATGCTGGCGGAACTGACCGGGCCGGCGGACGCGGAGGACCGCGTCGCCGCAGCGGTGCGCGGCATCCGGGATGCAGCCCGCGCCCTGCCCTGACGCATCCGCGCCTCGGCGTCGGAGGGGCGCCGTAGAATCGCTCGCGACATGACCGACGACGACCTGCTGGACGGCCTGAATCCGCAGCAGCGCGAGGCGGTCACCTATCGCGGGCCGGCGCTGCTGATCGTCGCCGGAGCCGGGTCGGGGAAGACCCGGGTGCTCACCCACCGGATCGCCTCGCTCCTGCGCGCCCGGGAGGCGTGGCCGAGCGAGGTGCTCGCCATCACGTTCACGAACAAGGCCGCGGGGGAGATGCGCGAGCGGGTGGCACGGCTGGTGGGTCCGGCGGCGCGGGGGATGTGGATCTCCACGTTCCATTCGGCATGCGTGCGGATCCTGCGGCGGGAGGCCGCCGCGTTCGGGTTCACGACGGCGTTCACCATCTACGACTCGGGCGACACCCGGGCGCTGCTGAAGCGCCTGATCCGGGAGCATCAGGCCGACGCCCTGGGGCTGACACCGGCGGGGGTGGGGGCCAGGATCTCCCGCCTGAAGAACGAGCTGACCGACGCGGAGGGGTTCGCCCGGCAGGCGTCGACCGCCGACCCCGCCGAACGGATGTTCGCGGAGATCTTCGGCGACTATCAGCGCGCCCTGCAGCGGGCGAACGCGTTCGACTTCGACGACCTGATCGCCCAGACCGTGTACCTCTTCCGCGCCTTCCCCGACGTCGCGGACGTGTACCGGCGCCGGTTCCGGCACATCTTCGTCGACGAGTACCAGGACACGAACCACGCGCAGTACGCCCTGATCCGGGAGTTGACCCGTCCGGTGCGCGGGCCCGCCCCGGAGCCGTTCGCGGCCGACGGGATGCTGGTGCTCCCGCCCGAGCGCGGGCCGGGACTGCCCGGGGCGACCCTGACGGTGGTAGGCGACTCCGACCAGTCCATCTACGCGTTCCGCGGCGCCGACATCCGCAACATCACGGAGTTCGAGCGCGACTTCCCGGGTGCGGCGGTGGTGCTGCTGGAGCAGAACTACCGGTCCACCCAGACGATCCTCTCCGCGGCCAACGCGGTGATCGGCAACAACTTCGACCGGAAGGCGAAGTCGCTGTGGACCGACGTCGGTGAGGGGGAGCCGATCGTGGGGTACACGGGGTACTCCCAGCACGACGAGGCCCAGTTCGTCGCGGACGAGATCGAGGCGCTGCACCGGGCCGGGGTGGCGTACTCCGACATCGCCGTGTTCTACCGCACCAATGCGCAGTCGCGCGCCCTGGAGGAGATCTTCATCCGCGCCGCGCTCCCGTACGCGATCATGGGCGGCACGCGGTTCTACGAGCGCGCCGAGGTGAAGGATGCGCTGGCCTACCTCGCCGCCGTCGCGAACCCGGCCGACGAGATGGCGGTGCGCCGCATCCTGAACCGCCCCCGCCGCGGCATCGGCGACGTCACCGAGACCGCGATCGCCCGCTACGCCACGGCGCACGGGGAGCGATTCCGTGACGCCCTCGCCCACGCGGCCGACCTCGGGGTCGGCCCGAAGCTGCAGGCGGCGATCGCGCAGCTGGATGCCCTGCTCGCCGAGGCGACCGCGCTGATGCTCCCGGCGGAGGGGGAACCGCCGCGAACCGGCGCGGTCGCCGACGGCCTCACGCTGCTGCTGGATCGCAGCGGGTACCGGGACGCGCTGCGCGCCAGCCACGACCCGCAGGATGAGGCGCGGCTGGAGAACCTGGACGAACTGGTGAGCGTCGCGCGGGACTTCGCCCGGGCGAACCCCGACGGCACGGTGATCGACTTCCTCACCGAGGTGGCGCTGGTCTCCGATGCCGACCAGATCGACGACGAGGCCGGAGCCGTGTCGCTCATGACGCTGCACACGGCGAAGGGCCTCGAGTACGAGGCGGTGTTCATCACCGGGGTGGAGGAGGACCTCATCCCGCACCGGATCTCGGCGGGAGAGCCCGGCGGCCCCGCGGAGGAGCGGCGGCTGTTCTACGTCGGCGTCACCCGCGCGCGCCGCCGGCTGTACCTGTCGCTGGCGATGACCCGGGCGCAGTTCGGTGAGATCGCGGCGGCCCTGCCGAGCCGGTTCCTGCAGGAGATCCCCGCCGACCTGATCGACTGGCGCCAGTCGCCCGGCGACGTGAACTCGCGGGGCGGCGCGCGCTCGCGCGCGGTGAACTCCCGGACCGTCCGCGGCGGCGGCCGGGATCTGCCGCCGCTCGCGCCGCTGGCCACGGCGATGGACCGCTTCCCCAACCGGGTGCCGGCGACCCTCCGGGACAACGGCGACCTGGTGCTGGCTGCGGGTGACCGCATCCGGCACGACGACTTCGGGGAGGGGCGGGTCGAGGCGATCACGGGCGAGGGCGCCAAACGCGTCGCGCACGTGCGGTTCGACGCGTCGGGGATGAAGAAGCTGCTGGTGAAGATCGCGCCGATCACCCGGTTGTGACGCGGCGGGGGGCGGCCGCGTAGGCTGAGACGATGGCGAGCGTCCCCGCATCCGGAGCGCCCGGCCCGACCGACGCCGAGGTGGTTCCGGGGCTGGCCGACAACGTGCTGCTGCGTGACGCGCTGGCCGAGTTGCCCCCCGAGGCCTCACCCGCCCAGCTGCTGAACGTCGCCCGCCAGCTGTTGCAGGGGCACGTGTACCTGCGGGTGCGCGGCCCCGTGCACGACCTGCTGGCACAGGGGGCCGGGATGCCTCTGGCCGTGGCCACCATCGACGGGGAGCGGTACCTCATGGCCTACTCGGGCGGTGCGGCGCTGCAGGCCGCCGCCCGCCGGGACGGCGATCAGGACAGCTCCGCGATCGCGCAGCCGGTGCTGGACGTGCTCCGGCAGGTCGCCGAGGGCGGGCTCGGCGGGATCGTGCTCGACCACGCCTCCGGCTCGGCGTCGGCGATGCTGCCCCAGGCCCTGGTGGCGACGGCGGTCGCGGATCTGGATCCGACGCTGACGCTGAAGGAGGCGCTGAATGCCGAGCGGACACCGCAGCTGACCGCCGAGGTGGTCCGGGCGCTGATCGCCGCGCCGCTGTGGATCGCCGCCCGCCGCGGCGAGGACGGCCGGGTGGGGGTGGCCGAGATGCGCACCGAGGAGGGTCTGCGGGTGCTGGAGGTGTTCAGCCACCCGCTGGAGCTGCACGCGTTCGGGCGCGGCGACCAGCCGGTGCGGATCGGGGTCGCGCAGCTGGCGGCGGCGCTGCGGGAGGACGCGGGACTGGATGCCGTGGTGCTCAACCCGCGCGGCCCGTGGCTGATGCTCGACCGCACGGACCTCGCCCCGATCATCGCGCTCGCGGGCTGACTGGGCGGCTCGCGATGGCCTCGGACCGGACCGTGCTGACGGTGCCCGGCCCGCACGGGGAGCGTCAGGTGGCGCTGACGAGCCCCGACCGGCTGGTGTGGCCGCAGGTGGGGATCACCAAGCGCGAACTGGCCGAGTACGTCCTCGCGGTGGCGGGCCCGTTCCTGGCCGCGTGCGGGGGCCGGCCGGTGTCGCTGGAGCGGTTCCCGGCGGGGGTGGGCCAGGACGGGTTCTTCTCGAAGAACCCGCCGAAGGGCGCGCCGGACTACGTCGAGACCGTCACCGTCACCTACAACAGCGGCCGCCGCCACCCGCAGCTCGTGCTGACGGAGCCGGCCGCGGCGGTGTGGGCGGTGCAGATGAACACGGTGGTGGTGCATCCGTGGGCGTCCCGCCGCGAGGAGCCCGATCTGCCCGTGGAGCTGCGGATCGACCTCGACCCGCAGCCCGGAACCGGCTTCGATGACGCGGCCGCGGTCGCGCCCGTGCTGCGGGGGATCCTCGCCGAGGCGGGGCTGACGGCGTTCGTCAAGACGAGCGGGAACCGCGGGCTGCACGTGTTCTGCCCGCTCGTGCCCGAGCACGAATTCCTCGACGTCCGGCATGCGGCGATCGCCGCCGGTCGGGAGCTGGCTCGCCGCATGCCCGATCGGGTGACCGTGAACTGGTGGAAGGAGGAGCGCGGCGCCCGGGTGTTCGTGGACTTCAACCAGATGAACCGCGACCGCACCATGGCCGGCGCGTACAGTCCCCGGGCGCTGCCGCATGCTCCGGTCTCCACCCCGCTGACGTGGGAGGAACTCGAGGCCGGGGTCGATCCGGCCGCATTCACGGTGCGCACCGTGCCCGAGCGCCTGCGCGGCGCCGGCGACCCGTGGGCGCCGATGCCGGCGGCGGCGGGCCGGCTGGATGTGCTGCTGTCGTGGTGGGAGCGCGACCGGGAGGCGGGCCTGGGGGAGCTGCCGTTCCCTCCGGAGTTCCCGAAGATGCCCGGCGAGCCGCCCCGGGTCCAGCCCAGCCGCGCCCGAGCCGACGGCTGAACCGGGTCTTCTCGGGTGCTCAGCCCAGCACGTCCCCGAGATCGTACGGGTCGGGGAGCTCGAACTGCGCGGCCGTGCACGAGCGGGGGTCCCGATCCGGGCGCCACCGCACGAACCGGGCGGTGTGGCGGAACCGGTCGCCCGACAACTGGTCGTAGCCGACCTCGAGCACCCGCTCCGGACGCAGCCGCACGAACGAGGTGTCCTTGGCGCCGGAGAACCGGCTCCGCTCGCCGCGGCCGGTGACGACCGCGCCGGCCTCGTCGCGCTCCACGAGAGGTGCGAGCTCGGCCAGCAGCTCGCGGCGCCGCGCATCCGTGAACGCCGAGACCCCGCCGACCTGGTGCAGAGCGCCGTCCGCGTCGTACACGGCCACCAGGAGCGAGCCCACCCCGGATCCGCTCGAGTGCACCCGGTAGCCCGCGACGACGACGTCGGCGGTGCGCGCGTGCGTGATCTTCAGCATCGTCCGCGCTCCCGGGGCGTACGGCTCCTCCAGGGGCTTGGCGACCACCCCGTCCAATCCGGCCCCCTCGAAGCGGTCGAGCCACTGGCGGGCGAGCGTCCTGTCGCGCGTGGACCGCGTCAGGTGCACCGGATGCGGCGTGTCCGCGAGCAGCCGCTCGAGCCGCGCGCGGCGTTCCCGGAACGGCTCCTGCTGCAGCATCCGGTCCCCGTCGGCCAGCAGATCGAAGGCGATGAGCATCGCCGGCGTCCGTTCGCTGAGTTCGGCCACCCGTCGGGCGGCGGGGTGGATGCGCTGGCCGAGCGCGTCCCACGACAGCCGCTGGGACCCGGGCTCGCCGACCGCGACCACGATCTCGCCATCCAGCACGCACGGGCCGGGGAGCACGCGCGGGAGCGCCTCGACCAGTTCCGGGAAGTAGCGGGTCAGCGCCTTCGCGCCCCGCGAGCCCAGTGCCACCTCGTCGCCGTCCCAGGCCGCGAGCACCCGGAAGCCGTCCCACTTCGGCTCGAACGCGTAGCCGTCCGCCTCCGGGATCCGCGGTACGGACGCGGCCAGCATCGGGGCGGGGAGGGCGTAGCGCATGCGAGCCATCCTGCCCACCGCCGGCTGCCGGCGCGACGTCGGGGTCTACGCCGCCGGTCGGGGGATCTTCGGGCGCGCCCAGCGGGCGGGGGTGGCGGGCCCGTCCCACACCTGGATGACGCCCCACGCGGTCGCCGCGATCGGCACCGCCAGGAGAGTCCCGACGATGCCGCCGAGCACCGTTCCCACCGCCAGCGCGACCAGCACCACGAAGGCGTGCAGCTTCATCGAGCGGCCCATCAGCACCGGCTGCAGGAAGTCCCCCTCCAGCTGGTTGACCAGCACCACCACGCCCACCACGAGCAGCGCGTTGACGAAGCCGTTCGCGACGAGGGCCACCAGCGCCGCCAGGAACCCGGCGAGGGTGGCGCCGACGATCGGGATGAACGCGAGCAGGAACACCAGCACCGCCAGCGGGATCGCGAGCGGCACCTGCAGGATCAGCAGGCCGATGAGGATGCCGATGGCGTCCACCAGCGCGACCGCGGCGGTGCCGCGCACGTACGAGCCGAGCACGGTGATGGTCTTGTCGCCGATGCGGCGGCCCCGGGCGTAGTGCTCCCCGTGGAACGGGCGCAGCACGAACTCCCACATCTGCGGTCCGTCCTTCAGGAAGAAGAACAGGATCGTCACCAGCAGCACGAAGCCGGTGACGAAGTTCGCGACCGCGCTGACCCCGGCGATCGCCCCCGTCCCGAACTGCGCGCTCGTCAGGAACGAGACGATCTGATCGCCCCAGTCCTGCAGCTGCGCGTCCGTGGGGGCGAACGGCAGGGTGTTGATCCAGCCGATCAGCTGGCCGAAGCCCTCCTGCGCCTGGGTGGACAGCTCGTCCCACTGGCTCTGCACCGCCCAGACGATCAGCCACGACACCAGGCCCAGCATCACCACCACGGCGAGGAGGGTGAGGATCGTGGCCGCCAGGGACGGCACCCGGTGTCGCCGCATCCACGCCATCGCCGGGGCGAAGGCGGCGGCGAAGATGAGCGCCAGCACGAGCGGGATGGTCACGACGGTGACGTACTGGATGGCGAACACGATCCCGGCGACCACGACCGCCACCACGATGACCTGGATCGCGCGGATCGCGAGCCGGCCGAAGGTGTCCGACCACAGCCCCGCGGTCGTCGGCGGCTCCGGGGCCGCCGGCTCGGCGGACGGCACGGCGCGAGGCGGTCGGGGACGGGAACGGCGCACGGGGCCCATGACTCCACGGTAACCGCCCGGTCGCTGCGTGCGCCGGGATTGCGTCTCAGGAGCCGGCGGGATACGGCCGGGGTTCCAGCCGTGCGAGGTCGCCCAGGCTCAGCCGGATGCCCAGCATGTCGTCGATCGCCAAGCGGGCCGCGTGCCAGCCGTTCATCCCGTGCACCGCGGGACCCGGCGGCGTGGAGGCGGAGCTGAGGTACACGCCCGGTACCGGCGTGCGCCACGGATGCGCCGACAGCACCGGGCGCATCACCGCCTGCCGGAACGTGAACGCACCCCCGGAGATGTCTCCTCCGATCTCATTGGCGTTGCCCGCCTGCCGCTCGGATGCCGGGACGGCGTGCGCGCCGAGGATGCGCTCGCGCACGGCCGGGGCGAACTGCTCGATCCGCGCGAGCGCCGCCTCGGCGGCATCCCCCGGCCATCCGTTCGGCACGTGCGCGTACGCCCACACCACGTGGGCGGCGCCGGGCGCGCGGGTGGGGTCGGCGACGGAGGGCTGCACGACGATCACGAACGGGTTGCGCGGCATCCGTCCCGCCGCGACCTCCCGCTCGCTGCTCTGGATCTGCTCCGCCGTGCCTCCCAGGTGCACCGTGACCGCCTCAGCCAGCGTCGGATCGGTCCACGGCACCGGACCGTCCAGCGCGAGATCGAGCTTGGCGACCGCGGCGCCGTACCGGAACCGGGTCAGCGCACGCCGATACGAGGCGGGAAGGTCCGGGTGGGTCAGGAGGAGCCGCGGCGAGGTGTCCAGCATCAGCACGTCCCCGTCCGCGGCGGCCCCCCAGTCCAGCACGCCGAGATCCGCGACCGGGCTGCCGGTCTCCACCGAGCCGCCGTGTGCGACGAGGTCGGCCAGCAGCGCGTCGGCGATCGCCTGCGAGCCGCCGCGCACCAGCGGCCACCCCGCCGCGTGCGCCTGCGCTGCCAGCAGCAGACCCGCCCCCGCGGCGCCCAGCGAGGGCAGCGTCGTGTTCGCGTGCCCCATCGTCCCCCATAGCAGTGCCCGCGCCGCGGGAGTGCGCAGCTCCGCGCGCCCGAGCGGCCCGGCCAGTTCCAGCGCGCGCGCGCCGAAGCGCGCGGCCGTCAGAGGGTGCGCCGGGACGCGCAGCAGTTGGTCGCCCGTGAACGAGACCACCTCGTGGATGCGTTCGGCCAGCGGCCGCAGCATCCGGAGCCAGCCGGCCTCATCGCGCCCGAGCCCGTCCGCCGTGCGTTCGATGTCCCGCCAGGCCAGGGCGGCCGCCTGCCCCGGCAGCGGGTGCGCGTACGACAGCCCCGGCACCAGCCAGTCCACGTCCAGGCCGATCGCCCGGAAGAACGGCGACATGATCGCCCCGGGGTGCACGGCGGAGCAGACGTCGTGCCGGAACCCCGGGAGCGTGAGCTCCTCGGTGCGGGTCCCGCCGCCGATGGTGTCCGCCGCCTCCAGCACGCGCACCGCGTACCCCGCCCGGGCGAGCGTCACCGCCGCCGACAGGCCGTTCGGACCGCTCCCCACCACGGTGGCGCGCATGCTCATGCTCCGATCATGCCCGCTCCCACCCCGCCCGGCCCGATCCGCCGGGCGCAGCACCACGTCCCGGGCACCGGATTCGGCACCGCACGCCCGTTCCGGAGCCGGACGCCCCCGCCGCGGTCCTCGCGAGTGCGGTAGTAGGCTGAGGGACCGGCCGGTATCTCGACGTCGAGACATTCTCGCGGCCGTTCCCCTCACGATCAGCAGAGGACTGCACGGTGGATCTGTTCGAATACCAGGCCCGCGATCTCTTCGAGCAGCACGGGGTGCCGGTGCTGCCCGGCCTTGTCGCCGACACGCCCGAGGAGGCTCGCGAGGCCGCGCGGACCCTCGGCGGGGTGGTCGTGGTGAAGGCGCAGGTGAAGACCGGCGGCCGCGGCAAAGCCGGCGGGGTGAAGGTCGCGAAGAGCCCGGAGGAGGCGTACGAGGCGGCCCGGGCCATCCTCGGGATGGACATCAAGGGCCACACCGTGCGCCGCGTGATGATCGCCGCGGGCGCCAGCATCGCGCGCGAGTTCTATTTCTCCGTGCTGCTGGACCGCGCGAACCGCTCCTACCTGTCGCTGGCCAGCGTCGAGGGCGGCATGGAGATCGAGCAGTTGGCGGTCGAGAAGCCGGAGGCCCTCGCCCGGGTCGCCGTCGACCCGCTGACCGGCATCACCCGCGAGAAGGCGCTGGAGATCGCGCGCGCAGGCGGGTTCGAGCACGCCCTGGCCGACCAGGTCGCCGACGTGTTCGTCGCCCTGTACGACGTGTACACCGGCGAGGACGCCACCCTGGTCGAGGTGAACCCGCTGGTGCAGACCGCGGACGGGGCGATCATCGCCTTGGACGGCAAGGTCACCCTCGACGACAACGCGGCGTTCCGTCATCCGGAGCACGCGGCGCTGGAGGATGCGGCGTCCGCCGACCCGCTGGAGGCCAAGGCCAAGGCGCACGACCTGAACTACGTGAAACTGGACGGCCAGGTCGGGATCATCGGCAACGGTGCGGGGCTGGTGATGTCCACCCTGGACGTGGTCGCCTATGCCGGCGAGGCCCACGGCGGCGTGCGCCCGGCGAACTTCCTCGACATCGGGGGCGGCGCCTCGGCCGAGGTGATGGCCGCGGGCCTGGACGTGATCCTCGGCGACGCGCAGGTGGAGAGTGTGTTCGTGAACGTGTTCGGGGGCATCACGGCATGCGACGCCGTCGCCAACGGCATCAAGGGCGCACTGGAGACGCTCGGCGAGGCGGCGTCGAAGCCGCTCGTGGTGCGGCTGGACGGGAACCGGGTGGAGGAGGGCCGGCGCATCCTGCGCGACTACGCCCACCCGCTGGTGACGCTCGCGGCCACCATGGATGAGGGCGCCGACGCCGCCGCCGCGCTCGCCCACGCCACCACCCGCTGAGACCTACGCATCCGGACAAGGGACCAGAACAGAACATGTCGATCTTCCTCGATCAGGACTCCACCGTCATCGTGCAGGGCATCACCGGCGGGGAGGGCACCAAGCACACGGCGCTGATGCTGAAGGCGGGCACGAACGTCGTCGGAGGCGTGAACGCCCGCAAGGCCGGCACGACCGTCTCCCACCTCGACCGCGACGGCACCCCGGTGCAGCTGCCCGTGTTCGGCACGGTCGCCGAGGCGATGGCCGCGACCGGCGCGAACGTGTCCGTCGCGTTCGTGCCCGCCCCGTTCACGAAGGATGCGATGGTCGAGGCGATCGACGCCGAGATCCCGCTGCTGGTCGTGATCACCGAGGGCGTCCCGGTCGGGGACACCGCGCAGGCGTGGGCGCATGCCGGCAGCAAGGGCAACCGCACCCGCATCATCGGTCCCAACTGCCCGGGCATCATCACCCCCGGGGTGGCGCTGGCCGGTATCACGCCCGCCGACATCACCGGCACCGGCCCCATCGGACTGGTCTCCAAGTCGGGCACCCTGACCTACCAGATGATGTACGAACTGCGCGACCTGGGCTTCTCCACCGCGATCGGCATCGGCGGCGACCCGGTCATCGGCACCACCCACATCGACGCGCTCGCCGCGTTCGAGGCGGACCCCGACACCGCGGCGATCGTCATGATCGGCGAGATCGGGGGAGACGCCGAGGAGCGGGCCGCCGAGTACATCCGCGCTCACGTCACCAAGCCCGTCGTCGGGTACGTCGCCGGTTTCACCGCGCCGGAGGGCAAGACCATGGGTCACGCCGGCGCGATCGTGTCCGGATCCGCCGGCACCGCGCAGGCGAAGAAGGAGGCGCTGGAAGCGGCGGGCGTGCGGGTGGGCAAGACGCCGTCGGAGACGGCCGCGCTGATGCGCGAGGTGATCCGGGCGCTCTGACCGCGTGCCGCAGGCCCGGCGCCCGGAGCCGGGCTAGGGTCGGACGGGCATGCCCCGCGTACTCGTCATCCTGCTGGCCGCTCTGGACGCCGTCCTGGCCGTCGCGGTGGGCGTCGCGCTGGCGCTCGCGCCTCTCGCGCTCGCCTGGACCTTCGCCCCCGCGCCGGACTGGGCCGCGCTGTGGCCGGTCGCCGGCACCGTGTGGCAGTTCGGGCACGGCACGCCCCTGCACGTGCGCATCCCCGAGGAGTACCTCGCCGGCGCCGGCGTCGACCCCATCGGTGCGGACTTCGTTCTGTCGCTGGCGCCGCTGGCCTTCGCGGTGCTGACGATCGTGCTCGGGGTGCGCTCCGGGCGGCGCGCGGCCGCCGCGGGCGGATGGGTCGCCGGCGCGGCATCGGGCGGCATCGTGTTCGCCGCGGGCGCCGCCGCGGTGGCGCTCACGGCTGCCTCGCCGATCCTCGGAACCGAGCCGTGGCAGGCGATCGTGCTGCCGACCGCGTGGTACCTGACCGGGCTGCTCCTCGGCGCGGTGACCGACGCGTGGGAGCACGGCGACGGCGGCCCCGTGGACTCGCTGCGCCGCCGGCTCGCGGCGGTGCCCGGCGGGTGGGGCAGGATGCCGGAGCTGGTCGCGCGGGGGGCGGCGCTGGCGCTGGCGGGGCTCGCGGGAGCTGCCGCGCTGCTGTTCGCCACCGCCCTGGCCGGGGGCGCGGGCCGCGTGGTCGCGCTCTATCAGTCGGGCAACCTGGACCTCGGTGGGGTGGTGATGGTCTCCCTCGGTCAGGCCGCGTACCTGCCGGTGGCGCTGGGCTGGACTCTCGCGTTCCTCGCCGGCCCCGGCTTTGCACTCGGCGTCGGGACGGCCGTCTCCCCCGCGGGAACCACGCTCGGCGTGCTACCCGGCATCCCGCTTCTCGGCGCCGTCCCCCCCTCCTCGTCGCCGTGGCTGCTCGCGCTCGCTCTGGTGCCCGTCGGGGCCGGTGTGCTCGCCGGACTCGGCGTGCGCGCCCGCCTCACGCCGACCGCGGAGGCGGGCGGCGCATCCTCACCGTTCCTGCGGCCGGCGCTGGCCGCGGGGATCGCGGTCGTGACCGCCGCGGGCGCGGCGCTCGTCGCGCTGAGCTCGTCCGGCTCGATGGGGCCGGGTCGGCTCGCGGTCGTCGGCCCGTCGCCCGGGGCGATGGCGCTCGCCATCGGCGTGGAGGTCGCGATCGGAGCCGGGATCGCGCTGCTCGCCCCCGGCGGACGGCGAGCGCGCCGCCGCTAGACTGACGCGGTGCTGACCGTCGCGGTGCTGATCTCCGGCGGCGGCTCCAACCTGCGGGCCCTGCTGGAGACCGCCGCCGACCCCGACTTCCCTGCACGCGTGGTGGCCGTGGGTGCCGATCGGGAGGCGGCGGGCCTGGCTCACGCGGAGGAGTTCGGGATCCCGTCGTTCATCGTGCCGTGGGCGGGCGCAGCCCTCCGCGCCGAGTGGGGCGCGGAGCTCAGCGCGAACCTGCGGGTGTGGCGGCCCGGACTGGTCGTGCTCAGCGGCTTCATGCACCTGCTGCCGGCCGCGGTGGTCGCGGAGTGGTTCCCCCGCATGATCAACACCCATCCGGCGTTCCTGCCGGAGTTCCCCGGTCCTCACGCGGTGCACGACGCGCTCGCCGCGGGGGTCCGGGCCACCGGCGCGAGCGTGATCGTCGTCGACGATGGTGTGGACTCCGGTCCGATCCTCGTCCGGGAACGGGTCCCCGTGCGTCCCGGCGACAACGAGACGTCCCTCCACGAGCGCATCAAGGTCGTCGAGCGACGGCTGCTCATCGACGTCGTCCGGCAGGTGGCGGCCGGACGACTGGATCTGGCCGCCGCGGCATCCGCCTCGGCGCGCGACGACTGAACCGCCGCTCAGGAGAACCATGGCAGACCGCGCAGCATCCCCGCCTGACACCTCGGTCCGCGACCGGATCGCGATCCGCCGCGCCCTCGTGTCCGTCAGCGACAAGACCGGGCTCGCGGACCTCGCCGCCGCGCTCGACCGCGCCGGGGTCGAGATCGTCTCCACGGGCTCGACGGCGGCGACGATCCGAGCGGCGGGGCGTCCGGTGACGGAGGTATCGGACCTGACGGGATTCCCCGAGTCCCTCGACGGCCGGGTGAAGACCCTCCACCCCGCCGTGCACGCGGGACTGCTCGCCGACCTCCGGCGGGAGGACCACGTTAGCCAGCTGGCGGCGCTCGGGATCGCGCCGTTCGAACTGGTCGTCGTGAACCTGTACCCGTTCGCCGAGACCGCCGCCGCCGGCGCCGAGGGCGAGGCGGTGATCGAGCAGATCGACATCGGCGGACCCGCCCTGGTCCGGGCGGCGGCGAAGAATCACGCGAACGTCGCGGTGGTGGTCTCGCCCGAGAGCTATCCCGCGGTCTCCGATGCGCTCGCCGCCGGCGGCACCACTCTCACCGAGCGGCGGGAGCTGGCCGCCCGGGCATTCGCCCACACCGCCGACTACGACCGCGCCGTCGCGGACTGGTTCACAGGCGGCGCAGCGGCCGCCACCGCATCCGCCGACCCGCCGCAGCATCTCACGATCCGGGCGGAGCGGCTCGCGACGCTGCGATACGGGGAGAACGCGCACCAGCGGGCCGCGATCTACCGACGCCCCGGCGGCCGCGGAATCGCGCAGGCGGTGCAGCTGCAGGGCAAGGAGATGTCCTACAACAACTACGTCGACGCGGATGCCGCGGTGAGGGCCGCGTTCGATCAGCGCGCTCCGGCCGTGGCGATCGTCAAGCACACCAACCCGTGCGGGATCGCGCTGGCGTCCCCCGGAGCGCCGGACCCGATCGCGGATGCGCACCGGCGTGCGCATGCCTGCGACCCGGTGTCGGCCTTCGGAGGGGTAGTGGCCGCGAACCGCCCGGTCACCGCCGCCATGGCCCAGACGCTGCGGGACATCTTCACCGAGGTGGTGGTCGCTCCCGGGTTCGAGGCCGAGGCGCGGCAGGTCCTTGCCGGCAAGAAGAACCTGCGCCTGCTGTCGCTGCCCGCCGACTGGCAGCCGGAGTCGCGGGAACTGCGAGCCGTGTCGGGTGGGCTGCTCGTCCAGGATGCCGACCGCTTCACCGCCGGGGACGCGAACCCGGACGCGTGGGAACTGGTCTCGGGCGATCGGCCCGACGCGGCGACGATGGCGGATCTGGCGTTCGCATGGATCGCGTGCCGCGCGGTGAAGTCCAACGCGATCGTCCTGGCCCGGGACGGCGCCACCGTCGGGGTGGGAATGGGACAGGTGAACCGCGTCGACTCGTGCCGTCTCGCCGTGGAACGGGCCGGGGAGCGCGCACGCGGCTCCGTGGCCGCGTCCGACGCGTTCTTCCCGTTCGCGGACGGACCCGAGGCGCTCCTGGATGCCGGGGTCGCGGCGATCGTCCAGCCGGGCGGTTCCGTGCGCGACGACGAGACGATCGCCCTGGCCCAAGAGCGAGGCATCCCGATGCTCCTGACCGGGGTGCGCCACTTCTCCCACTGACCGGCGCCGCGTGCGCCGCGTCGACGCCGGTCAGGCCGAGGGACGCCCGTAGGCCTCCAGCAGCCGCAGCCAGACCTCGCTGACCGTCGGGTAGGCGGGCACGGCGTGCCACAGCCGGGCGAGGGGGACCTCTCCGACGATCGCGATGGTGGCCGCGTGCAGCATCTCGCCCGTGTCCGGGCCGACGAACGTGGCTCCGACCAGCACGCCGCGATCCTCGTCCACCACCATCCGCGCCCGCCCCGCGTAGTGGTCGGCCCGCGCCGACGCGCCCGCGACGTGCCCGAGGTCGTAGTCGACCACGCGCGTGTCCAGGCCCGCCTGCTGCGCCGCTGCCGCCGTCAGCCCGGCGGACGCGACCTCCGGGTCGGTGAAGGTCACCTGCGGCACGGCCCGGTGATCCGCGGTCGCCGCGTGCACGCCCCACGGCGCGTCGTCGACCGGGGATCCCGTCGCCCGCGCCGCGATCACGTCGCCCGCGGCCCGCGCCTGGTACTTGCCCTGATGCGTCAGGAGCGCCCGATGGTTGACGTCGCCCACCGCGTAGAGCCAGTCCGTGCCGGCCACCAGCAGGGTGTCGTCCACGTCGAGCCAGTCGCCGGGGGTGATCCCGACCGTGTCCAGTCCCAGGTCGGCGGTGCGCGGCACGCGACCGGCGGCGACGAGCACCTGCGCGGCGCGCACGGCGCTCCCGTCCGACAGGGTCAGCGTCGCGCCCTGGGTGTCGCGGGAGGCCGCCGTCACCGAGCGGCCCGTCAGGACCCTCACGCCTCGCTCGACCAGGGCCTGCCCGACCGACTCGCCGGCGAACGGCTCCATGCCGGGCAGCAGCGTGCTGCGGGCGATCACCGTCACCTCGGCACCCAGATCCGAGTACGCGGTCGCCATCTCCGCGGCGACCACTCCGCCGCCGACGATGGCCAGGGACTCCGGCACCACGGGGAGCTCGTCGCCTCCCGGCTCGTCCACGGCGCGATCTCCGCCAGGCCCGGGATGTCCGGCAGCAGCGCCGCGCTTCCCGTGCAGACGGCGACCGCGGCACGCGCGACGAGGTCCGTGACGGCGCCGTCCTCGCCGGTCACGCGCACGCGTCGCGTCCCGGTCAGCCGTCCGTGTCCCCGCACCAGGTCGATGCCCGCCCCCCGCAGCCATTCCACCTGGGAGTCGTCGTCCCACTCGTGCGTGAACTGGTCCCGGCGTCGCAGCACCGCGCGGGGGTCGATCGATCCGGTGACCGCCTGGGCGGCGCCGCCGACGTCCTGCGCCGCACGGACGGCGGCCCCGGCGCGCAGCAGCGCCTTCGACGGCATGCACGCCCAGTACGAGCATTCCCCGCCCACCAGCTCGCTCTCCACGATCACAGCGGACAGCCCGCCCTGCACCGCGCGGTCGGCGACGTTCTCGCCGACCGCCCCCGCGCCGATCACCACCACGTCGTATTCGCGTTCGGCCATGATCACCACGCTAACCGCGCCGGTGCCGCCGCGGGCCGCTCCCGGTTCGACCGCCGCACCCCCGGCCCCCGGGACCGCCGTGTCCGAAAACCGCCGGTCCCCCCGCCGGCGGCGTGTCAGGCTGGCAGCGTGACCGGGATGACCTTCGACGAGCGGTACCGTGCGATCCAGGCGCGGGACCGTCGGTTCGACGGCCAGTTCGTCACCGCCGTGCGCACCACCGGCGTGTACTGCCGGCCCAGCTGTCCGGCCAGGACGCCGCGCCCGGGGAACGTGGTCTTCTTCCCCACGAGCGCCGCCGCCCACCTGGCCGGATACCGCGCCTGCAAGCGATGCCTGCCGGAGGCCGCCCCGGGCTCGCCCGAGTGGGATCTGCGCTCCGACGCCGCCGGCCGCGCGATGCGGCTGATCGCCGACGGGGTGGTGGAGCGCGAGGGGGTGGAGGGACTCGCGCGCCGGCTGGGCTACTCGACGCGGCACCTGAATCGGATGCTGGTGTCCGAACTCGGCGCGCCCGCAGTGGCCCTGGCGCGCGCGCATCGCGCCCAGACCGCGCGGATGCTGCTGACCGGCACCGACCTGCCCGTGTCGGACGTCGCGTTCGCCGCCGGGTTCGGCAGCATCCGCCAGTGCAACCAGACGATCGCCGACGTGTTCGGGATGCCGCCGACGGCGCTGCGGGCGCTGCGCGCCCGGCATCCGCAACCGGTCATCGGGATCGACCTGGTGCTCGCTCACCGCACGCCGATCGACACCGCCGGGCTGTTCCGCTGGATGGCGGATCGCGCGATCGCCGGGGTGGAGGTCGCGACGGGCCACTCGTTCGCCCGCACGCTCGTGCTCCCTGGCGGTCCCGCCCGGTTCGCGATCCGGGATGCGGGCCAGGGCGCGCTGCGGCTGCGCGCGGAGCCGGCGTCTGGGGCCGACCTGCCCACTTTGCTGACGCGGGTGCGGCGTCTGTTCGATCTGGACGCCGACCCGGCCGCCGTCGACGCCGCCCTGGAGCGTCACCCGGGCCTCGGCGCCCGGGTGGCCGCGATCCCCGGCATCCGCGTGCCCGGCGCCAGCGACCCGCACGAGATGGTCGTCCGGGCGATGCTCGGGCAGCAGGTCAGCGTGCCGGTGGCGCGGCGGACCCTGAGCTCCCTCGCGGCCGAACTGGGCGTGCCCGCACCCCCGCCGGCGGCCGAGCCGGGGGTCGCCGAAGGACCGCCGCCCCCGCATCTGCTGTTCCCCACGATGCGCGCGATCGCCGAGCACGGCGCCGATGTGCTCACCGGTCCCCGGGCGCGGATCCGCGCGGTGACGGACGTGGCCGCCCGACTGGCCGACGACTCCCTGGACGTGGACGCCGGACGCGACGGGGAGGGGCTGCGCCGGGAGCTGATCGGCGCGCCCGGCATCGGACCGTGGACGGCCGATTACGTCCGGATGCGGGTGGCCGGCGACCCGGATGTGCTCCTGACCGGCGACGCGGCCGTCCGCGCCGGCGCCCGCAGGCTCGGGCGGGACGACCGCCCCGCCGCCCTGGCCGCGTGGGCGGCCCCGGCGGCGCCGTGGCGGAGCTACCTCACCGCGCACCTCTGGCGCGCGCCGAACGGGAACGGAGTCGCAGCGTGATGATCCTGGAGACCGTGGAGACCCCCGACGGGCCGTTCTCCGTCCTGACCGATCTCGACGGGGCGGTGCGGGCGTCCGGGTGGACCGATGCCGGGGCAGACCTTCTCGCGCGGCTTCCGGCCGCCGACCGTGCGGACGGGATGCGCGCGGGGGCGTCCGCCGCCGCGGATGCGGTGCGCGCCTACTATGCGGGCGATCCGGGCCCGGTGGGAGCGGCGCCGGTGCGTCAGGGCGGGACGCCGCTGCAGCGGCGGGGCTGGAACCGGCTGCGGGCCATCCCCGCCGGGGAGGTGCTGTCGTACGCGGCGTTCGCGGGCGAGGTCGGCGCCCCCGCGGCCGTGCGCGCCGCCGCGGGGATCTGCGCGCGCAACGCGGCGGCGCTGTTCGTGCCGTGCCACCGCGTGGTGCGCAGCGACGGCGGCCCGGGCGGGTTCGCGTGGGGCGTCCCGGTCAAGCGCGCCCTGCTCGCGCGAGAGGCGGAATGGCAGGCGGCGGATCTCCGTTGACCGTGGAGCGACCCCCGTCCTAGGGTGAAAGGCTGTCCGCGCGCCCTCGCCCCGCCCGCCGGCCGTCTCCACCATGCCTGACTCCACCACGCCCCTGTCCACGCCGCGCGCCCTCGCGCGGCTGATCCCGTTCGTCCGCCCGGTGATGGGCCGGCTGGCGCTCGGCGCGGTCAGCGCGCTCGCGGCGAGCCTGGTGGCGCTGAGCGTGCCGGTCGCGCTCGAGGCGGTCGTGTCCGGACCGATCGCGTCCGGGCGGATCGAGCAACTCGGCTGGGGGGCCCTCGCCGTTCTGGGACTGGGACTGGCCGAAGCGGGTCTGGTGTGGCTGCGACGGTGGTTCGTGCTCGCCCCCTCCGCCCGTGTCGAGTACGAGCTGCGGACCGCGTTCGAGCGCCGGCTGCAGCGCCTGCCCATCGCCTTCCACGACCGATGGCAATCCGGCCAGCTGCTCAGTCGGATGATGCAGGACATCGGCCTGATCCGCCGGTGGCTCGCGTTCGGGCTGATCATGCTCGTGGTCAACGTCCTGACCATCGTGATCGGATCGGCTGTGCTCTTCCGGTGGCACTGGCTGCTCGGCGCCGTGTTCCTGGCCTGCTCGGCCCCGCTGTGGTATCTCGGTTTCCGGTTCGAGAAGCGCTACGGCGCGCTGACGCGACTGAGCCAGGATCAGGCCGGGGACCTCGCCACGGCGGTCGAGGAGAGCGTCCACGGCATCCGGGTGCTGAAGGCGTTCGGCCGCGGGCCGAACGCGCTGGCGCGATTCGCCCGCCAGGCCGAGACGCTGCGGCAGACCGAGCTCCGCAAGGCCGGGGCGCAGGGAACGCTGTGGTTCTGGTTGACATTCCTGCCGGACCTCGCGTTCGCGCTGTGCCTGGCCGCGGGGATCGTGCTCGCCCAGCTGGGTCAGATCACCGTCGCCGAACTGTTCGCCTTCTTCGCGATGGCGACGGTGCTGCGCTGGCCGATGGAGTCGATCGGTTTCCTGTTCTCGTTCCTCCTGGATGCCCGCACCGCCACCGACCGCATCCTGGAGGTGTTCGACGCGCCCGACACGATCGTCGACCCGTCGCATCCCCGTGCCCTGGGGACCGGGCCCGCGCATCTCGTGTTCGAGGATGTGCACTTCCGCTACCCGGACGCGGCGCCCGGGTCGGCGGATCTGCTGGACGGCGTGGATCTGGAGATCCTCCCCGGGCAGTCCCTCGCCCTGGTCGGCCTGACCGGGTCGGGCAAGACCTCCCTGGCGATGCTGCCGGCGCGTCTGTACGACGTGACCGGCGGCAGCGTCCGGCTGGACGGCGTGGACGTGCGCGAGGCTCCGCTCCACCAGCTTCGCCGACGCGTCGCCATGGCGTTCGAGGATGCGACCCTGTTCTCGGCCTCCGTGCGGGAGAACGTGCTGCTGGGCCGGGATGACCTGGACCCCGGATCGCCGGAAGCCGAGCGGGTGCTGAGGGAGGCGCTCGCCGTCGCGCAGGCGGACTTCGTGGACGGGCTCCCGCGCGGGGCGGACACCGTCATCGGCGAGGAGGGGCTCAGCCTGTCCGGCGGGCAGCGTCAGCGGATCGCGCTTGCGCGGGCGGTCGCGGCCGCACCGGCCGTCCTGGTGATGGACGATCCGCTGTCCGCGCTGGACGTCGCCACCGAGGTGCGCGTCGAGGAGGCGCTGCGGCAGGTGCTGTCGGCCACGACGGCCCTGATCGTGGCGCACCGGCCCTCCACCGTCGCCCTGGCGGACCGGGTCGCCCTGCTGGAGGAGGGCCGGATCGTCGCGGTGGGCCGGCACAGCGACCTGATGCGCTCCAGCGAGCGCTACCGCTACGTCATCTCCAACCTGGAGGACTCCGTGGTCGGCGAGGGCGCGCGATGAGCGTCACGGCGGTGCTGGGCACCGGCGGCGAGGATCGGTCGGACTACAGCCGCGAGGAGAGCCGGCACATCCGCCGCCGATCCGGGCGACTGCTGGTCTCGCTCATCCGGCCGGTGCGCGGCAGTCTGGTGCTGGCCGCCGTGGTGCTGGTGGTCTCGACGCTGCTGCGCGTGCTGGGCCCGGCGCTCATCGCGTTCGGGATCGACACGGCACTGCCCGCGGTCATCGACCGGATGGACTGGATGCCGGCCGCCGCGGTGGTCGGCGTGTACGCGCTGTCCGCGGTGGGCGGAGCGGCGCTGATCGGCTGGTATGCGATCATCGCCGCGCGGCTGACGCAGGCCGTGATGCTGGACCTGCGCACCCGCATCTTCCGCCACACGCAGCGTCTGAGCCTGCAGTTCCACGAGTCCTACACGTCGGGCCGGATCATCTCGCGTCAGACCAGTGACCTGGAGGCGATCCGCGAACTGCTGGACGGCGGCCTGAACGAGCTGGTCTCGGGGGTGCTGTTCGGGCTGTTCACGCTGGTGATGCTGCTGGTGGTGGACTGGCAGAGCGGGCTGATCCTCATCGGCATGGGCGTGCCCCTGGGACTTCTGATGCGGTGGTTCTACCGGAGATCCCAGCAGGCGTACCGCGCGTCGCGGGTGGTGAGCGCGAAGGTGATCGTGCAGTTCGTGGAGACGATGACCGGGATCCGCGCGGTGAAGGCGTTCCGGCGGGAGGAGCGCAACGACGAGGAGTTCTCGGCGCTGTCCGCCGAGTACAGCCGTGTCACGATGCGCACGATGCGCCTGTTCGGCACGTTCGAGCCCGGACTGATGTCGGTCTCCGCCCTGACCCTCGCCCTGGTCGTGGCGTGGGGCGGGCTGCGGGTGAGCACCGCGGGGCTGGAGATCGGCGTGCTGCTGGCGGCGGTGCTGTACGTGCGGAACTTCTTCTCCCCGTTGCAGGAGGTCGCGATGTTCCTGAACTCCTACCAGGCCGCGGCCGCCGCACTGGAGAAGGTGTCGGGGGTCCTGGAGGAGGAGCCCACGGTTCCCGCGCCGCGGACCCCGGTGCCCCTCGCCCACGCCCACGGCGAGCTCCGCTTCGACGCGGTCGAGTTCGGGTACGGTCCCGACCGCGTGGTACTGCCGCGCCTGGATCTGGAGATCCCCGCCGGCAGCACCGTCGCCCTGGTGGGCAGCACCGGCGCCGGCAAGTCCACCTTCGCCAAGCTCGTGGCCCGCTTCTACGACCCGACCTCCGGCGCCGTGCGCCTGGACGGCGTCGACCTGCGGAACCTGTCCGCCACGGATCTGCGTCGCGCGGTCGTGATGGTCACCCAGGAGGCGTACCTGTTCAGCGGCTCCGTCGCCGACAACATCGCGCTCGGACGCCCGGACGCCACGTTCGCCGAGGTGCGGGCGGCGGCGGCGGCGGTGGGCGCGGACGCGTTCATCTCCCGGCTGCCCGACGGGTACGACACCGACGTGAACAAGCGCGGCGGGCGGCTCTCGGCCGGTCAGCGCCAGCTGGTGTCGTTCGCGCGCGCGTTCCTGGCCGATCCCCGGGTGCTCATCCTCGACGAGGCCACCGCATCGCTGGACATCCCCAGCGAACGCCTGATCCAGCGGGCGCTGCGGACCCTGCTGGCCGACCGGACGGCGATCATCATCGCCCACCGACTGTCCACCGTCGCGATCGCCGACCGGGTACTGGTGATGGAGGGCGGCCGGATCGTCGAGGACGGCGCACCCGAGGTGCTGATCGGAGCGGGAGGGCGGTTCGCGGACCTGCACGCGGCGTGGCGCGACTCCCTCGTGTGAGGACGTCGGGCCTCACAGGCTGATGCGGGCCACCGTCTCGCCGAACTGGGTCTCGGCCACCGGCACGAACCCGACGTGCTCGAAGAACGCCTGCGGTCCCGGGTCGCCCACCTCGTAGATCACGTCGACGTGATCCATGCCGCGGGCCCGCGCCTCCTCCAGCAGCGCCTGGATGGCGAACCGGCCGATCCCTCGCCGCTGGTCGTCCGCGTCGACGTTGATCCGCCACAGCACGGAGCGGAAGTACTCGTTCGGCTCGTCCGGGTCGAAGTTCGCGCTGATGAAGCCCACCACGTCGTTCCCGGCGAGGACGACGCGCTGCCAGCTGGTGCGAGGGTTGGCCACGGTCGCGGCCATGCCGTAGCTGACCGGCGCGAGGAACTGCTCCTGACCCGGCTTGAGGGACATCGAGTTGACGGCGACGATCGTCGCGGCCGACAGCTCCTCGAGACGCAGGTCAGACATGGTGCCAGGGTACCGGTCCGCGTCGTGCGCGGGGCGCCTGGCGGCGTGCTGGTCCGTCGTGATAGGCGGGGCTCGCCGAACGGCGGGACGCGCGGGCGAGATCTCTCGACGTCGAGACACTTTCGCCGGTGCGATAGGCTGGCGGACGGCGCGGCGTCGCATGAGCAGTGAGGTTCACACGTGGAGAAGATCAAGGTCGAGGGCACCGTCGTCGAGCTCGACGGGGATGAGATGACCCGTATCATCTGGCAGTTCATCAAGGACGCTCTCATCCATCCCTATCTCGACATCGACCTGGAGTACTACGACCTCGGCATCGAGAACCGGGACCGCACCGAGGACCAGGTCACCGTCGATGCGGCGCATGCCATCCAGAGGCACGGCGTCGGCGTGAAGTGCGCCACCATCACGCCGGACGAGGCCCGGGTGGAGGAGTTCGGCCTCAAGAAGATGTGGAAGAGCCCCAACGGCACGATCCGCAACATCCTCGGCGGTGTGATCTTCCGCGAACCGATCATCATCTCCACCATCCCCCGGCTGGTCCCCGGCTGGAACAAGCCCATCATCATCGGGCGTCACGCGTTCGGCGACCAGTACCGCGCGACCGACTTCCGCTTCTTCGGCAAGGGAACCCTCACGGTCGAGTTCGTGCCCGATGACGGCGGCGATCCCCTGAAGTTCGAGGTGTACCAGGCTCCCGGCGACGGCGTCGCGCAGGTGCAGTACAACCTGGACGCGTCGATCCGCGACTTCGCGCGCGCGTCCCTGAACTACGGGCTCTCGCGCGGGTATCCCGTGTACCTGTCGACGAAGAACACCATTCTGAAGGCGTACGACGGACGATTCAAAGACATCTTCCAGGAGACCTACGACGCCGAGTTCAAGCAGGCCTTCGAGGCGGCCGGACTCACGTACGAGCACCGTCTGATCGACGACATGGTCGCCTCCTCCCTGAAATGGGAGGGCGGCTACGTGTGGGCGTGCAAGAACTACGACGGCGACGTCCAGTCCGACACCGTCGCGCAGGGATTCGGCTCGCTCGGGCTGATGACGAGCGTGCTGACGACGCCGGACGGGCGGATCGTCGAGGCGGAGGCGGCCCACGGCACCGTCACGCGCCACTACCGTCAGCACCAGCAGGGGAAGCCGACCTCCACCAATCCGATCGCCTCGATCTTCGCGTGGACCCGCGGCCTGCAGCACCGGGGCGAACTGGACGGGAATCAGGCGCTGGTGGACTTCGCGCACACGCTCGAGGACGTGGTGATCACGACGGTCGAATCCGGGTCGATGACCAAGGATCTGGCGCTGCTGGTCGGCCCCGACCAGGCGTGGCAGACCACCGAGGAGTTCCTGGCGACCATCGACCGCAACCTCCGCGAGCGCCTCACGCAGTAGCGGCCGGAGCGCGCCGGCGCGGTCAGTCGTGCACCCACACCTCGGTGCCATCCGGCGCCCAGCCGTACACGAACTGCGCCACCGAGATCGGCATGTTCACGCATCCGTGGCTCATCGGGGTGCCGAAGTTGTTGTGCCAGTACGCGCCGTGGAATCCGACGTCCGGTGCGAAGTAGGTCACCCACGGCACGTCGGTGGTGCAGTAGGTGGAGGTCGGGGTGCAGCCCATGTCCTGGATCCGCACGTGCGCGAACACCTCGAAGCGGCCGGTCGGCGTCTCGGTCCCGGCCTTCCCGGACGAGATCGCGTAACTGGCGACCGCCTGCCCGTTCTCGAACAGCGTGGTGGTCTGCGTGCTCAGGTCCACTTCGATCGTCCGCGCGAGCGCGGTCGTGGTGAACGGGGTCTCCTGCACCGTCAGCGGGTAGGAGGCGTCGCCCGCGGCGAGCCGCGCGGCGAACGCGTCCCCGATGCCGCTCGTGTCGCCCACGGTCCGTCCCACGACACCGGCGGTGGCCTCTTCGAGCACGGTGCCCGCGGAGTTCGTCACGACCGTCGCCGCCACCGGCGCCCGGTCGACCAGGGCGGGGAGCCCCGCTGCGGCCGCCTGGATGGCGTTCGGGTCCGCCGTCAGGGTGAGCGCGCCGCCGCGCTCGCCGACCCGGAGCCAGGACGCGACCGTCGCCCGGTCCAGCGGCACGGCCCGCTCGTTGCCGACGTAGAAGCCGGCCACGTCCAGCATCCCGTTCAGCCGCGACGCGGCGTCGGCGGCCGCGGCTTCGTCGATCGCGGGCGCGACCGGGACGACGTCGGCGCGGACGCTCCCCGTCGTGCTGCCAGCGTCGAAGGCGTCCTGGAGCGCACGGGCGACCGCCGCCGCGTCCACACCGGTCCCCGGCCGGGGCGCGGTGACGGTGTACGCCGACGCGGCGGCGTCGAACGTCACCGCCGCGTCGACCGGGTCGGTGAACGCCGTCGGCAGTGCCCGTCGCAGCGCGTCATCCGCCGTGGCCGGGTCGATGGTGATGGTGGCGGGGACGGCATCCGAATTCCACGCAGTGACATTCCACAGCGGCGCGCGCGCATACGCCGACTCCGCCAGGGCGCGCGCATCGAGCGCGGCGCCGAGGTCCGCGGCACTGACCACGGCGCTGCCCTCGGGGGTGACCACTTCGACGGCGGTTCCCGCCAGACGCGTCGTGAGGGCGTCCGCCGCGGCCCCGGCGGTCATCCCGCCGACGGAGACGCCACCGATGGTCGTGCCCGGCGCGATGAGCATCAGCGCCGCGGTCGCGGCCGCGCCGACCAGGACGGCGGCGGCGACGCCGGCACCGATCCACACGCCTCTCCGGTGCCGAGGCTCGGCCGGCTCGGGCGGGGCCCACGCGTAGACGGGTGGGGATCCGGCGTCGGAGGCGACCGTGTCCGCATCCGACGTCGGGTCGGCCACGACATCGGTCATGTCGTTCCCCCCTCCGGCTGTGGACCTATGCTACGCGATGCCGGAGATCCGAGGTGTGCGAGACCGGCGGGAGGTACAGCGGCTCAGGCGAAGCGGCGTCGTCCGGAGAGCGTTCCGACGGTCACCGCGACCACCGCGTACGCGAGGCCGAGCCAGAACAGTCCCATCGCCCACAGGGCGGCGCCGGCTGCGCCGAAGACGAGAAGCTCCACCACGGCACGGATGAACGGATGCACGGCGAGCACCGCACGCGGGGAGACGAACAGTGCCCACACCAGAACGGCGGCGGCAGGCGTCGCGATCGCGGCGACGATGCTGGCCGGGAACGGCCAGCTCACCGCCCCCCAGACGGCCAGGACGACGAACGCCGCGATCTCGCACGCGAACATCGCCAGTCCCAGCGCGCCCCACGCGGCGGGCGCGGGTGAACTCACGCCGGGGTCGGCGGGGGGATGCTGATCATCGGCGGGCCGCGAGTCGATCACCGCACCAGTCTAGGAGCCGGGCTCGTCCGGTATGATCGGGCCGTCGCGACTGGCGTTGAGGTGGACACCACCGGGGAGCGACCGACACGGCATCCGACCGCACGCCTGGGCCGGTGCGGCTCGTCTCTGCTCGCCGTCGTCCTGGAGGTCCCATGCCTGTAGACCCGATGTTCAACGCCCCGCTGTCGGAGGTCGATCCCGAGATCGCTCGCGTGCTGGAGCGCGAGCTGCACCGCCAGCGCGAGTACCTCGAGATGATCGCCTCCGAGAACGTGGTACCGGTCTCGGTGCTGCAGTCGCAGGGCTCGGTGCTCACGAACAAGTACGCGGAGGGGTACCCCGGGCGGCGTTACTACGGCGGCTGCGAGGAGGTCGACGTCGCCGAGGAACTGGCCATCGCACGCGCGACCGCGCTGTTCGGCTCCCGATTCGCCAATGTCCAGCCCCATTCCGGCGCCACCGCGAACGCGGCGGTCATGCACGCCCTCGCCCGTCCGGGCGACACGCTGCTCGGCCTCGCGCTCGACCAGGGCGGCCACCTCACGCACGGCATGAAGATCAACTTCTCCGGACGGCTGTATGACGTCGTGGCGTACGGCGTCGACCCCGCAACCTCACTGGTGGACATGGAGGAGGTGCGTCGGCTCGCGCTCGAGCATCGGCCGAAGGTCATCGTCGCGGGCTGGAGCGCCTATCCTCGGCACCTGGACTTCGCCCGGTTCCGCGAGATCGCTGACGAGGTGGGGGCGTACCTCTGGGTGGACATGGCGCACTTCGCCGGCCTCGTGGCGGCCGGGCTGCATCCCAGTCCCGTCCCGCACGCCCACGTGGTGTCCTCCACCGTCCACAAGACCCTGGGAGGGCCGCGGTCCGGGTTCATCCTCACCGACGACGAGGACATCGCGAAGAAGATCAACTCCGCCGTCTTCCCGGGCCAGCAGGGCGGACCGCTGATGCATGTCATTGCCGCTAAGGCGACCGCGTTCAAGCTGGCCGCGACCGCCGAGTTCCGGGATCGCCAGGAGCGCACCCTCCGCGGCGCAGCGATCCTCGCACGCCGACTGGCCGCGCAGGACGTGAGGGATGCCGGGGTCGCCGTGCGCTCGGGCGGTACCGATGTGCACCTCGTTCTGGTCGATCTGCGGGACGCCGCGCTGGACGGGAAGCAGGCCGAGGACCGTCTTCACCAGATCCGCATCACTGTCAACCGGAACGCGGTGCCCGACGATCCTCGACCGCCCATGATCACGAGCGGTCTGCGGATCGGGACTCCGGCGCTGGCCACCCGCGGCTTCGGAGACGCGGAGTTCGCCGAGGTGGCCGACGTGATCGCCCTCGCGCTTCTGCCCGATCCGGACCTGACGGTGCTCCGCGAGCGCGTCGCTGCACTCGCGGACGCGTTCCCCCTGTACCCCGGCCTCGTACAGTAGGGACGGGATGCCGGGGCGGATGAGAGGGGCGCCATGACGGCGGCGGTGCTGGACGGAGTCGCGTGCGCGGCCGCCGTCAAGTCGGATCTGAGGGAGCGGGTGAGCGCACTGGCGGCGCGGGGCGTCGTCCCGGGTCTGGGCACTCTGCTCGTGGGAGATGATCCGGCCTCGCGGTCGTACGTGACCGGCAAACACCGCGATTGCGCGGAGGTCGGTGTCCGGTCGATCGCGGTCGAACTGCCGGGATCGGCGACTGCGGCGCAGATCGCCGACGCCGTGGACGGGTTGAATGCGGATCCGCAGGTGACCGGCTTCATCGTGCAGCTGCCGCTGCCGGCGTCGGTCGATGAGAACGTGATGCTGGAACGCCTCGACCCGGCCAAGGATGCTGATGGCCTCCACCCCATCAACCTCGGCCGTCTGGTGCTGGGTGTGGATGCGGCGCGCGCGGACTCCGCTCCGGTGCCGTGCACTCCGGCCGGCATCCTGCGCCTCCTGGAGCACTACGGGGTGCCGGTCGCGGGTCGGAGGGTGACGGTGGTCGGTCGGGGAGTGACCGTGGGTCGGCCGCTCGGGCTGCTGCTGACCCGCCGGGGTGTGGACGCGACGGTCACCTTGACCCATTCACGCACTCCGGACCTGGCGGCGGAGGTGCGCCGAGCGGACATCGTCGTCGCAGCCGTCGGAGTGCCCCGCCTGGTCCGCCCGGAGTGGGTCGCGCCGGGGGCCGCAGTCCTCGACGTGGGAGTGACCCGGGTGGGCACCGCCCCGTCGGGCCGCGCGATGCTGGCCGGCGACGTCGACCCTGCCGTCGCCGATGTGGCCGGCTGGCTCTCCCCGAATCCCGGCGGCGTCGGCCCGATGACCCGCGCGATGCTCGTCGCGAACGTCGTTGCCGCCGCCGAGCGCACCCTCCTCTGAATCCCGCCACTCCCAGCGCGCACCCGATCCTCGCGAGCGCGCACCCGATCCTCGCGAGCGCGCACCCCTTTCCCAGGTGGAGCATCCACTCGGATGCTCCCTCGCGCGACACGCGTGAGCTTGGGAGGGAAGGGGCTGCTCACTCGGCAGAAGCGGATGCGCACTCGGCGGACAGGGGCCGGGGCTCCGCGGAGCGAGGGACAATGGCGAGGCGGGGGCGAGCGAGAGAACGCGGGAAGAAGGGGTTCATGCGGGAGACGGATGCGGTGGTGCGGGTGCCGGAAGGGCTGTTCATCGGCGGGCGCTGGCGTCCCGCGGCCGGCGGCCGCACGTTCCCCGTCACCGATCCCGCCACCGGCGCCACCCTCGCCACGGTGGCCGACGCATCGCCGGAGGATGCGGCGTCGGCGATGGATGCTGCCGCGGCCGCCGCGCCCGGATGGGCCGCCACCGCCCCCCGCGCACGCGCGGAACTGCTGCGCCGCGCATTCGACATGCTCCAGGAGCGCACAGAGGAATTCGCGCTGCTGATGACGCTGGAGATGGGCAAGCCGCTGGCCGAGGCGCGCGGCGAGGTCGCCTACGGCGGCGAGTTCCTCCGATGGTTCAGCGAGCAGGCGGCGCACATCCAGGGCCGGTACGGACCGGCTCCCGATGGCGGCGGGCGCATCATCGTGTCCCGGCATCCCGTCGGCCCGTGCTACCTCATCACTCCCTGGAACTTCCCGCTGGCGATGGCGACTCGCAAGATCGCCCCCGCACTCGCCGCCGGATGCACCGCCGTGGTCAAGCCCGCCGGGCTCACGCCCCTGACGACGCTGGCCCTCGCCGGACTGCTCGCCGATGTGGGACTGCCTGCCGGGGTGGTCAACGTGATCACGACCACGGATGCCGCGGGCGCCTCCGCGGCGGTGATGCGGGACCCTCGGCTCCGCAAGCTCTCGTTCACCGGATCCACGGCCGTGGGACGGCAGCTGCTCCGGCAGGCGGCGGACGGCGTGCTGCGCACCTCGATGGAGCTCGGCGGGAACGCGCCGTTCCTCGTCTTCGACGACGCGGACCTCGACCAGGCCGTCGCCGGGGCGATGACCGCGAAGTTCCGCAACATCGGGGAGGCGTGCACCGCCGCCAACCGCTTCCTCGTGCACCGCGCCGTCGCGGCCGAGTTCACCCGACGGGTGACCGAGCGGGTGCAGGATCTCCGGGTGGGCCCGGGCACCGAGCCCGGCGTGACGGTCGGCCCGCTCATCGACGGCCGCGCCGTCGCCGCCACCGGTGCGCTCGTCGCGGACGCCGTGGATCGCGGCGCGCGACTCCACGCCGGCGGCTCGGC
Organism: uncultured Actinomycetota bacterium; assembly: GCA_963701365.1. Classification (GTDB taxonomy): domain Bacteria; phylum Actinomycetota; class Actinomycetes; order Actinomycetales; family Microbacteriaceae; genus Microbacterium. Next base: position 61,999 of record CAVOZX010000032.1, on the reverse strand, counting down.
GCTGCCCGGTCCTGGCAGCTTCTTCGCACCGACTGTGCTCGGCGACGTGCCGGAGGGGTCCCGGCTGCTGCGCGAGGAGATCTTCGGGCCGGTGCTGGCGATCGTCGCGTTCGACGACGAGGACGAGGCGGTGCGGATCGCCAACGACACCGAGTACGGGCTCGTGTCGTACGTCTACACCCGGAGCGCAGCCCGCGGTCAGCGCATGATCGACCGGCTCGAGACCGGGATGATGGGATGGAACACCGGGATCGTGTCGAACCCCGCGGCCCCGTTCGGGGGCTGGAAGCAGTCCGGACTCGGTCGCGAGGGCGGCGCGGAGGGCATTGACGAGTACCTGGAACTCAAGTACACGCTGACGGCCGACCCGTTCGGCTGATGTGCGAGCGGCGTCACGTCGCGGATGCGTGCCGGTCCAGGAACGCGATCACCTCGTTGTCGTCGACGCCCGGGAACGCGCCCCGCGGCAGCGGCGAGAACATCTGCATGTGCACGCGCGCGCTCGGCCATGCCCGCCCGGCCCACCGCTCGGCCGCCTCGCCGGACGGGCGGCGGCAGCAGGTCTCGTCGGGGCAGGTCGAGACCGCGCGCGCCGCCGTCTCCCGCCCGCGGAACCAGCGTGCGTCGTCGAAGGGTACCCCCACCGTGACGGAGAACTCGCCGCCGGATGTGGTGCCCGTCTGCGTGGAACACCAGTACGTCCCCGACGGCGTGTCGGTGTACTGGTAGTGCTCGGTCGTCCGGTTCTGCTGCTCGAAGGCGGACCGGGCCAGGAACTTCCGGCACACCACCTGACCCTCCACGGCGCCGGTGATGTCGGACGGCAGGGGCAGCCCGTCGTTCTCATAGATGCGGGAGATCGCGCCGGACCCGTCCACCCGCAGGAAGTGCAGGGGGATGCCGAAGTGCTGGGTCAGCAGGTTCGTCAGCCGCATGCCCGCCGCCTCGTGGGTGACGCCGAACGCGTCCCGGAAATCCTCCACGGCGAGGTCGCGGTCGCGCTTGGCCTGCTGCAGGAATGCCACCGCGTTCGATTCGGGCATCAGGCATGCCGCGGCGTAGTAGTTGATCTCCAGGCGCTGCTGGAGGAAATCGGCGTAGTCGGTCGGGGGGCGGTGACCGAGCAGGCGGTGAGCCATGGCCTGCAACGCCATCGAGCGCAGGCCGTGCCCTCCCGGGATGGAGGCCGGGGGAAGGTAGATGCGGCCGTTCTCCAGATCGGTGATGGAGCGCGTGGAGTGAGGTAGGTCGTTGACGTAGATCAGCTCGAAGCCCAGTTGCGAGGCCATCACGCTCACCGTGCGGTGGGTGAGCGCGCCCGAGGTGTGGCCCGCGGCCTTGAGCTGTTTCTCCGCGAGCCGCTCGATGTCGGGCAGGTAGTTGTTGCGCGCCCGCATCCGCAGTCGCAATTCGGTGTTCGCCCGCCGCGCCTCCTCCGGTGTCGCGGTCGCCTCGCTCTCCCGGCGCTGCAGCTCCCGGTGCAGGCCCAGCACGGTCTCCAGCGTCTGGTCCGACATGGTCTTGGTCACCCTGATCGGCGGAATGCCCAGCTGTCGGAACACGTGGCTGGCCTGGGCGCGTTCCAGCTCGATCTCCAGCGCCGCCCGCTTGCTGGGCGGCTCGGTCGCCAGCAGGTCCGACACCTGCACCCCCGTGGCCGCCGCGATCTCCTGCAGCAGGGAGAGCTTCGGCTCACGCTTGCCGTTCTCGATCAGGCTGAGGTGGCTGCCGGCCACGCCGACGCGCGCACCCAGTTCATCCAGGGTCATGCCGCTGGCGAGCCGGAAGTGCCGGATGCGGTGACCCAGGGTCTGGAGCTCCATAGTCCCGGGGGTCATTCCTTCAGCATAGCGAAAGTTTCCCAACTCTTTCAGTGTCATCGGACCGCAAAATCCGGGGTCGATTGACAGGGTGGAGGGAGCAGTCGCACGATCCCGAGGAGAGACGATGACGCTCACCGACACGTTCCCCCGTTCCGCCGACGGTGAGCGCCCGCCCGGTGCCGGCGAGTTCGGCGCGCGTCCTGACCTGACCGGGCCGGGGGCGGCCGAACTGTTCCGATGGGTGGACGAGATGGCCGCCCTCGCCCGTCCCGACCGCGTGCACTGGGTGGACGGCTCTCGGGCCGAGAACGACGCGCTGCTACGGCAGATGGTCTCCGACGGCCAGCTCATCAAGCTCAACCCCGAGTGGCGTCCCGGGTCGTACCTGGCACGCTCCCACCCCAGCGACGTTGCGCGGACGGAGGCCCGCACCTTCATCGCGTCCGAGCGCGAGGAGGATGCGGGCCCCACGAACAACTGGGCCCCACCGGCTCAGATGCGCCGCACCATGAACGGTCTGTTCGACGGGTCCATGCGCGGGCGCACCATGTACGTGGTGCCGTTCTCGATGGGTGTGGTGGGCGGCCCACTCTCGCACATCGGGGTGCAGCTCACCGACAGCCCGTACGCGGTGGTCTCCATCGGCATCATGACCCGGGTGGGTGCCGAGGTGGCCGCGCGGATCGCCGCCGGCGCGCCGTGGGTGCGGACGGTGCATTCGGTGGGTGCCCCGCTCGCGCCGGGCGAGCAGGACGTGGCGTGGCCGTGCAACGACGAGAAGTTCATCGTCCACTTCCCCGAGACGCTCGAGGTGTTCTCGTACGGGTCGGGGTACGGGGGCAACGCGATCCTCGCCAAGAAGTGCTTCGCGCTGCGGATCGCGTCGGTCCTGGGTCGCGATGAGGGATGGCTCGCCGAGCATATGCTCCTGATTCGCGTGATCAGCCCCGAGGGCCGGGCGTACCACATCGCGGCGGCCTTCCCCTCGGCCTGCGGCAAGACGAATCTGGCGATGCTGCGTCCGACGATTCCGGGGTGGCGGGTGGAGACCCTCGGCGATGACATCGCGTGGCTGCGCCCCGGCGAGGACGGCCGGTTGTGGGCGATCAACCCGGAGGCCGGCTTCTTCGGCGTCGCGCCCGGGACCGGCGAGGCCACGAACGTCACGGCGGTGGAGACCCTCTGGGGCAACACGATCTTCACCAATGTCGCGCTCCGACCGGACGGTGACGTCTGGTGGGAGGGTCTGACCGACGAGGCGCCCGCCGAGTTGATCGATTGGGAGGGCAACCCCTGGACCCCGGCATCGGACCGTCCGGCCGCGCATCCCAACTCCCGGTTCACCGTGTCCGCAGCGCAATGCCCGCAGATCGCCGACGACTGGGATGCGCCCGAGGGTGTGCCCCTGGACGCGATCCTGTTCGGCGGGCGACGGGCCACCAACGTCCCGCTCGTCGTGGAGGCGACGGACTGGACTCACGGTGTGTTCCTGGGATCGACGATCTCCTCCGAGCGCACGGCGGCTGCCGAGGGCACGGTCGGCGAACTCCGGCGCGACCCGTTCGCGATGCTGCCGTTCTGCGGCTACAACATGGCGGACTACTTCGGGCACTGGATCGAGGTCGGGCAGCGCCTGCGGTTCGACCGCGCTCCGCGCATCTTCCAGGTCAACTGGTTCCGGAAGTCCTCCGACGGGCGGTACCTGTGGCCCGGATTCGGCGACAACGCCCGGGTGATCGACTGGATCGTGCGACGGATCGAGGGGCGGGTCCCCGCGGCGGACAGCCCGATCGGCCGTCTGCCCTACGCGTCCGATCTGAATCTGGACGGGCTGGACATGTCGGACGAGGACCTGGCCGAGTTGTTCGCCGTCGATCCCGCGTCGTGGCAGGTCGAAGCGGACTCGACGGAGGAGTTCTACGGCGTGTTCGGTGACCGCATCCCGTCCGCGCTGCAGGCTGAGCTGTCGTCGCTGCGGTACCGGCTGGGGGCCGTCGCGGACTGATCCCGCTTCACACGAGCAGCTGACGCGACGCGAGGTCGCGGTACAGCGGGGTGGACTCGATGAGTTCGGCGTGCGTGCCGGATCCGACCACGCGTCCGCGGTCCAGCACCACGATCAGATCGCTGTCGACCACCGTCGATAGCCGGTGCGCGATCGCCAGCAGCGTCCGGCCGCTCGCGACCTCGTCGATCGCCTCCCGCATCCGCTGCTCGTTCGCGCCGTCCAGCGACGAGGTCGACTCGTCCAGGAGCAGCACGGGGGGCGCGGCCAGGAGGGTCCGGGCGATCGCGAGGCGCTGACGCTCACCCCCCGACAGCATGATGCCCGCCTCGCCGACCGGGGCGTCCAGGCCAAGCGGACTGCGGTCCAGCAGCGCGCCGAGGTTCACCCGCCGCAGCGCGGACTCGCATTCGGCGTCGGAGGCGTCGGGCGCCGTCAGACGCAGGTTGTCGGCGAGACTGCCCGCCAGGGTCGGAGCGTCCTGCTCGACGTACCCGAGGCGGGACCGGAGGTCCGCGCGGTCGAGCGTGCGCAGATCCGCTCCGTCCAGCAACACCGCACCGCCGGTAGGGTCGTAGAACCGCTCGATCAGGGTCAGCGCCGTGCTCTTGCCGGCCCCGGAAGGCCCGACGAGCGCGACGCGGGAGCCCTGCGGCACCCGGAAGGACACCCCGCGCAGAACCTCGCCGTCCTCCTCCCCGACGATCTCGAGGGCCGACGTGTCGGCGCGGGCCTCGCTCAGGATGGCGCGTGCCTCCGAGGCGGTGCGCCGCCGCGCGTCGGCCACTGCGGCCGGATAGCGGAAATGCACGTCGCGGAACTCGATCGCCGTGGGCTCCGCTGCGGCATGCTCGTCGTCGCGAACGGTCGCGATCACCGCGTGCGCCAGTTCCGCATCGTGCGCTGACTCCGTCTCCAGGTCGAGGATCTCCTGGATGCGGCTGAGCGCCCCCAGCGCCTGGTTGACGCTGGTGACGGCCCCGAAGAACGATCCCAGCGGCTGGATGAGGAAGAAGAGGAACATCACGAACGTCACCAGGCTCGCGATGGTGATCGCGCCGGACGCGACCCGGAATCCCCCGACGCCGAGCACCACCAGGAGCGAGAGCTGCAGGGCGATGCCGGCGACGGGTACCACGAGGGCGGACACGGCGGCGATGCGCACCCCGACCCGGTACGCCTCCTGCGCGGTCTCGGTCAGAGCGGCGGTCTCCCGGTCGTCGGCGCCGGACGCGCGGACGGTACGGATCGAGCCGACGGCGCGCTCCACGCCCGAGGCGAGCTCGCCCACCTTCTCCTGCTGCTCGTGCGTCGCGCGCCGGATCCGCCCGCTCAGGATCGCGACGGTGGCGATCGAGGCTCCGACGACGGCGAGGATCAGGAGCAGGAGCAGAGGGTCGATGAGCGCCATCGCGATGATCGCACCCGCGAAGATGAGCACGTTCCCCACCGAATCCGCCAGGCCCTGGGTCAGCACGGCGTACAGCAACGTGGTGTCCGTGCCCACCCGGGAGACGATGTCCCCCACGCGACGCGCGTCGAACTCCCGGATCGGCAGATGCAGGATGCGGGCGATCAGCCGGCGCCTGCTCGAGTACACGACTGCGGTGCCGGTGCGCTGCAGCAGGAAGTGCTGCACGCCCGAGAGCAGGGACGAGATCACTACGAGGCCCACCAGCACCCACACCAGCATCCCGAGCGGTGCGCCGCTCTCGACGCGTCCAATCACCTGACCGACAACGAGGGGCTGCGCGAGCGTGCCCGCCGCGGCGAGCACGCTGAGGATGGCCACGACGATCAGGACCCGGGAGTGCTCCAGGAGGAACGGGATCAGGTGGGCGAAGCCCGCGCGGGATCCGCGGGCGCGGCGGCGACGGCGGCCGCCGGGTTCCGGAGTGGACATGACTCTCCTGGTCGATCGGGTGCTCATGACGCTACGCCACGCCACGCCCTCGCTAGCCTGGAGGCATGGACACCCTCATCGCGATCCTCCACGTCGGCACGGCCGTCTTCATCGTCGGCCCGATGGCCATCATCCCCATGACGGGGTTGCGCGCTCTCCGCTCCGGAAGCGCCGCTCAGGTGCGGACGCTCGCCTCGTCCACCGCCGTCTTCTCCTGGCTGTCGCTGATCACCTTCGTGCTCGGGTTCGGTGCCGTGGCCTTCGTGCCCGACGAGTACGGCGTGACGTTCACCACCCCCTGGATCCTGTGGTCGATCATCCTCTACGCCGTCGCCTTCGCGCTCAGCGTGTTCCTCGTCGTCCCGCGACTCCGGGCCGCAGCGACGCAGGTGGAGACCTCGGACGGGGGTAGCGCCGCGGTCGTCGCCCGTCCCGACGGATACGGCGTGATCGCCGGATCGACCGGTGCCGTCTCGCTGCTGCTCGTCGCCGTCGTGGTGCTGATGATCTGGAAGCCCTGACCACCCCCGCACGGCATACGCGGGTACGGGAACGTATCCGAACTGACGCATATTGGTCGCACGTTCTCGGAACGGCGAGTATTCTCAGCGAAATGACAGGGATCTCGTACGGGCGGCCATCGTCATACTCCCGGCTCCTCGGCGTCGCCGGGGCGCGCGGCGACAGGATCGTCCCCAACGACGATCTGGCCGAACTGCTCGAGCGGGACGACGAGTGGATCCGCCGGAGGACGGGCATCGTCACCCGGCGACACGCGTCCCGCGACGTGCTGGTGCAGCACCTCGCGGAGCAGGCCGCGCGAGCGGCGCTGGAATCCTCCGGGGTACCGGCCGACCAGATGGACGTCATCATCGTGTCCACAGTGACCTGGATGCAGATGACGCCGGGGATGGCGCCGTTGATCGGCGCGCGTGTCGGGGCCTCCCCGTCGGCCGCCGCGTACGACGTGAACGCGGGATGCGCGGGGTTCTGCTACGCGATTGCGCAGGCCGACGCGATGATCCGGTCGGGGCTCGCCCGCCATGCGCTCGTGATCGGGGCGGAGAAACTGGTCGACTTCACCGATCCCAGCGACCGCACCATCTCCTTCATCCTCGGGGACGGGGCCGGCGCCGTGGTGCTCGGCCCGTCGGATACCCCCGGCGTGGGACCGACCGTGTGGGGATCGGATGGACGCAAGGGCGACGTCATCCGGACCAGCCACGACTGGCTGGAGTACAAGTACGCCGGCGACTCCCGTCAGGTGCCCTGGCCGACCGCCGAGCAGGACGGTCCGACCATCTTCCGGTGGGCGACATCCGTGGCCCCGCAGTTCGCCGCGCAGGCGATCGAGGCCGCGGGGCTCACCCCCGCCGACATCGACGTCTTCATCCCGCACCAGGCGAACCTGCGCATCGTGGAGACGATGGCGCAGACGCTCGGCCTGCGCGAGGACGCCGTCATCGCCCGTGACGTGGTCGACACTGGCAACACCTCCGGCGCCTCCGTGCCGCTGGCGATGGAGCGCCTGCTCCGCGAGGGGACGGCGACGGGAGGTCAGACCGCACTGCTGTTCGGCTTCGGCGCGGGCCTGTGCTATGCGTCCCAGGTGGTGGAACTGCCCGCCGCCGTCGGAGGCGACGGCGAGTACCACGCGGACGCGTCGGCGGCTCCGGCGGAGTCGGAGGCGCTCGCCGCGGCTCAATGATGCGGATGCTGCCGGCATCCCCTGATCGGAAGGTGGTCATGCAATGAACGAGACGATCGACGGCGGCGCCGCCACGGGCGATCCCCACTCCGACGCGGACCGGCGCCGCTACTACGCCGACGGGTGGTGGCAGGACCGTGTGCTGTGGGACTTCCTGGTCGACGGCGCGACCGAGCACCCCGAACGGGTGTTCCTCACCGACGGCAACAACACGCTCACCTACGGCAGTCTCCGCGAGAAGGGGGTGCGGTTGGCGGCGGGCCTGGCGGGACTCGGCGTGGGTCGTGGGGATCGGGTGGCCGTGCAGATGCCGAACTGGGCGGAGTTCGGCGTCGTGACGATGGCGCTCTCGCGCCTGGGGGCCGTCCTGGTGCCGATCATGCCGATCTTCCGTGGTGACGAGGTCGGCTACATCCTGGGGCACTCCGGCGCCGAGGTCCTGATCGGGCCGGTGACCTTCCACAAGTTCGACTACCTCGACATGTATCTCGAACTGCGCGAGGCTGCGCCCGCGCTCCGCGAGATCGTGATGACCCGACCCGGGTCGACCGTGCTGCCCGAGGGCGTGATCGGTTTCGAGGACCTGTTCGTCGCCGGCGATCTGGAGGACCTGGATGCCGGCCTCGGCCCGACGGCGGGAGCCGATGACGGCGCTCTTCTCGTGTACACGTCCGGCACGACGGCGCGCCCCAAGGGCTGCTTCCACAGCTTCAACACCATGTACGCCGGGGCGACGAGCGTCATCCGGAAGCTGGGGATCATTTCCGACGACGTGGTGTTCAACCCGTCGCCGGTCGCGCACTCCACCGGTCTGGTGGTCGGGCTGATCCTCCCGCTCCTGGTGGGCGGCGGGTCCCACTTCCAGCCGGCGTGGGACCCGGAGGAGGGGCTCCGTCGGATCGAAACCTACGGCTGCACGATCTCCGTGACGGCGGCCACGTTCCTGTCCACCGCGATCCAGGCCTACGATCCGGCGCGCCACGACATCAGCGGGATGCGGTTCTGGGGCTGCGCCGGCGCGCCGATCCCCGGTCCGCTGGTGCAGCAGGCGCGGGCGGTCTTCCCGCACATGAACATCATCGCGATCTACGGCCGATCCGAGAACTTCGCCACCACGATGACCGGCCCTGCGGACCCGCCCGAGCGCGCGGTCACCTCGGACGGCCGGGCGGCGCCCGGATGCTCCGTCCGCATCCTCGATCTCGAGGGGAACGAAGCGCCGGTCGGTGCCGAGGGCGATGTGGCGTTCAAGGGACCTTCCCTGATGCTCGGCTACTACCAGGACGCGGCCGCGATGGCCGAGACCCTGACACCGGACGGGTTCCACCTCTCCGGCGATCTCGGGTTCGCCGACGAGGCGGGGTACGTGCGGATCACCGGCCGCGTGAAGGACATCATCATCCGCGGGGGTCTGAACATCAGTGCCCGCGAGGTGGAGGACCTGCTCGCCGCGCATCCCGACATCGTCGACGTGGCCGTCGTGTCGATGCCCGACCCGCGACTGGGGGAGAAGGCGTGCGCGTTCGTCGTGCCCGTTGACGGCGCCGAACCCACGGTCGCCTCGCTCGGAGAGTACCTGCGCGCCCGCGACGTGGCGGTCCAGAAGCTGCCCGAACGGGTGGAGTTGGTCGACGCGCTGCCCCGCACCGCTCCGGGGAAGGTGCGCAAGAACGTGCTGCGCGACATGATCGCCGACAAGCTCAGAGCCGAGGGCGTCATCCGTGTCTGACCCGGCCGCCGCGGACCCGTCGGAGCCCGCCGCGGGACGGTCGATGAGTGCGGTGGTGGTCGAGAGCCTGGACGGCCCCGGCTCCGCACGGCTGCGATCGTTCCCCCTTCCCCTCGGCGCGCACCCGCGTGCCGAGGGACGGCGGGTACTCATCGACGTGCGCGCGGCGGGCCTGTCGCCGATCGACGCGCTGCAGTCGCGGGGCGCGTACCAGTACGGCACCGCGCCCCCCTACGTGGCCGGCAGCGAGGTGGCCGGCGTCGTCCGGGAGGCCGATCCGGCGTCCGGCCTGGAGCCGGGGGACAGAGTGGCGGGCGTGGTCTTCTGGGGGGGGCTGGCCGAGCAGTGCCTGATCGCGCCGCGCTACGCGATCCGCGTGCCCGAGTCCCTCCCCTTCGCCGAGGCGGCAGCGGTCTACCTGAATTACACGACCGCCTGGTACGCCCTGCATCGGGCCGGCGCCGCCCCCGGGCAGACGGTGCTGATCCACGGCGCGGCGGGCGGCGTCGGCGCTGCGGTGCTCGACCTCGCGCCGCAGTTCGGGGTGAACGTGATCGCGGTGGTCTCCACGGACGCGAAGGCCCAGTTCGCGCGCGACGCGGGAGCGTGGGCGGTGGTGCGCTCCGGCGGTGACTGGCTCTCCGAGGTGCGGGCGCTGACGGACGGTCGCGGCGTGGATGTCGTGCTGGATCCGGTGGGCGGGGACCGGTTCACGGATTCGCTGCGGGCACTGCGCGTAGGCGGCATCCTCGTGGTGATCGGTTTCGTGGGCGGATCGATCCCCGAACTGCGGGTCAACCGGCTCCTGCTGCGGAACCTCACCGTCACCGGCATCTCGGCCGACACGATGGATGCCGAGCACCCCGGCACCCTCGCCATGGTCACCGACGCCGTGCAGCGACTGCTGGACGAGGACCGACTGCACCCGGTGATCGGGGCGCGGCTGCCGTTCGAGCGAGCGGCGGAGTCGCTCGCCCTCGTCGAGCGCGGCGAGGTGATCGGCAAGATCGTCGTGGACGTGACCCCATGAGCCGGCCTCGGGCCGGGAAGGAGAAGCGGTGACCGGACGCGTTGCCATCACCGGATACGGCGCGCTGACCCCCGTCGGCCCCGACGCGGACTCCTCGTGGTCCGCGCTGACTGCCGGCGTCTCCGGCGTGCGCCCGATCGAGGCGGCCTGGGTGGAGGGGATGCCGGTGACGTTCGCGGCCACCGTCCCGGACGCGTACCTGGCCGGGGTCAGCGTGCCGGAGCAGCGGAGGCTGGACCGCGTGCAGCAGTTCACGATGATCGCCGGCCGTGAGGCGTGGGCCCATGCCGGCTCACCCGAGGTGGACCGGGACCGGCTCGCGGTGGTGGTCGGCAACGCGATCGGCGGGATCACCAGCATGCTCGACCAGGTGGAGCGCCTCCGCGTGGGCGGCCCGCGGCGGGTGTCCCCCCACACCGTCACCATGATGATGGGCAACGGGGCCGCGGCATGGCTGTCCATCGAACTGGGCTCGCGGGCGGGCGCCCGGGCTCCCGTCAGCGCCTGCGCATCCGGGTCCGAGGCGCTCCTGATGGCCCGGCAGATGATCCTCGTCGGGGACGCGGACGTCGTGGTCGCCGGAGGAGTGGAAGCCTGCGTGACCGCCCTGACGGTCGCGGCGCTGTCCCAGACGCGGGCGCTGTCGCGGCGCAACGACGACCCGCAGCGCGCATCCCGCCCGTTCGACGCGGATCGCGACGGCTTCGTCCTCGGCGAGGGCGCCGCGCTCCTGGTGCTGGAGAGCGAGGAGCACGCCCGGGCCCGCGGCGCCCGCGTCCACGCATGGCTGGCGGGCGCCGCCGTCACCTCGGACGCCCATGACATCGTCAACGCGGACTCGGAGAACCAGGCCCGCACGATGGGCCTGGCGCTACGATCGGCGGGCTGCACACCCGGCGACATCGATTTCGTGCACGCCCACGCCACCTCCACGCCCGCGGGCGACCTGAACGAGGCTCAGGCGATCCGCTCGGCACTCGGACCGATCGCCGTCACCTCCACCAAGTCGATGGTGGGTCACCTGCTCGGCGGCGCGGGCGCTCTGGGGGCCCTGGTGGCGACCCGCGCCCTGCACGAGGGCACCCTGCCCGGGACGATCAACGTCGACACGGTCGACCCGCAGGTCGACCTCGACGTGGTGCGCACCACTCGCGCGGGCCGCTACCGGGCGGGACTGGTCAACGCGTTCGGGTTCGGCGGCAGCAACGTGTCGCTGGTGCTGACCGCGGACTGAGGCGGATCAGCATCCGCCGAGCTCGCGCACGGCGCGGGCGGTGATCAGCGCCGCGGCCGCGGCCTCGGCGCCCTTGTCCTCGCGCGAGCCGGGCAGGCCAGCGCGGTCCAGCCCCTGCTGCTCGTCGTCCAGGGTCAGGACGCCGAACCCGACGGGCCGCCCCGCGTCCAGCGCGACCCGGGTGAGGCCCTGGGTGGTCGCGGCGGAGACGTACTCGAAGTGGGGGGTGCCGCCGCGGATGATGACCCCCAGTGCCACCACCGCGTCCGCACCCGCGCGCAGCGCCGCCTGGGCCGCGATAGCCAGCTCGAAGGACCCCGGTACCCGCACGAGCGACCAGGTCGCCCCGGATGCGTCGAGCACGCGCGCGGCCCCCGCAATCAGTCCGTCCGTGATAACCGGGTGCCACGTGCCGGCCACCACCACCACACGCAGACCGCGTCCGTCCGTCGTCTCGGGCTCAGGCGCCCCGGCACCGGTCATGAGCGGGTGTTCTCCTTCATCTGGTCGATGGCCTCGGTCAGGTCGGCGTCGGGGATGATGTGCCCCATCCGGTCGCGCTTGGTCCGCAGGTACTGATGGTTGTTGGGGCTGATGCCCACCAGCAGCGGCACCTGCTCCGCGACGTCCAGGCCGAGGGCGCGCAGCTGGTCCGCCTTGTCGGAGTTGTTCGTGAGAAGCCGCAGACGCTCCACGCCGAGGTCGGCGAGGATGCCGGCGGCCGCGGCGTAGTCCCGCGCGTCGGCCGGCAGTCCGAGCGCGAGGTTCGCGTCGACGGTGTCCAGGCCCCGCTCCTGCAGGCTGTAGGCGCGGAGCTTGTTGATCAGGCCGATGCCCCGGCCCTCGTGGCCGCGCATGTAGATCACCACGCCGCCCTGCTCGGCGATCGCGTCCAGAGCGGCATCCAGCTGCGGACCGCATTCGCACTGGAGCGAGCCGAACGCTTCCCCGGTCAGGCATTCCGAGTGCACCCGCACCAGCGGTGCATCGTCGTCGAGGTCGCCGGACACGACGGCGAGATGGTCGGTGCCGGTGACGCGGTCCTTGTACGCGAGGAACCGGAACACGCCGTGCGAGGTCGCCACCCTCGACTCGGCACGCACGCTCACCCGCCGCCGCGAGGAGGTCGTCGCCGCCTCCGTCCGCGGCTCGTGCTCCTCCAGGTAGGCGATCAGCTGCTCGATCGTGATGACGGGGACGCCGCTGTCCCGCCCGAGTTCGAGCAGTCCCGGCAGCCGCATCATGCTGCCGTCGTCGGCGACCACCTCCGCGATCGCTCCGACCGGAGCCAGGCCCGCCAGCCGGGTGAGCTCCACCGCCGCCTCCGTGTGACCGCCGCGCTCGCGCACGCCGCCGTCCACTGCGCGCAGGGGCAGCACGTGCCCGGGACGGATGACGCTGGCCGGCGTGGACCGCGGATCCGCGAGCACCGTCAGGGTGTGCGCGCGGTCGGATGCGCTGATGCCGGTGGAGACCCGGTCGGCGGCATCCACGCTCACCGTGTACGCGGTGCCGCGGGCGTCCTGGTTCACGGCCACCATGGGAGGAAGGTCGAGTCGATCCGCCCACTCGGAGGGCATCGGCGCGCACAGGAAGCCGCTGGAGTGGCGCACGGTCCAGGCGATCCATTCCGGCGTGGCGAGCTGCGCCGAGAGCACCACGTCTCCTTCGTTCTCGCGGTCCTCGTCGTCGGCGACGATCACGGGGTGTCCCGCGCGCAGGGATTCCAGCGCCTCGGGGATGGTGGCCAGGCTCATCGGGAGCCTCCTTCGATGGCAGGCCCGGCGGATTCCGGGACGAATGAGAGCAGGCGCCGCACGTGGCGCGCCAGCACGTCGGTCTCCAGGTTCACCCGGTCGCCGGCCGTGAGGCGTCCCAGGGTGGTGGCCTCCAGGGTCTCGGGGATCAAGGACACCTCGAACCAGGGCTCGGATGCTGCCGCGTCGCTGACCGCGCTCACCGTGAGCGAGACCCCGTCGACCGCGATCGAACCCTTGTCGACCACCAGCGGCGCCGCCTCGTGCGGGAGGGAGATCCGCAGCACCCGCCACTGGTCGCCGGGACGCACCTGCAGCACCTCACCGGTGCCGTCGATGTGACCCTGCACGATGTGGCCGCCCAGGCGCCCGCCGGCGGCCGTCGCCGACTCTATGTTCACCGGCGTTCCCGCCCGCGCCCGCGCGAGCGTGGTCAACCTCACCGTCTGCGCCATGACGTCGGCCTCGAACTCGTCCGGACCGAGCCCCGCGACGGTCAGGCACACTCCCGCCACGGCGATCGAGTCCCCGTGCCCGGCGCCCGAGACCGCCCCCGGTGCGCGCACCCGTATCCGCAGTCCGTCGCCCCGATCGGTCACGTGCGTGACGGTGCCGATCTCCTCCACGATTCCCGTGAACATCAGTTCTCTCCTGTGTCGGGGCGGGCGGCCACGAGCAGGTCCGCGCCGAGCGGGCGCACCTCGGTGACGGCGAGCCGGTACGCCTGGGACATGCTGGGGATGCCGAGATCCGTGACGGCGGTGCGCGGGCCTCCGAGAAGCAGGGGAGCGACGTACACGAGCAACTCGTCCACGAGACGCTCGCGCAGGAACGCGCTGGCGACGGTCGGACCGCCCTCCACGAACACGGTCTGCACGCCCCCTGCCCGCATCTCGTCCAGTGCGCGGCGCGGGTCGCGGGAGTCCACGAACAGCGGCGATCTCGGGTGGCGCCGCACGGCGGCGTCCAGCGGGATCGCGCGCAGCCCCATGACGACCGGCAGCGGCTGGTCGTCGGCGAGAGCGCCCGTGGAGGTGCGCGCAGTCAGCGCCGGGTCATCGGCCAGCACCGTGCCGGTGCCCGCCAGGACCGCATCGGCCGCGGCGCGCCGACGGTGCACGTCCGCCCGCGACTCGTCGCCGGTGATCCATCGGCTGGTGCCGTCGGCCGCGGCCGAGCGCCCGTCCAGGCTCTGCGCCCACTTGACGGTCACGTGCGGCCTGCCCAGACTCTGCACGGTCAGCCAACCGGAGATCAGCTCCATCACCTCGTCGGCGAGCACGCCGGGCGTGACGGCGACACCCGCCCCTCGCAACCGGGCGGCACCGCCTCCGGCGGTCTCGGTGGGGTCGTCCGCGCCGTACACCACCCGGGCCACCCCCGCCTCCAGCAGCGCCTGCGCGCACGGTCCGGTGCGTCCGGTGTGCCGGCACGGCTCCAGCGTGACCACCATGGTGGACCCGGCGGCGGCATCCGGATCCGGAAGGTGAGACAGCGCGTCCACCTCCGCGTGCGGGGTGCCCGCCCCGCGGTGCCACCCCTCGGCGAGGATCCGACCGTCCGCGCCGACGAGCACGGCGCCCACCTGCGGGTTGACCCCTCGCGGACCGCGCCGGGCGAGTTCGATCGCGCGACGCATCAGGTCGCGGTCGTGATCGCCGCCCGCCGTCATGGCCCTCTCCCGCCGTCGCGGCTCGCGGGCGCGGGGACCACGACACGTCCGAGGACGCGTGCTGCCTCCCATCCGGACTAGCGGCGCAGCTGCGCCGCATCACCGTCGGTTCCGGAATTCCACCGGATCGGCGCCGACCCGACGCATCGGGGGCCCTCGCGGACTGTCACCGCCGGTTCGGATTCTCACCGACCCCGGAGCACGTTGATGCTCTGCAGTGTAGTCAACGTGTCCCGGCGGCGGGAATTCCCCGACGAGATGGGAGGATCATCGGTATGGCGGTCCGCCGGAAGGAGCCGTGACGTGGCCCACGTGATGGCCCTGGATCAGGGCACCACCTCGACGCGCGCGATCGTGTTCAGCTCGCAGGGGCTGCCGGTGGCGCAGGCGCAGCGGGAGCACGAGCAGATCCTGCCGCGGCCCGGATGGGTGGAGCATGACGCCGAGGAGATCTGGGCGAACGCGCAATGGTGCATCACCGCGGCGCTCGGACAGGCGGGCCTGACCGCGGACCGGTGCGCCGCGCTCGGGATCACGAATCAGCGCGAGACGACGATCGTCTGGGACCGCCGCACGGGCCGGCCGGTCCATCGCGCCCTGGTGTGGCAGGACACCCGCACGCAGGCGCTGGTCGACCGGATCGCCGCGGGCGACCCCGCCCGGTACGCCGCAACCACCGGCCTCCCCCTGGCGACGTACTTCTCCGCATCCAAGATCGCCTGGGTGCTGGACGCGGTTCCGGGTGCCCGGGCGGCCGCCGAGGCCGGCGACCTGCTGTTCGGGACGCCCGACAGCTGGCTCGCGTGGAACCTCACCGGGGGACCGTCCGGGGGGGTCCACGTCACCGACGTCACCAACGCGAGCCGCACGCTGCTGATGGATCTGGAGACGCGGGAGTGGTCCGACCGGATGCTGGAGGTGTTCGGCATCCCACGGGCGATGCTGCCCCGGATCGTGCCGTCCATCGGGACGGTCGCGCCCGTGCGGGAGCCCGCGGCGGCCCGCGGGGTGCCGTTGGCCGGCATCCTCGGCGACCAGCAGGCGGCCACATTCGGGCAGGCGGCGTTCGAGGAGGGCCAGTCGAAGAATACCTACGGCACGGGGAACTTCCTGATCGTCGGCACTGGAACCGCGCCGGTCCGCTCGCGCAACGGCCTGATCACGACGGTCGCCTACCAGGCGGAGGGCTCGCCCGCGCACTACGCCATGGAGGGCTCGATCGCGGTGACCGGGTCGCTCGTGCAGTGGCTGCGCGACAATCTGGGCCTGTTCGCGGAGTCATCGGACGTGCAGCGGCTGGCGGAGTCGGTTGACGACAACGGCGGGGCGTACTTCGTGCCCGCCTTCTCCGGGCTCTACGCGCCGTACTGGCGGCCGGACGCGCGGGGGGCGCTCGTCGGACTCACCCGGTACGTGAACCGCGCCCACCTGGCTCGCGCGGCGCTGGAGGCCACCGCCTTCCAGACCCTCGACGTGATCGAGGCGGTCGTGGCCGACACCGCCCGGCCGCTGACCGAGTTGCGCGTGGACGGCGGCATGACCCGCAACGACCTGCTCATGCAGTTCCAGGCGGACATCCTCGGGATCCCGGTGGTCCGCCCGCGAGTGGTGGAGACCACGGCGCTGGGCGCCGCGTACGCGGCGGGTCTGGCGACCGGCGTGTGGTCCGGCCAGGACGAGTTGCGGCGGCAATGGCGGGAGGACGCCCGCTGGGAGCCGGCGATGCCGGTCGCCGAGCGGGAGCGACGCATCCGGCTGTGGCGCAAGGCCGTCGCCCGTTCGATGGACTGGGTGGACGAGGACAGCCGCGCGCTGGGCGGGGACGGCCCGGCATCCTGACCGCACTCGGCCGCGTCACCTCAGCAGGCGGGAACGGCGCCGGTCGGCGAGCGTGCGGCCGCCGGTCTGGCAGGCGGGGCAGTACTCGAGCGAGTTGTCGGCGAAGTACACCGAGCGCACCGTGTCGCCGCACACCGGGCACTCCTGGCCCTGCCGTCCGTGCACCCGCATCCCTCGGCGCTTGGCGTCCTTCAGGTCGGCGGGAGGGCGCCCGGTTGCCGCCGCGACCGCCTCGATGAGCGTGCTCCGCAGCGCGGCGTGGAGTGCGTCCACCTCCGGAGCCGTCAGCGACGACGCCAGCGCATACGGCGACATCCGCGCCGCATGCAGGATCTCGTCGGAGTACGCGTTGCCGATCCCGGCGATCACGGACTGGTCGCGCAGCACACCCTTGATCTGCGTGCGACGCCCCGTGAGCAGCTCCGCGAACGCGGCGCGATCGAAATCCGCGGAGAGCGGGTCGGGTCCCAGGCGCGCCACCCCGGGCACCTCGCCGGGGCCGCGCACCACGTACACCGCGAGCGATTTCGCCGTGCCGGCCTCGGTCAGGTCGAACCCGGAGCCGTCGTCGAATCCCACCCGGAGGGCCACCGGGCCCCGGCCCGGCGTCGGCGTCCCGGCAGGGAGCTGTTCGTACCAGCGGAGCCATCCCGCCTTCGCCAGATGGATGATCAGGTGCAGGGCCTGTGCGCCGCCCGCATCGTCGCTCCCCGCCTCCACCGCCAGGTCGATGAACTTCCCGTGCCGGGCCGCGTCCGTCACTCGCGCACCCGTCAGCGCGGTCAGGGGCGGGTCGTAGGTCTTCACCGCGGCGATCGCGGCGGCCTGCGTGCGCTGCACCACCCGCCCCGTGACCCGGCCGCGGAGGAACTCGACCAGGCCGTGCACCTCGGGCATCTCGGGCATGGCGTCGGCGGCTAGCGCCGTCGCAGCAGGCCGACCCGCTCGTACACCGACGCCAAAGTGCGGTCGGCGACGGCGGCCGCGCGCTCGGCGTTCTCCGCCAGCACCCGGTCCAGTTCGGCCGGGTCGTCCAGAAGAGCGAGCGCCCGCTCACGGACAGGATCGAACTCCGCGACCACGAGGTCCGCCAGCGCGCGCTTGAAGTCGCCGTAGCCGCGCCCGGCGTACTCGTCCTCCAGCGCCGGGATCGTGGTGCCGCTGAGGGCGGAGTAGATCACGAGGAGGTTCGAGATCCCCGGCTTGGCGGTCCGGTCGAAGCGCACCGAGCCCTCGGAGTCCGTGACCGCCCGCATCACCTTCCTCGCAGACACGGCCGGGTCGTCCAGCAGCCACAGCACCCCCGCATCCGTCGCCGCCGACTTCGACATCTTCGCGGCCGGATCCTGCAGGTCGTAGATGCGCGCCGCATCCTCGCCGATCACGGCATCCGGAACCCGCAGAGTGTGGCCGTAGCGGGCGTTGAACCGTTCCGCCAGGTCGCGGGTCAGTTCGACGTGCTGGCGCTGGTCCTCGCCGACGGGGACCACGTCGGTCTGGTACAGGAGAATGTCGGCGGCCATGAGCACCGGGTAGGTGAACAGCCCCACCGTGGTCGCCTCGGTCCCCAGCCGCTGCGCCTTGTCCTTGAACTGGGTCATCCGGGCGGCCTCACCGTACCCGGTGATGGTGGACAGGATCCATGCCATCTCGGCATGCGCCGGCACGTGGGACTGCACGTAGAGGGTGGAGTGCGCCGGCTCGATTCCCGCCGCGATGTACTGCGCCGCGGTGCGCCGGGTCTTCTCCCGCAACTGGGCGGGGTCGTTCGGCTGGGTCAGCGCGTGCAGATCGACGACGGAGAAGAAGGCGTCGTAGTCCTCCTGCAGGCGTCGCCACGGCAGCAGCGCGCCGATGTAGTTCCCGATCTGCAGTGAGTCGGCGGACGGCTGCATGCCGGAGTACAGGCGCGGTCGGGTCACCGTCCGAGTCTACGAGCCCGCCCGAGCACACCCCCTTCCCCGCCACCGCACATCCCTTCCCCGCGAGCGCGCACCCCTTTCTCGCCACCGCGCATCCCGTTCCCGCGGGCGCACCTCTTCCCCGCGGGAACGGATGCGCACTTGGGGAAATGGGATGCGCACTCGGCCGAAGGGATGTGCAGGGGCGGGGAAGGGGATGCGCACCCGAGGATCGTGACGGGGGGACGTAGAGTGGCGGGAGGCAGGTGCGGTGCGAAGAGGATCCGCGGAGCGATGGTCGACCAACCGGGGAATGCTGGGAGCCGCCCGATGACGGGCGAGCGCCGCGCGGCGTTCTTCGTGTCCGACAGCACCGGCATCAGCGCCGAGACCCTCGGCAGCGCGCTGCTGGTGAACTTCCCGGCCATTCTGTTCGACCGGCACACGGTCCCGTTCGTGGACACGGATGCCGCTGCGCGCACCGTGGCGGACACGATCGCCCGCGCGGGCGGATCCGGCCCCCCGGTGGTGTTCATGACCGTGAAGCAGGCGGCGCTGCGGGAGATCATCGCGCCGCCGGGCGTGATCGGTGTCGACCTGCTCGCCGGGCACCTCACCGAGTTGGAGCGGGCGCTCGGGGCCACCGCATCGGAGCAGCTCGGCCAGTACCACGGGCTGGGAGACCTGGAGCAGTATCACGCTCGCATGCGGGCGGTCGAGTACGCGATCGAGCATGACGACGGGCAGAGCCTGCGCGCCCTGGATGCCGCCGACGTGATCATCGTCGCGCCGTCGCGGCTCGGGAAGACCCCGACGACCATGTACCTGGCGCTGCGGTACGGGCTGCTGGTCGCGAACTATCCCCTCACCGATGACGACTTCCCCACCGAGGACCTGCCGCGCCCCATCGCGGCATACGCTGGTCGGTGCTTCGGCCTGACGACCACGCCTCTCCGGCTGAGCCAGGTGCGGGGGGCCCGGCGACCGGGGTCGCGGTACGCGAGCCTGGACCAGTGCGCGGTCGAGTTGCGCCGCGCGGAGGACCTCTATCGGCGCACCGCGGTGCCGTTCCTGAACTCCGCCACCAAGAGCGTGGAAGAGATGTCCGCCGTCATCATGCAGACCATGCGTCTGCGCGCATGACACCCATCGAGAAAGGCGCCGCCATGGCCAACATCCTCTGGTTCCGGCAGATCGGGATGGAGCACCTGCCGCAGGTGGGGGGCAAGAACGCCTCCCTGGGCGAGATGGTGTCGCGCCTGACGGATGCGGGACTGCGCGTTCCCGACGGCTTCGCCACCACGGCGGACGCCTACCGGACGTTCCTGGCCGAGGGCGGGCTGGACCAGCGGATCCGGGAGGCGGTGTCCGCCGTGGACATCGAGGATGTCGCAGAACTGGCCCGGCTGGGAGCACAGGTGCGCGCGTGGATCGAGGCGCAGCCGTTCCCGGCGGCGCTCGAGCGCGACATCCGCGAGGCCTTCGGGGAACTGCTCGCAAAGGATCCGGACCCGGATGCGGTGACGTGGGCGGTGCGCTCCAGCGCCACCGCCGAGGACCTGCCCGACGCGTCGTTCGCCGGTCAACAGGAGACCTTCCTCAACATCGGCGGGATCGAGAACATCCTCGTCGCCGTCAAGCATGTGTTCGCCTCGCTGTACAACGACCGGGCGATCGCCTACCGGGTGCACCACGGCTTCGAGCACCACGAGGTGGCCTTGTCCGCCGGCATCCAGCGGATGGTCCGATCCGATGTCGGCGCCTCCGGGGTGATGTTCACCGTCGACACCGAGTCCGGGTTCGACCGGGCCGTGTTCGTCACCAGCGCGTACGGGCTGGGGGAGGCGGTCGTGCAGGGGGCGGTGAACCCGGACGAGTTCTACGTGTACAAGCCGGCCTTGGCGGCGGGCCGGCCCGCCATCCTCAAGCGCCAGTGCGGGGAGAAGGCGACGGCGATGCGGTACACGGCGGGACGGGACGCGGGGGGCAGCACCGAGTTCGTCACCGTTCCCGAGCAGGAGCGGCGCCGGTTCAGCATCACCGACGACCAGGTCACCGAGCTCGCCCGATACGCCGTGACGATCGAGCAGCACTACGGGCGGGCGATGGACATCGAGTGGGCGCTGGACGGCGTGGACGGGCTGCTGTACATCCTGCAGGCGCGGCCCGAGACCGTCGTCTCGCGCGCGGATGCCGCCGTGATGAGCCGGTTCGTGATCGGCGAGCGCGGCGAGCTGCTGGCCACGGGCCGCGCGATCGGTCAGAAGGTCGGGGCCGGCCCGGTGCGGGTGCTTCGGGACCTGTCGGAGATGGCGAAGTTCCGGCCAGGCGACGTGCTCGTGGCTGACATGACCGACCCCGACTGGGAGCCGATCATGAAGCGGGCGGCCGCGATCATCACCGATCGGGGCGGGCGCACCTGTCATGCCGCGATCATCGCGCGGGAACTGGGCATCCCCGCCGTGGTGGGGACCGGCGACGCGACCCGGACCCTGCGCGACGGGGAGGACGTGACCGTCTCGTGCGCGGAGGGCGACGACGGCTTCGTGTACCGGGGTGTGATGCCGTTCGAAGAGGTGCAGACCCGGCTGGATGCGATGCCGCCCGTGCCCGTGAAGATCATGATGAACGTGGGAACTCCCGACCAGGCGTTCTCGTTCTCGCGCCTGCCCCACCACGGCGTGGGGCTGGCGCGCCTGGAGTTCATCATCAACCGGCAGGTCGGCATCCATCCCCGCGCCCTGCTGGAAGCGGATGCGCTGCCCGCCCCGCTGCGGGATGAGATCGCCCGGCGCACCGCCGCCTACCCATCCCCCCGGGAGTATTTCGTGCGGCGCGTCGCGGAGGGCGTGAGCATGATCGCTGCGGCGTTCGCCCCCGAGCCGGTGATCGTGCGGCTGAGCGACTTCAAGTCGAACGAGTACGCGAACCTCCTCGGCGGCGAGCGGTACGAACCGCGCGAGGAGAACCCGATGATCGGATGGCGGGGCGCGTCCCGCTACCTGTCCGAGGACTTCCGGGCCTGCTTCGAACTGGAGTGCGAGGCGATGCGGTACGTGCGCGACGAGATGGGCCTCACCAATGTGACGCTCATGGTGCCGTTCGTCCGCACCGTGGCGGAGGCGGAGGCGGTGGTGGATCTGCTCGCGCAGAACGGCCTGCGGCGCGGCGAGAACGGCCTGCGGGTGGTGATGATGTGCGAGATCCCCTCGAACGCCCTGCTGGCCGACGCGTTCCTCGACCACGTGGACGGCTTCTCGATCGGGTCCAACGACCTCACGCAGCTGACCCTGGGTCTCGATCGGGACTCGGCGCTGGTCGCCGCAGCGTTCGACGAGCGCGACCCGGCGGTGCTGAAGCTCCTCGCGATGGCGATCGAGGCGTGCACCCGGCGCGGCAAGTACATCGGGATCTGCGGGCAGGGTCCCTCCGACCACCCGGACCTCGCGGAGTGGCTGGTGGATCAGGGAATCGAGTCCATGTCCCTGAACCCCGACACGGTCGTCTCCACCTGGATGCGGCTGGCCGCGCGCTGAGCGCTACCAGCCCGGCGTGCGGGGCGGGTCAGCCGGCCGCGGGCAGCGGGACGGGGGCCGCCAGACCCACGAACGCGACCAGCTGGTGACCCCCCGGGTTGGTCTGCAGTGGCATCTCCTCCCAGTTGTTCGCCACCCACACATTCCCGGAGGTGTCGACCAGGATGCCGGTGTTGCGCACGAGGCCGTCGAAGCCGTAGCCGGCGGCGGGTGAGATCGCCTCGCCCGTGGTGAGATCCCGCGGACACGCCGCGGGATCTGCGCCGCAGAACGCGGAGATCCGCTGACCGGTGAAGTTCGCGACCCAGACGGTGCCGGCGCCGTCGGTGGTGATGCCCCACGGCAGCGTGAGCCCGCCGCCGGTGAACGGGCCGGTGACCTCCGAGGCATCCGGGGAGATCATCGTCACCGAGGGGGTGCTCCGGCCCTGCTGGCTGCGCTCCGGGCAGGGGAGCGTGACGCCGCCGGAGTTGGCCACCCACACCGTGCCGGAGCTGTCCGCGGCCACCCCCATCGGCACGTCGAATGCGCCGGTCAACGGTGACCCGGTCAGCGGCGTGCCGTCGTAGCCCACGACGGCGACGGCGCTGTTGACGTTGCCGGTCACGAACAGCGCCCGGCCGTTGTCGACGACCGCGAACGGCTGGACGAGCCCGAGGCTCCCGCGGTTGACGGCGCGAGCGGGGTCGCCCTGAGGGTAGGTGCTGACCGTGCTGTTGCCGCAGTTCGCGATCCAGACGCTGCCGTCCTCGGTGATCGCGATCCCCTGGGGCCAGCTGAGGTCTCCGGCGGTGAAGCCGGTGGGCGGCGAGAGGGCCACGCCGGATGCGGTGAACAGCGACATGCTGTCGTGCGTCGGCTGGCTCTCGGTCGGGCAGCCAGGGGCGGGCGCGGCGAAGCCGTAGTTGCTCAGCCAGAGGCGCCCGGCCGGGTCGAACGCGATGCCGAAGCCCGAGCCGCTCAGCCCGCCGCCGCTGATCGTGCTCAGGTGCTGTCCGGTGGGTGAGAACTCGAACGCCTGATCCGAGCCGCAGACGGGGGTGCGCGGGTCCGCGTCGTACTGGTAGTTGTTGTTGACCCAGATGTCCCCGTCGGAGTCCATCGCGAAGTTCCCCGGGCCCGCCAGCGACCGGCCGTTGCCATCGAACCGCAGCGCCAGGGTCCAGGCATCCGGCGGCGAGGACAGACCCGGACGCTCTCCGGATCCGGCCAGCGAGATGGCGAACACCTCGTCGACGGCCGGTCCCGGATCGCGTGCGATCGCCGCGAAGACCGCCGCCATGGAGCGCGGCTCGACGCGCGTGAGCGACGCGCCGATGTCGCGAAGGTCGCCGCACACCGCCCGGTCCGCGACGCACGCGCCGAGCGCGTTGGCGAGCGAGGTGAACGTGGCGATGGCGGCGGTCTCGCTCCCGTTCGGAGAGGTGGTGAGCACCTCGGCGTAGGTCCCGTTCTCCGGGTCGGCCAGGTTCGCCGCCATGCCCGCCGCGTTGCCGAGGCCCGGCTGGGGTCCGGACGGCAGGGCTCGGCCGTAGAACTGCGCCAGCCCGTAGCCGGCCGCGACCGTGGTGCGCTCGTTGAGGGTCACCTCCGCCGTCGCCGCGGCCGCGACGACGGTGAGCAGGGCGTCGGCACCACCGTCGGGAGCGGCATCCACGACGAGGATGCGGCCGGGGCCCGGGTCAGCGTTCTCGAGGACGAAGCGGCCGTTCTGATCCGTGACGGTCTCGCCGATCGCCCTCGCGCCCCCGGCACCGGCGGACCATGCGCGCACGGTCCACGGGCCTCCGGGCTGCTGGGAGTCGACGATCGGCGCGACGGTGCCGCGCAGCGCCGGCTCGACCGGTTGCGATGCCGCGGCGGCGCAGCCGGCGAGCAGACCCGCGATCGCCGCGGCCGCCAGCGCGACGGCCGCTCTGCGATGCCGCGCGGACGGATGCTGCGGCGCACGGGACATGGTCGGCCGGCGGCGGCTCATCGGGTCTCCTCGGGTGTGGTCGTGCGCGCAGCGGCCGCATCGGGCGCCACGCCGGAGTCAGGGGCGTAGTCGACCACCACCGGGGCGTGGTCGCTCCAGCGCGCGTCCCACGCGGGTGCGCGGACGACGCGGTAGTCGGCGACACGCGCGGCGAGGCCGGCGGTGGCCAGCTGATAGTCGATCCGCCAGCCGGTGTCCGTGTCGAAGGCTCTCCCGCGAGTGGACCACCACGTGTAGGGTCCGTCGATGTCGCCGTGGAACCGCCGTCCGACATCCACCCAGCCCTGACCGGCCTCGGGCGATTCGTCCGGGCCAGGGACGGTCCGGCCGGCCGGCGCGAGCAGCACGTCGAGGTATGCGCGTTCCCGGGGGAGGAACCCCGCCTTTCCGCGGTTGCCGCGCGCGTTGCGGATGTCCCGCTCACGGTGCGCGATGTTGAGGTCGCCGGTGACCACCGCCGGGAGTCCGGATGCGGTCAGTTCCGCCATCCGGGTGGTCATCGCGTCGAGGAAGGCGTACTTCGCGTCCTGGCGCGCGGTGCCCACCTCGCCCGAGTGCCCGTAGGCGCTGACGACCATGATCGGCGCGCCGGGCGTGTCCACCCGCGTCTCGACCCATCGCCCCCGCATCCGCTCATCGGTGTCCGACAGCAGCCGCGGCGCGGAGAGGGGCAGCCGCGACAGGACCGCCACCCCGGCCCGTCCCGGAACGGGGGATTCGTCGTGCACGAGGTTCCAGCCCGGCAGCAGACCGGTCAGGTGCTCGGTCTGCGCACGCACCTCCTGCAGGGTCAGCACGTCAACATCCGCCGCGTCGAGCCAGGATGCCATGCCCTTGCGCATCGCCGCGCGGACGCCGTTGACGTTGACCGTCGCCACGCGCAGCGAACCGGTCACTCCGGCAGCCTAGCGGCGCTCTGCGTCAGTCGAGGAACCGGTGCGCGGGAAGCGGCGGCAGCGCCTTCGCCTCGAGGGCGGCCAGTTCCCGCTCGGCGCGCGCGAGATCGCGTTCGCGCTGCGGCCGCCGCCACCAGGGGGCGCCGTCGCGCCGCGCGCGGGCCCGGCGCACCCGGATCCGCGCCGCGGCGACGAGGGCGTCGTGCTCCTGCCGCACCCGCTCCCACTCCGAGAGCTCGACCAGGGGCAGGTCCCGGTCCGCGGTCGCCACGGCGATCCATGCGGCGGCGACGAGGATCACGATGCCGTTGATGCGGAACCACAGCAGGAAACCGACGAAGATCGCGAACGTGGCCAGCAGCGGGTTGCTGGGGGTGTAGGCCAGCAGCAGGCCCGCGCCCACCTGCATCACCGCCATCGCGCCACCGCCCAGGAGTGATCCGGGCCAGATCCTCGCCCATCGCAGCGATGTGCCCGTCATGTAGCGCACGAGCGCCGCCAGGGCGACGGCGTTGATCCCGAACGCGACGAAGAGTGTCAGCGCACGCACCGCCGCCTCCGTCCCCGCCGATCCGGGCAGCATCCCCGCCAGCGACAGCGTGACGTCCAGCGCCCAGACCGTCACCTGCACGAGCGCCCAGCCCACCAGCAGCAACAGGCCGAACGCGATCGCCGCCACCAGATCCCGGGTCTTCAGCAGCACGTAGCTTCGCCGGTCGAACGGAAGCCCGAAGATGTCGCGCACGGCTCGGCGCGCGTAGGTGACGAACCCGATGGCGGTCCAGATCGCGACCACCAGCGCGACGGCGCCGGTGATGGCGAGCGTGGTGCTCCCGCTCTGGGAGGTGATCTCCTCGACCTGGCGCGGTGTCACCAGGCCCCCGTCGGAGATGAGGTTCGGGATGTAGAGGTTGATGATCGCGATCAGCTGGTCGACGGCCTGATCGTCGCCTCCCAGCCAGATGCCGATCGCCGCGAATCCCACGTAGATCGCCGCGAAGATGGTGAACAGGGACTGGTAGCTCATGCCCGCTGCCAGCAGGAACCCGTTGTGCTGCAGGAAGTGCCGCCACACCCGGATCGGGAACCAACCCAGAGTGCGCTGAGTGATCCGTGCGGCCCGGTCGATCGGCTGGTCGAACCTGCTGAGCAGGGCCGCCTGGGCCGCGCTCCACCGTTCCCGCAGGGAATCGTCCACGGCGGGCGGCTCGGGGGCTGCGTGCGGGCCCGGGCGGGACTTCCTGGTCACCGTGACAGGCTACGGAGGATGCCGCGGCGGTTCAGCTTCGCAGCACCGCCTGCTTGACCTCGGCGATCGCGCGGGTCACCTGGATGCCGCGCGGGCAGGCTTCGGTGCAATTGAAGGTGGTGCGGCAGCGCCACACGCCCTCCTTGTCGTTGAGGATGTCGAGCCGCACGTCGCCGGCGTCGTCGCGGGAGTCGAAGATGAATCGGTGCGCGTTCACGATCGCCGCCGGGCCGAAGTACTGCCCGTCGGTCCAGAACACCGGGCACGCCGAGGTGCACGCCGCGCACAGAATGCACTTGGTGGTGTCGTCGAAGCGCGCTCGCTCGGCGACCGACTGGAGGCGCTCCTTGCCGGCATCCGGCTGCGACTGGGAGATCAGGAACGGCTTCACGTCGCGGTACGCGTCGAAGAACGGGTCCATGTCGACGATGAGGTCCTTCTCCAGCGGCAGACCCTTGATCGCCTCGACGTAGATCGGCTGGGAGATGTCGAGATCCTTGATGAGGGTCTTGCACGCCAGTCGGTTGCGGCCGTTGATCCGCATCGCGTCGGACCCGCATACGCCGTGAGCGCACGAGCGACGGAAGCTGAGCGTGCCGTCGACCTCCCACTTGATCTTGTGGAGCGCGTCGAGCACCCGGTCCGTCGAGTACACCTCGACGTCGTAGTCCACCCAGCGCGGCTCCTCGTCCACCTCCGGGTTGAAGCGTCGGATGATGAACGTCACGAGGAACGCCTGCACCCCGGCATCATCCGCGACGGCGGGCGCGAGGTCGCTGTCGGTGTCCGATTCCGCGATCGCTGTCGACATCAGTACTTCCTCTCCATCGGCTGGTAGCCGGTCACGACCACCGGTTTCGCCTCCAGGCGAATGTGGTCGTCCGGGTGCGACGAGTGCGGGTCGCCGGTCAGATACGCCATCGAGTGCTGCATCCAGTTCTCGTCATCCCGGTCGGGATAGTCGGCGCGCATGTGACCGCCGCGGCTCTCCGTACGTCGTCGGGCCGCCACGACGACGACCTCGGCGATGTCGAGCAGGAAGCCGAGTTCGATCGCTTCCAGCAGGTCGGTGTTGTACCGCCTGCCCTTGTCGTCGACATGCACGTTGCGGTACCGCTCGCGCAGTTCCTGGATGACGTCCATCACCTCGCCGAGGGACTCGTCCGTCCGGAACACCTGCGCCTTGCGGTCCATCTCCTCCTGCAGCCGCGCCCGCAGCACCGCGATCCGCTCGCCGCCGGTATTGGTGCGCAGCCCCTCCAGCATCCGCCGCACCTCGCCCGCCGGGTCGGCGGGAAGCGGCACGAACTCCGCCTGCTGCACGTAGGCGACCGCTCCGCGGCCGGCGCGCTTGCCGAACACGTTGATGTCCAGCAGCGAGTTCGTCCCCAGCCGGTTCGAGCCGTGCACCGACACGCATGCGCACTCCCCGGCCGCGTACAGGCCGGGGACGATCGTGTCGTTCGCGCTGAGCACCTCCGCGTCGGTGTTGGTGGGGATGCCGCCCATCGCGTAGTGCGCGGTCGGCATCACCGGAACCGGCTCGACCACGGGGTCGACGCCCAGGTATGTGCGCGCGAACTCCGTGATGTCGGGGAGCTTGGTCTCCAGCACCTCGGCGCCCAGGTGCGTGCAGTCCAGCAGCACGTAGTCCTTGTGCGGGCCGGCACCTCGCCCCTCGGCGACCTCCTGCACCATGCAGCGGCTGACGATGTCGCGCGGGGCGAGGTCCTTGATGGTGGGCGCATACCGTTCCATGAAGCGCTCGCCGCTCGCGTTGCGGAGGATCGCCCCCTCGCCGCGGGCCCCCTCGGTCAGCAGGATGCCGAGACCGGCCAGGCCCGTCGGGTGGAACTGGAAGAACTCCATGTCCTCCAGCGGCAGGCGCTTGCGCCACACGATCCCGACTCCGTCGCCGGTGAGGGTGTGCGCGTTGGAGGTGGTCTTGAAGATCTTCCCGAACCCGCCGGTCGCGAAGATCACCGCCTTGGCCTGGAACACGTGCAGGTCGCCGGTCGCCAGTTCGTACGCCACGACGCCGGCCACCTGCGTCTGCGCGCCCTCGCCGACCGTGATGAGGTCGAGCACGTAGAACTCGTTGTAGAAGTTGATGCCGAGCTTGACGCAGTTCTGGAACAGCGTCTGCAGGATCATGTGGCCGGTGCGGTCGGCGGCGTAGCACGCCCGGCGCACAGGGGTCTTTCCGTGATCGGCGGTGTGACCGCCGAACCGGCGCTGGTCGATCTTGCCCTCCGGAGTGCGGTTGAAGGGCAGCCCCATGTTCTCCAGGTCGATGACGGCGTCGATCGCCTCCTTGGCGAGGATCTCCGCGGCATCCTGGTCGACGAGGTAATCACCGCCCTTGACCGTGTCGAAGGTATGCCACTCCCAGGAGTCCTCCTCCACGTTGGCCAGCGCCGCGGCCATGCCGCCTTGCGCGGCGCCCGTGTGCGACCGGGTGGGGTACAGCTTCGAGATCACCGCGGTCTTCGCGCCCGGGCCCGCCTCGATCGCAGCTCGCATCCCCGCGCCGCCGGCGCCGACGATGACGATGTCGAACTGGTGGTAGTAGACCCCGTCCTCGACGGTGGTGTCCTCGGTCGAATGCGCAGTGCTCACGGGGAAGGTGCCTCCGTCTTTCGCGTTGTCGTCGCGCCGTCGCTCACCGGCACAGCTCCCAGAGCGAGCTGTCGGCGGTCACGCCCAGGCACGGGTCGAAGGTGAACACGACCAGCGTGCCCAGCAGGATCAGGAATCCGGCGGCGATCGCGATCGCCCACACCAGGATGCGGCGCACCAGCGGGTGGGTGACGTAGTCGTTGACGATCGTCCGCATGCCGTTGCCGCCGTGGATGAGCGCCAGCCACAGCATCAGCACGTCCCACCACTGCCAGAACGGAGAGGCGAACTTGCCCGCCACGAACGCGAAGTCGACCGCCTCGATGCCGTCGCCGACCATCAGGTTCACGAACAGGTGGCCGAAGATGAGCACGACGAGCAGCACGCCCGACACCCGCATCCCGATCCAGCCCCACTTCTCGAGGTTTGGTCCGCGTCGCCGGACCGTGCGCGGCGAGCGGGGAGCGGCCAGGGCGTCGGCGGTCATTGCCCGCCTCCGATCGCGCCGAACACGTTCATGAGGTGACGCGGCGCGAAGCCCAGCATCGTCACCGCCCACACCCCCAGCACGATCCACCACAGCTGGCGCTGGTAGCGGGCGCCTCTCGACCAGAAGTCCACCAGGATGATGCGCAGTCCGTTGAACGCGTGATACGCCACGGCCGCCACCAGCACCACCTCGCCGATCCCCATGATCGGGTTCTTGTAGGTGCCGATCACCGCGTCGTACGCCTCGGGCGATACGCGGATCAGGGCGGTGTCCAGCACGTGCACGAGGAGGAAGAAGAAGATCGCCACGCCCGTGATGCGGTGCAGCACCCACGACCACATGCCCTCGTTGCCGCGGTACAGCGTGCCCCGCGGCGACCGGGACGTGGTCTGACTCACCGTCGGCGTGACGCGTGCTGGTGCAGACACAGTCGTCCTCCCTGATCGGACAGCTTCGAGTGGCCGGCCGCCGCGGACCCCGCGTTCGCCCCGCCGTCCTCATCCTAGGACCGCCCCGCCCGCCGGTGCCGGTTAGGCATCCCTAACCCCCTGCTCCCCCCTCTCCGCGAGTGAGCACCCGTTCCCGCCGAGAGTGCATTCGCTCGTGCGAGGGGCTGCACTGTCGCGTGAACGGGATGCGCGCTCGCGTGAACGGGATGCGCGCTCGCGTGAACGGGATGCGCGCTCGCGTGAACGGGATGCGCGCTCGCGCCAACGGGATGCGCGCTCGCGGGGGGAGGGGAGGGGGAGAGGGGGCGTCGGTACGCTGGCGGATGTGGCGGAGCCGATCGATGATTTCTATGCGGTGATCCCGGCGGGGGGCATCGGGAGCCGACTGTGGCCCTTGTCCCGCGCCGGCGCGCCCAAGTTCCTGCACGATCTGACCGGGTCGGGGCAGACGCTGCTGCGGGACACCTGGGACCGGCTGGAGCCGCTGGCCGGGCCCGATCGGATCGCGGTGGTCACCGGCCGCGCGCACCGGGCCGCGGTGGAGAAGGAGTTGCCTGCGGTCCCCGACCGGAACGTGTTCCTGGAGTCGGAGCCGCGCGATTCCACCGCCGCGATCGGCCTGGCCGCGGCGATCCTGGTGCGCCGGGAACCGGATGTCATCATCGGCTCGTTCGCCGCCGACCACGTCATCAAGGGAACCCGCCTGTTCGACTTCGCCGTGCGGCAGGCGGTGACGGTGGCGCGCGCCGGATACGTCTGCACCATCGGCATCCAGCCCAGCGAGCCGTCCACCGGCTTCGGCTACATCCGGCGCGGCGCCGAACTCGTCGTCGACGGCGCTCCGGAGGCGGCGCTGGTCGCGAGCTTCGTGGAGAAGCCCGATCTGGATGCCGCCCGCATCTACTACGCGGACCGCGACTACTTCTGGAACGCGGGCATGTTCATCTCCCGCGCCGACGTGCTGCTAGCCGAGATCGCGGCCGGCGAGCCCGAGCTGCACGCGGGCCTGCAGCAGCTGGCCGAGGCGTGGGACGACCGGGATCGGCGCGGCCCGGTGGTGGATCGCGTGTGGCCGGGACTGAAGAAGATCGCCATCGACTACGCCGTCGCCGAGCCCGCCGCGGCGAAGGGCCGGCTCGCGGTCGTGCCGGGCCACTTCGAGTGGGACGACGTCGGCGACTTCGCGAGCCTGGCGAAGCTGATCTCCCACGGGCGCACGAACGACCTCGCCGTGCTGGGAGAGAACGCCCGCATCCTCTCGGACGCCTCCAGCGGCATCGTGGTGTCGCAGACCGACCGGGTCATCTCGCTGATCGGCGTGCAGGACATCGTCGTGGTCGACACCGAGGATGCCCTGCTGGTGACCACGAGCGCCCACGCCCAGCGGGTCAAGCAGGTCGTGGACGCGCTGAAGATCAACGGGCGCGGCGACGTGCTCTGACTGGTGTTTGTAACCATTGCGTTGCGTCCCGGCCCCAGAGGGATGCCGGCGCGCACCGGCTCGGTAACGTAGCGTCATTGCGCCCCGGCACCCGGCCGGGGACTTCTCAGTCCGACCCCTGGAGGGATCCGTGAAGAAGACCACGTCCAAGGCGCTGTGGGGGGGCCTCGCGATCGCGAGCACCGCAGCGCTCCTGGCCGGCTGCGCCAGCGCACCCGACACCGCGAGCACCGGCGGCGCGGCCGCATCCGACTACCTGCCCTGCATGGTCTCCGACGCGGGCGGGTTCGACGACAAGTCGTTCAACCAGCTCGGCTTCCAGGGCCTGGAGCAGGCGGCGGGCGAGCTCGGGGTCGAGTTCAAGGCCGTCGAGTCGGCGGCCGAGACCGACTACGCGTCCAACCTGCAGAGCCTGGTCGACCAGAACTGCAGCACGATCGTGACCGTCGGATTCCTCCTGGCGCCCGCCGCGCTGGAATCGGCGACCGCCAACCCCGAGATCGACTACGTGTCGATCGACGACACCGTCGACACCGACTTCAACGGCACCACCGACGCTCCCAACATCAAGCCGATCATCTTCGACACCGCGCAGGCGGCGTTCCTGGCCGGCTACCTCTCGGCCGGGGTCTCCCAGACCGGGGTCGTGGGCACCTTCGGCGGGATGAACATCCCGACCGTGACGATCTTCATGGACGGCTTCGC
Source organism: uncultured Actinomycetota bacterium (assembly GCA_963701365.1). GTDB lineage: Bacteria > Actinomycetota > Actinomycetes > Actinomycetales > Microbacteriaceae > Microbacterium. The sequence goes on along the minus strand of CAVOZX010000032.1, from coordinate 30,035 downwards.
CCAGGGCGTCGCCTACTACAACCAGGAGAACGCCACCGCCGTCACGGTCATCGGATGGGACAGCGCCGCCCAGGACGGCTCGTTCACCGGCGGCTTCGAAGCCAACGACACCGCGCGCCAGATAGCGCAGGGCCTGATCGACCAGAACGCGGACGTGATCCTGCCCGTCGGCGGCCCGATCTACCAGTCCGCCGCCTCGGCGATCGAGGACTCCGGCAAGGACATCGCGCTGATCGGCGTCGACGCCGACGTGTTCGAGACCGACCCGTCGGTCGGCCCGCTGCTGCTGACCTCGATCCTCAAGGGCATCGACGTCGGCGTGTACGACACCATCCTCGAGGCGGGCGCCGGCACCTTCGACGCCGCGCCGTTCGTCGGCACGCTCGAGAACGAGGGCGTCGGCCTCGCGCCGTTCCACGACTGGGAGTCGAAGGTCCCCGCGGACCTGGCCTCGAAGCTCGACGAGCTGAAGCAGTCGATCATCGACGGTGAGATCACCGTGGAGTCCTACCTGGCCTCCTGATCGCACCACGGATGGGGAGCCCGGTCATCGACCGGGCTCCCCATCCTCGTATCGGGCGCCGCCTGCCGCCCGCGGGCCGCCGGATAGGATCGCACCCATGAAGCTCGAGCTGCGCGGGATCACCAAGCGGTTCGGCGCGCTCGTGGCCAACGACCACATCGATCTGACGGTCGAATCCGGGGAGATCCACTGCCTTCTCGGCGAGAACGGCGCGGGCAAATCCACCCTGATGAACGTGCTCTACGGGCTGTACCAGGCGGACTCGGGCGAGGTGCTGCTCGACGACCGGGTGCAGCGCTTCTCGGGCCCCGGAGACGCGATGCGCGCCGGGATCGGGATGGTGCACCAGCACTTCATGCTGATCCCCGTCTTCACCGTCGCCGAGAACGTTGCGCTCGGACACGAACCCACCCGGTTCCCGGGCCGGCTGGATCTGGCGGCCGCGCGCGCGCAGGTGCGCGAGATCTCCGAGAGATTCGGGTTCGACGTCGATCCCGACGCCGTCGTGGAGGACCTCCCGGTGGGGGTGCAGCAGCGGGTCGAGATCATCAAGGCTCTGTCGCGGGATGCCCGCATCCTCGTGTTCGACGAGCCGACGGCGGTTCTCACGCCGCAGGAGACCGATGAGCTCATGGACATCATGCGCCAGCTGCGCCAGTCCGGGACCTCGATCGTGTTCATCACCCACAAGCTCCGCGAGGTGCGGGAGGTCGCCGACCGGATCACGGTGATCCGGCTGGGGAAGGTGGTGGGGGAGGCCGCGCCGACCGCGACGAACGCGGAACTGGCGGCGATGATGGTGGGCCACACCGTCGAACTGACCGTGCACAAGTCTCCCGCCCACCCCGGCGAGGAGGCGCTCGCGGTGCGGGGCCTGACCGTCGTCGATCCGATCGGACAGCTTGTCGTCAACGACGTCAGCTTCAGCGTCCACCGGGGCGAGATCCTTGCGATCGCCGGAGTCCAGGGCAACGGCCAGACCGAACTGACGGAGGCGCTCGTCGGCCTGCAGCCGCGTGTCCACGGCTCTGCCCGGCTCGACGGAGCCGAACTCATCGGCCGATCCGTCCGCAGCATCCTGGACGCCGGTGTCGGATTCGTGCCGGAGGACCGCACGCACGACGGGCTGGTGGGCGGGTTCACCATCGCCGAGAACCTCATGCTCGATCGCAGCGGCGGGGAGCCCTTCGTGCGGGCCGGAACCCTGCAGTTGGGGGCGCTGGAGGCGTTCGCGACCGCCACCATGGCGGAGTTCGACGTGCGCGCCCCCTCGATCGACACCACCGCGCAGCAGCTGTCCGGGGGCAACCAGCAGAAGGTGGTGCTCGCGCGCGAACTCAGTCGCGATCTGCGGCTGCTCGTGGCCGCCCAGCCCACCCGCGGCGTGGACGTCGGGTCCATCGAGTTCATCCACAAGCGGATCGTGGCGGCCCGGGATGCGGGCGTCCCCGTGCTCGTGGTCTCCACCGAGCTGGACGAGGTGCTCGCCCTGGCCGACCGCATCATGGTGATGTACCGCGGCCGGGTGGTCGGCATCGTCCCCGGCGGCACCGCCCGCGACGTCCTGGGTCTGATGATGGCCGGGGAGAACCCGATGGCGGGAGCGGCCGCGTGACCGCCCCCGCTGCGGAGGTCGAGCCGGCCGAGCCGGCCGAGCCCGCCCCTCCGAGCCGCTGGCAACGGGCCCTGCGCGAGATCGCCACGGGGAACGCCATCATCTCCGTCCTGGCGGTCGTGCTCGCCCTCGTCGTGGGGGCGATCATGATCGCCGCCACCGACGAGCGCGTGCAGACGGCGGCGGCGTACTTCTTCAGTCGCCCCCTGGACACCCTGATCGCGATCGGCGACAGCGTGGGGGGCGCCTACGGCGCGTTCTTCCAGGGCGCCGTGTACAACTTCTCCCGCCCGGACTTCCTCTCCGGCATCCGCCCGCTGACCGAGACGCTGACCTTCGCGACGCCGCTGATCGCCGCCGGGCTGGGCGTCGCGCTCGCGTTCCGGGTGGGGATGTTCAACATCGGCGGCCGGGGCCAGATGCTGGTCGCGGCCGCGGCGGCCGGCTTCGTCGGTTTCGGGGTCGACCTGCCGTGGGGCGTGCACATGGTGGTGGCGCTCCTGGCGGGTGTGCTGGCCGGCGCCGCATGGGCGGGGATCGCGGGTCTCCTGAAGGCCCGCACCGGCGCGCACGAGGTGATCGTCACGATCATGCTCAACTATGTGGCGCTGTACCTGGTCACGTGGATGCTGCGCACGCCGGGGCTGCTGCAGGCTCCCGGATCCAGCAACCCCAAGACCCCGCCGATCGACGACACCGCGGTGTTCCCCGACATCCTCGGTTCCGGCTACAACCTCCACTTCGGATTCGTGCTCGCACTGGCGTGCGTCGCGCTGGTCTGGTGGATCCTGGAGCGCTCGGCGCTGGGGTTCCGCTTCCGCGCGGTGGGCGAGAACCCGAACGCCGCGACGGTGGCGGGGATCAACGTCAAAGCGATGTACGTCTACGCGATGCTCATCTCCGGCGCACTGGTGGGCCTGGCCGGTGTCAGCCAGGTGCTGGGAACGGTGACGACCGGCTTCTCCAGCGGCATCGACGCCGGCATCGGCTTCGATGCGATCACCGTGGCGCTGCTGGGCCGGTCCACGCCGATCGGGGTGCTCGTGGCCGGCATCCTGTTCGGCGCGTTCAAGGCCGGCGGGTTCGCGATGCAGGCCGCCGAAGGCGTCCCGATCGACATCGTGCTCGTGGTGCAGTCGCTGATCGTGCTGTTCATCGCCGCGCCCCCGCTGGTGCGCGCGATCTTCCGGCTGCCCGCGCCCGGCGCCCCGCCGCGCCGGCCCCGCCCGGCCGTCAGCCGGCAACCGGCCGCGACCGAGACGGCGTCCCGGTGAGCGCGCCCGCGGTGAGTCCCACCGCCCCGGTCAGCGCCGCCCTGGACAGCACCGTCGTCGTCAGCTGGAAGGCGGCGATCTCCTTCGCGGTGGTCACCGTCCTCGCCGCGGTGCTGTTCCTCGTGGCCGGGTCCGGCGGGCAGACGGTGTTCCGGCTGTCCTCCGACGGCGACGCCGTGGCGCTGGCGGACCTGACCCTGGATGCCGCCGTCACCGGCGCCGTGACGGTCGCCGCGATGGCGCTCATCTCCGTCGCCGCGGCCCTGCTGACCCGGGCGCGACGCACGGTGCCGTTGTGGCTGGTGGTGGTGTTCGCGCTGCTGTTCGTCGTCGGATTCCTGACCTGGGCCGCGGCCGGCGCGCGCACGAACGTGGTGCCGCTGCCGGGCCTGCTCGCGGGGGCGCTGAGCCTGTCCGTCCCCCTGATCTACGGGGCACTCGGCGGGGTGATCGGCGAACGCGTCGGCGTGGTGAACATCGCCATCGAGGGCCAGCTGCTGGCCGGGGCGTTCACGTCCGCGGTCGTCGCCAGCGCCACGGGGCAGCCGCTCCTGGGCCTGGCGGCCGCGGCCGTCGCGGGAGTGCTGGTCGGGATGGTGCTCGCGGCGTTCGCGATCGTGTACTTCGTCGACCAGGTCATCGTGGGCGTCGTGCTGAACGTGCTCGTGATCGGGCTCACCAGCTTCCTGTACTCGCAGCTGCTGACCCCGAATGCCGCCCTGCTGAACAGTCCGCCCCGCTTCGAGCGGATCAGCATCCCGATCCTGGCCGACATCCCCCTCATCGGGCCGATGCTGTTCCGCCAGACCATCATCGTCTACCTGATGTACGTCCTGATCGCCGTCGTCTACTTCGGCCTGTTCCACACCCGATGGGGCCTGCGGCTGCGCGCGGTGGGAGAGCACCCGCAAGCGGCGGACACCGTCGGCATCGCCGTGGGTCGCACCCGGTTCTGGAACGTCTCGCTGGCCGGTGCGATCGCCGGGATGGGCGGGGCGTTCTTCACCCTCGGAGCCGTCGGCGCCTTCAACAAGGAGATGACCGCAGGCGCGGGCTACATCGCCCTGGCCGCGGTGATCTTCGGGCAGTGGGACCCGGTGAAGGCGACCCTGGCGGCGCTGCTGTTCGGCTTCGCCTCCAATCTGCAGAACACGCTCGGCGTGATCGGATCCCCGGTGCCCAGCGAGTTCATGCTGATGCTCCCGTACGTGGTCACCATCCTCGCGGTCGCCGGATTCGTGGGCCGGTCGCGCGCCCCGGCCGCATCCGGCAAGCCGTACATCAAGTCGTGAACCGGATGCTGCACCGAGGCCTCGGAGAGAGATCGTGACCGATATCGACTGGGATCGGCTGCGCGCGGTGGCGACCGACGCGATGCGCCTGGCGTACGCCCCCTACTCGCGCTACCCGGTGGGAGCGGCCGCCCTGGTCACCGACGGGCGGGTGGTCTCGGGCTGCAACATCGAGAACGCCTCGTACGGCGTGGGCCTGTGCGCCGAATGCGCGCTCGTCGGGCACCTGCGGATGAGCGGCGGGGGCCAGTTGGTCGCCTTCGTGTGCGTCAACGGCGCCGGCGCCACGATCATGCCGTGCGGACGCTGCCGGCAGCTGCTGTACGAGTTCGCGGTTCCGGGGATGCTGCTGGAGACCGTCTCCGGCATCCGCACGATCGACGAGGTGCTGCCGGACGCGTTCGGCCCGCGTGACCTGGAGGGGTTCTCCCGGTGAGCGTCGAACCGTTCGACGCGGTCGACGTGATCCGCGCCCAACGCGACCGTCAGAGAATCGAGCCCGACGCGCTGCGCTGGATGGTGGCGGCGTACACCCGCGGCTACGTCTCGGACGCGCAGATGGCGGCGTTCACGATGGCCGTGCTGCTCAACGGCATGGATCGCGAGGACATCCGCGTGCTGACCGACGCGATGATCGCCTCCGGCGAGCGGATGAGCTTCGCGGGGATCGGCAAGCCGACGGTCGACAAGCACTCCACCGGCGGGGTCGGCGACAAGATCACCCTGCCTCTGGCGCCGCTGGTGGCATCCTTCGGGGTGGCGGTGCCGCAGCTGTCCGGCCGGGGTCTCGGCCACACCGGCGGCACGCTCGACAAGCTCGAATCCATCCCGGGGTGGCGCGCCGACCTGTCGACCGCGCAGATCCGGGCGCAGCTGACCGAGGTGGGCGCGGTGATCTGCGCGGCCGGGGCGGACCTGGCCCCCGCCGACAAGAAGCTGTACGCGCTGCGCGACGTCACCGGCACCGTGGAGGCGGTGCCGCTGATCGCCTCCAGCATCATGTCGAAGAAGATCGCGGAGGGCACATCGGCGCTGGTGCTCGACGTGAAGGTCGGCTCGGGCGCGTTCATGCGCGACCTCGGGCGGGCGCGGGAGCTGGCCCGCACGATGGTGGCGCTCGGCGCCGACTCGGGGGTCACGACGACGGCGGTGCTCACCGCGATGGACACGCCGTTGGGCCGGACGATCGGCAACGCCAACGAGGTGCGCGAGGCGACGGAGGTGCTCGCCGGCGGCGGACCCTCCGACGTGGTGGAGCTGACCGTCGCGCTCGCGGAGGAGATGCTCGCCCTGGCGGGGATGCCCGACGCGGACCCGGCGGCGGCACTGCGCGACGGACGGGCGATGGACACGTGGCGGGCGATGATCCGGGCGCAGGGCGGGGATCCGGATGCGGCGCTGCCGCATCCCCGCCACACTCACACCGTGGTCGCGGACCACGCGGGTGTGCTCGCACGGATGGATGCGCTCGCGTTCGGGGTCGCCGCCTGGCGGCTGGGTGCCGGGCGGGTGCGCGCCGGGGATCCGGTCGTGCACGTGGCGGGTGTCGACCTGCACGCGAAACCCGGCGACGAGGTCACCGCCGGTCAGCCGCTGTTCACCCTCGCGGCGGATGATGGAGACCGGTTCGGCCGGGCGCTGGACGCGCTCGAGGGTGCGTGGGACGTGGCGGATGTCCCCCCCGGCCCGGCCCCCCTGATCCTGGAACGCATCACCGCCTGACCGTCGTCCCGAAGGAGCACCCATGAGCAACGAGCCGCACGACGACCCCCGGCTGGAGGGCGTGTCGATCCGGAGCCTGCCGAAGGTGTCGCTGCACGACCATCTGGACGGGGCGCTGCGTCCTGAGACGATCGTGGAACTGGCGGAGGAGGCCGGCGTACCGGTTCCCTCGGACGACCCCGACGATCTCGCCGACTGGTTCGCCGATCAGGCCGACTCCGGGTCGCTGGTGGAGTACCTGAAGGCCTTCGACCTGACCACCGCGGTGATGCAGACGCGCGAGCAGCTCACGCGGATCGCACGGGAGTTCGTCGAGGACGCCGCCGCCGACGGCGTGGTGTACGGCGAGGTGCGGTGGGCCCCGGAGCAGCACTTGCGTGCCGGCCTGACGCTCGAGGAGGTCGTCGAGGCAGTGCAGGAGGGCATCGAGGAGGGCGAGGACGCCGCATCCGATGCCGGGCACGACATCCGGGTCGGTCAGCTCATCACGGCGATGCGGCACACCGACCGGTCGCTGGAGATCGCACGACTGGCTATTGCCTACCGCGACCGGGGCGCCGTGGGCTTCGACATCGCGGGCCCGGAGGACGGGTTCCCGCCCTCGCGCCACCGCGCCGCGTTCGATCACCTCGCGGGCCACTTCTTCCCCGTGACCGTGCACGCAGGCGAGGCTGCCGGGCCGGACTCGATCCGTTCGGCGCTGCTGGACGGGCGGGCGCTTCGCCTGGGGCACGGGGTGCGGATCGCCGAGGACATCGAGGTCGTCTCCCGCGCCGGCGACGTGGTCGAGGTGGTGTTCGGGGACCTCGCCCGCTGGGTGCGGGACCGCGAGATCCCCCTGGAGCTCTCCCCGACCTCCAATCTGCAGACCGGCGCGATCGCCGCCTGGGGAGACCAGCTCGAGGATCACCCCTTCGACCTGCTCTACCAGCTCGGGTTCGCCGTGACGGTCAACGTCGACAACCGGACCGTCAGCCGCACCTCGCTCACGCGGGAGCTCGCCCTGCTGGCGCAGGCGTTCGAGTACGACCTCGACGACCTGGAGACCTTCCAGCTCAACGCCGCCGCCGCAGCGTTCCTGCCCGTCGAGGAGCGCGAGGAGCTGATCGAGCTCATCGCCGACGGCTTCGACCGCTGAGCCGCTCGACCAGCGAGTGCGCATCCGTTCCGCGCGAGAGCTCACGCGTTCCGCGCGAGAGCTCACGCGGTCGACGGGACGCCGGATGCGGCGAGACCCGCAGCGCGCAGCCGCTGGGCCAGGACCGCGGGTGACTCCAAGTCCGCCATGGTCCATCGCACCACGGGCTTGCCCGTCACCCGCCGGATCCAGTCCTCCCGCGCCTGCTGACGCTCCAAGACCTCCATGGCGCTCCGACCATGCGTCATGCTCGCGTCGCGATACTTCGCCACCCCGTCGAACTCTCCCCAGGCATCACCGAGATCGAAGTCGACCTCGTAGTATCCGCCCCGCGGTGACGGCACGCGGCACTGGATGTCGCGAGGTGGCATCCCCGCTTCGAACAGGTACAGGCGACTGACGGTCTCACCGGGCGATTCGGAACGCGGGTCGGCGAGCGGCAGCAGCCATCGCGCCTGCCTGATGCCTCGTCGTCCGACTGCTGCGGCTACGCGCGCCCTGAGGTCGGTGAGCAGGCGGTCCGCCGCATCGCGGTCGACGACGCGCCCCTCGGTCAGACTGACCCGGCGCAGTGCGGCATCCGCCACGCACAGGGCCGCCTCTACCGGCAGGAGCCGCACGAGATCGTATGTCGTGCGGCTGAGGGAGGTGAGGCCGATTCCGGGTGTGAGCCAGAGAATGTCGGACGCATCCAGCTCCATCCGGTGGCGCGCGACCGGACCGGTCGAACGCCCTGTTCGTTTCGTCTGGGCGACGTGCACCTGTCGAATGGTCCGGCGGTACAGCGGCAGTCCCCACAGAGCGGCCGCGGTCTCGTGGGCGAAGATCAAGGGCGCGCCTCGGCAGGCCATGATGAGGGCGGATGCCGCGAGCCGCGCCCTCTCCTCGGTGTGCGCGGCGGCCCACCCCACGGCATCCGTATATACGCCGGGGCGTACGCGGAGCAGAGTCTGCGCGGCGACGGCGGCGGCGAGCGAGTCGTCATCCATGCCGCGGGAGCGGGCGAGGGCGCGGGTGAGGATGTCGGGATGGGCACCGAGGTCCGGGGCGGGTTCAGGAGGCATGGTGGGAGCGTGCAGCATCCTGCCCGCACTCCCCGGGCGGTGCCGCCGCTGGCCAGGATGCCGTGCTCGCGCCGCCCATGGGGAGGACGCTCGCCCGAGGTGCGCGCTCGGCGGGAATGAGGTGCGCGCTCGGCGGGAATGAGGTGCGCGCTCGGCGGGGTCAGGAGCGTTCGAGGCTCGCGTGCAGGCCCGCGCGGACGGCGGGCCACTCGTGGGGCAGCACGGAATACACCGCCGTGTCGCGGACGCTGCCGTCCGGCATGAGGCGGTGGTTGCGGAGCACCCCGTCCTGCTTGGCGCCCAGGCGTTCGATGGCGGCCCGGGACTGCCGGTTGTGCCAGTGCGTGCGCAGCTCGACGGCGATCGCGTCGCAGGTCTCGAAGGCGTGGCCGAGCAGCAGCAGCTTGGCGGCGCTGTTGACGTGGGTCCGCTGGGCACTGCCCGTGAGCCAGGTGTAGCCGATCTCGACGTGACGGTTCGGCTGGTCGATGCTGCAGAAGGTGGTCATCCCGACCGCCTCACCGGTGTCCAGTCGGCGCACCGCCCAGGGGTTCATGCTCCCGGCCCGGTGCAGGCGCAGGCGTTCCCGGATCTCGTCCCCCACCCCATCGGGCGCCGGCACGCTGGTGTACCAGAGTTCGCCCAGGCCGGATGCCGCACGTGCGAGCTCCTCCTCGTGGTCGGGCCGGAGCGGTTCCAGACGCACCCACCGGTTCTCGAGGGTCACGGCGTGGGCCAGGGAAGGGGTGCTCTCTCGCGGGGAGGTGGTGCGCTCTCGCGGGGAAGGGGTGCTCTCTCGCGGGGAGGGGGTGCTCTCTCGGCGGGAGGTGGGGGTCACGGGAGGGCCGCCAGGAGGGTGGGGACGCCGGCGGCGAGGTCGGCGAGCCGGGCGCGGGCGTCATCGGCCGAGTCTCCGCGGACGTCGAGGTACACCTTCAGCTTCGGCTCGGTGCCGCTGGGGCGGACGATCACGCGGGCGGAGTCGGGCAGGCGCAGTCGCAGCACGTCGGCGGGGGCGAGTCCGTCGGCGCCGTCGCGGAGATCGTCCACGGCGATGACCGGTTGCGATCCGATCCTGGCCGGCGGGCGGGCGCGGAGCGCGGCCATCATCGCGCCGATCCGCGAGACGTCCGCGACCCGGACGGAGACCTGATCGCTCGCGAAGTGCCCGAACGTCTCCGCGAATTCGACGAGCAGGTCCGCGAGGGTGAGCCCGTCGGCCCGCGCCGCGGCGGCCAGTTCCAGCACCGCCGCGGCGGCGGACAGGCCGTCCTTGTCCCGCACCGCTCCGGGGTCGATGAGATATCCCAGCGCCTCCTCGTACCCGTACACGAGACCGGGGGCGCGGGAGATCCACTTGAACCCGGTGAGGGTGGTGCGGTGGGCGAGGCCGTAGCGCTCCGCGACGACCTGCAGCCCGGGGGAGGAGACCAGCGAACTGGCGAGCGTCGCACCCGGCGTGCCCGCGGCGCGGCGCGCGGCGCGCCAGCCGAGGAGGAGGCCCACCTCGTTGCCGGTGAGTCGGCGCCAGCCGGATGCGGCGCGCGGATCCGGGATGCCGACGGCGAGTCGGTCCGCGTCCGGGTCGTTGGCGATCACGAGGTCGGCCGCGGCGTCGGAGGCGGTCCGGAAGGCGAGATCCATCGCACCCGGCTCCTCCGGGTTGGGGAAGGCGACGGTCGGGAACGCCGGATCCGGATGCAGCTGCTCCGCGACCGTGATCGGCGCCGGGTAGCCGGCCGATGCGGCGATCCGCGCCATCGTCTCCCATCCCACCCCGTGCATCGCCGTGTACACCCAGCGCAGTCCTCCCGCGCCGGCGGGGGCGGGGGCGGCGGCGACGGCAGCTGCGACGTACGCGTCGATCACCTCCTCGGACGCGGTCTCGAACGCATCCGATCGGGGGAGCCGGTCCACGGTCGTGGTCTCGGCCACACGGGCGATGTCCGCGGCGATCTCCGCGTCGGCAGGGGGGACGATCTGCGCGCCGCCGTCGGCGCCGCCCAGGTACACCTTGTAGCCGTTGTCGCGCGGCGGGTTGTGACTGGCGGTGACCATGACGCCGGCGGCGGCGTCCAGATGCCGCACCGCGAACGCGAGGACAGGGGTGGGCAGCATCCGCGGCAGCAGCACCGCCCGCAGACCCGCTCCCGCCACCAGCTGCGCGGTGTCGCGGGCGAACACGTCCGAGTTGCGCCGCCCGTCGTAGCCGATCACGACCGTCGGCATCCGCCCCGGCGCCGCATGATCCCGGAGGTGGGCGGCCAGGCCCGCCGCCGCCTGCGCGACGAGCACCCGGTTCATGCGGTTGCTCCCGGCTCCGAGCTCACCCCGCAGGCCCGCGGTCCCGAATGCGAGCCGCGTCGCGAACCGGTCGGTCAGCTCCGCGGTCGCCTGGGCGTCCCCGGCATCCGCCCGTGCCACGAGGTCGTCCAGTTCGGCGCGGGTCTGCGGGTCGGGGTCCTGCGCCCGCCACGCTCCGACCCGCGCGCGCAGGTCGTCGCCGAGGAGCGGGATGCCGGTCACAGGGCCGCCACCACCTCGGCCAGCAGCGCCGAGATCACCGGTTCCGCGGTCCGGCCGGCCGCCAGCACCTCCTCGTGGCTGAGCGGGGTGGACTGGATCCCGGCGGCGAGGTTCGTCACGAGCGACATGCCCAGAACCTCCATGCCCGCCTGGCGGGCGGCGATCGCCTCCAGCGCGGTGGACATACCGACCAGATCCGCGCCCAGCGCGCGTGCCATCCGCACTTCCGCCGGGGTCTCGTACTGGGGTCCGCGGAACTGGCAGTACACGCCCTCGTCGAGGGTCGCGTCGATCGTGCGGGCCACGGCGCGCAGCCGTGCGGAGTACAGATCCGTCAGGTCCACGAACGATGGGCCCTCCAGCGGCGAGGCGCCGGTGAGGTTCAGGTGGTCGCTGATGAGCACGGGCCGGCCCGCCCCCCACTCCGGGCGGATGCCGCCGGCCCCGTTGGTGAGCACCATGGTGCGGGCGCCCGCGGCGGCGGCGGTGCGCACGGAGTGCGCGACCCGGCGCACGCCGTGACCCTCGTACAGGTGGGTGCGCGCGCCGATGACGAGCACGTGCCGGCCGGCGGGAGTCAGGATGCTGCGCACGGTGCCGACGTGGCCGGCGAGGGCGGGGCGGGAGAATCCGGTGACCTCGGTGGCGGGTATCGTCGCGATCGTCTCCCCGAGCAGTTCCGCGGCCCGCCCCCAGCCGCTGCCGAGCGTCAGCGCGATCCCGTGTTCGGGCACACCGGTGAGCCGGGCGATGTCGTCGGCGGCGCGCCGCGCGATCGCGAACGGGTCGGCGCCGGGGTCGTCCAACGGGTGTGGAGGATCAGCGGCCATGGTCCGACTCTAGAGGGCGTGCCCGGCGGGATCGTGGGCGGTGCCGCCGGCCGCCAGGAGAGAATGGGGGAATGTCCTTCGGCTTCGAACGTACCCAGCGGGTCGCGATCATCGGTGGCGGTCCGGGTGGTTACGAGGCGGCGCTGGCGGCGGCCCAGCTGGGCGCGGAGGTCACGCTCGTCGAACGCGCGGGGGTGGGCGGGTCGGCGGTCATCACCGATGTGGTCCCCTCGAAGTCCCTCATCGCCACCGCCGACGCCGTCGTCGCGATCCGGGATGCGGAGGAGCTGGGGGTGCAGCTGTTCGCCCGGGCCGGGGACGGCACGCCGCTGCGACCCGAGGTCGCGGTGAACCTGGGGGCGGTGAACCGTCGACTGCTGGCCCTGGCGCACCAGCAGTCGGAGGACATGCGAGCGGCGCTGGTGGAGGCCGGGGTGCGGGTCGTGGCCGGGCACGGCCGGATCGAGGACGACCACACCGTGGTGGTGTCGGCGGGTTCCGGTGGGATGGACTTCGACCGCATCGAGACCGACACCGTGGTGGTGTCGGTGGGGGCGTCCCCTCGGCGACTGCCCAGCGCCATGCCCGACGGGGAGCGCATCCTCACCTGGACGCAGCTGTACGACATGACGACACTGCCCGACCATCTGATCGTGGTGGGCTCCGGGGTGACCGGTGCGGAGTTCGCCTCCGCCTACATGAACCTCGGATGCCGGGTGACCCTCGTCTCCAGCCGGGAGCGGGTGCTGCCGGGGGAGGACGCCGACGCGGCCGCGGTGCTGGAGGCGGTGTTCACGCGCGGGGGGATGACGGTGCTGTCCCGCGCCCGCGCCGATCGGGTGGAGCGCGCCGGCGACGGCGTGCGGGTGATCCTCTCGGACGGCCGGGTCGTGGAGGGCAGCCACTGCCTGATGGCGGTGGGCTCCACGCCGAACACGGACGGGATCGGGCTGGAGGGCGTGGGCGTGGAGCGGACGGAGTCCGGCCACATCCGGGTCAACCGGGTGGCGCGCACGTCGGTGCCGAACGTCTACGCGGTCGGCGACTGCACGACGTTCCCGCCGCTGGCGTCGGTGGCGTCGATGCAGGGCCGCACGGCGGTGTTCCACGCGCTGGGGGATGTGGTGATCCCGATGGAGCCGCGGCGGATCTCGGCGAACGTGTTCACCGCGCCGGAGATCGCCACGGTCGGATGGCAGGAGAAGGACGTCGCCGACGGGCGCATCGACGGGGCCGTGCACAAGCTCCCGCTGTCGGCGAACCCGCGCGCGAAGATGATCGGCATCCGTGAGGGATTCGTGAAGATCATCGCCCAGCGCGGCAGCGGGACGGTGATCGGCGGCGTGATCGTGGGCCCCCGGGCCTCCGACATGATCTACCCCGTCGCCATCGCGGTGGAGCGGCGCCTCACCGTGGATCAGCTCTCCCGGGCGTTCGCCGTGTACCCGTCGCTGTCGGGGAGCATCACCGACGCGGTGCGGGCGATGCACATGGTCGAGCGCGGCGACGAGGGCTGAGCCCGCGCCGCGACCGCTCAGCCGGCGGCGGCGCGCACCAGCGCGCGGAGCCTCTCCTCGACCTTCGCGCTGACGGCGGTCACCGCGAATGAGGTGGGCCACATCACGCCGTCGTCGAGCGCGGCATCCTCGCTGAACCCGACCGTGCCGTACCGGGTGCCGAACTTGGAGGCCGGCTGGTAGAACACGACGACCGCGTCGCCCCGAGCGTACGAGGGGAAGCCGTACCACGTCCTCGGATTCAGGTGCGGAGCCTCGGCAGCGACGATGACGTCCAGCGCCTCGGCGATGGCCCGGTCCGCTCCGTCCAGCGCGGCGATCGCGGCCGCGCACGCATCCCGTTCCCGGGCTCGCTTCGCGGCGCCCTTCACTCCTCGCCCGCTCTTCACCTCCGCCGCGCGCTGCGCCATCGCGGCTCGCTCGACGTCGCTGAACGACCCGGACTCTTCCGGCGTGCCGAACTCCCCGCCGCGCATGCGAGTGCCCTCAGGCGATCAGGAGCAGCTGGTGGCCGGCGGAGATGGTGGACCCGGGGTCGGCGTCGATGCTGCGGATCACGCCGTCCTTGTGCGCCTGGATCGGCTGCTCCATCTTCATCGCCTCCAGCACCACCACCAGCTCGCCCTTGACCACGCGTTGGCCCTCGGCGACGGCGACCTTCACGACCGTCGCCGGCATCGGGGCCTTCACCGCGTCCCCGGAGCCGCCGGCGACGGCGCGCCTCAGATGCGAGCGGCGCGACGGCGGCGCGGCCGCCGAGCGCGCCGCAGGAGCGGCGGTGCTGATCCGGTCGGGCAGGCTCACCTCCAGCCGCTTGCCCGCCACCTCCACCACGACGACGTGGCGCGCCTCGGCGGGCGCGGGCTCGGTGGGCTCGCCGTCCCACGGCGGGATGTCGTTGACGAACTCGGTCTCGATCCACCGGGTGTGCACGCCGAACCGGCCGTCGGCGGCGGTGAACGCGGGCTCCCGCACCACGCGTCGGTGGAAGGGCAGCACCGTCGGCAGGCCCGCGACCTCGAACTCGTCCAGCGCCCGGCGGGCCCGGTCCAGCGCCTCCTCGCGGTCGCGGCCGCTGATGACGATCTTGGCCAGCAGCGAGTCGAACGCGCCCGACACCGTGTCGCCGGCGGTGACCCCTGAGTCCAGGCGCACGCCCGGCCCGCCGAAGGTCTTGAACACCCGGATCGGCCCGGGCTGCGGGAGGAACCCGCGGCCCGGGTCCTCGCCGTTGATGCGGAACTCGATGGAGTGCCCGGTCGGCTCGGGGTCGTCGTAGCCGAGCAGCTCCCCCTCCGCCAGCCGGAACTGCTCCCGCACCAGATCGATGCCGGTGACCTCCTCGGAGACGGGGTGCTCCACCTGCAGGCGGGTGTTCACCTCGAGGAAGGAGACAGTGCCGTCCGCGCCGATCAGGAACTCGCACGTGCCGGCGCCGAGGTATCCGACCTCTCGCAGGATTGCGCGGGACCCGTCCCGCAGCACGCGCTCCTGGTCGTCGCTCAGGAACGGGGCGGGCGCCTCCTCGACGAGCTTCTGATTGCGCCGCTGCAGCGAGCAGTCGCGGGTGGACACGATGACGACGTTGCCGGCGGCATCCGCCAGGCACTGGGTCTCCACGTGCCGGGGCCGGTCCAGGAACTTCTCGACGAAGCACTCGCCGCGCCCGAACGCGCTGACGGCCTCGCGGGTGGCGGACTCGAACGCCTCCGGGATCTCGGCCATGGTCCGCGCGACCTTCAGGCCCCGACCGCCGCCGCCGTACGCGGCCTTGATGGCGACCGGCAGTCCGTACTGCTCGGCGAACGCCCGCACCGCGTCGGCGTCGGCCACGGCCTCGGCCGTGCCCGGAGCGAGCGGAGCCCCGACGCGCAGGGCGACCCGGCGGGCGGTCACCTTGTCGCCCAGAGCGTCGATCGCGTCCGGCGACGGGCCGATCCAGGTCAGGCCCGCCCCGATCACGGCGCGGGCGAACGCCGCGTTCTCCGCGAGGAAGCCGTACCCGGGATGCACCGCGTCCGCGCCGGACCGGCGCGCGACCGACAGCAGCTTCTCGATCGACAGGTAGGTGGTGGCGCTGGTGTCGCCGTCCAGGGCGTACGCCTCGTCGGCCAGCCGAACGTGCAGGGCGTCGCGGTCCTGGTCCGCGTAGACCGCGACCGACGCGCGACCGGAGTCCCGGGCTGCTCGGATGATGCGGACCGCGATCTCCCCGCGGTTCGCGACGAGAACCTTGGCGATACGAGGCATGCCTGACAGCCTAGCGAGGAGCGCACTCTCAGCTTTGAGCGCGTCCTACAAGAGTCTCGGGAAAACGTTGGAGGTCCACTACGGAGCGGACCACAGCGACGTCCAGGAGACTCCCAGTTCCGCGAACAGTCGGCGCAGCGTGGACAGCGACATCCCGACCACCGTGGAGGGGTCGCCGTCCACGCGGACGATGAACGGCGCCCCCAGGCTATCGAGCGTGAACGCCCCGGCGACGCCCAGCGGCTCGCCGGTGGCGATATACGCATCGCGTTCCTCGTCGGTGATGTCGGCCGCGAAGGTGACGGCGGCCGCGGCGACCGCGGCGGCGCGCTGCGGGGAGGAGCCCGGTCGCAGCCGCAGCACGGTGTGACCGGAGTGCAGCACCCCGGTGCGTCCGCGCATCCGGTCCCACCGTTCGCGCGCGTTCGCCGCGGTCAGCGGCTTGCCCGACAAGGCGCCGTCCAGCTCGAACATGGAGTCTCCGCCGATCACGACCCCTTCCACCGCCGGTTCCTCCGCGACCAGGGTCGCGGCGACCGCGGCGGCCTTCCGGTCGGCGAGCAGCTGCACGTGCTCCTGCGGCGACAGCGGCTGCGTGCGCCGCGCCGCCTCGGCGGCGACCACGGAATCCTCGTCCACACCGGGGGCGCGGGTCTCCGGGCGCACGCCCGCCTGGCGCAGCAGGGCGAGCCGGGCCGGGGAGGTCGAGGCCAGCACCACCCGCATCCCCCCACGCTACCGAAGCCGCGACCGGCCGCGTGTGCGAGGCTCGAGGGATGCAGCCCGGTGACCGGATCGACCTGGACGTCACCGGTGTCGCCCACGGCGGCGTCTTCGTCGCGCGGCACGAGGGGCGAGTGGTGTTCGTCCCGGACACCGTGCCGGGAGAGCGCATCCGCGCGGTCCTCACCGACACCGGGCGGGACGCGTACTGGCGCGCGGAGCTGCTGGAGGTGCTGGATGCGGCCCCCGCCCGCCGGCCGCACGTCTGGCCGGAGGCGGATGCGTCCCGCCCGGCGGCGCTGCGACCGGGAGGGGCCGAGTTCGGCCACATCACGCTGGCGGGGCAGCGGGACCTCAAACGCACCGTGCTGGCCGACGCGATGGCCCGCATCGGCGGTTCCGACGCGGCCGTGACGATGGCGGCGCCGCGACCGGCGCCAGGCCCCGACGGCGAGGTCCGCACGGAGTCGGCCGACGGCACGCGGTGGCGTACCCGCGTGGGCCTGCACTCGGACGGGCGGGGATCGGTCGGGCCGTACGCCGCGCGCAGTCACACGATCGTGCCGGTGCGCGAGCTGCCCCTGGCCGTGCCGGAGATCGCCGCAGCGGCGGCGCAGCTGCCGCCCGCGCCCGCCGGCCGCGTCGACCTGGTGGCGCCGGCTGAGGGAGAGGTGCAGGTGCTTCTGCCCGGGGCGAATCGGACCGCGCGGGCGCCGGTGACCGAGCGCGTCGGCGGGCGGGCGTTCGCGGTGTCGGCGGACGGGTTCTGGCAGGTGCACCGGCTCGCGGCGCATACGCTCTCCGCGATGGTCGGCGAGGAGTTGGACCGCGTCGGCGTGGACTCGGATGCTGAGCACCTGGACCTCTACGGCGGGGTGGGCCTGTTCGCAGCGGCGCTGGCGGACCGGAGCGGTCCCCGCGCGACGGTGGTCACGGTGGAGGCGGATTCGGCGGCATCCGCCCACGCCCGGCGGAATCTCGCCGACCGGTCCGGGGTGGCGACCCGTGCGGCGCGGGTCGAGCGGTGGGTCGCATCCGTCGCCCGGGATGCGGACCGCGCCCGCCGCGTGCGGCTGGGACGCGGCATCGTCGTCCTCGATCCGCCGCGCCGCGGCGCGGGCAGCGCCGTGGTGGACGCGATCGCCGCGCTGCGGCCGGCTGCCGTGGTCTATGTGGCGTGCGATCCGGCGGCGCTGGCGAGGGACGTGCGACGGTTCGCGGACGCCGGATACCGGGCAGTCGCGGTCCGCGGAGTGGACCTGTTCCCGCACTCGCATCACGTGGAGGCGGTGACCACGCTGCTGCCCGCGGACCCGCGGCTACCATGAGCGCATGACCCGGGTGGCGTTCATCGACGACCACGAGTCGGTGCGCCTGGGGGTGCATGCCGCCTGCGAGCGCTCCGGCGAGGTCGACGTCGTGTTCGGCGGGGCGACGGTCGCGTCCTACCTCGCCTGGCGACGGGCTCGCGGTGCGATGCCGGCGGACGTGGTGGTGCTCGACCTGACGCTCGGCGACGGGACCACCGTGACGGAGAACGTGCGGGACCTGATCGCCGACGGCTCCAGCGTCCTGATCTACTCGGTCGCCGACCGACCCGCAGCGGTCCGCGAGGCACTGGCGGCGGGCGCGGCCGGCGTGGTGAGCAAGGCCTCGCCCATCGGCGAGGTGGTCGCGGCGATCGGAACAGTCGCGCGCGGCGACATGCTCAACAGCGTCGAGTGGGCGGCGGCGGTGGACGGGGACCGGGAGTTCGCGTCGGCCCAGCTGTCCGCGCGCGAGCGCGAGGTGCTGCGGCTGTACGCCGCGGGCCTGCCGCTGAAGATCGTCGCCGACCGGCTGGGAATCGCGTTCTCCACGGCGAAGGAGAACATCGCCCGCATCCGGCTGAAGTACGGCGAGGTGGGCCGGCCCGCCCCGACCAAGGTGGATTTGCATCGTCGGGCGCTGGAGGATGGGATCCTCCCTCAGCAGGCGGCGGCCGGCGATGTCGGCTGAACCGCTCGCCGAAGCCCGGGCCGCTGGTGCGGAGGGCCTGCCGACCCCGGCGGTGTCGTCGTTCACGCGGGAGCGCGTGGAGCGGGTCATGGCCGTCGCCGTCGCGATCGGCTGCGTCGCGCTCGGCGTCCAGGCCTTCGTCGTGTCGCTCGGGGACGCGGACACGCCGCCGGGGTGGCACGTCGCGCTCGTGACGGTGGCGTTCGTGCCGCTGGTGGTGATGGTGACCGCCTTCTTCCTCGGCCGCGCCATCGCGGTCTTCGCGTGGACGTTCGCGATCTGCTATGTGCTGGTGCTCGCCGCCTGGCCGTTCGCGACGGCCGGAACACCCACGGCAGCCGACGGGCAGCCGTGGGTGTACTTCCTGATCAACGTCGCCACGGTCGCCGCCGTCCTGGCGATGCGGATGCCGCTCCAACTCGCGTTCACTCTCGGCCTCCCGGTGCTGTACGGCGCGGTGCGCCTCATTCAGCTGGGTGCGCCCCCCGACGCGTGGGTGCCGGTCGCACTGGACGTCTCGTTCGCGCTCATCCTCGGATCGGTGCTGCTGACCCTCGGCTGGGCCTTCCGGGCGGCGGCGTCGACGGTGGACGAGCGCCGCATCCGGGCGGTGGACTCGTACGCCCGGGCGGCGGCCGTTCACGCCTCCGAGCGGGAGCGGGTCGCGGTGGCGGCCCTGATGCACGACAGCGTGCTGGCCGCTCTCATCGCCGCTGAACGGGCGGACTCGCCGCGCGAGTACGACCTGGCCGTGTCGATGGCGCGCGACGCGCTCACCCGGCTGGCGAACACCGACCGGGATGTCGGGGAGGGCAGCGACGCGCCGGTGCGGCCGGAGGCGATCGCGGCGGGCCTGCAGTCGGTGCTCGTCGATCACGGCCTGGAGGACTGCGTCGTGCGCGCCGAGATCGATGCCGAGTCGCCCGAGATCCCGGGACGAGTGGCGCGCGGTCTGGTGCTGGCGGCCACGCAGGCGATCTCCAACGCCGTGGAGCATGCGGGCGCGGTGGGCCTGGAGGTGGCGGTGATGGCCGGGGCATTTCCCGGCGAGGTGACGATCCGGGTGTCCGATTCCGGACCTGGGTTCGATGTGGACGCCGTGCCGCCGGATCGGCTGGGCATCCGGGCGTCGATCCTCGCCCGGGTGACGGCGTTCGGAGGCACCGCCGAGATGGAGTCCGATCCCGACGGCACCGGCGGCACCGTCGTGACGCTGCGGTGGCGGGCGGGGATGCCGTGACCATGAGAGTCGTGCTGACGGTGCTCGCCGTCGCGTTCACCGGATACCTGGCGGCTCGGAGCCTCCTCTGGACGGGCCCGGTCGCATCGCCGCCGCTCATGATGATCGCGCTGGTGCTGTATCTGGCGACCACCTGGTTGTGCGTGTTCTGGGGGGCCCCGTCCCGTCATGGCGACGGCGACCCGGGCGCGGACCGCCTGCCGGACTGGGTGTCCGCCGTCGCGCTCGGCACGACTCTCGTGCTTCCCCCGCTGCTGGCGGTCGGAGCGGGCGCGGATGCCGTGGCGGAGCCCTACTCCACCTGGTACATCGGAGGCCTCGGCGTCCTCATGGTCATCCTCGTCGCGCGGGGCCGCCCATGGCCGGCGTGGACCGGGACGGTGGTGCTGGCCGTGTGGTCGGCGGTGCTGCTCGGTCCGCTCGGCGCGCTGGGCCTGGGCCTGGTCGGGTCGCTCGTATGGGTCACGGCCGCCCAGTTCTTCGCCCTGGCCCTGGGCCGGGCCGCGCAGGATACCGAGCGGCTCGGTCAGATGCAGCGCACCGCCAGCGCGGTGCAGGCCGCCCAGAGTTCCCAGCAGCGGGAGCGGCGCATCCAGGTGCAGCGCGCGCTGGAGGTGGCCGGTCCGCTGCTGGCGCGCACGATCGCGACGGACGGGCGGCTCGACGAGCGGGACCGGATGGAGGCGCGGATCGCGGAGGGGCGGCTGCGCGACGAACTGCGCGGCGCCCGCCTCCTCGACGACGACGTGCGCGCAGCCCTGGACGCCGCCCGGCGGCGGGGAGCGGTGGTCAGCGTCATCGACGAGGGCGGTCTGGAGGGCCTATCCGAGGAGAGGCTCGGCGCGATCCGCGCCGACCTGGCTGCGGCGGTGCGGGAGGCTCAGTCGGATCGGCTGTACGTGCGGGCATCGCCGGACCCGGACGTCGCGGTCACGGTCGTCGGCCGTGTGGCGTCGATCCTGGGGCTCAGCGACGAGGATCGGGTCGACCTGTGGCGGGAGATTCCGCGGCCTCTCGCGGAATCTCGTACCGCGCGGTGAGGTCCGGGGAAGAGAGGGGCGGGGGGCCGGCGTGGCGCCGGCCCCCCGCCCGGCAGGCGATTACCCGAAAATCGCCGCCGTGACCGGCACCGGCGACGGTGTCGCGGTCCGGCCGAACGCGGAGCGCGTTCCGGCACAACCAGTCTCGGCCGCAGCACCCGGCGCCGTCTGTAGGCATTTTGGGGGACACGGCCTCCTCAGCCGCCGAATCGTCCCCATCCGAGCTCTCGTCGCAGCGGCCCGCGCAGACCCCGCCGCATGATCAGCCATGCGCTGGGCGCCGGCTCCGGTTCGGGCACCGCGGCAGCGGCAGCGGCCTCCTCCGCGTACGCGGAACCGATCACCCCGACCACCGCAGCGATGTCCATGTCGGTGGGATTGCCTCGGCGCACGTCGATCCTCAGGGGGTTGATCGGGGGGGACAGATCGCGGCCCGCGGTCACAGCGGAATGTTCCCGTGCTTCTTCGGCGGCAGCGAACCGCGCTTGCCGCGCAGCGAGCGCAGCGCCTTGGCGACGGAGACCCGGGTCTGGGCCGGTTCGATCACGCCGTCGAGCACGCCGCGCTCGGCGGCGAGGAACGGCGAGGTCACCTCGTAGGTGTACTCGGACGCCAGCCGCGCGCGCAGCGCCGCGACGTCCTCACCGGCATCCTGAGCCTTCTTCAGGTCGGCGCGGTAGAGGATGTTGACCGCGCCCTGGCCGCCCATCACCGCGATCTCCGCCGTCGGCCACGCGAGGTTCACGTCGGCGCCGAGTTCCTTGGAACCCATGACGATGTACGCGCCGCCGTAGGCCTTGCGCAGGATCACCGTCACCAGCGGCACCGTCGCCTCGGCATAGGCGTAGATCAGCTTCGCGCCGCGGCGGATCACGCCAGACCATTCCTGGTCCACGCCGGGGAGGTACCCCGGGACGTCGACGAGAGTGACCACGGGGATGGAGAACGCGTCGCAGAACCGCACGAACCGGGCCCCCTTCTCGCCGGCGTCGATGTTCAGGGTGCCGGCCATCTGCGAGGGCTGGTTCGCGATGATCCCGACGCTGCGTCCCTCGATCCGGCCGAACCCGACCACGATGTTCGGCGCGAACAGCGGCTGCACCTCGAGGAAGTCGCCGTCGTCGACGAGGTGCTCGATCACCTCGGTGACGTCGTAGGGCTGGTTCGGGGCATCGGGGACGAGGGTGTTCATCGCGCGATCGGCGTCGGTGGTCTCGAAGTCATAGCCCGTCTCGTACACGGGCGGGTCGGACATGTTGTTGTCGGGGAGGAATCCGAGCAGGGTGCGCACGTAGTCCACGGCATCCTCCTCGTCCTGAGCGAGGTAGTGGGACACCCCAGAGCGGGTGTTGTGGGTGAACGCGCCGCCCAACTCCTCCATACCGACGTCCTCGCCCGTGACGGTCTTGATCACGTCGGGGCCGGTGACGAACATCTGGCTGGTCTGGTCCACCATCACCACGAAATCCGAGAGGGCCGGGCCGTAGACGGCACCGCCCGCGGCGGGCCCCATCACGATCGAGATCTGCGGGATCACACCGCTGGACGCCGTCGTCAGCCGGAAGATCTCACCGTACTTCCCGAGCGAGGTGACGCCCTCCTGAATGCGTGCGCCGCCGGAGTCCAGCATCCCCACGATCGGCATCCCACCGCGCTGGGCGAACGCCATGATCTTCACGATCTTCGCCCCGGCCGACTCGCCCAGCGAACCGCCGAACGTGGAGAAGTCCTGCGCATACACGGCGACGGTCCGCCCGTGCACCGTGCCGGTGCCCGTGACAACGGAGTCGCCGTAGGGGCGTGTGCGGTCCATGCCGAACGCGGTGGCGCGGTGGCGCACGTATTCGTCGAACTCCACGAAGGAACCCTGGTCCACCAGCAGTTCGATGCGCTCCCGGGCGCTGAGCTTCCCCTTGGCGTGCTGCTTCTCGCGCGCGACCCGCTCCGAGTCGACGACCGCCTCCTGGAACCGGGCTCGCAGATCGTCGAGCTTGCCGGCGGTCGTGGACAGGTCGGGCTGCTCGGTCACGGATCCCACCCTATCGGCGCCCTCCCGGCCGCCCTTGGAGGGTTGCGACAGCACTCCGGCCGCCTCGCTGTGCGGTGAGCACGGTCACCTCGCGCGGCTGCCGCGCGCGGGCGGACGGATGCGGGCGCACGCGTCAAGCCCCTGCCGGAGGATCTCGGTCGCGCCTAGCGTGATGGCTCGCAGCACCCGGGACCGGAGGAGCAGCACCCGGGATCGGACGAGACCGGAAGGAGTGATCGGAGATGAGCCAACCCGCATCGGACCCCCGCGCGCAGCATCGCCAGGACGGATTCCCGCCCCAGGAGCAGAGCCAGCCGGGCGTCACGGGGCGCACCGCCCCGGCCCCGGACCACGGCGAGGACACCTACCGCGGCAGCGGGCGACTGGAGGGCCGTCGGGCGCTGATCACCGGGGGCGACTCCGGCATCGGCCGCGCCGTCGCGATCGCGTTCGCCCGCGAGGGCGCCGACGTCGCCGTCGCGCACATGCCCCAGGAGCAGGCGGATGCCGATCAGACCCTAAGCCTCATCGCCGACGCCGGACGACGGGGACTGTCCCTGGCCGGGGATGTGCGCGAGGAGCCCTTCGCGGCCGGGCTGCCCGAACGGGTCGTCACCGAATTCGGCGGGCTCGACGTCCTCGTCCTGAACGCCGCGTATCAGCAGGATCGGGACGGTCTGGAGACTCTGGAGACCGCGGAGTTCGAGCGGGTCCTGCGCACCAACCTGTACGGCCTGGTGTTCACCGCCCGTTCCGCTCTGGCGCACCTGGGCCCCGGAGCCTCGATCATCGTGACCTCGTCGATCCAGGCCTTCCAGCCGTCGCCCGGGCTGATCGACTACGCGATGACCAAGGCGGCCCAGGTCGCGTTCGTGAAGGCGCTCGCCCAGGAGCTCGGGCCGCGCGGCATCCGGGTCAACGCCGTGGCACCCGGACCCATCTGGACTCCGCTCATCCCGGCGACGGGCTGGGACGAGGAGCGCCTGGCGGGTTTCGGGCAGGACACGCCCCTCGGCCGTGCGGGTCAGCCGGCGGAACTGGCGGGCGCCTACGTGTACCTGGCGTCGGAGGAGGCCTCGTACGTCTCCGGCGCGGTGCTGCCGGTCACCGGCGGGAAAGGCCTGTGATCGTCTCGCGTCGGGCGCGGCTGCACCCGGGACCGTAGGGTGGGCTGGCATGAGCATCCCTGAGAGCGGGTTCCCTCGCGCGGCCGCCGTCAGTCCCCGCGTGCAGGTGGTGGAGACGACCGGCTCGACCAACACCGACGTCGTGGCCGCCGCCGCCGCCGACCCGGAAGGGTGGCCGCATCTCGCCCTGCTGCTCACCACCGACCAGAGATCCGGGCGCGGCAGGCTGGACCGCACGTGGACCGCGCCACCCGGGTCGGCCCTGGCCGTGTCGGTCCTGGTGCGGGTGCCGCGCATCCCCCCCGCCTCCCGCGGGTGGATCCCGCTGGCCGCAGGAGCCGCGATGACCCGCGCGATCGAGCACCAGCTGACCGGCACCGGCGCGAACCCGACCCTGAAGTGGCCCAATGACGTGTTGGTGGACGGGCTGAAGATCTGCGGCATCCTCGCCGAGGCGGTGCCCGGCGAGCCCGACGCAGTCGTGGTGGGCGCGGGCGTCAACACCCGCATGAGCCGCACGGACCTGCCCGTCACCACCGCGGTGTCGTTCGCCGCGCTCGGGCTCACGGCGGATGAGGACCGGCTGCTGGCCGACTACCTCACGGGGCTGGACCGGATGCTGCGGGACCTCGGCGACGCCGGAGGCGACCCCGACGCGTCCGGGGTGCGCGGACGCATCCGCGAACGGTGCGCGACGATCGGGTCACCGGTGACCGTCTCACTACCCGACGGCACCGTCCTGACCGGCGTCGCCACCGACATCGACGCGCACGGGCGACTCATCGTCGAGACCGCCGGCGACGAGGTGGCGATCGCGGCCGGCGACATCACACACCTGCGCTGACCGCGGCGCGCCGCGCCCCGCGGCGGAGGGGCGCGGGTCGGCTCGCGCACAATGGAAGGGTGAACCAGCAGGGGAGCTACCGGAGACCGGCGACGCCGGCCCCCGGCGTGCCCGTTCCGGAGCTTCGGATCGCCACGCTGCGCCCCACCGCCCGGCACCTGGCCTGGTCGGCGCTGCTTCTGATCGTCGTCGCGGGCGCGTGCGGATATCTGTATGGCAACCTGCCCGCCCCGTTCCAGGACTGGATGCTGCTGTCCGCCGGGGCCGCCGTGGTGGTCCTGGGCGCGGTGCTGCCGTGGCTGCGCTGGCTCGCCCACCGGTACACGATCACCACCCGCCGGGTGATCGAGCAGACCGGGTGGCTCGGCAGCACCCGCAGGGAGCTGATGCATCTGCGCGGCTACACCGTCACGGTGCGGCGGAGCCTGCACCAGCGGCTGGCCCGGGTGGGGACGGTGAGCCTGGACGACGGCGCCGGGGGCCGGATGGTGCTGCGCAGCATCCCGGACAGCGACCTGGTGCACGAGGTGCTGGTCGATCAGGTGGAGGTCAACCAGATCCTCGCCCACCGCGACGCTCAGCCCCCGCCGCCGCTGCCCTGACCGGCCCGCCCGCCGTCCCGGCACCGGGTGGGCCAGAATGGGGCCGTCGAAGGGAGCCGTCATGACGATGCGGGTCGGCGTGATCGGAGGCGGGCAGCTGGCGCGGATGATGATCGCCCCGGCGATCGAACTCGGCGTGGACCTGCGCGTGCTCGCCGAGGAGGAGGGCATGGCGGCTGCCCCCGCGACGGCGGCGGTGGGGGACTACCGCGACGCGGCGGTGGTGCTCGCGTTCGCCGAGACGGTGGACGTCGTCACCTTCGACCACGAGCACGTCCCCCAGCCGGTGCTGCGGGACCTGGTGGCGCGCGGCATCGCCGTCCGGCCCGGACCCGACGCGCTCCAGTACGCCCAGGACAAGCTGCGGATGCGGGCGCGCCTGACCGAACTGGGCGTACCGCAGCCGGCGTGGGCCGCGGTCGCGACGCCGGAGGAGCTGGCCGGGTTCCTCGCCGA
Organism: uncultured Actinomycetota bacterium; assembly: GCA_963701365.1. Lineage (GTDB taxonomy): Bacteria > Actinomycetota > Actinomycetes > Actinomycetales > Microbacteriaceae > Microbacterium. Next base: position 4,225 of record CAVOZX010000032.1, on the reverse strand, counting down.
CCACGACGGGCGCGCCGTGGTGAAGACGCCCCGCGGCGGCTACGACGGGAAGGGCGTGCGCGTCGTGAGCACGGCGGCGGAGGCGGAGGACTGGTTCGCCGCGCTCGCCGAGGACGCCGGGGGCGGGGCGCTGCTGGCGGAGGAGTTCGTGCCGTTCGTGCGGGAACTGGCCCAACAGGTCGCCCGCCGGCCGTCGGGGGAGGTGGTGGCCTACGACACGGTCGCGACCGTGCAGCGAGACGGCGTGTGCGTGGAGGCCACGGCGCCCGCGCCCGGCGCGGACGGCGGCGTCGGCGAGGAAGCCGTACGAGTGGCCACCGTGATCGCGGAGGGCCTGGGGGTGACGGGGATGCTCGCGGTGGAGCTCTTCGAGACCGACCGGGGCCGGGTGCTGGTCAACGAGCTGGCGATGCGGCCGCACAACAGCGGGCACTGGAGCCAGGACGGCGCGGTCACCGGCCAGTTCGAGCAGCACCTGCGCGCCGTGCTGGATCTGCCGCTCGGTTCGACCGCGCGCACGCAGGAGTGGGCGGTGATGGCGAACATCCTCGGGGGACCCGCCGCCGGGGGCGGGCTGGAGGACGCGCTGCCGGGGGCGATGGGCCGGCATCCTCGGGCCCGGATCCACCTGTACGGGAAGGAGCCGCGCCCGGGCCGCAAGGTCGGCCACGTCACCGTGACCGGCCCGGACCTGGACGCCGCCACCCGCGCCGCCCGCCACGCCGCATCCCTCTTCACCTCGCGCGAGTGAGCACCCCTTCCCCGCGAGTGCGCACCCCTCCCCCGCGAGCGCGCACCCCCTCCGCGCGAGTGCGCACCCCCTCCGCGCGAGTGCGCACCCCCTCCGCGCGAGTACTCACTCGCTTTTCGCGAATGAGTACTCCTCCACGGCGATTGCGCACCTGAGCGAATCTCTAGCGATATCTACCGCGATCTAGGGAGTCGCTAGACTCCCCCCGCACATCCGAGAACCCGCGGCGGGGCGATGCGGCGAACTCCCGGGCCGGCGCCCTACCCTGGTCGGGTGGCCCGGCCGTTGCACTCGTCCGACGCGCCCCTGGTCGGGGTCGTGATGGGATCCGACTCCGATTGGACGGTGCTCGGGGCAGCATCCCAGGTGCTGACGGATTTCGGCGTGCCCCACGAGGTCGCGATCGTCTCGGCGCACCGCACGCCCGGCAAGCTGATGCAGTACGCGCGCGACGCCCGCGGGCGAGGGCTGCGCGCCGTGATCGCCGGGGCCGGGGGCGCCGCGCACCTGCCGGGGATGCTGGCGTCGATGACCACCCTGCCGGTGATCGGCGTGCCGGTTCCGCTGGCGACGCTGGACGGAATGGATTCGCTGCTGAGCATCGTGCAGATGCCCGCCGGGGTGCCGGTGGCGACGGTGTCGATCGGCGGGGCGGTCAACGCGGGCCTGCTGGCCGTGCGGATGCTGGGCACCTCCGACATCCGGATCGCCGAGCGGCTGGAGGCGTACGCCCGGGATCTGGAGATCACGGTCGAGGAGAAGAACCGGCGGCTGAAGGAGTCGCTGTGAGCGTGGCGAGCGCACCGCGCGCCCCCGCCGCCGCGGCGCCGGAGGGCCTGGTCAACCCGTACCCGATCCGGTATCCCGACAGCGGGTCGCCGGAGGTGATGACGCGGCGGGCGTGGTGGCTGGTGGTGCTGAACCTGCTGATCCCGGGGTCGGCGCAGGTGCTGGCGGGCAACCGCCGCCTCGGACGCTTCGGGCTCGGCGCGACCCTGACGGTGTGGGTCCTGGTCGCGGTCGCAGCGGTGGTCGGGATGCTGTGGCGCGGGGCGTTCCTCGTGCTCGCGACGAACTGGTTCGTGCTGCTGCTCGTCCAGGGGGTGCTGCTCGGGTACGCGGTGCTGTGGGGCGTGCTGACGATCGACACGCTGCGGCTGATGCGCCTCGTGAAGCTCCGGCCGACGGGCCGCGTCGCGACGGCGGCGGTGGCGGTGGCCGGTCTCGTCCTGGCCTCCGGCGGGGCGGTGTACGGGGCGACGCTGACCGGCAGCGCGCGGGACGCCGTCGGTTCGGTGTTCACGCAGACCGGGCCCCCGGTCGCCCCGGTCGACGGCTACTACAACGTTCTCCTTCTCGGGGCCGACAGCGGCGAGGGCCGGGATTCGATGCGGTTCGACAGCATCTCCGTGGTTTCGATCAACGCCGACACGGGCGCGGTGACGATCTTCGGCATCCCGCGGGATCTGCCGAGTGCGCCGTTCGCGCCGGGGCCGATGCAGGACCTCTACCCCGATGGCCACACCAGTCACGACAACCCGACGTGCGGCTGGGGGAGCGGGGTCAACCAGCTGCGCACGGAGGTGGAGGTGTGTCGCGACGGCGATGCCCTCTACCCTGACGCCCGCGCGGCGGGGTCGGAGCCGGGCGTGGAGGCCACGAAGGATGCCGCGGAGGGCATCCTCGGCATCACGATTCCGTATTACGCGTTCATCGACATGAACGGGTTCGCCGCGCTCATCGACGCCCTCGGCGGAGTGGACATCACGGTGGAGCAGCGTCTGCCCAAGGGGGGCGGCCCGGCGTACGAGGGCCAGCCGGCCGAGGAGTGGGCGAGTGGGTGGATCGAGGCGGGGCCGCAGCACATGGACGGGGACACCGCGCAGTGGTATGCGCGCTCCCGGTACACCACCAACGACTGGGACCGGATGAAGCGGCAGCGCCAGCTCCAGGAGGCGATCCTGGCGCAGTTCACGCCCGCGAACGTGCTGGCCCGCTTCCAGGACGTCGCGGCCGCGGGCACGCACCTTATGCAGACCGACATTCCGCAGTCGATGCTCGGCTACTTCGTCGATCTGGCGATCCGGGCGAAGGACCAGCCGGTGACCACGATCGAGCTGACCCCGGAGAGCGGGATCGACGAGTACGACCCCGACTTCGCATACGTCCACGAACTGGTGCAGCAGGCGCTGCATCCGCCGTCGCCGGCGCCGTCCACGGGGTGATCCCGCCCCGGGGATCGCTCAGGCGCGCCGGGTAGGGTCGAACGGTGCCCGTCACGCTCCGCGTCGTCCTGGATCAGGTGACGGATGTCGTCGATCCGGATGCCGCGGAGGCCGCCGCGCAGATCGCGCGGGCCCTGGTGCAGACCGCGCCGGCCGGATGCGAGGTGGGTGCGATCGTGCCGGCCGGGGGCGAGGATGCCGCGCGCGGGATCGGTGTGGCCGAGGTGACGGTGCTGCCGCTGACGCGGCCGCGGCTGGCGGCATCGTGGCGGCTCGGGATCGCGCCGGGCGTGGGCGGCGGCCTGATCCACGCGCCGACGCCGGCCGCGCCGCTGGTGCGCCATGACCGGGTGAACGAGAACGACCAGACCGTGGTGACGATGTGGGACCTGTGCGCGTGGGAGTCTCCCGACGGGATGCCGCGCTCGCAGGTGCGGTGGCAGCACGCGATGCTGCGACGGGCGGAGCGGCACGCCGACGCGGTCGTCGTCCCCACCCACGCGATGGCGGCGCGTCTGGAGGACACGACGTCGCTGGGCGGGCGCATCCGGGTGATCGCGGGTGCGTCGCCGGACGGTTTCGCGACCGCCGCGCCCGACTCCGACCCGACCCGGCGGGGTGAGCCGGCGTTCCCGGACGCGTATGTGGCGGTGGCGGCCGCCCGCTGCGACGAGGACGCGCTCGCCACCGCGTTGTCGGCGGCGGCGTCGCTGCCCGAGTCGGTGTCCGTCCTCGCCCTCGACCTCGGCCCCGCCCGGGCCGATCGGCTCGCCGAATTGGCGCGCGACGCCGGATTGGACCCGGTCCGCGTTCGGGGCACCGGCTGGCTGGCGCCGGCCGACCGCGCGGCGGCGATGGCCGGCGCCATCGCGCTCGTGGCCCCGTCGGCGTCGTCGGCGTTCCCGTGGCGGGTGGTGGACGCCCTGACCCTCGGCGTGCCCGTCGTGGCGCTGGACAGCGACGTGCACCGCGAGGTCGTCGTGGACGGCGGCCTGCTCGCCCCGGCGCCGATGCTCGGCGAATCGCTCGCTCAGGTGCTCGCCTCCGACCAGAGCCGGCGCCGCTACCGGGTGCGCTCGAGCGACCGCGGGCACGCGTTCTCGTGGCGCGACCACGCCGAGCGCGTGTGGACGCTGCACGCGGAGCTGTGAGCCGAGGAACAGCATTCCTTTGCCAGCCTGTGTCACATAGGTCACACTGTTCCCATGGGTCACTCGTTCGCGGCAATGCGCTCTGTCGCGACATTCAT
>CAVOZX010000031.1:0-48282 GCA_963701365.1 uncultured Actinomycetota bacterium | reverse complement strand
CGCGTCCGACCACCCGCACCCACGTCGAGGATCCGTAACCGGGCAGCGCCACCACCGTCGCGAGCCGGCCGCTCTGCCGGGCTCGCCGCTCGCGCCACGCGTGGTACCGCCGCTCCAACCGCGCGAACCACAGCACCTCGCGATCGCTCGCGGCCGGGGAGTCCACCCGCTCAGTCTTCCACGTCGGCGGTATCCGCCGACGTGGGCGCGTCCTCGCCCTCCAGGTGGCGCCGCTCCAGGAATTGCAGCAGTCTCCGACCGCCGAGCGCGGCCACGAGGAACAGTACGATCACGCCCACGAAGAGGTAGCCCGCGAAGTGCAGGCGATCGGCCAGTTCCCGGTACGTGCCCGCGGCCGCCGCCGACACGCTGATGTACAGCGTCGCCCACAGCACGCAGGCCGGCGTCGTCCAGGCCAGGAAGCGACGGTACGGGTAGCCGGTCATCCCGACCGTGAGCGGCACCAGCGAATGCAGCACGGGGAGGAAGCGCGACAGGAAGATCGCCGGGCCGCCCCGTCGACGGAGGTAGCGCTCCGAACGCAGCCAGTTGGGCTCGCCGATCCACCGACCGAACGCCGAATGGCGGATGCGCGGCCCGAGGAACCGGCCCAGCAGGAACCCGATGGATTCGCCGGCGAGCGCGCCGACGATCACAGCGAGGCCGAGCGCGATGCCCTCGGGGACGCTGTCCACGGCGGTGGCGGCGACGATCACGGTCGTGTCACCGGGGACGATCAGGCCGACCAGCACGCTCGTCTCCAGCAGCATCGCGATGCCGGCGAGGAGCAGGCGCAGTCCGGGCGGCACTGTCTGCACGGCGTCGAGGATGCTGCTGAGCAGCTCGTTCACGCAGCCGAGCCTACGGGTCCGAGCCGTGACACCGCCGGGAGACTCCGGCATCCTCCGGATGGTCGCCTACCCTGGTGCGGTGACCGCCGCCGACACCGTCGTCACGCTCCGACTCCCGGAACCGCCCGACCCGGCGTGCGTGTTCGACGCGTTCGCGTCGGAGAGCCACCGATTCTGGCTGGATGCCGGACCGCGCGCCGGCTCGGGATGGAGCTGGGTCGGCACGGGTCTGCCCGACGCCCCCGACGCGGTGTACGCCACCCCGGGGACGACGCGGGTGCATCCGCAGGCCCCGTGGGGAGCATTCCCGCTCGGGTGGGTCGGCTGGGTCGGATACGAGGCGGGTGTGCGGCGACTGGGACTCACGCCGCACCCGGATCCGGAGCCGATGCCCGCCGAGCGTTGGCTCCGCGTCAGCGGCATGGTCGCGTTCGACCACACCGGCGGAGAGGCGTGGGTGGTCGCGGACTCGGATCGCCGGGCAGCGCGGATCGTCGCTCTGCTCGGCGCGTCGCACCCGGAACCCTCCGGGCCGGCGGCGTCGCCGGAACCGCCCGTCGGGGTGACCGCGCGCACCACCCCGCACGAGTATCACGACCGCATCCGCGCCGCACAGGAGTCCATCGCCGCCGGCGACGCCTACCAGCTGTGTCTGACCACGCGATTCGCACTGACGGGTTCGTTGGATCCGGTGGCCGCGCACCGGCGCCTGCGCGCCCTGTCCCCGTCGCCGCGGGGAGCGATCATCCTCTCCGACGACCACGCCATCGTCAGCAGTTCGCCCGAGCAGTTCCTCGAGCTGCGCGACGGAGTGGTGCGCACCCGTCCGATCAAGGGCACCCGCAGACGGGCCGACGACGCCGCCGCCGACGTCGCCCTCGCCGCGGAGCTTCGGAGCAGCGCGAAGGAACGCGCCGAGAACGCGATGATCGTCGACCTCGTGCGCAACGACCTGACCCGGGTGTGCGAACCGGGAACCGTGAGCGTCGAGGACATGCTCACGGTCGAGAGCTACCGCACCGTGCATCAACTCGTCAGCGGGGTGGCGGGCGTCCTCCGAGCCGGCGTCACCATCGGCGACGTGCTCGAGGCCGCCTTCCCGGCCGGCAGCATGAGCGGTGCTCCCAAGGTCTCTGCGATCGGGTTGCTCGCCGCACTGGAAGACGCCCCCCGCGGTGTGTTCGGCGGGTGCTACGGCTGGGTCGGACGCGACGGCAGCGCGGACCTCGCCATGACCATCCGGACCCTCGCGATCCACCCCGGCGGCGCCTACGTCGGCGCCGGCGGCGGCATCACCGCACTGTCCGATCCGGCAGACGAGGTGGGGGAGGTCGCGCTGAAAGCGGCACCCGTTCTCGCCGCGGCCGGGACGGGTCTGCCCCGGGAGTGGCGGGATCGGGTTCCGGTACCCTGAAGGCTGCGGATTCCCGCACGTTCCTGATGGCGCACCGAGAGGTCCCTTCGTGTCTTCCAGCTCCACCTCCGGCGCGCCGATCCCCGGCCGCGACGAGCAATCGCACCGCATCCACGACAAGTGGCAGCGGCTGTGGGCGGAACGGGACCCGTTCCGCGCCGGGGGCGATGCTGATACCCGGCCGCGCAAGTATGTGCTCGCGATGTTCCCGTACCCGTCGGGGGACCTGCACATGGGCCACGCGGAGAACTACCTCTACTCCGACATCGTTGCGCGCTTCTGGCGCCACCGCGGGTACAACGTCCTGCACCCCATCGGGTGGGACTCGTTCGGCCTGCCGGCGGAGAACGCCGCCATCCAGCGCGGGGCCAATCCGCGAACCTGGACCTACGACAACATCGCGCAGCAGAAGGCGAGCCTGAAGGCCTACGGCGTCTCCTTCGACTGGTCGCGCGAGATCCACACCAGCGACCCCGAGTACTACCGGTGGAACCAGTGGCTGTTCCTGCGACTGCACGAACGAGGTCTCGCGTACCGCAAGGAGAGTCCCGTCAACTGGTGCACCCGCGACCAGACGGTGCTCGCGAACGAGCAGGTGGTGGACGGGCACTGCGAACGCTGCGGCGCGCCAGTGGTGAAGAAGAACCTCACGCAGTGGTACTTGCGGATCACCGAGTACGCCGATCGTCTGCTGGACGACCTCAATCAGCTGGAAGGATCGTGGCCGCAGAAGGTGATCCAGATGCAGCGCAACTGGATCGGACGCTCTATCGGAGCCGATGTGGACTTCGAGATCGAAGGCCGCGCCGAGAAGGTGACGGTCTTCACCACACGACCCGACACGATCCACGGTGCCACGTTCATGGTCGTCGCCCCCGAATCGGACCTGGCCGCCGAACTGGTCGCCGGCGCCGACTCGGCCGTCCGCGAGCGCTTCCGGGACTACCGGGAACGGGTCCGCGCAGCATCCGATGCCGACCGCCAGAGCACGGACCGCCCGAAGACCGGTGTCTTCCTGGACCGCTATGCGGTCAACCCCCTCACCGGCGAACGTCTTCCGATCTGGGCGGCGGACTACGTGCTCGCCGAATACGGCCACGGAGCGGTGATGGCCGTCCCGGCGCACGATCAGCGGGACCTCGACTTCGCGCGCGCGTTCGACCTGCCGGTACGGGTCGTGGTCGACACGACCGCGCCGATCACCGGGGCGATCACGGTGATCACGGGGACGGAGGATGACGGCGACACCGGCATGGGCGGGCTGGAGCAGATCGACCCGTCCCGCACCGGCGTCGCCCTGACCGGCGACGGACGCATGATCCATTCCGGATCCCTCGACGGTCTGAGCAAGCGCACCGCCATCGCCCGCGTCATCGACGAACTGGAGGCGGCCGGCACGGGCCGCGCAGCCCGGTCCTACCGGCTCCGGGACTGGCTGATCTCGCGCCAGCGGTTCTGGGGCACCCCGATCCCCATGCTCCACCGCGCCGACGGCGACCTCATCCCCGTTCCGGACGAGCAGCTCCCGGTGCGCCTGCCCGACCCCGAGGGCCTCGACCTACTCCCCCGAGGCAGTTCCCCCCTCGGTGCGGCCGCCAAGTGGGTGCGCACGACCGATCCGCGTACGGGAGAGGACGTGCTGCGCGACCCCGACACGATGGACACCTTCGTCGACAGTTCGTGGTACTTCCTGAGGTTCCTCTCGCCCGAGGATGCCGAGCACCCGTTCTCCGAGACGGAGGCGGCCAAGTGGGCGCCGGTCGACTTCTACATCGGCGGGGTCGAGCACGCCATCCTGCACCTCCTGTACGCCCGGTTCATCACGAAGGCGCTCTACGACATGGGGTACCTGGATTTCACCGAGCCGTTCACGAGCCTCATCAACCAGGGAATGGTCATCCTCGACGGCGCGAAGATGTCCAAGAGCAGGGGAAACCTCGTCCTGTTCGAGAACGAACTGCGCGAGCACGGCGCCGACGCTCTCCGCGTCGCTCTCGCCTTCGCCGGACCCGTCGAGGACGACAAGGACTGGAAGGACGTGTCCACGACCGGAGCGGCCAAGTTCCTCTCCCGTGCGCTGCGCCTGGCCGACGAGGTGAGCAGCGCGCCGGATGTCGTCTGGGCCGACGGCGACGATACCCTGCGGCGGGTGACGCACCGGCTGTGGGCGGACGCGCCCGGCCTCGTGGAGCAGACGAAGTTCAACGTGCTCGTGGCACGCCTCATGGAACTGGTCAACGCCGTCCGACGCGCGGTCGACAGCGGACCCGGCCCCGCCGACCCGGCGGTGCGCGAGGCAGTGGAAGCCGTCGCTTTGATCGTCGACCTGTTCGCGCCCCACACCGCGGAGGAGATGTGGGAGCGGCTCGGCTACGAGCCGTTCATCGGACTGGTCGGGTGGCGTCAGGCCGACCCGACGCTCCTGGTGGACGATTCCGTCACCGCGGTCGTGCAGATCGACGGCAAGGTGCGCGCGACGCTCGACGTGCCCTCCCGCATCGACAGCACCGAGCTGGAACGTCTCGCGCGCGAGGACGATCGGGTGCGTCGGTCGCTCGGGGGGCGGACGATCCTGCGGTCGGTGGTGCGGCCTCCTCGGATCGTGAGCTTCACCACGCGCTGAGGACACGCCCTCCCCACCCGATCCGGAACACGGGCCGGCTCCCCGACGGGACAGCGGCGTGCGGACCCGGCGGCCGATGATCGTACCGTCGCGGCGTGGAGCATGATTCCGCCCCGAAGGCACCGCGGGCGTGGATGCGTCCGGTCGCGGCGGGCGGACTGATCGTGGTGCTCGCACTGGCGGCCACGGTGCTGCTGGGCATCCTGCAGGGCACGGCCCGACCGGACGCGCTGCAGTCCGCCCCGCCCCCGCCGACGGCCGCTCCGGTGTTCGCCCATGTCGAAGGAGCCGTCGCCCAGCCCGGACTGTACCGTCTGCCCGGCGGGGCGCGCGTGGTCGACGCGATCGCAGCCGCGGGCGGCCTGACAGAGCACGCCGACCGGGATGCGCTGAACCTCGCCCGCCCGGTGAAGGACGGCGAACAGCTGCATGTGCCCATCGCGGGGGAGAGCCCCGTGCACGACGCCGGGGCGCCGCCACAGACAGCAGGCGATCCGTCCGGCGCCGAGCCCGTCAACCTCAACACCGCCTCCGCCGCGGACCTGGAGGCGCTGCCCCGGATCGGCCCCGCCATCGCTGGACAGATCGTGGCCTGGCGGGAGGCGAACGGCTCATTCACGAGTGTCGAGGATCTGCTGGCCGTGCCCGGTATCGGGGAGAAGCTGCTGGCGGGTCTGCGCGATCTGGTCACGGTGTGATCAGCCTGCGAGCCGCCGTCCCGGCCGCGCTGGTCGCCGCGACCACCTGGATCGCAGCGGCGGCGGTGACGCGGAACCCTGCTGCGGCCGCGATCGCCGCCGCGGTGCTGCTCTCGGCGGCCGCCGGCGCGGCCGTCTCCCCAGGCATCCTGCGCGCGCCCCGTTTCCGACGGATCTCCGTCGCCGTGGTGATGGCCCTCGCCGTGGCCGCGGTGGCCGCCGCGCAGGTCTCAGTCAGCGCCCCGGCGCGAGCGGAGATCGCAGCCCTGTCGGCGCCGGAGGGTCGCTTCGTCGACCTCGACGTCGACCTGACCGGCAAGACCGACCCCACTGCGACGGGCTTCCGCTCCGACGCGGTCACCCGCAGCATCCGCATCGATGGCCAGGAACGGGCGGTGGCCGCTCCGGTGATGCTGCTGTGGTCCACGGCCCCCCCGGCTGAAGCGGACGTCGGCGCGGTGCTCCGCGTGAGCGGCACGACGATCGCGACGGATCCGGGCGACCGTGCCGCGCTGATGGTGCGCGTCACCGATCTCGCCGCCATCCGGGAGCCCGACGGGATCCTCGCCGCCGCCTCGACCCTGCGGGCGCGCCTGCGCACCACCGCGGCCACCTTGCCTGGTCCGGGCGCCGAACTCGTGCCCGGGCTCGCGGTGGGCGACACCCTGCCGCTGGGGCCCGAGCTGGACGGCGCGATGCAGCGCACCTCGCTCACGCACCTGACGGCGGTGTCGGGCGCGAACTGCGCGATCGTGGTCGGCGCCGGCTTCGCCGCGTGCGCCGCCCTGCGGCTGCGTCGTGGCGTGCGCGTGGCCGTCGCACTCGGGCTGCTGGCCGCGTTCGTGCTGCTGGTCACGCCCGAGCCGAGCGTGGTCCGTGCGGCGGTGATGTCCGCGATCGCGATGCTGGCGCTGCTGCTCGGCCGCCTCGCGACCGGAGCGGCCGCGCTGAGCGCGGCCACCGCGGCCTGCCTGGCTGCCGATCCCTGGCTGGCAGGGTCGATCGGGTTCGCGCTCTCGGTCGCAGCCACCGGCGCCCTGCTGGTCCTCGCACGTCCACTCGCTCACGGCCTCCAACGATGGCTGCCGCAGCCCTGGGCCATCACGGTGGCGGTGCCCGTCGCCGCCCAGCTGACCACGGCGCCGCTCATCGCCACACTCACTCCGACCGTGCCGGTCTACGGGATGCTCGCGAACCTCCTCGCGGCTCCGGCAGCCCCGTTAGTGACCGTCATCGGACTGGCGGCGTGCGTGACGGCGCCGATCCCCGTGCTCCCCTCCATGCTCGCGGCGATCGCCTGGCTGCCGGCATCCTGGATCGCCGGGGTGGCGTTGACCATCGAGGACATCCCCGGCGCGGTGCTGCCGCTGCCCGGCGGCGCGGCCGGCCCCATCGTGCTGGTCGCCGCCGGCACGGCATGCGTGATGCTGCTGATACCCCCCGGCCGGTCACCGGCCATGCTGTGGGGGCGGCGCATCTCCGGCGCGGTCGCCGCGACGATGGCCGGAACCGTCGCCGGATCCCTCCTGCTCACCTCGATTGCGGCCCCGCTGACGATCCCGTCGCGATGGTCGTTGGCCGTGTGCGACGTGGGTCAGGGCGACGCGATCGTCGCCCGCTCCGGCGAGAGCACCATGCTCATCGACACCGGTGGCGACACGTCCGCCCTGAACCGATGCTTGACCAGACTCGGGATCGGCCGCCTCGACGTCCTCGTTCTGACCCACTTCGATGCCGATCACGCCGGTGCCGCGCCCGCTGTGGTCGATCGCGTAGATCTCGTCCTCCACGGACCGCCACCGCCGCCCTCGGCGGGTCTGCCGGCATCGCTCCACGCGGGACGGGTGATGCTCGCCAGCGAGGGCCTGGAAGGGGATCTGGGGGGTGCACGATGGCGCGTCCTGTGGCCGCCGTCGGACACGGTCGGATACGAGCCCGGCAACGACCTGAGCGTCGTGGTGGAACTCTCCGGACCCGAGATGCCGCGGACGCTGCTGCTGGGTGACCTCGGTGCCGACGCGCAGGCCGCGCTCGGGCGGTCCGGGATGCTGGCCCCGCCGTACCCGGTGGTGAAGATCGCCCACCACGGCTCGGCGGATCAGGACGCGCAGCTGTACCGGCAGCTCCAGCCGCGACTGGGCCTGATCTCCGTCGGCGAGGGCAATCCTCACGGCCACCCCCGCGCGGCTGCGCTCGACCTGCTCGCATCGCTCGGCACGGCGGTGGCGCGCACCGACCGGGAAGGTCTGATCCTGGTGGGGCCGGGTCCGGATCCCACCTGGTGGCGGGAGCGAGCCCGCGCACCGACCGCCGGTGACCCCCGGCTACGCTGGAATCATGGCAGCCCGCGCATCCTCGCAGCGCCGGATCGAGCAGGTCGCGTGGCGTGCGGCGCGGCCGGCTCCGATCGTGCTGATCACCGGACCTGAGGAGGTCTGCGCCGAACGGGCGTCCGCCGCGATCCGCGACCGGTTGCGCGCCGCCGATCCCGGCCTGGAGGTCTCGGACCTGGATGCCGGGGAGTACGAGGCCGGCGCGCTTCTGGCGCGCACCGCGCCATCCCTGTTCGACCAGGCGCGACTCGTGCGCGTGAGCGGAGTGGAACGGGCGGGAGACGCATTCCTCGCCGAAGCCGCCTCGTACGTCGAGTCGCCGCAGCCCGGCGCGACGGTGCTGCTCCGACACACCGGCACCGGGCGGCGCGGCGCGAAGCTGCTCGAGGCGGTTCGCGAGCGCGGCGAGGGAGTGCTCGAGATCGCGTGCCCCGCCATCCGTCGCGACTCCGACCGGCTCGACTTCGTCACCGCGGAGTTCCGCGATGCCGGCCGGCCGGTCGATCCCGCCGCGGTTCGCGCGCTCGTGTCCGCGTTCGGCGACGACCTGAGCGAACTGGCCGCGGCCTGCCGTCAACTGCTGTCCGATGTCCCCGATCGCATCACCGAGGCGACCGTCGCGCGCTACTACGGCGGCAGAGTGGAGGCGGGGGCGTTCACGGTGGCGGATGCGGCGATCTCAGGACGGCACGGGGATGCGCTCGTCGCTCTCCGGCGCGCGCTGGCCTCCGGAGCGGACCCCGTGCCCATCGTCGCCGCGATCGCGAGCAAGCTGCGCTTGATGGCGCGGGTAGCGGGACGTCGCGACCCGGCCGCCGCGCTCGCGACCCGGCTCGGCGTGAAGGACTGGCAGGTGGACCGCGCGCGGCGCGACCTCGCCGGATGGAACGAGCGATCCCTCGCCGCCGCGATTCAGGCGTGCGCGCGTGCAGACGCCGAAGTCAAGGGAGCAAGCCGCAACGCCCCGTACGCGGTCGAGAGGCTGGTCGGCGCCGTCGCTGCGCGAGGAGCCCAGTCCCCCGTGAGGTGATCCCGCCCCGCGGTCGGGGCGGGCCCGATCTCAGAGAGACGCGACGTGGCGCGCGATGGCCGACTTGCGATTGGCGGCCTGATTGGCGTGGATGACGCCCTTGCTCGCCGCCTTGTCCAGCTTCCGGGTCGCCGTCTGCAGCGCCTTGGTCGCGGCGGCCTTGTCGCCCGAGGCGATCGCTTCGCGGGTGTGCCGCACGGCGGTCTTCACCTCGCTCTTGACGGCCTTGTTCCGCTGCCGAGCCTTCTCGTTGGTCTTGTTGCGCTTGATCTGGGACTTGATGTTGGCCACGGGTGAATCGTGCTTTCGTGTCGAGGTGGACGGGAGCCGGTCACCGAAGAGGGAGCGACCGGCGATCGTGCAGCGGGGGTGCACACAAGTCGAAGCCTCAGCGTAGCAGTGTCATGCCGGTCGCCGGGACCGCGCGAGCCGCGGCGCACGTAGAATCGGGGGCCATGTCCTCGCGCCTCCCGACGCCTCCCGCCCCCGGCGCGACCCCGCCCGACGCGATCCGCAACTTCTGCATCATCGCGCACATCGATCACGGCAAGTCCACCCTCGCCGACCGGATGCTGCAGCTGACCGGGGTGGTGGCGGACCGCGACATGCGCGCGCAGTACCTGGACCGGATGGACATCGAGCGCGAGCGCGGCATCACCATCAAGAGCCAGGCTGTGCGGATGCCCTGGACCACCCCCACCGGCACGCACGTCCTCAACATGATCGACACCCCGGGACACGTCGATTTCACCTACGAGGTGAGCCGGTCGCTGGCGGCCTGCGAAGGCGCGGTGCTGCTGGTGGATGCCGCGCAGGGCATCGAGGCGCAGACCCTCGCGAACCTGTACCTGGCGCTCGAGCACGACCTGCGGATCATCCCCGTCCTGAACAAGATCGACCTGCCCGCCGCGGATCCCGACCGGTTCGCTGCCGAGATCGCGGGCCTGCTCGGCGGCGACCCGGCCGACATCCTGCGCGTCAGCGGCAAGACCGGCGCGGGCGTCGCGGACCTGCTGGACCGGATCGTGCAGGAGGTGCCGGCCCCCACCGGGGACCGCACCTCGCCCGCACGGGCCATGATTTTCGACTCGGTCTACGACGCGTACCGCGGCGTGGTCACGTACGTGCGGATGGTGGACGGGGAACTGCGACAGCGCCAGCGCGTCGAGATGATGTCCACCCGGGCCACGCACGATCTGCTGGAGATCGGAGTGTCCAGCCCGGAACCCGTCGCCGCGACCGGGCTCGCCGTCGGCGAGGTGGGGTATCTCATCACGGGTGTGAAGGACGTGCGCCAGTCGAAGGTGGGGGACACGGTAACCGATGCGCGCCGGCCGGCGGAGACCGCACTGCCCGGCTACACCGATCCGAAGCCGATGGTCTTCAGCGGCGTGCATCCCATCGACGGCGGCGACTACCCCGAGCTGCGAGAGGCCCTGGACAAGCTCAAGCTCTCCGATGCCGCGTTGGTCTACGAGCCCGAGACGAGCGTCGCACTGGGCTTCGGCTTCCGCTGCGGATTCCTGGGACTGCTCCATCTGGAGATCGTGACCGAGCGACTCGAACGCGAGTTCGGGCTGGACCTGATCACGACCGCCCCCTCCGTCGTGTACGAGGTCACCACCGATACCGGGGCCCACGTCACCGTGACCAATCCGAGCGAGTACCCCGACGGGCGGGTGGCGACGGTCGAGGAGCCGATGGTCGCCGCGGCGATCCTCACGCCCAAGCAGTACGTCGGAACCGTGATGGAACTGTGCCAGTCGCGCCGCGGCCGGATGGGGGGCATGGACTACCTATCGGAGGACCGCGTGGAACTCCGATACCGGATGCCGCTCGGAGAGATCGTGTTCGACTTCTTCGACCAGTTGAAATCCCGCACGCAGGGCTATGCCAGCCTGGACTACGAGCCGGACGGGACGCAGGAGGCCGACCTCGTGAAGGTCGACATCCTGCTCCAGGGGGAGAAGGTGGATGCCTTCAGCTCGATCGTCCACCGCGACAAGGCCTATGCGTACGGCGTGATGATGACCGAGCGGCTGAAGAAGCTCATTCCGCGCCAGCAGTTCGAAGTCCCGATCCAGGCCGCGATCGGCGCGCGCGTGATCGCGCGGGAGAACATCCGGGCCATGCGCAAGGACGTGCTCGCCAAATGCTACGGCGGCGACATCACCCGCAAGCGGAAACTTCTGGAGAAGCAGAAGGAGGGCAAGAGGCGCATGAAGATGGTGGGCCGCGTCGAGGTGCCGCAGGAGGCGTTCATCGCAGCGCTCTCGGGGGACGTCGACGGCACTGAGAGCCGCTGATCGGGCCGGCTCCCAGCCGGCAGAACGGCCCTCGGCTCTAAGGTGGAGGCCGTGCGCCGCGGGACCTTCCAGGACCAGACCGTCGACTACGCCGCCGTCGGGGCGACCGGAGCGCCCGACCTCATGCAGTATCCGCCGGAGCGCAGCATCCCGGCGGAGCAGTCCTGGCGCATCGGCAGCGGCCGGGAACGATTCGCCGCGGCCGGCGAGGCGCTGCTGTCGTGGCGGGCGCTGCGCGATGGCGGCCTCATGGTGACCGACGTGCGCCCGGGATCCGGCACCGCCTACATCGGCGTCAGCTTCGAAGAGGACGGGTCTCCGATCGGCCCCGGGCACCGGGAGGCCGACCAGCGCTTCGACGCGGACGGCACTCCTTTCGTCGGCCCCGGGACCACCGTCCGCGTCCACGGACGCGTGGCGGGAATGCGGGCCGATGGCGAACTGCGCGTGATCTCCGTGATCGAGCAGGCGCGGCGGGTGGGCTTCGTGCTGGGAACGGTCGGCGGGTCCGTCGTGCGCGGCGAGGAATCCTTCATGGTGGATTGGAGACCCGACGACGAGGTGTGGTTCACCGTGCGAGCGTTCGACACGGCGGCCGCGCTGCCCTACCGTCTCCTGCCGGCTCTCGTGCGCCGGCGTCGACGGGCACTGTTCGGGCGTTACCTGCGATCCGTGTCACCGATGTACACCACCGCCTGATGGCCCCGCCGTCACTGCCGCTGGCCGACCCGGCACCCGCGGACGGGGCGCTTCCGGAGGGCCTCACCGCGAGCGCGGCGGGCTTCGGCGTGTATGTCCACGTGCCCTTCTGCCGGGTCCGCTGCGGATACTGCGATTTCGTCACCTACACCGCATCCGAGATCCGGGGCGTGCGGCGCGAGGACTACCCGCACGCCGTGGCCGCGGAGATCGCGCTCGCCCGGCGGGTGCTGGAGGACGCGGGGCTGCTGCGCCCGGCCGCGACGGTGTTCTTCGGCGGCGGAACCCCCACCCTCCTGCCCCCGGGGGCCCTGGCCGGCATGCTGGAGCGGGTGCGGGGCGATCTCGGGGTGTCGGCCACGGCCGAGATCACGGTCGAGGCCAATCCCGACACCGTGACCGATCGGGTCGCAGCGCAGCTGGCCGCGGCGGGGGTGACGCGCATGTCGATCGGGATGCAGTCCGCGGTGCCCGACGTGCTCGCCGCGCTGGACCGAACCCACCGGCAGGGAGCGGTCGAATCGGCCGTGGCCGCCGCGCGCGCCGCGGGACTGGCCGTGAGCGTGGACCTGATCTACGGCGCGCCGGGGGAGACGCTCGAGCAGTGGCGGCAGTCGGTGAACGCCGCGCTGGCGCTGCCGATCGACCATCTCTCCGCCTACGCCCTGGTGGTCGAGGAGGGCACTCCGCTCGCCCGCCGCATCCGGTCCGGCGCGCTGGCCGCCCCCGATCCCGATCTTCAGGCCGACATGTACGACCTCGTCGACGAGGCCGCCGCCGGCCACGGGCTGGAGTGGTACGAGATCTCCAACTGGGCGCGCGGGCCCGCGGCTCACTCGCGCCACAACCTCGGCTACTGGCGCGGCGCCGACTGGTGGGGATTCGGACCGGGCGCCCACAGCCACGTCGACGGGGTGCGGTGGTGGAACGTGAAGCATCCCGCGGCATACGCCCAGCGGCTCGCGGACGGATTGTCGCCCGCCGCCGGACGGGAGACGCTGGGCGAGTCCGCGCGACGGATGGAGAGCGTGCTGCTGCGCACCCGACTGGCTGAAGGTCTTCCGGTGGTGGAACTGACCCCGCCCGCGCGGACGGCCGTCGCGCGCCTCGTGGCCGACGGCCTGGTGGAGGGCCCCGCAGCGGTGGCGGGGACGGTTATCCCCACCCGGCGCGGCCGGCTCCTGGCGGACGTGATCGCCCGAGCATTGACCGCGGAGGTCGCGCCCGGTCGTTCCACGGCCGCATCGCGCTAGAATTGGCACTCCGCGCGGGGGAGTGCCAGTCGGAGGTGAGCGATGGTCAGCGAACGGGGTCTGGAAGTACTGCGCGCCATCGTGGAGGACTACGTCGAGACGAGGGAGCCCGTCGGCAGCAAGGCCATCGTCGAACGTCACGCCTTCGGCGTGTCCGCCGCCACCATCCGCAATGACATGGCGCTCCTGGAGGAGGAGGAGCTCATCACCGCTCCCCACACCTCGTCCGGACGGGTGCCGACGGACAAGGGATACCGGGTGTTCGTGGATCGGCTCGCCGGTGTCCGGCCTTTGACCTCCGCGCAGCGCAACGCGGTCGTGACGTTCCTGTCGGAATCCGTTGATCTGGACGACCTGCTGGCCCGCGCCGTGCGCTCATTGACCCAGTTGACGGGCCATGTCGCCCTCATCCAGTACCCGTCGTTCGACCGGGCCCATGTGACGCACCTGGAGCTCGTGCGCATCGGACCCGGCCGCGTGGTGGTGATCATCGTCACCGACACCGCGAGGGTGTCGCAGCGTCTGGCATCCTTCCCCTCGCCTCCGGAGGAGCCGGACGTGGATGCGCTGCGGCACCGCGCCGCGGCGCTCATGACCGGGTTGGATGTTCGCGAAGCGGCCGGGGCGGTGGCCCAGGAGGCCGACTCCGATGCCGCTGCGGCAGATCCCGCCTGGCGGGAACTGCTGCGGATCGTGAGAGAGGAACTGGAGGACTTCCGCCAGGATCGACTCGTCATGGCCGGGGCAGCCACGCTCGCCCGGCGCGAAGCGGATTTCCGCGGCAGCATCTTCCCCGTGCTGGAAGCACTGGAGGAGCAGGTCACTCTGCTGCGCCTGGTGGGAGAGATGGTCGCCGACGAGCAGGGCCTGGCGGCCTCGATCGGTCGCGAGAACGAGCCGTTCGGCTTGTCCGAGGCGTCGGTGCTCACCAGCGACTACGTAGGAACGGGGGGACAGGCTCGGGTCGGGGTCCTCGGTCCCACCCGCATGGACTATCCCAGCAACCTCGGCGCAGCACGCGCGGTGGCCCGCTTCGTCAGCCGGATGCTGGGCGACGACGACGCCGCTCGCTGAGCGGACGGCATCCCCGCCGCACGGCGGAGAAGGGCGACAGTGGCTGACCATTACGAGGTGCTGGGGGTCGCGCGGGACGCGACCCCCGAGGAGATCAAGAAGGCGTACCGGCGACTGGCGCGGGAACTGCACCCGGATGTGAATCCGGGGGAGGACGCGGCCGAGCGGTTCAAGCTCGTCACCCACGCGTACGACGTGCTCAGCGACCCCGACCAGCGTCGCCGATACGACCGCGGCGACGACGGTGGCGGCGGATTCGGCGGGTTCGGCGACATCTTCGAGACCTTCTTCGGCGGCGGTGGGGGACGGGTGCGCCCTCGATCCCGCCGCGAACGCGGACAGGACGCACTGGTCCGGGTGACGGTCCGCCTGGACGAGGTCATCTTCGGCACCCACCGGGACATCGAGGTGGATACGGCCGTGCTCTGCGAGACGTGCGAGGGCGGCGGCTGCCAGCCCGGCACCGCACCGGTCACCTGCGAGGTGTGCCACGGCAGCGGGCACGTGCAGCGCACGGTGCGAAGCCTGCTGGGCAACGTGGTGTCCACCCAGCCGTGCACGGCATGCCAGGGGTACGGCACCACCATCCCCTACCCCTGCCCGTCGTGTCAGGGCCAGGGTCGGGTGCGCGCCCGGCGGACGGTCTCGGTCGATATCCCTGCCGGCGTCGAATCGGGCCTGCGCCTGCAGTTGCCCGGATCCGGCGAGGCGGGGCCGGCAGGTGGCCCCCACGGCGATCTGTTCCTGGAGATCACGGTCGCGCCGCACGAGGCCTTCAGTCGGGACGGCGACGATCTGCTGGCCACGCTCGAGGTGGCGATGACGGACGCGATCCTCGGTACGACGGCCACGATCGAGGCGCTGGACGGGCCCGTGGAGGTGCAGGTGCGGCCGGGCGCGCAGTCCGGCGACGTCCTGACGGTGAAGAGCCGGGGCATCACGGCTCTGCGGGGCCCCCAGCGCGGCGATCTGCGCATCGGTCTGCGCGTGCTGACGCCCACGCGTCTGGATGCCAGGGAGCGCGCTCTCATCGAGGAGTTCGCGCAGCGGGCGAAGCCGCCGGCGCCCCGGCTCGCCGAGTTCCAGCCGGGCCTGTTCGCCAAGCTGCGCGATCGCTTCCGGACCGGCTGACCATGCCGCTGCATTTCCTCGTCGACGACCTCTCCGCGGCGCGGGCCGGGGGCCTGGTGCGCGTGACCGGCGAGGAGGGGCACCACGCCGGAACGGTCCGCCGGGTCCGGATCGGCGAGGAGGTGACCGTCGGCGACGGCCGCGGCATCGTCGTGTCCGGACGTTGCCGTGAGGTGTCCGCGCGCGAGATGAGCGTCGACGTCGAACGAGTGGACGCGATCCCTCCCGCCGCCCCGCGCACGGTGCTGGTGCAGGCGCTCGCGAAGGGCGACCGCGACGAGCGGGCCGTCGAGGCCGCGATCGAGCTGGGGGTGGACGCGGTCGTGCCCTGGCAGGCCGCGCGCAGCGTCGTGCGCTGGGAGGGCGAGAGGGCCGAACGGGGTCTGCGCCGCTGGCGCATGATCGTCCGGGAGGCGTCCAAGCAGTCCCACCGAGCGTGGCTGCCCGCCGTGGAGCCCCTCGCGACCACGGCCGATCTGGCCGCGCGATGCGCCCGCAGCGCGGTGCTCCTGCTGGACCCGTCCGCCGCGCAGGGCTTGGTCGAGGCCGCCCGGACGACGGCCGTCGCCGGCGCCGGTGAGATCGTCGTGATCGTCGGGCCGGAGGGCGGGGTCGCAGGGGACGAAGCACGCGAACTGGTGGCGGCCGGGGCCGCGCCGGTACGCCTCGGCGGGACGGTGCTGCGCACCTCGACGGCCGGGCCGGCGGCGTTGGCCGCGCTGCACGCCGCCCAGGGGCGGTGGTGACCGGCGCCGGTAGACTCGCGCCATGAGCGAGGCGTCGGTGTTCACCCGCATCCTGAACGGGCAGATCCCCTCGGAGATCGTCGCCCAGACCGAGCGGGTGTTCGTCATCCGGGAGATCGCCCCCAAAGCTCCGGTGCACCTGCTCGTGATCCCGAAGACCGAGCAGTACCGCGACGTGACGGAGGTGGCGGCGGCGGATCCGGGACTGCTGTCGGAGATGGTCGAAATGGCGGCGCGCATGGCCCGCGAGCACGCCGACGGGGACTTCCGGCTCGTCTTCAACGTCGGGCCGGGGGCCGGTCAGACGGTATTCCACGTCCATGCGCACGTGCTCGCCGGCGGGGATCTGACCGAGGCGGGGCTGGGTGGCTGACGACAGCCCGGTCGTGGAGCGGATCTCCGCCGACGGCGTGGCGATGGTGCGACTGCTGGGTCCGCAGGACCGTCTGCTGCGGGTGATCGAGGCGGAGCATCCGGACGTCGAGGTGCTCGTGCGGGGCAATGAGATCACCCTGTCGGGGGCCGCCCAGGCCGTCGCTGCGGCGAAGGATCTGGTGGGCGAGCTGATGCAGATGGCGCGCAACGGCATGGAGCTCGCACCCGCCGACGTGACCTCGTCCAGCCGGATGCTGCGCGAATCCGCGGAGGGTCGCCCTGCCCAGGTGCTCGGCGAAGCCATCCTCACCGCCCGCGGACGGGCCGTGCGCCCGAAGACCCCCGGTCAGCGCGCCTACGTGGACGCCATCGACCGGAACACGATCGTCTTCGGCATCGGCCCGGCCGGCACCGGGAAGACCTACCTCGCGATGGCGAAGGCCGTGCGCGCTCTGCAGCAGCAGCAGGTCAGCCGCATCATCCTCACCCGCCCCGCCGTGGAGGCGGGGGAGCGGCTCGGGTTCCTGCCGGGGACCCTCACGGACAAGATCGACCCGTACCTGCGTCCCCTCTACGATGCGCTCAACGAGATGTTCGACCCGGAACTGGTCCCGCGGCTCATGGCCGCCGGGACGATCGAGGTGGCACCGCTGGCCTACATGCGCGGGCGGACCCTCAACGACTCGTTCGTGGTGCTGGACGAGGCGCAGAACACGACCCCCGAGCAGATGAAGATGTTCCTGACCCGCCTCGGATTCGGCACCACCATGGTCGTGACCGGGGACGTGTCGCAGGTGGATCTGCCGCAGGGATCCTCGGGCCTGCGCCAGGTGATGCGCGTCCTCGGCGACGTCCCCGACATCCACTTCGCGACTCTCACCAGCGCGGACGTGGTGCGTCATCCGCTCGTGGGCCGCATCGTGGACGCGTACGGCGCGTTCGATGAGCGCAGCGCGGCCGACCGGCGGGAACGGGAGCGGGCTGCGGAGTTCGCGGGGCGCGCCGAACGGCGCGGGGGCCGGCCCACGCCCCCCGGGAAGCCGCGAGCATGACCGTCGAGATCACCAACGAGTCCGGGGTCCGGATCGAGGAGGCCGTCCTCCTGCGCATGGTGGCGCACCATCTCGCCCGCCTCCATGTCAGCGCCGACGCGGACGTGGCGATCCTGCTCGTGGACGAGGGCGCGATGGAAGCTCTCCACGTCCAGTGGATGGACGAACCCGGCCCCACCGACGTGCTGAGCTTCCCGATGGACGAACTCCGTCCGGGCACGGAGGAGATGCCCGCGCCCGCGGGCCTGCTCGGAGACATCGTGCTCTGCCCGCAGGTGGCCCAGAGCCAGGCGGCGAGCGCCAGCCCGCCGCATTCCCTGCAGGACGAACTGGTCCTGCTGACCACCCACGGCCTGCTGCACCTTCTCGGGTTCGACCACGCGGAGCCGGACGAAGCGAGGGAGATGTTCGCGCTGCAGCGGGACCTGATCCAGTCGTTCGCGACGACCGAGCGGCGCAGGTCCCGGTCATGACCGCGGCGCTGCTGCTCGCGCTGGCGGTGCTCCTGGTGGCCTTCGGCGGCCTGATGACCGCGATGGACGCCGCGTTGTCGGTCACGGGCCGCCAGGACATGGCGGAGCTCGCGCTGCAGGGTCGAAACCGCGCCGCGATCGAGACCATCGCGGCGGACGCGGAGGCGCACGGCAACGCCATCGTGTTCATCCGGGTGCTCGCCGACACCGCGGCGGCGGTTCTTGTGACCGCGGCATTCATGATCCTGTTCGGTGGGGTGGGGTGGGCGCTGGTCGCGGCGATCGTCCTGATGACGGGCGTGTCCTTCGTGGCCGTGGGGGTGAGCCCGCGGTCGATGGGCAGGCGCCACGCCCGCGCGCTGCTCACAGCCGCGGCCCCGATCGTCCGCGGCGTTCGGGTGCTGCTGGGGCCGCTGGCGAATGCGCTCGTTGCGCTGAGCAGCCGCGTCACGCCGGGCGGTTCGCGGGCGGCGTCGTTTGACTCCGAGGAGCAGTTGCTGAGCATGGTCGACGAGGCCGTGCTGCAGGACCTCATCGAGCCGGACGATCGAGAGCTGATCCACTCCGTCTTCGAGTTCACCGACACGTTCGTGCGGTCGGTGATGGTGCCGCGGACGGATCTGGTCACTCTCCCGGCGGACGCCTCGCTCAGCGAAGCGCTGCCCGTGTTCCTCGACACGGGTGTCTCGCGGGTTCCGGTGCTCTCCGCCGACGGCGAGGACGTCGTCGGCATCCTGTATCTGAAGGACCTCGTCCAGTTCGCCTTCCGCAATCCCCGCCGGGCCGAAGACACCGCAGTCGTGCGGATCGCCCGGACGCCGGTGTTCGTTCCCGAGTCGATGCGCGCCGAGACCCTCCTGCAGCAGATGAAGCGCGACGCGGTGCACGTGTGCGTCGTCGTGGACGAGTACGGCGGCATTGCGGGGCTGGTGACGATGGAGGACCTCATCGAGGAATTGGTGGGGGAGATCGCGGACGAGTACGACCCGGCACCGTCCGAAGTCGTCGAGATCGACCGGGACCGGTTCCGCGTCAGTTCCCGCGTCGCCCTGGACGAGGTGGGGGACCTGTTCGGACTGGACCTGGAGGACGAGGACGTGGAGTCGATCGGCGGGCTGCTCGGCAAGCTCCTCGGGCGGGTGCCGCAGCCGGGCGACGAGGTGGAGTTCGCGGGCCTGCGCATCGTCGGGGGAACCTCACGGGGTCGGGGACGGGGGCTGGCGACCGTATTCGTCGAGCGATCCGACACTGCGGATGCGGGGAGCCGCGGATGACCGGCCCCGAGGAGAGCGAGGGCCCGCGCAGCGGATTCGTCACATTCGTAGGCCGGCCGAACGTCGGCAAGTCCACCCTGACGAACGCGTTGGTGGGCGAGCAGGTCGCAATCACGAGCGACAAGCCCCAGACCACGCGAACGGCGATCCGGGGCATCGTGAATCACCGCTCCGGTCAGCTGGTGGTGGTGGACACGCCGGGACTGCACCGGCCCCGGACGCTGCTCGGCCAACGCCTGAACGACCTCGTGCAGGATGTTCTGGGCGACGTCGACGTGATCGCCTTCTGCGCGAGCGCCGTGGAGCCGGTCGGACCCGGAGACCGGCGCATCGCCGCGTCGCTCGAGGGCTTCCCCAGCGCCCGCAAGATCGCCGTGGTGACCAAGACCGACGCCGCCACCCGCGAGCAGATCGTGGATCGCCTGGCAGAGGTGGACGCGCTGCGATCCGACTGGGAGGCGACCATCCCGGTCTCGGCGCGGGCCGGCGACCAGCTGGGCGTGCTGCGTGATCGTCTGCTCGCCCTGATGCCGGTGGGGCCCGCCCTGTATCCGGAGGACATGGTCACCGATCAGGACACCGCCGACCGTGTCGGCGAGATCATCCGGGAAGCGACGCTCGCGGACGCGCGCGACGAACTTCCGCATTCCATCGCGGTCACCGTCTCGGAGATCAACCCCCGACCCGACGGCGCCCTGACGGACGTCTACGCCGATATCGTCGTGGAGCGCGACAGCCAGAAGGGCATCATCATCGGGCAGGGCGGGCGGCGCCTGGGCGCCATCGGCGCGGCTGCCCGCACCCGGATCGAGGACCTCCTGGGAACGCGCGTGTATCTGTCCCTCCACGTCCGAGTCGCCCACGAGTGGCAGCGCGATCCCAAGCAACTGCGGAGGCTGGGATTCTGACGCGCGCAGCTGGCGTCGGTGCCCAGGGTGTACCCTCATCGCATGCGCGCGTGCGTCGTTCTCCTTCTTAGCCGCCGCGACGGGGTCTCGATCTAGGGCCCGCCCCGTCGCGGAGTTCGTCGTGGGCCTCGTCCGCCACTGAGGAGAACGGCACACAGATGGAGAACACGCAGCGGCCGTCGGGAATGCCGACGCATCGCTATCGTCCCTACCACGAACAGATCGCGGTGGACCTGCCGGACCGCACCTGGCCCGATGCGCGGATCACCCGCGCTCCGCGCTGGTGCGCGGTCGACCTGCGCGACGGGAACCAGGCGCTCATCGACCCGATGAGCCCCGAGCGCAAGCTCATCATGTTCGACCTGCTCGTGCGCATGGGGTACAAGGAGATCGAGGTCGGTTTCCCCAGCGCCAGCCAGACCGACTTCGACTTCGTCCGCCGTCTGATCGAGGACGACCTCATTCCCGGTGACGTCACCATCCAGGTGCTGACGCAGGCGCGCGAGCATCTCATCGAGCGCACCTATCAGGCCATCGCCGGCGCGCCCCGGGCGATCGTGCACCTGTACAACTCGACCAGCATCCTGCAGCGCGAGGTGGTGTTCCGCACCGACCGTCAGGGCATCATCGACCTGGCGCTCGAGGGTGCGCGGCTGTGCCGGCACTACGAGAAGACGATCCCGGGCACGCAGGTGTTCTACGAATACTCCCCGGAGAGCTACACCGGCACCGAGCTGGAGTTCGCCGCCGACATCTGCAACCAGGTGCTGGATGTGTTCGAACCCACGCCCGACCGGAAGGTGATCATCAACCTGCCGGCCACCGTGGAGATGGCCACCCCGAACGTATACGCTGACTCGATCGAGTGGATGAACCGCAACCTGGCGCACCGGGAGAACGTCATCCTGTCGCTGCATCCGCACAACGATCGCGGCACCGCTGTCGCTGCCGCCGAGCTGGGCCACATGGCTGGCGCCGACCGCATCGAAGGATGCCTGTTCGGCAACGGCGAGCGCACCGGCAACGTCGACCTCGTGGCGCTGGGCGTGAACCTCCTCACCCAGGGAATCGACCCGGAGATCGACTTCAGCGACATCGACGAGGTCAAGCGAACCGTCGAGTACTGCAACCAGATGCCCGTGCACGAGCGGAGTCCGTGGGCGGGCGACCTGGTGTTCACCGCCTTCAGCGGGTCGCATCAGGACGCCATCAAGAAAGGCTTCGAGGCGATGGACCGCGCTGCTGCGGCCGGCGGCACCACCGTGGACCAGTTGCCGTGGGCGGTTCCCTACCTGCCGATCGACCCCAAGGACCTGGGACGCTCCTACGAGGCGGTCATCCGGGTCAACTCGCAGTCGGGCAAGGGCGGCGTCGCGTACCTGCTGAAGTCCGACCACGCCCTCGACCTGCCGCGGCGCCTGCAGATCGAGTTCTCGGGCGTGGTGCAGGCGAAGACCGATGCCGATGGCGGCGAGATCACCAGTGACCAGTTGTGGCACATCTTCACCGACGAGTACCTCCCCACCCCGGTGGAGGAGGACCGGTGGGGCCGCTTCGAGATCCTGTCGACCCGCACCGAGAGCGACCTGTCCGGCGACATCCGGCTGGACGTCACGCTGCGCGACGGCGACGAGGTGGTCCACGCCACCGGAACCGGCAACGGACCGGTCGCGGCGTTCCTCGACGTCATCCGGCAACACGGGTTCGATGTGGCCGTGTTCGACTA
The DNA here is from genome assembly GCA_963701365.1 of uncultured Actinomycetota bacterium. Lineage (GTDB taxonomy): Bacteria > Actinomycetota > Actinomycetes > Actinomycetales > Microbacteriaceae > Microbacterium. The sequence continues at coordinate 26,316 of CAVOZX010000031.1, read as the reverse complement.
CGTCGAGCACGCCATGAGTGCCGGCGGGGACGCCCACGCGGCCGCATACGTCGAACTGCATGTCGACGGGGAGCGCCTGTGGGGGGTCGGGATCGACGGGGACATCGCCACGGCATCCCTCAAGGCGATCGTCTCCGGTGTCAACCGGGCCATCCGAGCGAAGGCGCCCGCGGCGCAACTGTCCGCCGTCTGACGGCGCGCTCCGGTCACCGGCGGCCGCGGACCGGCGATAATCGACGGGTGCCGACGTATCGTGACGAGGTGGTGGTGCTGCGCACCCACAAACTCGGCGAAGCGGACCGGATCCTGACACTGCTCGGTCGGCGCAGCGGCCGGGTGCGCGCCGTCGCGAAAGGCGTGCGCCGGACTTCTTCGCGGTGGGGCGCGCGGCTGGAGCCCTTCATGGTCGCGGACGTGCAACTGCATTCGGGGCGATCCCTCGACATCGTCCAGCAGGCGGAATCCCTGGCGACCTACGGCGCCGGGATCGCAGCGGACTACGAACGGTACACTGCGGCGTGCGCCATGGCGGAGGCGGCGGAGCGTCTGACGGACACGGAATCGTCCCCGGAGCACTTCCTGCTCCTGGTGGGGGGCCTGCGCGCGCTGGCGCAGGCAGGCCATGCGCCGCGCGGGGTGCTGGACTCCTACCTCGTGCGCGCCCTAGCGATCTCGGGATGGGCGCCAGGATTGGATCGGTGCGCACGCTGCGGCACGGCCGTGACGGAGGGGTGGTTCCTCGCCCAGGGCGGAGGCGTGCTGTGCACCGCGTGCGCGCCGGCCGGCGCGGCGCGGGCCGACGCCGACACGGTGCGGCTGCTGCGGGCGCTACTGGCCGGCCAGTGGGAGGTGATCGATGCCGCCGCGGACCAGGTGTCCGCCGCGGCATCCGGGATGATCGCCGCCTACGCGCAGTGGCAGCTCGAACGCGGCATCCGCTCCCTTTCGCAGATACCGGGACGATCCTGATCGTGGCGTCCCGCGAACCGGCGCCGCCTCTGCGCCCCGTGGACTGGACCGGGCTCCAGCCGCCGCCGTTCGACGCCGCATCCGTCCCGGCACACGTCGCGATCGTGATGGACGGCAACGGACGGTGGGCCAATCGCCGGGGCCTGCCCCGCATCGAGGGGCACCGGGCAGGTGAGGCAGCTCTCCTGGACGTGGTCGCCGGCGCGATCCAGGCCGGCGTCGGTCATCTGAGCGTGTACGCCTTCTCGACGGAGAACTGGTCGCGGTCGCCGGATGAGGTCCGGTTCCTTATGGGCTTCAATCGGGAAGTGCTACGCCGACGCCGCGACCAGTTGCACGCGTGGGGCGTGCGGGTGCGGTGGTCGGGACGCTCACCGCGGCTGTGGGGGTCGGTGATCCGGGAGCTGCGCCAGGCAGAGGCCCTCACCGCCGCGAACGACGTGCTCACTCTCACGATGTGCGTGAACTACGGCGGGCGCGGGGAGATCGTCGACGCCGTCCGAGCCATCGCCGAGGATGCGGCCCGCGGTCGGCTGCGACCGGCCGCGATCACGGAGCAGACGGTTCGACGACGGCTCTATCAGCCGGACATGCCCGATGTCGACCTCTTCATCCGTTCCAGCGGCGAGCAGCGCACCTCCAACTTCTTGATGTGGGAGTCGGCATACGCCGAATACGTGTTCCTCGACACGCTGTGGCCGGACTTCACTCGGATCGATCTGTGGCGCGCCATCGAGGCGTACCAGCATCGGGACCGTCGGTTCGGCAGGGCCACGGACCATCCCGACGGGCTCTGATCACCCGAAGGTCAGATCCGCCTCGCTGCGGGTGTACTCCCGCTGCAGCCACGCGCCGAACGTCGCGGACACGAGGCACGACGCAGCATCCCCGCAGGGTGGGACGGCGTCGTGCGCGGAGTAGGCCAGGAAGACCGCGAGCTTGGCGGTGAGCATCGTCCCGGCGACGTTGGCCGGGTAATCGGCGGTCTGGTAGCCGACCGCATAGCTGACGCGCGACGCATCCAGCCCTGCGGCCTGCCAGGCGCTACGCGCGAGGATCCCGGTCGCGGCGTGGTCGGCGTGGTCGCCCCGTGCCCATCCGGCGGCATCGCCCGGCACGTGCGTGCTGAAACGCGCGGGCGCGAAGATCCGGATGAGCTCGGCGATCGTCTCGGTGACCTCGTCCCAGGTGACCACCGCTCCGTCCAACGTGAGGATCGTGTCGATGCGACCGCTCGCCAGCTGCGCCAGGCTCACGTCCTGCGTGACGCCGAAGCCGCTCCCGTCCAGGTTGCCATCCGGCAGCCGCAGGAAGACCAACGTCACGCGAGGGTCGTCGCTCGGCCGCCAGACGTCCACCGTCATCCCTGAATCCAAGCGCACGTCGTACTGCACCCACGGCGAGCGCGAAGCGCGCATCATGTCGTACGCGTCCCGGATCCCCTGTTCACGGTTCCATGAGTACTCGCGCCCCCGACCGGCATCCCCACCGGTGACGAACACCGCCCGCACGCAGTCCCCGGCCTGGATCGCATCCGAGATCTCCTGATAGCGGAAGATCAGATCATCGTCATAGTGCGCCCAGACGGACATGACAGTGTCCGTCTGGCATCCGCCGTCGAGACCCTCGGGCGGAACGCCCACCGGGAAGGAGGATACGGGGATGACGGGGTCCGCCGACCCGGGGACGGACACCGCGGCGACCGAGCGTGCCGCACAGCCGGATACGAGCAGAATCACGGCAGCGCACGCGGTCACCGCGACTCCCAACCGCGACTTCGGGCGTCGTGGCATACTCAACTCTCTGGAACGGCGTCCCCACGCTCGTGCCGAGCCGATCCTGACATATTCCGCCGGGGAAAGCCTGCGGAAACGGCGGGAATACCCGATGCGGTGTCGGGGTTGTCGCAGAGGTGAGCGAACCCATCAGCCTGGACGTCTGGAGCGACGTCGCCTGCCCCTGGTGCTACATCGGAAAGCGGAACCTCGAGGCCGGGATGGCGGAGGTGGCATCAGGCGACGACGGCCCGCGGGTGAGCATCACCTACCACTCCTTCGAACTGGCGCCGGACACTCCCGTCGATTTCTCCGGCGATGAGGTGGACTACCTTGCCGGCAGGAAGGGGATGCCGAGGGAGCAGGTCCACCAGATGCTCGAGCATGTGGCCGGCGTCGCCGAACAGGCAGGCCTGCACTACCGCTTCGACCGGGTCCGCCATACGAACACTGTGAAGGCCCACGAGTTGCTGCATTTCGCCAAGGCGAACGACGCGCAGCTCGACGTCGCGGAGCGTCTCATGTCGGCCTACTTCGTCGAAGGACGCCACGTCGGCCGCGTGGACGATCTGGTCGCCATCGCCGCGGAGGCGGGGCTGGATCCCGTTGCCGCGCGCGACGCGCTCGAGTCCGGTCGCTACGCGGCCGATGTCCGCGCCGATGAGCAACAGGCTCGCGCCTACGGCATCACCGGCGTGCCGTTCTTCGTGATCGACGGGAAGTACGGTGTGAGCGGCGCGCAGCCGCCGGCCGCATTCGCGCAGATCCTCCGGCAGGTCTGGGACGAACGCCGCGCCGCGGTGCCGGACGCGGGCTGATTCCGCGCCCGCCGCGACTCACTCGGGCAGAGCGGCCTCGATCGCCGCGAGGATCTCCGGGTCGTCCGGCTTCACTTGGGGACGGAACCGATGGACGGTCCCGTCGGGTCCGAGCAGGAACTTCTCGAAGTTCCACGCCACCGGGCCCCGGACGCCCTGCGCACCGGCTGCGCCCTTCAGAGCCTTGTAGAGAGGCGCGGCGTGCGGGCCGTTGACCCGAATCTTGTCCATGATCGGAAAGCTGACGCCCCACGTGGTGGCGCAGTACTCGAGGATCTCCTCCATGCTGCCCGGCTCCTGGCCCATGAACTGATTGCAGGGGAAGCCCACGACCGAGAACCCGCGCGTCCCGTACCGTCGCTGAAGTTCCTCGAGCTGCTCGTACTGGGGGGTGAGTCCGCATCGAGAGGCGACGTTGACGACGAGCAGCACCTTGTCGCCGAAGTCTCTGAGGGTTGCCGTGGCGCCCTCGGCGGTGCGGAACGGGATGGCGCGCAGGTCGGCCGTAGCGGTATCGGTCATGGCGCCAGGGTAGCCGCCGCCGGATCCGGTGGGCTCGATTCTGGGAGAATACCGTCATGACCCTGACGGATGCTCGGCCCGCACCGCTTCGGATCGGACCGATGACGGTCGACGCCCCGGTGGTGCTGGCTCCGATGGCCGGGGTGACGAACACGGCGTTCCGTCTGCTGTGCCGCGAGTACGGCGCCGGTCTGTACGTCACCGAGATGGTGACCTCTCGGGCTCTCGTCGAGCGCAACCCGACCACGATGCGGCTTATCGGCCACGATCGCAGCGAGTCGATCCGTTCGGTTCAGCTGTACGGAACGGACCCTGCGACCGTCGCGGAGGCGGTCCGGATCCTGCGCGACGAGGATCGCGCCGACCACGTCGACCTGAACTTCGGATGCCCTGTCCCCAAGGTCACGCGCAAGGGCGGCGGGGCCGCCCTGCCGTGGAAGATCGATCTGTTCGCCGCGATCGTGCGCGCGGCCGTGGGCGCGGCCGGACCCATCCCGGTCACGGTGAAGATGAGGATCGGTATCGATGAGGATCACCCGACCTATCGGGATGCGGCCGTGCGCGCCCGGGACGCGGGCGTCGCGGCGATCGCTCTGCACGCCCGCACGGCCGCGCAGTTCTATTCGGGCCACGCCCGGTGGGACGCGATCGCCGACCTGAAACGGACGATCCCGGATATCCCGATTCTCGGAAACGGGGACATCTGGTCGGCGGCCGACGCCGCCCGGATGATGCGCGAGACCGGGTGTGACGGCGTGGTCGTCGGACGCGGGTGCCTCGGACGTCCGTGGTTGTTCGCGGATCTGGCCCGGGAACTGACCGGCGCGGACATTCCGGCGCCGGATGCGACGCTGGGTTTTGTCGCCGAGGCGTTCCTGCGCCACGTCGACCTGCTGACGGACTTCTTCGGCAGCGAGGAGCACGCGTGCCGCGATGCCCGCAAGCACGTCGCCTGGTACTTCAAGGGGTACCCGGTCGGGGCCGCCACGCGCGCCGAACTGGCTACCGCGTCGTCCCGATCCGAGATCGTCCGGGCGCTGGACGCTCTGGACCCGCATGCTCCGTATCCGGGTGCCCCCGCAGACGGATCTCGGGGCCGGTCGGGCACAGCGCGCGTACCCGCCCTCCCGGACGGCTGGCTGAGGAGTCGGGAGCTGCCGACGGAGGCGGGCGCGATGCTCCGCGAGGCGGAGAGGGACACCAGCGGTGGCTGAGGCGGACTCTCGCGGGTATCCGCCGCCCGCGCACGAGCGCTACGTCGCGGAGCGGCATCGATCCCAGCGAGACGACTTCGCGCGGGATCGCGCACGCGTCCTCCACTCCGCCGGATGGCGACGGCTGGCGGCCAAGACGCAGGTGCTGAGCCCGGCCAGTGCCGATGACTTCGCGCGCAATCGGCTGACCCACTCCCTCGAAGTGGCCCAGGTGGGCCGAGAACTCGCCGGGGCCCTGGAACTCTCGGCCGACGTGGTCGACACCGCCTGCCTCGCCCACGACCTGGGGCATCCGCCGTTCGGGCACAACGGGGAGCAGGCACTGGACGAGTGGGCCGCGGACATCGGCGGGTTCGAGGGAAATGCTCAGACTCTTCGCATCGTGTCGAGGCTGGAACCGAAGGTCATCGACGAGGACGGCCACAGCGCCGGGCTGAACCTGACGCGCGGGAGCTTGGATGCGGTCGCGAAATACCCGTGGCCGGCGGTGGATGCCCCGGGTATTACTGCGACGGGTGCTGCGACCAGGCCCAAGTACGGCGTCTACGACGCCGATCTTCCTGTGTTCCGATGGATGCGCCAGGAGGCTCCGCCCGGCGTGCGGTGCATCGAAGCCGATGTCATGGATCTCGCCGACGACATCGCCTACTCCGTGCACGACTTCGAGGATGCCGTCATCAACGGATACCTCGATCCCCGGGTTCTCGGGGACGCGCGGGAGCGCACCGCGCTCGTCCGAGGGATCGTCGCCTGGACGGGGCGCGACGATGCCTCGGCCGTGGATGCAGCGCTCGATCGGCTGGTGTCCTTGCCGGGATGGTTCGCGGGCTTCGACGGCGGCCGCCCCGCGCTCGCCGCTCTGAAGAACCTCACCTCGGACCTTATCGGCCGCTTCGCGCGCGCTGCGACCGACTGCACGCGCGCGCACTATTCCGGTGTGCTCGCCCGATACGGCGGACGCGTCGTTGTCCCGGATGAGATCGCCGCCGAGATGGCGGCCCTCCAGGGAGCGGTCGGCACGTTCGTGGTGACGACGCAGATCCGTCAGCCCTTGTATCGAGCGCAGCGGGATCTGCTGCGCCGGCTCGCGGACGCCCTGCTGGATCAGCCCGATCGTCTCGACGGGGTGCATGCGCCGGATTTCCGTTCCGCGAGCTCCGCGGATGCGCAGCGCCGAGTCGTGGTCGATCAGGTCGCCAGTCTCACCGACCGCGGCGCGGTGCAGTGGCACGCCCGTCTCGTGGGGGAGATCGACCCTGCCGAGGTCGGGGTCGCGCTGGTGCCCGTGCCGGTACGCGGAGAGGCGGCTCCGTGACGAGTGGACGGATCGCCCAGGCCGACGTCGACGAGGTGAAGGAGCGCACGGACCTCGGAATACTCATCGGGGAGCGCGTTGCGCTCCGACCTGCCGGGGTGGGCTCGCTGAAGGGGCTGTGTCCGTTCCACGACGAGCGAACTCCGAGCTTCCACGTCCGGCCCCAGTCCGGCTTCTACCATTGCTTCGGCTGCGGCGAATCCGGCGACGCGTACACCTTCGTGCAGAAGATGGATCAACTGTCCTTCAGCGAGGCGGTCGAGCGCCTCGCGGCCCGCGTCGGCTACCCCTTGCACACGGTCGATGGTGATCAGCGGGAGCGCTCGGGCCGGGTCAGGCTGTATCAGGCCAACGCTGCGGCCGGGGAGTTCTTCCGCGTCCAGCTGGCCGAAGCCGATGCGGAGCCGGCGCGCCGGTTCCTCGGGGAGCGGGGATTCGATGCCGGCGCGGCCGCGCACTTCGGAGTCGGCTTCGCCCCGCGAGGCTGGAACGGTCTGACCGAGAGCCTGCGCACCCGCGGATTCTCCACGGTCGAACTGCAGGCGGCGGGTCTGGTCGGCGAAGGCCGTCGAGGGGTCTACGACCGGTTCCGCGGTCGCGTGGTGTGGCCCATCCGGGATGTCACGGGGCAGACGGTAGGTTTCGGCGCGCGACGGCTGTTCGACGACGATGCGGGGCCGAAGTACCTCAACACCCCGGAGACGGCCATCTACCGGAAGAGTCACGTGTTGTACGGACTTGACCTGGCCAAGAAGGACATCGCACGGCAGCGCACGGTCGTCATTGTGGAGGGCTACACGGACGTGATGGCCTGTCATCTCGCCGGGGTGACCACCGCGGTCGCCACCTGCGGCACCGCGTTCGGACCGGAGCACATCGCGGCGATCCGGCGGGTGATGGGTGACGACACCGCCGCCGGACAGGTGATCTTCACCTTCGACCCTGACGCGGCCGGCCAGCAGGCCGCGCTCCGCGCCTTCGGCGACGAGAAGAGGTTCGCCGCGCAGACCTACGTCTCCGTGCCGCCGGCGGGACTGGACCCGTGCGATCTGCGCATCCACCGTGGCGATGCCGCGGTGCGGGCGGCGATCGAGGCCCGCACACCGATGTTCGAGTTCGTCATCGACCGGCGGCTATCCGACTTCGACCTGCGCAGTGTCGAAGGGCGTGCCGGCGCGCTCCGCGCCGCGGCACCCGTCGTCGCCGGAATCCGCGATCCCGCGCTCCGTCCTGGATACATCCGCGTGCTCGCCCGCCGCCTCGGTGCGGAACTGGACGAGGTCGCCGCGGCGGTGACGGCCGCGGCGGGGCCGGCGCATCCGGCCGAGGCACGACCGCAGGGGCCGCGCGATCCGGCGTCTCCGAGACGGCTGCGTCTGGCCGACCTGTCCCGGGCGGCCCCGGATACGCTTCTCGAGCGAGACGCGCTGATGGGGATGCTGCAATACGCCGATGGCGTGCCGGCGGACGCGCTCCACGCCGCCCTGGAACTGCGCCTGGACCACCCCGCGCTCGAGGCGATCCGGGCGGCGATCGCCGCAGCCCCCGACCTGCACCGCCCCGGCTGGGCCGCCGACGTCGTCGTCTCGCTCCCCGAGCAGTACAGTGCCCTCGCGGCAGACCTGCTCGCGGCGGATTTCCCGGCGCGCGACGAGGATGCCGCGAGGGCGAGCACCGCGGACCTGGTCCGCCGGTTGCGCGTCCGAGATCTGGACCGGGCGAAGGAGGCGCTCCTGGGCGAGATCCAGCGCATTCCTCCGGATTCCGAAGAAGGCCGCGCGGTACGGATTCGGCTGCGGGAGCTCGACGGCGCGCGGCAGGCGCTGGCCCCGGACCGATGAGATCGGCCGGGAGCGCCGACGCCGCAGACCTCAGCGTGGACTGTTCGGACTTGAGCGTCGCAGAACGGGACGGCAGGCGTCGTGTCCTGGAGGGCTTGACGTTCCGGATTCCGCGCGGCGGCGTACTGACGGTGTCGGGACCGAGCGGATCGGGCAAATCTGTCCTCGCCGCCCTGCTGGCCGGTCGGGTCGGTGCGGGATTCCGCATCGACGGCGGATCCGCGGTGGTGGAGGGGCTCGACCTGCGGCGCGCGCGACCCGCGTCCGTCCACTCCGTCGTCGGCTATGTCGGACAGGGCGACGGCGCCGGGTTGGAGCCCCGGATGACCGTCTCCGAGCTGGTCGCCGAACCGCTGCTGGCAGGACGACGGCTGCGATCGCGATCGGCCTACGCGTCGGCGGCGAGGCTGACGGTCGCGACGGCGCTGGACGAGGTCGGACTGGCGTTGGGCGTGGCGGACAGGTACCCGTACGAACTCAGCGCCGGGATGCGTCAACGCGTGGTCATCGCACGCGTCCTGGTGGGATCGCCGCGTCTGCTGGTGGCCGACGATCTGATGGCCAACCTCGACCTGGACGGGCGGCGGCTGGCGGCCGGCGCCGTGATTCGCAGGATCGCCGACGGCATGGCCGTCTTGTTGGCCGGAGACGCCGCCGAGCCGATCGGCGCCGACGCCCCCCGCCTGGTGCTGCGACGGGGTCGGGCGGTGGGGGTCGCGCGCGGCGGCAATGAGCTGTGGACGCCCGACCAGGACGGGCCGGACGCGCGGATTTGATACCATGGCGGGGTTGCCCTCAGCGGGGCGGCGGTCCTCCATAGCTCAATTGGCAGAGCAATCGGCTGTTAACCGATAGGTTCTTGGTTCGAGTCCAAGTGGGGGAGCCCACGGCGGAGCCTCAATCCTCCAGGCGGTCGCGTCCGGGCAGCCACGACGACCCGGGAGCGCCCCATCCTCGTTTCCGTGCGATGCGCGCCACGACGCGCTGATCGGCAGCGTCGAGACGATCCACGTACAGCACCCCGTCGAGGTGGTCGTACTCGTGCTGGAGGATCCGCGCGCGCCACCCCGCCACCTCGAATTCCACCGCGCCGCCGTCGAGTCCCGTGCCGGACAGCAGAACGCGGTCGCTCCGGCGTAGCGCGAACCGTTCGCCGGGAAACGACAGGCACCCCTCGGACTCCTCTTCCGGATCAGGCTCGCCCGGCGGCATCGGCCGCACCCACAGGGTGGGATTCACGACCGCACCGCGCCACGGCGCCCCTGCATCGTCGTGATACGAGTACACGAACAGGCGAAGAGGCACCCCTATCTGCGGGGCGGCCAGCCCCACGCCGGGCGCGGCATCTACCGTGTCGAACATGTCGCGTGCCAGAGCGCGCACGCTCTGGGTGACGACCTCGACGGGTGCGGCGGAGGTGTGCAGGACCGGGTCCCCCATGATGCGGATGGGGAGAACGGCCACGTCACCACCCTAGTGGGGGCGTCGTCCCGGGTAGGGTCGAGAGGTGACCCGGCTCCCCGTCTCCATCGACGAGGTCGGGGACCAGGTGCTCGGCGTGTTCGAGAACCCGGGCCTGCTGCTGGGGATCCCGCTGGCGTTGGCCGGCGCCGTGTTCATGTCCTTCGGAGCCCAGTACCAGCACCGCGGGGTCGTCAAGGTCGAGACCCTCAGCGGGACGAACGCGTCCGCGGGTCTGACCGCCGGGCAGCTCGGGCGACTCCTGACGCGTCCGTCCTGGGTGGTGGGGACGATCATGCTGGGGCTCGCGATCATCTGCCAGCTGGGAGCGTTGAGCGTTGCACCGCTGATCGTGGTGCAGCCGCTGGGAGCGATATCGCTGGTGATCACGACCCTCTTGAACGCTCGGATGACGGGGCACAGCCCCACTCGGCGCTCGATCGGTGCGATCATCGCGTGCGTCGGGGGAGTCTTCCTGTTCGTCACTGTCGCGGCCTTGTTCGCGGCGGAGACGGCGGTCACGCCTCGCGAGGTGATCATCGTCCTCGTGCTGATGGGCGTGGTCGGTGCGCTCCTGGTCGCGGTGTGGCTCATCGTCCGACGCCGTAGCGCGCAAGCGCTGTTCTACGTGGTGTCCGCCGGTATCGTGTACGGCTTCGTGGCAACTCTCGCGAAGATCGTGCTCGAGCGGCTCCAGAGCGGAGATCTGGACTGGCTGACCTGGGTGTGCGTGGCCGCCCTGATCGGGGGCGCCGCGCTCGGGGCGTACTTTGTGCAGACCGCGTACTCGTCGGGCCCCCCCGACCTCGCGATCGCCGGTCTGACGGTGGTCGACCCGCTGGTGGCGGTGGTCATCGGACTCTTCGTGCTGGGGGAGGGGGCGGGGACGCCGCTGTGGGGCTACCTCGTGTTCCTCGTGGCCGGCGCCGTGGCGGTATGGGGCGTCATCACGCTCGCGCTGTATCACCCTCAAGTGCTCAGGGACAGCCAGGAGCTGCGCATCGAACGCGGCCACGACGGCCCGGCGGAGCCGGACGGGTAGGCTTCACGCACGGGGCGGTGGCCAAGCTGGTCAAGGCAGCGGGCTCATAACCCGACGATCGTGGGTTCAAGTCCCACCCGCCCCACGCGCGCACGGTAACGACACGCTTGTCATTCGCGGCGAGTCCGTGTCATCATGACTGTGGCATCTGAAGACGCTCGCGACGAGCCAGGTTCGTAGGGGAAGACGTACCTGACGATCGGAGCAGCGATGGCAGCACAGTTTTCCCGCGGCGTGGTTCTCATCCACTCCGCGCCGCGTGCGTTGTGCCCCCACGTGGAGTGGGCGGTGGGTCGTGTGCTCGGGCGCGCGGTGTCTTTCGACTGGTCCGACCAGCCCGTCCTGCCCGGAGCCCGCCGAGCTGAGTACTACTGGGAGGGACCGCTCGGGACGGGGGCCGCGCTGGCCAGCGCGATCCGAGGATGGGAACATCTGCGTTTCGAGGTCACCGAGGATGCGTCCGCCGCATCCGACGGCGGTCGGTGGATGCACACGCCGGACCTGGGCGTGCACTACGGACAGACGGATGCCGCCGGCAACCTGGTCGTCGGGGAGGATCGCGTCCGCTATGCGCTGGAGATCGCCGGCGGCGACGCGATGGAGATGCGCCGCGAACTGCGTCTCGCACTGGGTCAGGCCTGGGATGACGAATTGGAGGCGTTCCGCCGGGCCGGGGACCACAACTCCGTGGTCTGGCTGCACAAGGTCGGGTGAGCCGGCTCAGGCCTCCCTGAAGGCGATGACCGCGTTGTGGCCGCCGAAGCCGAACGAGTTGCTCAGCGCCAGTTGCGGTCCGTGCAGCGGCATGGGCTCGCCGGAGATGCGGAACGGCACCTCCGGGTCCTGCGTGGTGAGGTTGATGGTCGGGGGCGCCTGCCGTGCCGTGATCGCGAGGATCGCGAAGATCGCCTCGAGCGCACCGGTCCCGCCGAGCAAGTGGCCGGTCGACGCCTTGGTCGCCGACAGCGGGATCTCGTCGATCCGCGGGCCGAACACCCGGCGCAGCGCCTGATACTCATTCGGGTCCCCGACCGGTGTCGACGTCGCGTGCGCGTTGATGTGGGTGACATCCGCGGGGGAGGCGCCGGCCGCGGCCAGCGCCTGCGAGACGGCACGCGCGGCCCCCTGACCTTCCGGATCGTTCGCGGTGATGTGATACGCATCGGCGGTTACCCCGCCGCCGGCGACGATGGCGTAGATGCGCGCGCCCCGAGCGCGGGCGTGCTCTTCACTCTCCAGAATCAGAGCCGCAGCACCCTCGCCCATGACGAATCCGTCGCGATCCACGCTGCACGGTCGCGAGGCACCGGCTGGATCGTCGTTGCGGCGCGAGAGCGCCTGCATCGAAGCGAAGGCGGCGATGGTGAGCGGATGGATCGCAGCTTCCGCGCCGCCCGCGATCACCACGTCCGCCAGGCCATCCTGGATGTGCTCGACCGCATTGATGATGGACTCCGTGCTGGAGGCGCACGCACTGACCACCGTCCGGGCGAAGGCGCGCGCGCCGAACTGGAGGGAGAGATTGCCCGCCGCGGAGTTCGGCATGAGCATCGGAACCGTCATCGGCAGAACCCGGCGGGGGCCCTTCTCCCGCAGCGTGTCCCACGCGTCCAGCAGGGTCCACAGTCCGCCGATCCCGGTCGCGAAGTCCACGCCCAAACGCTCGGGCTCGACGTCGGGGCTGCCGGCGTCCTGCCAGGCCTCCGCGGCGGCCACCAACGCGAACTGCGACGACGGGTCGAGCCGGCGGATGAGTGTGCGCTCCAGTACGTCGCCGGCGGGCACTGCCGCCTGCGCAGCGAAGGTCACCGGTAGGTCGTACGTGCCCACCCACTCCTGCTCCAGCGGGCGGGCTCCCGAGGCGCCGGCCAGCAGCGCGGTCCAGCTTCCGGGCGCGGTGCCCGCCAGGGGCGTGGTAGCGCCCATGCCGGTGACGACGACGCGTCGAGTGCTCATGCAGTGACTCCCGTGGCGACGACGGGGCGAACGTCGCCCCGTCGTGATCAGTCCTGGTGCGCGACGATGTACTCGACGGCGTCGCCGACGGTCTTCAGGTTCTTCACCTCGTCATCGGGAATCGTGACACCGAACTTCTCCTCGGCGTTCACGACGATCGTCATCATCGAGATGGAATCGATGTCCAGGTCATCCGTGAACGACTTCCCGGCCGCGACCTCGTCCGCGGCGATCCCGGTCTCGTCGGTGATCAACTCGGCCAGGCCTGCGAGGACGTCATCGTTGGAAAGTGCCATGGTGTCTCCTTCTCGTGGTGGGGGCGGTCCGCGGACCGCGAATCAGTCTAGGGCGGGCGGGACGGCCGTCAGGGAAGCACCACGACCTGAGCGCCGAACACCAGACCGGCGCCGAAGCCGATCTGCAGCGCCAGGCCACCGCTGACCTCCGGGTGTTCCGCCAGCAGGCGATGCGTGGCCAGCGGAATCGACGCCGCCGACGTGTTCCCGGTGGTCTCGATGTCACGGGCGATGACGACGGTGTCGGGGAGCCCGAGCTGCTTGGCGAACTCGTCGATGATGCGCATGTTGGCCTGGTGCGGCACGAACGCCGCCAGGTCCCCGGGCTCGACGCCTGCGGCCTCGAGCGCCTGGCGCGCGACCTTCACCATCTCCCACACCGCCCAGCGGAACACCGTGGGGCCCTCCTGACGAAGCGTGGGCCACGGTGCTGTGCCATCGCGGAACTGCGTGAGAGTCGCGTTCATGCCGATCACATCGGCCTTCGACCCATCCGATCCCCACACCGTCGGTCCGATGCCGGGAACCGTGCTGGGTCCGATGACCGCCGCGCCGGCGCCGTCGCCGAGCAGGAAGGAGATGCTCCGATCGGTCGGGTCGACCACATCCGACAGCTTCTCCGCGCCGACGATCACCGCGTAGTGCGCGGCACCCGCCCGGATGAGCGCATCCGCCTGAGCGACGGCATAGGCGAATCCCGCACACGCCGCGTTCGTGTCGTAGGCGGCGGCCGGGTTCGCGCCGATCCGATCGGCGACGACGGCGGAGATCGACGGCGTCTGCTGCACGTTCGAGATGGTGGCGACGATCACCAGATCGATGTCCTGCGGCGCGACGCCGGACGCCGCCACCGCCTCCTGCGACGCCGCTGCCGCCAGGTCCAGCGCGCTCGTCTCCGGCAAGGCGCGGGTGCGCGTCACGATCCCGGTCCGCTGCCGGATCCACTCGTCGCTGGAGTCGATGGCGGCGACGAGATCGTCGTTCGGGACGGAGATCTCACCACGCGCCGCCCCGTAGGCGTAGATTCGGGTGCAGGCGGGGCCATGCGCCTGGCGCAACGCGGGCGCGCTCATCGGTCCGCTCCCACCAGAAGGTCGCGCGCCGCCGCCAGATCGTCTGGGGTCTTCACCGCGACGGACGGCACACCCTTCATAGAGCGCTTGGCCAGTCCGACCAGGGTGCCGGCGGGAGCGAATTCGATGATGCCGGAGACCCCGTGGTCCGCGAAGGACGTCATGCAGAGGTCCCATCGGACGGGTCGGGCCACCTGCCCCACCAGCAGATCCACCGCCGTCCGGCCGTCCGCGACGACCGACCCGTCGGAGTTGCTCCACAGCGTCCGCGCCGGGTCCGTCACCGGAGTTCCCGAGACCGCGGCCGCGAGCGCCGCCACCGCCGGCTCCATGAACCGCGTGTGGAACGCGCCCGCCACCTGAAGCGGGATGACGCGGCTGCCGGCCGGGGGCTGCGCCGCCAGCGCGGCGAGTGCGTCGAGGGTTCCGGCTGCGACGATCTGGCCGCCGCCGTTGAAGTTCGCCGGGGTCAGATCCTGCTCGGTCAACGCGGCCAGGACCGCCGGCTCATCCCCGCCGAGCACCGCGCTCATGCCCGTCGGGACCGCAGCGGCGGCCCGGGCCATCGCGCGGCCACGGACACCGACCAGCCGCATCCCATCCTCCTCGGTGAGGACGCCGGCAGCGACCACTGCGGCGATCTCGCCCACGGAGTGACCGGCCACGCCTCCGGGTCGGTGGGCACCCAGAGCGTGCCACGACGCGATGCTCGCGGCCACGATGAGCGGCTGCGCGATGCTGGTGTCGCGGATCGCGTTGGCGTCCCACGTCGTGCCGGCAGCGATCAGATCGACGCCGGCCGCTTCGCCGTACTGGCCGATCCGGTCGGAGATCCCGTCGAGTTCGAGCCAGGGGGAGAGGAATCCCGGCGTCTGCGCGCCCTGCCCGGGGAACAATCCGATGATCACGGTTTCCATCCTGTCAACGTCGCCTCGGGGCGCGCGTCCGCCACCCCACAACACCTGCGGGGTCTCGTTGTGTGAACCCCCACAGGCTACCGGGTGCGGCGCAACGGTGCCGGACGCCGGCGCGTGGCGTCCGTTCCGATCGCCCCCAGAATGAGGGCGGTCTGCAGTATCAGCGCGTCTCGCGGTCCGGTCGCGTCCCAGCCGATCACGTCCGTGACCCGTCGCAGTCGGTAACGCACGGTGTTCGGGTGGACGAAGAGCTCGCGGGCGGTGGCTTCCAGTGAGCGGCCGTTGTCCAGGTACGCCCAGAGCGTCGTGACCAGATCCGTGCTGTGCGCCGTGAGCGGGTGGTAGATCTTCTCCACCAGCGTCTGGCGCGCCATCGGATCGCCGGCGAGCGCACGCTCGGGCAGGAGATCGTCCGCCTCGACCGGGCGCGGGGCGTTCCGCCATGCCCGTGCCACCGCGAATCCGGCCAGAGCCGCTCGGGCGCTCGCACTCGCGTCCACGAGCGCGGGGACCGGCGGGCCGAGTACGAGATGGCCTGGCCCGAAGTCCGGTTCGAGCTGACGGGCGATCTCCGCGAACGGGAGGTACCGCGAGGCTCGCGCGCGACTGGGGTCGGTGCGTCCGACGACCAGGACCAGGCGGGAGCTCTGGACGCCGATCAGGGCGTCCACGCCGTACTTGCGCGCGGTGCGGCGCAGGTGGTCGACGTCGAACTGCGGGGGCGTGGTTCCCACCAGAACCGCGACCTCGCCGTGCCCATGCCACCCCAGAGCCGCGATCCGGCTGGGAAGCTCATCATCGGCCTCCCCGGCCAGGATGGAGTCCACGACCAGCGCCTCCAGCCGAGCATCCCACAACCCGCGCGCCTCGGCGGCGCGGGCGTAGACGTCGGCGGCGGTGAAGGCGACTTCCCGCGAGTAGAGGAGAATCGCCTCCCTCAGGTTGTCCCCGAGGTCGGCCACCCGCTCCTCGGTGATCTCGACCGTCACGCGGATCAGCTGGAGAGTCTGGGTCAGGCTGACACTGCGGAGCAGGTCGCGGGGCGCGGCGCCGAAGATGTCCTCCACGATCGCCGGAGGGGATCCCGGGTCCTCGTACCACCGGATGAACGAGCTGATGCCCGCCTGCGCCACCAGCCCCACCGCCGACCGCCGAGCCGCGGGCATCTGCGCGTACCACGGCAGTGAATCCTCGAGGCGATTGATGGTCGCCGTCGCGAGGTCGCCGCTCATGCGGCGCAGAGCCGCGAGGGTGGCGGTCTTCTGCGCGGCGTCCGACTCCGCGGTCACCGGGTCAATTCTCCCCACCGGCCCGTCCCGTCGCCCCCGCCGACACGTCCAGCAGTCGGTACTGCGCGATCGCTCTGGCGACCGCCTCCGGATCGCCGCTGCCATCCAGCGCGAGCGCCTGCAGGGCGCGGACGACGATCGACGGGCCGTCGATGACGAAGTAGCGGCGGGCGGCCGCGCGGGTGTCGGAGAACCCGAAGCCGTCGGCGCCCAAGGTGAGGAAGCGCCCTGGAACCCACGCGCGGATCTGGTCGGGCACGCCGTTCATGTAGTCGCTGACGGCGACCACGGGCGCGGCGAAGTCCTCAAGCCGGCGCGTCAGGTATGCAGCGCGGGCCGGCAGGTCGGGATGGAGCAGGTTGTGGCGATCGGCCTCCAGCCCGTCCCGGCGCAATTCGGACCAGGACGTGACCGACCACACCTCCGCGTCGACGCCCCAGTCCTCCGCGAGCAGAGCCTGCGCCTCCAATGCCCAGGGCACGGCCACCCCCGAGGCCAGGAGGCGCACGCGGGGACCCGTGCCGCGGCCGGCGCCCACCCGATGGATGCCGCGGATGATTCCGTCGACGTCGACGTCCGCCGGTTCGGCCGGCTGGACGAGCGGTTCGTTGTAGACCGTCAGGTAGTACATGACGTTCGGGTCGGGGTGAGTTCCCCCGTACATGCGCTGCAATCCGGACTCCACGATGTGGGCGATCTCGTATCCGTAGGCCGGGTCGTAGGCCACGGTGGCCGGATTGGTGGACGCCAGCATCGGCGAGTGCCCGTCGGCATGCTGCAGGCCCTCCCCGGTGAGGGTGGTCCGGCCGGCGGTCGCGCCGATGATGAACCCTCGCGCCATCTGGTCCCCGGCGGCCCAGTTCGAGTCACCGGTGCGCTGGAAGCCGAACATCGAGTAGAAGACGTAGACGGGGATCAGGGGCTCGCCGTGGGTCGCGTACGAGGAGCCCGCGGCGGTGAACGCGGCCATCGCTCCCGCCTCGTTGATCCCGACGTGCAGCAGCTGGCCCTGGGGACTCTCCTTGTAGGCGAGCAGCAGGTCCCGGTCGACGGACGTGTAGTTCTGACCGTTCGGGTTGTAGATCTTCGCGGTGGGGAAGTAGGCGTCCATTCCGAACGTGCGGGCCTCGTCCGGGATGATCGGCACGAGGCGGTGGCCGAACTCAGGCGCCCGCAGCAGGTCCTTCAGCAGTCTGACGAACGCCATCGTGGTCGCCACCTGCTGCGATCCGGAACCCTTCTTGAGCACCGCGTAGGCCGAGTCCGCGGGCAGGGTCAGCGGCACGGAGACCGCCCGGCGTTCCGGCAGGAAGCCGCCGAGCGCGCGGCGGCGCTCGACCATGTAGCGGATGGTCTCGTCCTGGGGACCGGGATGGTAGTACGGAGGCCGGTAGGGGTCGGCTTCCAGAGCCGCATCCGGGATCGGGATGCGCATCGAGTCCCGGAAGTGCTTCAGATCCTCGAGGGTCATCTTCTTCATCTGATGGGTCGCGTTGCGACCCTCGAAGTGCGGTCCCAGCCCGTAGCCCTTGATGGTGTGAGCGAGGATCACGGTGGGCTGCCCGGTGTGCTCGGCGGCAGCGCGGAAGGCCGCGTAGACCTTGCGATAGTCGTGACCGCCCCGCTTGAGGTTCCAGATCTGCTCGTCCGAGTAGTCCCGCACCAGAGCGGCGGTCCGCTCGTCCCGCCCGAAGAAGTGCTCGCGCACGTACGCGCCGTTCTCCGCCTTGAAGGTCTGGAAGTCCCCGTCCGGCGTGATGTTCATGAGATTCATCAATGCGCCGTCCGTGTCCTGGGCGAGCAGTTCATCCCACTCCCTGCCCCAGATCACCTTGATGACGTTCCAGCCCGCGCCGCGGAAGAAGCTCTCCAGCTCCTGGATGATCTTGCCGTTGCCGCGCACCGGACCGTCCAGGCGCTGCAGGTTGCAGTTCACGACGAAGGTCAGATTGTCCAGCCCCTCGTTGGCCGCGGTCTGCAACTGGCCGCGGCTCTCCACCTCGTCCATCTCGCCGTCGCCGAGGAAGGCCCACACGTGCGCATCGGAGAGGTCCTTGATGCCGCGGTGGGTGAGGTACTTGTTCACCAT
The DNA here is from genome assembly GCA_963701365.1 of uncultured Actinomycetota bacterium. Lineage (GTDB taxonomy): Bacteria > Actinomycetota > Actinomycetes > Actinomycetales > Microbacteriaceae > Microbacterium. Next base: position 7,739 of record CAVOZX010000031.1, on the reverse strand, counting down.
CGCCTGGTAGATCGCGTTGAGCGGCCCCAAGCCCATGGACACGGTCGGGAACTGCCAGTACGCCGGCATGAGGCGCGGATGCGGGTAGGACGGCAGACCATTCGGCGCCGCGGACTTCTCCTGGCGGAACCCGTCGAGCTGCGCCTCGGTGAGCCGGCCCTCCAGGAACGACCGCGCGTAGATACCGGGCGAGGCGTGGCCCTGGAAGAAGACTTGATCACCGCCGGACGGATGATCAGGACCGCGGAAGAAGTGGTTGAACCCCACTTCGTACAGAGCCGCCGACGAGGCGTACGTGGAGATGTGCCCGCCCACCGCCACACCGGGACGCTGTGCACGATGCACGGTGATCGCCGCATTCCACCGGATCCACGCCCGGTAGCGGCGTTCGATCTCCTCGTCGCCGGGGAACGCGGGCTCGTTCTCGGGGGCGATGGTGTTGATGTAGTCCGTGGTCGGCACCATCGGCACGCCCAGATGCAGGTCCCGCGAGGTCTTCAGCAGGCTCAGCATCACCTCGCGGGCCCGCCCGTGGCCTTTCGTGTCGACGAGCTGGCGCAGGGACTCCTGCCACTCCGCCGTCTCTTCCGGGTCGCTGTCCTGCGGTCCCTGGGAGTACGGGTCCTGGTCGTGAACGGTCACGAACGTCCTTCCGTCGATCCGGCCGGTCGTGCCGGATGGCCATCGGAGCCACGTGGGCATTGTTTGCCCTCGACAACGCGCGTCTCCCAGCGTAGCCACCCGGACGGCGCCCGGCCTCCGACGCCGCGATCCTTCTACACTGACCGGGAGGGGCCTTTAGCTCAGTCGGCAGAGCGCCACGTTTACACCGTGGATGTCGTCGGTTCGATCCCGGCAGGGCCCACCGCCGACGCCTCTGCGGGCCTGGCGTAGGTTGGTGGCGTGATCGCCGACCCGCGGGACCAGCGCCGACTACTGGAGGTCGCCGCCTTCGATGAGCGAATCCGACGCATCGAGCGGACGCGACGGAACCCGCCACAGGATCCCGTGCTCGCGGAGGTCGCCGCCCGCGCCGCCGTGCATTCCGAGGAACTGGCCCGCCGGCAGTCCGACGCCGACGCCGCAGCGGCGGAGCTCGCCCGCATCGAGGCGGACGTTGCGGTCGTCCAGGCCCGGCGCAGGCGCGACGAGGGTCTGCTCGAGGGCACCACCGCCGCGAAGGACGCGATCGGGCTGCAGCACGAACTCGCGTCCCTGGGCAACCGGCTCCGCGATCTCGAGGACGCACAGTTGGAGGCAATGCAGGCGGCGGAGGACGCTGCCGCCTCGGCAGCCGAGAAGGAGCAGGCCCTCGCCGAGGACGAGGCCGCCCGCGTCGACCTCGAGTCCGCCCGGACGGCCGCGCTCGAGGATGCCGAGAAGGCACTCGCCGACCTTTCCTCGGCTCGCCACGCGGTGGTCGCGACCATAGCCGGGCCGGTTCTGGACCTGTACGAACGGCTCGCCGCGCGCGGTCCCGGTGCGGCAGAGCTCGCCGGCTCGACCTGCGGCGGGTGCCACATGGTCTTGTCCGGCACCGACCTGAGCGCCATCCGCCAGAGCCCTCCGGATGCCGTCATCACCTGCCCGGAGTGCGGCTGCATCCTCGTGCGGTCCGACGAATCGTCGGGATGACCTCGCGGTAGAGTGGATACCGCGAATGGGTCGGCCGGACGGTCGCGTGGCGGGACAACCGCACCGAGGAACGTCCGGGCTCCGCAGGGCAGGGCGGTGGGCAACACCCACCCGGAGCGATCCGCGAGACAGTGCCACAGAGAACAGACCGCCGGGATCCGTCTCGGTAAGGGTGAAACGGCGGTGTAAGAGACCACCGGGGTCGTGGTGACACGACCCGCACGGCAAACCTCGTCCGGAGCAAGGCCAGACAGGGGACGATGACGCGGCCCGCCGAGTCCCCGGGTAGGCCGCTAGAGCGGCGCGGCGACGCGTCGCCGAGAGAGATGACCGTCGAAGGGGTTCGCCCCGGAACAGAACCCGGCGTACAGGCCGGCCCATTCGCCCCGGACCACGCCCCTCACCGCAGGCGATCCACCGTCACGGACAGCGCCGCCGCACCGATGATGCCGGCGTTGTTGCGGTGCACCGCCGCGACGACCGGGGTACGCAGTTTCAGGCGGTCGAGGAACTTGTCGGCGTGCTTGGACACCCCGCCGCCGACGATGAACAGGTCTGGACTGAACAGCGCCTCCAGATAGCCGTAGTACCACTGCAGGCGCTCAGTCCACTCCGGCCAGTCCAGACGGTCCCGCTCCATCGCCGAGTACGCCGCGAACGCCTCCGCATCCGCGTCGGCTCCCGCCCGTTGCAGATGGCCCAGTTCCGAATTCGGAATCAGCGTGCCCTCGTACAGCAGGGCGGATCCGATGCCGGTGCCCAGCGTGGTCAAGATCGTGAGACCTCCGACCCCGCGCGCCGCGCCGTATCGCACTTCCGCGATACCGGCGACGTCGGCGTCGTTGGCGAAGAAGATGTCCCGCTTCAGACCCTTCTCGAAGAACTCCTCCGCCGGGAAATCGAGCCAACGCTGGGAGACGTTGGCCGCGGAGAGCGTGCGCCCCTGCTTGACGACCGCGGGGAAGGCGACACCCAGCGCGTCATCCGGCCGAGCGTGAAGAGTGTCCAGCACGGTGCGCACGGCCGTGAGCACGTCCTCCGGCTCCGCCCCGGGAGGAGTGGGTACTTTCACGCGGTCGCTGAGGAGGACTCCGACCTCCAGGTCGACGATCCCGCCTTTGATGCCCGTGCCGCCGATGTCGATGCCGACGGCGCGAGTGCGTTGGGCTGCCATGCGCTTCAGCCTAGCCAGCGCAGACCACCTTGATCAGTAGGATCGTGCCAGGAGGATCGGACATGGGCGAGCGCGACGAGAAGTACTGGTACAACCTGAAGACCGGTGAGGTCGAGCGCGGCTACCAGTCGCTCGGGATCGATCGGGCCGGGCCCTTCGACTCGGCGGCCGAAGCGGCCCGGGCCCCCGAGTTGATCCGCGAACGGGCGAAGGAGTGGGCCGACGACGAGGCCCGCGAGTACGGCGGCGACGCGGACCATCCCGCCTAGCATGGATCTCGCCACCGGGGTGGCGACAGTTCGAAGGGTGAGGCATGGACAAGCAACGTGACTTCGTGCTGCGCACGATCGAGGAGCGCGGCGTGAAGTTCGTGCGCCTGTGGTTCACCGATGTGGTGGGAACCCTTAAGTCGGTAGCGATCGCGCCGGCCGAGGTCGAGGGGGCGTTCACGGAGGGGCTCGGGTTCGACGGATCGGCGATCGAAGGCCTGACCCGGTCGTCAGAATCGGACCTGCTCGCCGTTCCTGACCCCACGACCTTCCAGATCCTGCCGTGGCGGGGCGACGTGGATCCTACGGCCCGGATGTTCTGCGACGTCACCACTCCCGACGGCCAGCCCGCCGTCGCCGACCCCCGGCATGTGCTCAAGCGCGCCCTCGCCAAGGCGGCGGATGCGGGCTTCACTTTCTACACGCACCCGGAGATCGAGTTCTATCTCCTGAAGTCGTCCACGTTCGGCTCGGAGGGCCCGGAGCCGGTGGACGCTGCCGGGTATTTCGACAACGTACCCGGCGGCACGGCGCACGATTTCCGCCGGCGGTCGGTCCGGATGCTGGAGGACCTCGGGATCTCCGTCGAGTTCAGCCACCACGAAGGCGGCCCCGGCCAGAACGAGATCGATCTGCGGTACGCGGACGCCCTGGCCACGGCGGACAACATCATGACCTTCCGCACCGTGATCAAGGAGGTCGCCATCGAGCAGGGCGTCTACGCGACGTTCATGCCGAAACCCCTCAGTGGCCGGCCCGGCAGCGGCATGCACACGCACGTGTCGCTGTTCGAGGGGGACCGCAACGCATTCTTCTCGGAAGGCGCCCAGTACCAGCTCTCGAGGGTCGCCCGTCACTTCATCGCCGGCCTGCTGCGGCACGCGAACGAGATCTCCGCGGTCACGAACCAGTTCGTGAACTCCTACAAGCGGCTGTGGGGCGGCGATGAAGCGCCGAGCTTCATCTGCTGGGGCCACAACAACCGATCCGCGCTCATCCGCGTGCCGATGTACAAGCCGAACAAGGGCCAGTCCTCCCGGATCGAGTATCGGGCGCTGGATGCTGCGGCGAACCCGTATCTCGCGTACGCCCTGATTCTGGCAGCCGGGTTGAAGGGCATCGAGGAGGAGTACGAGCTCCCCGCCGAAGCCGAGGACAACGTCTGGTCGCTCACGGACGCGGAGCGGCGCGCACTCGGATACGCACCACTGCCGACGAGCCTGGACCAGGCGCTGCGGTATATGGAGGAGTCCGAGTTGGTCGCCGAAACCCTCGGCGAGCAGGTGTTCCACTACGTGCTGCGCAACAAGCGGGAGGAATGGAACGCGTACCGCGCGCAGGTGACGCCGTTCGAGTTGCGCACGAACCTCGAGATGCTCTGACCGGGTCGTGACCGGTTCGGACCGCCCGTCACCCCGCAGCCAACTCGCCCGGCTCGGCTTCGGCGACACCGACAGCGCCGAGCGCGGCATCCTGGAGCTGGAGAGCCACCTCGCCGCGCCGCGGGACGACTGGCTCGCCGACGCGGAGGTCGCCGCAGACCCGGATGGCGCGCTACGGGGGATTCTGCGCGTGGCCCGTCGCTCCGCGGAGGCGGTGGCGACGATCTTCCGTGAAGCGTCCTCGCGGCGCGTGCTGTGGGCGCTGACAGGAGCGTCGGGGGGGTTCGCGGACTTCTACTTCCGGCATCCGGAGGAGCTCGGCCGCCTCGCGTCCGACGACGCATCGCTGCCGGATGCCAGCGTGATGCGACGCGAACTGCTGGCATCGGTGGACGCCGTGGACGGCTTCGCCCGGATCGACCCCGACGCCGCCCGGATGGCGCTGCGGACCCGGTACCGCAGCCTGGTGGCGCGAATCGCAGCGGTCGACCTGCTCGGAGGCGACAGTGTGGCGCTGCTGCCGGACGTGGCAGCGGCGCTCGCGGACGCGGCCGCCGCCGCGCTGGAGGCATCCCTCGCCGTGGCCCGAGCCCGCCTCCACTCCGGTCCCCGTCCGCGGTTCACGTTCGCCGAGGCCGCCGCCACCCGCCTGGCGATCATCGGCATGGGCAAGGCCGGTGCGCGGGAATTGAACTATGTGAGCGACGTGGACGTCATCTTCGTGTGCGAGGCGGGACCCGCCATGCCCCCCGGAACCGCGGAGACCAGGCTGATCGACATCGCCACCGCCCTGGCGCAGGAGACGATGCGGACGATCTCCACCGCGGATGTCGAACCGCCTCTGTGGGAGGTCGACGCGAATCTCCGCCCGGAGGGCAAGCAGGGCGCTCTCGTGCGCACTCTCGAGTCGCACGTGGCCTACTACCAGCGGTGGGCGTCCGGGTGGGAGTTCCAGGCTCTCCTGAAGGCGCGGCCGATCGCCGGCGACGAGGGGCTCGGACGCTCCTACCTGGAGGTGGTGCAGCCACTGCTGTGGGGGAGCGTCGCCCGGGAGAACTTCGTGGACGGCGTGCAGCGAATGCGGGAGCGAGTCACCGAGCACATCCCCGCCGACCAGGCGCCGTACGAGATCAAGCTCGGTGCCGGCGGCATCCGCGACGTCGAGTTCACCGTGCAGCTGCTCCAGCTCGTGCACGGGGTGTCCGATGAGAACATCCGGCAGCGCGGCACGCTGCCCGCGCTGGATGCCCTGGTGCGTGAGGGCTACATCGGCCGGACCGACGCGGCGTCCTTCGCACGCGACTACCGGATCCTGCGGGTGCTGGAGCATCGGGTGCAGCTGCGGGACCTGCGCCGCACGCATCTGATGCCCGACCGGCCGGACGAGCTGCGTATTCTGGCGCGGGCCAGCGGTCTGACCGATACCGCCGAATCGGTCTGGGAGTTGTGGGAGTCCGTCAAGCGGGAGGTGCGCGATATCCATGTGCGGCTGTTCTATCGCCCCCTGCTCTCGGCCGTCGCGGCCATCCCCGCCTCCGAGCGCGTGCTCTCGTCCGAGCAGGCCCACGACCGTCTCGCAGCCATCGGATTCCAGGATCCCGCCGGCGCGCTGCGCCATATCGGTGCGCTGACCACCGGCATCACCCGCAAGGCGACGATCCAGCGCCACCTGATGCCCGTCATGCTGCGGTGGTTCGCGGACGGCGTCGACCCGGACTACGGTCTGCTTGCCTTCCGTCGCATCAGCGAGCGTCTGGGGGACACGCCCTGGTTCCTGAGGATGCTGCGCGACACCGCGGGGGCCGCGGAGTCCCTGAGTCGCGTGCTCGCAGGATCGCGATACGTGGGCGATCTCATGGAGTGGATCCCGGAATCGGTGGCCTGGCTGGCCGACGACGAACTGCTCCGCCCCCGGTCCGCGGTCGCCCTGCAGGAGGAGGCGCGAGCGATCCAGACCCGTCACGACGCGATCGAGGACGCGATGCGCGCTGTGCGCGCACTGCGACGCCGGGAACTGCTGCGCACCGCGATCGCCGCGGTGTCAGGGGTGCTCACGATCGAGGACTTGGCGGAGGCGCTGACCACCATCACGGAGGTCACGATCCAGGCGACGCTGCGCGCCGTGCGCCGCGAGGAGGTTCCGGAGGCGGATGATGCGCTCGATTTCGCCGTGATCGCGATGGGACGCTTCGGCGGGCGGGAGCTCGGATTCGGGTCCGATGCCGACGTCATCTACGTGTACCGACCCAATGGCGTGGATCCCAGTCGGGCGCACGAGTTGTCGCTGCGACTGGTCGCGGGCCTGCGCGCCCAGTCGGAGGATCAGCGGGTCCCCCTCGAACTGGACGCGAATCTGCGACCGGAGGGGCGGAACGGACCCCTGGTCCGATCGTTGGATGCGTACCGCGACTACTACCGCCGGTGGTCGATGTCGTGGGAGGCGCAGGCCCTGCTGCGCGCCCGCGGCGTGGCCGGCAGCGTGAAGCTGATCCGCGAATTCGAGACGCTTGCGGATGAGGTGCGCTATCCGCCCCGCCCCGACCCGCAGGGCCTGCGGGAGATCAAACGGATCAAGGCGCGGATGGAGAACGAGCGGCTCCCGCAGGGGACGGACCCGGCACGGCACCTGAAGCTCGGTCCGGGGGGACTGAGCGACGTGGAGTGGCTTGTGCAGCTCGTGCAGCTGCAGCATGCGCACCAGGTGCCCGCCCTGCGCACCACGTCGACCATCGCTGCGCTGCACGGCGCGGCCGACGCCGGCCTCATCGACCGCGAGGCCGCTCGGATACTCGGCGAGGCATGGCGTCTTGCCAGTCGGCTGCGGTCGGCCAATACCCTCCTGTCCGCGGGGACCAGCGACGTGCTGCCCGTGGACCGGCGGCGCCTGGACGGCATCGGTCGGATCCTGAACTACCCGCCCCGGTCCGCGTCCGAGGTCGAGGAGGACTGGATGGCGGCCTCTCGCCGTGCCCGAAGAGTCTTCACCAACCTCTTCTACGGCTAGGCCGTGGTCAGACCCCGAAGTACAGCTCGTACAAGGAGCGGGAATCTCAACCGCCGCTATCTAGTGTCGATCTTCCCTAGAAACAAGGGGAAGTGCGATGACACGCACTGGCATTCTTGCCAATCCATCCGTCCGTAAACTCGTCCGTTTAGTCGACTCTTGGTCGTCCTACGGGGTTCCCTGGGGGTCTACGGGAGGTGCCGCCTACCTCCTTGGTATGAGCGACGACCGCCCGCGCCTGTGGACTCCGCAGGAGCTTGCCGACTACACGGGCA
>CAVOZX010000030.1:0-61029 GCA_963701365.1 uncultured Actinomycetota bacterium | reverse complement strand
GACGACGACGACGCGGTGAAGGCCGCGTACGACACGCTCACCGTCAGCCAGGGGGCGCTGGGCGAGGCCATCTACCAGTCGGCGGCGGCCGCGGGACAGAACCCCGACCCGTCGGACTTCAGCGCCGGCAGCGGGCAGACCCCCAACCCCGACGAGGACGTCATCGACGCCGAGGTCGTCGACGACGAGGACGACAAGAAGTAGGCCGGACCGATGACGGACAAGGACTTCGACCATAACGGCGACGAGGTCCGGCCCGAGGGCGCGGGGCCGGAGGCGGACGCCTCCGGCCCCGCGCCGGAGGAGCCGGAGTTGACCGTCGACGACATCCTGGAGCAGGAGCAGACCGCGGATGCCGCGGCGGTCGACGACGCGCGACTTGCCGACCTTGAGAGCCCCCTGGTGGGGGATCTCAAACGATTGCAGGCGGAGTACGCGAACTACCGCCGCCGCACCGAGGAGCAGCGAGAGGTCGAGATCGAACGGGCCACCGGGTCGGTCGCCAAGAGCCTCCTGCCGGTGCTCGACGATCTGGACCGGGCCGCCAAGCACGGCGACCTCGAAGAGGGCAGCCCGTTCGCGGCGATCGCCGAGAAGCTGCGCGCGGTGGCGGATCGGATGGGACTCGTGCCCTTCGGGCAGGCCGGCGACGCCTTCGACCCGCAACAGCACGAGGCGATCCTGCAGCAGCCGTCGCCCGACGTGCAGCAGGCCGTCGTGCTGGAGGTCGTGGAGGTCGGCTACCGGCTGGGCGCGGTGGAACTTCGGCCCGCGAAGGTGGTCGTCGCCGTGCCGGCGGACTAGGAGGCGGAAGCGATGGCCAGTCAGGACTGGTTCGACAAGGACTTCTACGCCGTGCTGGGCGTCGCCAAGGATGTCGGCGACGCCGACCTGAAGAAGACCTACCGCAAGCTCGCCCGGAAGTACCATCCGGATTCGAACCCCGGCGATGCCGCGGCGGAGGCGCGCTTCAAGGAGATCAGCGAGGCGTACTCGGTGCTGTCCGATCCGGAGCAGCGATCCGAATACGACCAGTTGCGGGCGATGGGATCCGGTGCGCGCTTCACCGCCGGCGGGGGCGGCGCGGGCGGGTTCGAGGACGTGTTCTCGATGTTCGGCCAGGGCCGGGGCGGGCGCTACCAGCAGTCGGCGGACTTCGACGACCTGTTCACCATGTTCGGCCAGGGTGGGGGTGGCACCTTCGGATCGGGCAGGTTCGGACAGTCCACCGGCGGGTATCGCGGGTTCGGCGGACCCACCCGGGGCGCGGACGTCACGGCGCGCACCACCATCGACTTCGTCACCGCCGCCAAGGGCGAGACCATCTCGCTCCAGGGCGAAGACGGCACCCCGTTCAAGGTCAAGATCCCCGCGGGAGTGGCGGACGGTCAGCGGATCCGGCTGCCCGGGCGTGGTCGGCCCTCGCCCGACGGCGGCCAGAACGGGGACATCGTCGTGCAGGTCAGCGTCCGACCGCATCCGGTCTTCACACGCGAAGGACTGAACCTGAGGGTGACGGTGCCGGTCACCTTCACCGAGGCGACTCTGGGCGCGACCATCGAGGTGCCCACGCTCGAGGGCGATGTTGTCCGGTTGAAGGTGGCGCCCGGAACACCGTCGGGACGGGTGCTGCGCGTGAAGGGCCGCGGCATCGCCACGCGCAAGGGCACCGGTGACCTCCTGGCGGAGGTGCAGGTGGTGGTGCCGTCGCATCTGGACGCCGCAGCCCGCGAGGCGCTGGAACGGTTCCAGGCGGTGGAGCCGAGAGAGAATCCTCGCGCGGAGTTGCTGGCCCGCGCGCGCGGATGACGAGGAGAACCGTGGTGGATGCGGAGCCGTTCGATGCGGACGCGCCGGTGTTCGCCATCGCCACGGCGGCCGACCTGGCGGGGATGCACCCGCAGACCCTGCGGCAGTACGACCGGCTCGGCCTCGTGGTCCCGGCCCGCACCCGCGGCGGCTCCCGGCGCTACTCCCGGCGGCACGTTGAACAGTTGCGGGAGGTCGCGCGGCTGTCTGCCGACGGGATGAGCCTGCCGGCGATCGCTCGGATCGTGGAACTGGAGAACAGGGTCGCCGAACTGCACGCGCGGGTGCGCGAGTTGGAGGGCAGGGTTCGTGCCGAACTGGATCGCCGCCCGGGGGCGCGCGTGTTCGCCGCGGCCAGCTCCGGGTCGGTCGTCACGATCCGTTCGGGAACACGCGCCCGCCGGTCCACGGAGATCGTGGTGTGGCGCCCCCGACGCGCGATCGATCCATCCGACGCTGCCGCGCCACGGGGAGGCTCGCCGCCGCCGCTGCCTTAGAGTGCACGTGTGCACAGCGATCCGATCCCCGTCGGTCCCCGGCGGCGGCGACCGGGTGACACTCCCGCGACCGAGCGGTGGGAGGGCGCGGCGTACTGGCCGCTGACCGCCGCCGCCCTGATCTTCCTGATCGCCTACACCGCTCGCGGCGCGGAGGCGGTCTCGGGCGGCTGGCTGATGGTCACGCTGATCGCACTCGCCGCCAGCTGGCTGGCCTTCGTCGTCGACTACCTTGTGCGCCTGGCCCTCTCGCGCCCGCGGCGGGCGTGGGTGCGCAGTCACGTCTGGGACCTGCTGGTGGTGCTCGTGCCCGCCATCCGCCCGGTGCGGCTGCTGGATGCGGTGACGCGGCTGCCGTCCCTCAACCGCACGCCGGGCACGGCCATCCGTGCGCGCCTGCTGATCTACGGCGCCGGATCGGCGCTGCTCCTGGTGTGGTACGTCTCGCTGTTCGTGCTCAACGCCGAACGGACCGCTCCCGGGGCGACGATCCGCTCCTTCGGGAACGCCGTGTGGTGGGCCTTCTGCACCGTGACGACGGTCGGGTACGGGGACCTCGTGCCCGTGACGGTGCCCGGGCGCATCGCGGCCGTGATCCTCATGATCGGCGGTGTCGTCCTGGTCGGCCTCATCGTCGCCACGATCTCGTCCTGGGTCGCCGAACGCGCGACCCGGGCGCGCCAGGATCAGCGCCCCGCCACCCGCGGCGACGTCGACCGCGTCTACGCCGCCCTGGCCCGGACCGCGCAGACGCCGACGGACGAGCGATGAGCGCGCCCGCCCCGGACCGAGCCGGACTGTCCCCGGCGTTGCGAACCCTGATCGCGCTCGCCGCCGGAACCGTGGTGCTAGCGGGTCTCTGGTTCGCGCAGGAGGTCGTCGGACCCCTCGCGTTGGCCGCGGTGCTGGTGATCATCTGCCATCCGCTGCGGCATCCCCTCGAGCGGCGGGGATGGCCGACGTGGCTGGCGACCACGGTGGTGGTGGTCGTGGCGTACCTCATCCTCGCCGCTCTCGCCGCGATGCTCGTGTTCGCGGGCATCCAGTTCGCTGCGCTCGTGACCGACTCCGCCGCAGCGCTGCAGGCGGCGGCGGACGAGGCGATCGCACTGGTGCGCGCTCTCGGGTGGGATCAGCAGGCGGCGGCCGCGCTCGCCTCCCTCGCCGACCCGGCCCGCATCATCGACGCGGTCGGGTCGGTCGGAACGATGACGGTCGCGGCCGCCACCGGCCTGTTCCTGATGGTCGCGTACGTCCTGTTCATGGCCGCCGACGCTGCCCGCTACCAGCGGGCCGGAGTCGTGTTCGGGTCGGCGATCGCGCCGACCATCAGCCGGATCGCCGGCTTCAGCCGGGGGGTCCGGCGGTACTACGTCGTGAACGCATCGTTCGGAGCGGTGGTCGCAGCGATCGACGGTCTCGCCCTCTGGGCGCTCGGGGTGCCGGGGCCCCTCGTGTGGGCCATCCTCGCCTTCGTCACGAATTTCGTCCCCAACATCGGGTTCGTGCTCGGCCTGGTGCCGCCTGCCGTGATGGCTCTCGTCGTCGGCGGATGGCCGCTGATGCTCGTCGTGATCGCGATCTACTGTCTGGTCAACGTGACGCTGCAGGTGTTCGTGCAGCCCAAGTTCGTGGCCGACGCGGTCAACCTGAGCCTCACGCTCAGCTTCTTCTCCGTCGTGTTCTGGACCTTCATCGTCGGCCCGCTGGGAGCGATCCTGTCCATCCCGCTGACGCTCCTGGTACGCGCCCTGCTGTGGGAGGGAGATCCCGGCGGGAGATGGCTGCGCTGGCTCTCCGGCGACACGGATGCCGCGCCGGACGGCGACAACGCCGCCGCATCCGGCAGGATCAGCCCAGCAGACGGGCCTTCGCGGCCGCGAACTCGTCGTCGGTGAGAACGCCGGACTCGCGCAGGGCCGCGAGCTTCTGCAGTTCCGCCACCAGATCGGTCGGCGGCGGGGACGCCTGCTGCGTCACCGCCTGCTGCGCGGCCTGCTGCATCGCCGCTTGCTGAGCCGCGGCCTGGTACTGCTCCTGCTCCGCCTGCTCCTGCGCCTTGCGCTGGCGGGACGCCTGCATGCCGCCGGTGACCGCTGACGCGGTGCCGGCCACGACCGCCGTGCGGGCCGCGAGGCCGATCAGCCCGGGCCGCCCGAAACGTCGAATGGGCATCGTCAGTCCTCCTCGTGCACGGCATCGACCAGTGCGTTGATGACGGGCGCGGGGATCCGCTCCGTGCTGAGGATGCTCGCGCCCGAGGCCGCCAGCGACCCGGCCAACTCGCGCAGGAACCGCAGTTCCAGCGCCACCACGACCGCGGAGGCGCCCGGTGCCACCAGTTCGGCGAGGTCGGTCACATCCTCCTCGCCGGTCACGCCCAGTTCCGCCAGCTCCAGTCCGAGCGCCTCGACATCCACTTCCTCGATCGCGGTCGAACCGTCCGCACCGCGATGGATCCTGACGAGGTCGAGGAGTCGCACCGCGCCACCGGCCACCTGACGGCGCAACGCCTCGACCACTCGCGGTTCGGGGGAGTCGCCCTCGAGTCCGACCAGATACAGTTCCACCGGTCCGTACCGGAAATCCATCACGGTGCTCCTCACCCGGCGCGCGCGCACCCCCGGTAGCCTAGCGCGGCGGATCCGCTCGACTACAGTAGGAAGGCCCGCGTCCCCGTCGTACGAGTCCAGCAGAGAGGAAGGCTCCTCGTCGTGACCTCCGACTCCGCGGCCACCGGCGAGCGGTCGCTGACGGTGCTGATCGGTGCGGACACCTTCGCACCCGACGTGAACGGGGCCGCCCGGTTCGCCGAGCGGCTCGCCGCGGGCCTGGCCGCGCGAGGTCACGAGGTGCACGTCATGGCGCCGTCGGTGCGTCATCGCGACGGCGGTGCGCGGATCGAGGTCATCGACGGCGAGCCGGTGACGGTGCACCGCACGCCGTCGTGGCGCTGGTACCCGCACGAATGGCTCCGATTCGTCCTGCCGTGGCGTTCCCGGCACTACGCGCGGGGAGTGCTCGACGTCGTGCTCCCCGACGTGGTCCACAGCCAGTCGCACATCGTCGTCGGGCGCGGACTCACCCTCGAGGCAGGGGTCCGCGGCATCCCGGTGATCGCCACGAACCACGTGATGCCCGAGAATCTGCTGGACTCCACCCTGCTCCCAGACGCGCTGAACCGGATCCTGTTGTCGGTGAGCGTGCGCGCGGCGGCCCGGACGCTCACGCGCAGCCGCGCCATCACGACCCCGACGCCGCGCGCCGCCGAGTTCCTCGAGACGATGATCGGAGTCGAGGGGGTCATCCCCGTCAGCTGCGGCATCGACCGGACCCGGTACCGTCCCGACCTCGGCCCCCGCGCGCGCCCCCGCATCCTGTTCGTGGGCCGCCTGACGGTGGAGAAGCAGATCGACGTGCTGCTGCGAGGATTCGCCCTCCTGGACCGCCGTCACGACGCGATGCTGGAACTGGTGGGCGAGGGCGACCAGCGCCGCGCCCTCGAGCAGCTGGCGGCGCAGCTCGGCGTCAGCGACCGGGTGGTGTTCCACGGCCACGTCGACGACGACCGGCTGCGGGAGATCTACTCCGGCGCCAGCGTGTTCGCCATCGCCTCGGTGGCCGAACTGCAGTCCATCGCGACCATGGAGGCGATGGCCTCCGCACTGCCGGTGGTCGCCGCCGAGGCGATGGCGCTGCCCCACCTGGTCGAGGACGGCGTCAACGGGTATCTCTTTCCTCCCGGGGACGCGCAGGCGCTCGCCGACCGCCTCGACGCCGTGCTCGCCGCGTCGCCCGAGGAGCGGCAGCGGATGCAACGGGCGTCCCTGGACGGCGTGATCGTGCACGACATCAACCGCACGCTGGACACCTTTGAAGCGCTCTACCGAGGCGCGCCGCCCCGGGAGTGATCAGCGCGTGCACGTCATCATGTTCGCCGACCAGCACCTCGAGTCCCTGGGAGGCGCGCAGGTCTCGATGCGGCTGCAACGGCGGTACCTCGAACGCGCCGGCCATCGGGTGACGGTGGTGGCGCCGCGCCGGTTCCGGCCGGTGTCGGCGGCCGCCGCCGGCGTGATCCCGCTCCCGGCGGTACCCATCACCGCCGACCGCGAGTACTCCCTCAGCTGGCCGGGGCGGCGCGCGGATCGGGTCGTGGACGAGGCCGTACGCCGGATGCCGGCGCCGGACGTGGTGCACGTGCAGGCCGACTTCTGGGGCGCCTATCTCGGGCACCGCTTCGCCGCCCGGCATGGGCTTCCCGCGGTGCACACCATGCACAACCGAGTCGACGTCGGTTTGGCGGCGGTCGTGCCGTTCCCGCTCACAGCGATGCGGGTGCTCGATGCGTGGGCCGCTCATGCCGTCGGGGGCTCGCGGGGCGAGGACGGCTGGTCCTACCTCCAGCGGTTCGCTCGCCGGTCGCTGGCGGTCACGGCGCCGTCGGCGCATTTCGCGCGGCGGCTCGAGGAGCACGGCGTCGCTCCGGAAGGTCGAGGGGTGGACGTGGTGTGGAACGGGATCGACGACGACGCACTCGCCGACGCTCTCCGGGCCCGCCGGGTGCGGGCCCGCTCCGACCGTCCCCGGCTGCTGTGGATCGGTCGGATGAGTCCCGAGAAGCGGCTGCTGCCGTTCCTCACGGCGCTGGCCGAGGCGGACGTGGATGCCGAGGTGGAGGTCATCGGGGCCGGCGGACAGTTCCCCGCGGCCCGGCGGATGGTCGCCCATCGCCGTCCGCGCGCGACGGTCCGGTTCGCCGGAGCGCTGCCGTACCCGCGCACCCTGGAGCGGATCGCGGCGGCGGACGCCGTTGTTCAGACTTCCGTAGGGTTCGAGACTCAGGGCATGACCGTCTTCGAGGCGGCGGCACTGGGGGTGCCGGCGCTCGTGGCCGACCCCGACATCGCGAACGAGCTCGGCGCGGGGACCTGGCAGCCGGCCGACGACTCGGCCGCGGCGATGGCGGCCGCGCTCCGCACCGCTGTGGGCGACATCCGTGCGGGGAAGGTCCCCCGGCCGGATCCGTCGGTGGCGGAACGGTTCCGGCAGTCCTCCCGCACAGAGGCGATGATCGACGTGTATCGCAACGTGCTCGACGCATCGTGACCTGCGCGTTCCCTCTCGCGCCCGGCAACCGTCGGTGCTAAACTTGAGCCACGGTGACTCAAGTTGAGTGGTCGGAGTCAGGAGACGGGATGAACGCGACGCAGCAGCCGGGGCAGGAGGAGCAGCAGAGCCCTCTGGAGCAGTTCGGCATCAACCTCACGGAGCGGGCGCGTCAGGGCAAGCTCGACCCGGTGATCGGGCGCGACGCCGAGATCCGCCGGGTCAGTCAGGTGCTCACCCGGCGCACGAAGAACAACCCGGTGCTCATCGGCGAGCCCGGGGTCGGAAAGACGGCCGTGGTCGAGGGGTTGGCGCAGCGGATCGTCGCCGGGGACGTCGCCGAGTCGCTGAAGGACAAGGAACTCGTCTCGCTGGACATCTCGGCGCTGGTGGCCGGCGCGATGTACCGCGGCCAGTTCGAGGAGCGGCTCAAGAGCGTCCTGAAGGAGATCACCGACTCCGACGGCCGGATCATCACCTTCATCGACGAGCTGCATGTGCTCATGGGCGCCGGCGGCGGCGAGGGGTCGGTCGCCGCCTCGAACATGCTCAAGCCGATGCTCGCGCGCGGCGAGTTGCGCCTGATCGGGGCGACCACCCTGAACGAGTACCGCGAGTTCATCGAGAAGGATGCTGCCCTCGAACGGCGCTTCCAGCAGGTGTACGTCGGCGAGCCGAGCGTCGAGGACACGGTAGCGATTCTTCGCGGCCTGAAGGAGCGGTACGAGGCCCACCACAAGGTGGCGATCTCCGACGGCGCCCTGGTCGCGGCGGCATCCCTCTCTCATCGCTACATCCCGGCCCGTCAGCTGCCCGACAAGGCGATCGACCTCATCGACGAGGCCGCCTCGCGCCTGCGCATGGAGATCGACTCGGCACCCCTGGAGATCGACGAACTGCGTCGTCACGTCGACCGGCTGAAGCTGGAGGAACTCGCCCTCAAGAAGGAGAAGGACGAGGCCTCGAAGGAGCGGCTGCAGAAGCTGCGCGCGGATCTGTCGGCCGAGCAGGCCCGGCTGGACGAATTGCAGACACGGTGGGAGCGGGAGCGCGCGTCGCTCAACCGGGTGGGCGACCTGAAGACCCGGCTGGATGCGGCGCGGGTGGAGGCCGACCGGGCGCAGCGCATGGGCGACCTGGAGCGCGCCTCCCGGCTGCTCTACGCCGAGATCCCGGCGCTGGAGCGGGAACTCGGTGCCGCCGAACGTGCGGAGTCCACCGGGGAGCGGATGGTCGGAGACCAGGTCACCGAGGAGGACATCGCCGAGGTGATCGCCGCGTGGACCGGCATCCCTGTCGGCCGGCTGCTGCAGGGCGAGAGTGAACGGCTCGTGCAGCTGGAAGCCGAGTTGGGCAAGCGCCTGGTGGGCCAGCGGGCCGCGGTCAAGGCCGTCGCCGACGCGGTCCGCCGCTCCCGCGCCGGAATCAGCGACCCGGGCCGACCCACCGGATCGTTCCTGTTCCTGGGCCCCACCGGCGTCGGAAAGACGGAGCTGGCCAAGGCGCTCGCGGAGTTCCTCTTCGACGACGAGCACGCCATGATCCGGATCGACATGTCGGAGTATGGCGAGAAGCACTCGGTTGCGCGTCTGGTAGGTGCGCCCCCCGGATACATCGGCTACGAGCAGGGCGGGCAGCTGACCGAAGCCGTGCGGCGCCGCCCCTACAGCGTCGTCCTCCTGGACGAGGTGGAGAAGGCCCACCCCGAGGTGTTTGACGTGCTGCTGCAGGTGATGGACGACGGCCGTCTGACCGACGGTCAGGGGCGGACGGTCGATTTCACCAACGTCATTCTCATCCTCACCTCCAACCTGGGCTCACCGATCCTCATCGATCCGACCCTCAGCGCGCAGGAGAAGGAGGAACAGGTCCAGGCCCTCGTGCGCCAGGCGTTCCGTCCCGAGTTCGTGAACCGGCTCGACGACATCGTGATCTTCCAGGCGCTCACCCCCGACGACCTCGCGCGGATCGTCGAACTGTCCGTCGAAGCCCTGCAGCGCCGGCTGAAGGACCGGCGCCTCATCCTCGCGGTCACCCCCGACGCGCGGGCATGGCTGGCCGAGCGCGGCTACGATCCGCTCTTCGGCGCACGGCCGCTGCGCCGTCTGGTGCAGTCGGAGATCCAGGACCGGCTCGCGCTGGCCATCCTGTCCGGCGGGGTCCATGACGGGGACGTGGTGCACGTGGACGTCGCCGCGGACGGTTCGCAGCTGGTGCTTGTCAGCCGCGGTGCGCCACGGACCGCGCCCGAGGGCGCCGCCGACGACGACGTGATCGAAGCGATCCTAGAGGACTGACGGCCGGCCGCGCGTCCGGCGAGGAGTTGGACTCCGTGAGCCTGCAGTTCCACGCCATCGGCGGCAACGTCGCATTCGACGGCCCGGTGCGCACCGTCCGCTGCCACCGCGACAACGCGTTGGTGAAGGCGACCCTGGCCTCGCCGGGCGCCGGAGCTGTCCTCGTCGTCGACGGCGGCGCGCAACCACGACGACCACGAACCGGCCACGCGGGCCCAGATGCGCGAACTCATGCCCAAGGTCGAGGCGCTGAGCGCCGCTGTCGCGGAGCGGGCGGAAGCCTCGCCCCCCCCGCGCTGAACGATGACCATGGTCCGCACGATGGGTCCGCCGTCCGCACCCCCGTCGCGGCCATGCCGCCGGGTAGGAGCAGCCTGCACCCGATGGCGGCGCCGCCGACGACGGCGATCAGCCGACGGACTGAACCGGTCCGCCGGCTGAGCAGACCCGGCGGCTCAGCACACGGGCGGTGGCAGCAGATCCGCCGACTGAGCAGACACGCGGGGATGGAGGCATCCCTCCGCTCCTTCCGTGCATGAGAAAGGCCGCGCCCTGTGTGGACGCGGCCTTCTCGGAAAGGGACTCGGCCTAGCAGCTTGGCCTTGGCGGCGGCGAACTCGTCGTCGGAGAGGATTCCCTGCACGACCGCCGTGCGGGCCGCCATGCCGATCAGGCCGGGGCGTCCGAGTCTTCTCATGCGATCGAGCGCTTCTGCATGCCGGAGCCGCGATCAGGTACACCAGTGCCGTCAGGAACGGCACGAAGATCAGGAACAGAATCCAGATCGCCTTGAGCCAGCCGTTCAAAGTGCCATCGTGGAACAGGTCGGCGACGATCGAGAACACCACCGTCCGATACGCGACGACCACGAACACCCAGAAGAGCCAGGCGACGGCGGGCCGCCGAGGCATCCCGTCTCTCGCGGATCCGCGTCAGTTGAGGGCGGAGGTCAACCGCATCACACCGTCGAGGAACGTGGACTTTGAGGGCTCGCGGCGCCACTCTTCGAGGGTCAACTCGCGGCCGGCGTCGCGGTAGCCCTGTTCGACCTCGCGCATCTGCGCCGCGAACGACGCGCCGCGCACGAGCAGCGAGACCTCGCTGTTGAGGCTGAACGAGCGGATGTCCATGTTGCTCGACCCGATGACGGCGATGTCGTCGTCGATCGAGAAGTGCTTCGAGTGCAGGATGAACGGCGCCGGGTAGAGGAAGATGTGCACCCCCGCCTCGAGCAGCGCGCTGTAGTACGAGCGCTGTGCGTGCCACACCATGAACTGATCGCCGATCTCGGAGACGAACAGCTGCACCTCGACCCCGCGCTGGCAGGCGCTCGTGATCGCGTAGACCATCGCCTCGTCGGGGACGAAGTACGGGCTGGTGAGGATGACCTTCTCGGTGGCGCCGTATATGAGCGAGAGGAACAGGCGCAGGTTGTTCTCGGTGTCGTAGCCGGGACCGCTCGGCACCACCTGGCACATCAGCGCGTTCTCCGCCGTCGACTGGGCGATCTCGGTCGCAGGCGTGTGCTCGGTGGGCGTCAGGTCTTCGCCGGTCTCGATGAGCCAGTCCGACATGAACACCGCGTTGACCTCGGCGACGACGGGTCCCGCGAGCCGTGTCATGAGCTCCTGCCATTTGAGGCCGCGCTTGAGGTTCTTGGGCGAGTCGTAGCTGCGGTCGATGAGGTTCTGCGAGCCCATGAACCCGACGCGGCCGTCGACCACGACGATCTTGCGGTGGTTGCGCAGGTCGGGGCGCTGGTACTTGCCCTTGAACGGCATGACCGGCAGCATCCACGCCCACTTCACGCCGATGCGGTCGAGCTCGGCGAGCGTCTGCTTCGAGTTCGGCAGCCGCTTGGTCGAGAAGTGGTCGGCGAGCAGCCGCACCGTGACGCCGCGCGCGACCGCGCGCTCCATAGCGGCGAAGAAGGCGCGCGTCGTGTCGTCCCATGCGACGATGAAGAACTCGACGTGCACGAAGTGCTCGGCATTCTCGATCCCGGCCGCCATCGCGTCGATCGACGCCTGGTAGTCGCCGTACAGCTGCGCCTCGTTGCCCCATGACGCGGGCAGTGCTGTCAGGGCCTCGTTCTGCTGCACCACCCGCTGGAACCAGCGCGGCCAGTCGGCGTCGGACTTCTCGAGCTGCTTGTCGGCGACGTTGCTGCGGATCATCGTGTCGATGCGCGCCTGCTCGTTGCGACGACGGGTCGGCAGGCGGAAGTTGCCGATGACCAGATAAAGGATGATGCCGACGCCGGGCAGCACCGCGATCAGCAGCAGCCATGCCATCGCCGCCGTGGGCTTGCGGTCCCGCGGGATGTAGATGAGCGCGCCGACCAGGATGATGAGGTGCACGAGCAGGGCGGTTGCCCACGTCAGGTTCGCGCTGAGAAGGAGATCCACACGCCAAGTCTGCGCTGCCGCACCCGCACGCGCGTACTGCACTACGCGTGAAACCCGGCGCGGGGCGTCGTGCGCTGTCGCGCGACTCGCGCGAATCGTCGCCAGTGGTCGCGTCGCGCAGCCGGAGGCGACCGCTGGCGACGGCTCGGCTTCTCCCCAGGAGGGCGAGGGCGCCGACTCTGCACAGATCGCCGACGTGGGGCACCGCGCGCGGCGACGCGAGGACAGGATCGAGGGATGCCTCGCCCCCTGCCGCTTCCCGCCGGGCTGAGCGACCGCGGGTTCACGGCGGCCGACGCGCACGCTCTCGGCGTCACGTGGGGCCGGCTGCGCAGCGAAGCTGAAACCGGGCGAACCGCTGAGTCACGGCATAGCTCTGCTGTTCGCGGGGGTCCCGGTTCCGGCGCGCTGTGTCGAGGAGGTCCAGGTGACGGCGCTCGGAGGGTGCGAGCGGGCGCGCGGCAAAGGAGTCTGCGGGCATGCCGTCGAGCGGTGGGCGGCGAGGCGCGGCGTACGCCGGCTGCGCGAGGCGCTCGACCTGGTCTGTCCGGACACCGACTCGTTCCACGAGACCGCGCTGCGACTCGACGCAGCGGCGACAAGCCTGCCGGAACCGAGGTCAACGGCGAGATCCGCGATCATCGCGGGCAGCTGGTCGCGCACGGCGACCTCGTCGACCGCGGGTATCGAATGCTCGCGAGCACGACGGCGAGCAGCACCGAGCCGACGATGCGCAGTTCGCGCGCGACGCCACGCGCCTCGACGACCTCGCGCACCTCGGCCGGCGGTGCATCCGCGTCACGAAGCGGCACCGGGGCGCCGAGCGTCACGCGAAGCTCGAGCGTGTGCGCGAGGCTCTGGTCCAGCGCGGCTGGCGACTCGGCGCCTCTTGCTGAGCGCGCTGGGGGCCTTGCCCCCGGCGCGGGCGGGGCGAGGGTCAGGCGTCGCGCACGCAGCGGAACCCGATGTGCGACATGCCGGTGTCCTCGGCCTGGGGCGAGCGGGCCGCCGGGCGGAAGCGCAGGCAGTACTCCGGCGAGCACAGGTGGGAGCCGCCCTTGAGCACGCGCCGGGGGATCGACGGGAACCCCTCTTGAGCACTCGCGGCCGCGAGCAGGTTCGCGCGCTTGCCGGCGTCGACGGGCTTGTCCGACAGTCGCAGGTGCCGCGGGGTGTAGAAGTCGGTGGTCCACTCCCACACGTTGCCGGTCATGTCGAAGAGGCCGTACCCGTTGGCGGCGTAGGAGCCCACAGGAGCGGCATCCCCCACTCCCCGGTTGTCGTAGGGGAAACGCCCGAGCCACGAGTTCGCCTGGGGCACCCCGCCCGGGTAGGGCTCGTCGCCCCACGCGAACCGCGCGCCGTCGAGTCCGCCGCGGGCCGCGAACTCGTGCTCCGCCTCGGTCGGCAGGCGCAGGCCCGCCCAGTTGGCATAGGCGGTCGCGTCCTCGAACGCGATGTGGACGACGGGATGCCGCATCCGGTCGTCGATGGAGGACGCGGGTCCGAACGGGCGACGCCAGTACGCCCCCGGCTGCCAGCGCCACCAGTTGCGCCAGTCGCGGAGGTCGACCGGTCCGGGCGCCGGCGTGAACACCATGGAGCCCGGGACGAGGTCGGCGGGGTCGGCGCCCTCGAAGGCGGCGGGGTCGAGCTCGCGTTCGGCCACCGTGACGTACCCGGTGTCGTCGACGAACGCGGCGTACTGCTCGTTGGTCACGGCGTAGCGGTCGATCCAGAACGGGGCGACGTCGCGCTCGTGGACGGGCCGCTCGTCGGGGTAGAACTCATCGGATCCCATGCGGAACATGCCGCCGTCGAGGAACACCATGTCGCGATCGGGTGGGGTCACCTGTCCCCGTAGCCGCGCGCGAGAGCCGCATCGCCGCGATCAGAACGCGGCGATGCCCTTGCCGATGAGGTCGACACCGATGACGAGCACCAGGATCCCCATGATCACCGTGTTCTCGCGCCCGAGCCAGCCGCGCAGCGCGTCGAGCGGCCCGCGAAGGCGGTCGGCGGCGATCAGGTAGCCGACCACGGGAACGAGCACGGTGCACGCCGCGATCAGCGTGTAGACGGCGATGACGCCAGCGGTCTCGGCGCCGTCGAGGCCGGCCGCGCCGATGACCGAGCCAGCTCCCACGGCGAGAAGCAGGTTCTTGGGGTTGACCGCCGAGAGGAGGAGGCCGAGGCCGAGCGCCCTCGCGAAGTCGACCTTGTCGATCGCCTGCATCCACTTCGGCAGCTTCGGCTCCTCGCCCGGCTTCGGCCTGCTGCGGAACTCGCGGATCGAGAGAAGCAGCAGCAGCACGCCCAGCACGATCTGCACCGTTCCGCGCACGGGGTCGGAGTCGTCCGAGTCGCTGCTCGGCAGCATCGACGACAGGAACGTGAACAGGGTCACCGCGATGACGATGCCGAGGAGCCAGCCGAGGAGGAAGCCGACACTCGTTGCCTTCGCCCTGGGCGAGAGCAGCATCAGGATCGCCGCGATGACGGGGACCGGGCTGATGGCCACGCCGAGGGCGAGGGGAAGGATGTCTCCGATGACGGCGCCCATGGCGATTCCTCCTGGTCGGTGCGGTGCCGGTGTGGGCATCACGGTAGTGCGCGGGCGCTGCGCGCGGTGAACGCGCAAGAGCGTTCACGCGATTCGCATGATGCCCTCGGGGCGCCGTCGCGGTTCGATGGTGCGAGGGAGAGGCCGCATGTCTTGGCGCTCGCCCGAAGGGAGCAGACATGACCGACGCAACCCTGCAGGGCAACCTGGACGAGGACCTGGGACCTATCGACTACATCGTGGTCGAGTTCCCGGCCGGTGAGACCCGATTGACCGGTGAGGCGACCGCAGAGCTCGTCGCGCTGGTCGTCGGCGGCACGGTCCGCGTGCTGGACCTCATGTTCGTCCACAAGGGCGAAGACGGGTCGATCGACGTCGACGAGATCGAAGACATCGAGGATCTGGGCGAGTTGGGCGTCGTCGAGGCGACCCTTGCAGAGGTGCTCGCCGAGCAGGACCTCATCGACATCGCCGCCGCCATCGAGCCGGGCAGCAGCGCAGCAGTGTTGGTGTGGGAGAATACGTGGGCGGCGCCCTTCGCGAAGGCGCTGCGCCGCACCGATGGTCAGCTGATCGCGTCCGGGCGCATCCCGACGCAGGCGCTGATCGCATCCATGACGAACGAAGGAGAGTGACGATGCCCATCGGAATCGGACGCGTCGGACGCGTAGGCATGATCGGCCGTCCCGTCGCGCGCACAGCCGCCGTGGTCGGCACGGCCAAGGTCGTGTCGAACGGGATCGATCGCCGGCAGGACCGGCGCGAGGACCGGCGCGAGCGCCGCTTCTGACGACTGCGCTAGAGGGGGCGGGTTCCGTGGTGCCCTCCCCCCTCACATGGACCATCGCCGAGACATGCCGGACGAGCGGCAGGAGACGACGACATGAGCAATGATGTGATGCCCGGATACAACACGCCGATCCCAGCGGAGATCACCACGCCCGATCGGGTCCGGACGCGGATCGGCGAGCTTCGGTTCACCGATGGCGTGCCGAGCCCAGAGACGACGCGGACGCTGTTCGACAACCTGGACTTCATTCGCGGCGTCGAGGTCTTCCTGAATTGCGTGCCGGCCGCATCGCTGGAGGCGGTCCGGCGGGGGATGGTCGAGGTCGGCTGCGACGCGGCGCACAGGGGCCTGATCGCCGATCGGCTCATGGACTCCGCGCCACTCTTCCTCACCGGCAACACCGACACGGTGTACGCGATCGTGATGCTCGACCTCGAGCGGGACGGCGCGACCGTCATCGAGGTTCCGCCGGGGTGCGGCCCGGGCACCGTGGACGACGCGTGGTTCCGGTTCGTGATCGATCTCGGTGCGCCGGGACCTGACCGCGGCGCAGGCGGCACGTACCTTATCGTCCCGCCCGGCTACGACGGGGATCGGCCGGAGGGGTGGTTCGTCGCTGAGTCGCCGAGCGTGACCAACCTCGTCGTCCTGCGAGGATTCCTCGAGGACGGCAAGCCGGATGCCGCGGTGGAGAAGTTCGAGACGGGCATCAAGGTGTATCCGCTCGCCGCACGCGACGACCCACCGGCAATGGAGTGGACGTCACTGTCCGGCGTGCCGATGAACACCGTGCACGCGAACGACATCACGTTCTACGAGGAAGTCGCCCGGGTGATCCGCAAGGAGCCCATCGACCTGATCGACCCAGAGACTCGGGGGCTCCTCCACGCCATCGGCATCACGAAGGACGCCCCGTTCGCTCCGGACGAACGTCTGCGGAGCATCCTCGCCGACGCCGTCGCCGTCGGCAATGGCAGCGCGCGCGCCCTCGGGTTCCGTCCGCGCGACCCGGAGTTCCGGCTGTATGAGGACCGCCGGTGGATCAACCCGTTCCCTGGCGGCGACTACCGCTTCCTCCGGGACGGCGGCGACGGCGGACGCTTCCTCGACGCGCGGTCCATGTTCTTCTACTTCGGGACGGTCAACACACCCGCGATGGCGCTGAAGATGGTCGGCAAGGGATCGCAGTACGCCCTCGCAACCGTCGACGCCGACGATCAACCGCTCGACGGTGGCCGCGCCTATCGGCTCCGGATTCCGGCGGACGCTCCCGCCGCCGACTTCTGGTCCGTCGTCGTCTACGACCCGCAGACGCGGTCCGAGCTGCAGACGGGCCAACTCTTGCCCAGCCGCAACAGCAAGCGCGATGCCCTCGCCTACAACGAGGACGGCTCGGTCGACATCGTGTTCGGTCCGCAGGAGCCGGATGCTCTCGCTTCGAACTGGGTGCAGACGGTCGCCGGCAAGGGATGGTTCGCTCTGTTTCGGCTCTACGGTCCGCTGGAGAGCTGGTTCGACGGCAGCTGGAAGCCGGACGACATCATTTCCGCATGATCCCGCGTACGGTCCTGACGCGCCCGCGCCAGGACCGTACGCCGAACCCAGAGCGCTGCTGTGCAGTCGCGGAGAGGTTCCGAGCGCAGGATGCCTCAGGCCATCGGTCACATCCTCCCCATCGCCGTCGCGATGGCGCTGAGTTCCGTGCCCATCACGGTGACGGTGCTGATCCTGCTCTCGCCGAACCGCGGACGCTCGGCGGTGCCCTTTCTCATCGGCTGGATCATCGGACTGATCCTCGTCGTCACGCTCTTCACACTCGGCGCTCAGATCGTCCCGGCATCCCGATCTCCACGGCGTCCCGAGACCGTGATCGGCGCCCTCGAGGTCATGATCGGCGTGGGGCTGTTGATCGTCGCGTTCGTCTCGGTGCGACGCGCCCGCCATCGGCCGGCCGCGTCGCTGCCGAAGTGGCTCACCACGGTCGGCTCTCTCGGAGGCTGGGCGGCGTTCGGGCTATCGTTGCTGCTCAACATCCGGCCCAAGGCGCTGCCGCTGGCGATGGCGGCGGCACTCGCGCTGCGTGCCGAGACGATCAGCGCTGGACAGTCGGCTGTCGTCATCCTCATCTACGCCGCGATCGCCGCGTCGACGGTGGCCTGCCCGATCGTCGCATCCCTCGTGGCCCCCGAGAAGGTCGCACCCCACTTGGATGAAACGAGGGACTGGCTCGCGCGCTACGGTTCACTGGTGGCCAGTCTCGTGCTCGCCCTGATCGCGGCCGTTGTCATCGGAAGCGGACTAGCCCGCTTCTGAGAACGCTCGTCAGCCCAACGGCTCGATGCGCAGCACGTCGGGGACGGCCAGGTCCTCGACGCCCGAACCGTGCGGGCCAGGTCGTCGACGCTGCCGATGACCGTGCCGAACCGCTCGCGGTCGGAGCACACCACGGTCACCGTCACGAAGTGCGTGCCGGTGTCCCACGTATAGGTGGCGAAGGGCGGAGTGTGCGGGTCGCGGGAGCGCCATCTCGAGCTTCTCGCCGATCCCGAGGTGCGGGTTGCGGAACGACTCGGTGTCGTCGTGCGCCATCGGCATCATCGCCCGCGCCGCTCGGAGGTCATTGGTCGCCTGCTGGATCTGCGCCGTCACGACCACGAGCTCGGCGTCAGCCTTCCACACCCACACGAGCACCCGGCCCGCGGCCTTGCGCATGAGGAAGGGGCGGCCTGGCTCATCGCCCACGCGGCGACCCCGCCGCCGCGGCGCCCGCCTGGTTCATCAGCATGCGGATCGCGGCCTTGCGGTGGCCGCGTCCGCGGAGGCCGAGCGACTCGGGGCACCCAGAGGGCGGTGTCTGCATCGGCCTGGACCAGGGTACGTGCCCGGTCTGGCGCGTTCCTGGGGAGGTGTCGCAACCCCTCGCCCGCGGCCACGACGTGCACGTGATGGGTCCGCGCACGACCCACCGCGAGCACGGCACGTTCACCGAGGTGATCGAGGGCGAGCCCATGACGATGCCCCGGCATTCGTCCTGGCGCTGGTACCCGCGCGACTGGCTGACCTTCGTCATGCCGTTCCGCTCCAAGCACGACGCCCCGCGCGTGCTCGACGAGGTGCAGCCCGACGTGGTGCACATCCAGTCCCACATCGTGATCGACCGCGGCCTGTCGCGGGAGGCGGCGAGGTGTTCTCAGACCTCGCCCCGCCTGCTGCCGAGGTCGCCGAACTCACCGTCCTGAATGCGAAGCACCAGTCGGTGCCGACGCCGAGTCCGATTCCGGCGGCGCCCTTGGCGCGCCCCCTGGGTGCCAGGCCGATGCCGCCGCAGACGATCGCCGCCAGGACCAGTGCGCCCTGCATCATCGCGAAGCCTCCGCGGACAGTGGCGATGAGCACGTAGTCGCCCGGAGTCCTCGGGGTTTCTCCTCGAGCCTGAGAACACACTGCTCGTGGGGCTCTGCGGCGACTGTCGCGACTGACCGTTCGGCAGTACCGGGGCGCCGGCAGCACGGTGTCGCCCGCCACGAGAGCCGGCGAAAGCCACTCTGAGCGGCATGGACTACGGCTGGATCGTGACCGGCGTCGTGACTCTGCTGCTGGCGTTCCTCGAGGCGTTCATCGTCGTGCTCAACTACGACGAGCGCGGATACGTCGTTGCGATGCTCGGGCGTTGGCAGTAGGTCGTGATGCGCGCCATCACGCGACGAGTGTGACCGCGTCGCCGCCCGTTGGTGCTGCGCCAGGTGACCGGGGTACTGTCGCTCACGATGATCATGGTGATGCTCAGTACCATCATGATCGGCTTCGCGTTCATCTACCTCGGGTTGATCGGTCTGGGCTACGTCGAACTCGCGGAGGGGACCGACCCCGACTTCCTCGGAGTTCTGTATCTGAGCGTGGGACAGTTCGCGACCGTCGGCGCGGACAACATCTCCCCCGGTGGAGGCTGGGTCAACCTCATCCCCGTGTTCGAGACACCCACGAACATCGTGATGCTGTCCTTCATCATCACCTTCCTGAGCAACATCTACAGCGTCATCCAGATGCTCCGCTCGCTGTGCGCCGACTTCTTCAGCACGGGCCCCGGTGTGGGAAGCCCGACAGAGGCGCTGCGCCCCTACTTCCCCGACGGGGAACCGCGCGATCTGGACCGCCATCTCGGTGAGCTGATGGGGGACTTCAACCTGTATTGCGACAGCCTTCGCCAGGACAGCGCCGCCTACTACTTCCACCTTCATCGACGAGCTGCATGTGCTCATGGGCGCCGGCGGCGGCGAGGGGTCGGTCGCCGCCTCGAACATGCTCAAGCCGATGCTCGCGCGCGGCGAGTTGCGCCTGATCGGGGCGACCACCCTGAACGAGTACCGCGAGTTCATCGAGAAGGATGCTGCCCTCGAACGGCGCTTCCAGCAGGTGTACGTCGGCGAGCCGAGCGTCGAGGACACGGTGGCGATCTCCGACGGCGCCCTGGTCGCGGTCACCCCCGACGCGCGGGCATGGCTGGCCGAGCGCGGCTACGATCCGCTCTTCGGCGCACGGCCGCTGCGCCGTCTGGTGCAGTCGGAGATCCAGGACCGGCTCGCGCTGGCCATCCTGTCCGGCGGGGTCCATGACGGGGACGTGGTGCACGTGGACGTCGCCGCGGACGGTTCGCAGCTGGTGCTTGTCAGCCGCGGTGCGCCACGGACCGCGCCCGAGGGCGCCGCCGACGACGACGTGATCGAAGCGATCCTGGAGGACTGACGGCCGGCCGCGCGTCCGGCCGCGTCCCGGTACGGTGGACGGATGGCGATGGCGACGGCGGACCTGTACGACGAACGCGGCGAGGAGTTGGACTCCGTGAGCCTGCAGTTCCACGACATCGGCGGCAACGTCGCATTCGACGGCCCGGTGCGCACCGTCCGCTGCCACCGCGACAACGCGTTGGTGAAGGCGACCCTGGCCTCGCCGGGCGCGGGAGCTGTCCTCGTCGTCGACGGCGGAGGATCGCTGGAGTCGGCGCTCGTGGGCGACCTGATCGCCGCATCCGCGGTGGCCAACGGATGGGCCGGGATCATCGTGCACGGCGCGATCCGCGACCGGGACGCGATCGCCGAACTGCCGTTGGGCGTGAAGGCGCTCGGCTCCAATCCTCGCAAGAGCGCGAAGGACGGGGTCGGAGAGGTGGACGTCCCGGTGGAGATCGGGGGCGTGACGTTCCGTCCCGGCGCTCACGTGTGGGCGGATGCCGACGGGATCCTCGTCGAACGCTGACCGGCCCCGCCGCCGGTCACGGCAGCGACGGCCACGCGGTGGGACCGCCCGATCCGGCCGGATACTCTTCCAGCGGCACCTCACCGCGGTGCCACGCGTCCAGGACGGGCTGCACGATGCGCCAGCACTGCTCGGCCGCGTCGCCGCGCACCGCGAGCGCCGCGTCGCCATCGAGGATGCCGGAGAGGACCTCGGCGTAGGCACGCAGCGCCCCCGCCCCGAGATCGGCGATCATGATCGAGCGTTCCAGCGTGAAGGGATCCTCCGAGCCGTTGGTGTTCAGTTCGAGCGACATGGCGTCCGGCCCCAGCGAGAACCGCAGCACCGACCCCGGCGCTGCACCAGAGAACCCCTCCGGCAGGTGCCGGACGGGCCGGAAGGTCAGCACGATCTCGTGAGCCGCGGCGCCGAGAGCCTTGCCCGACCGCAGCGTGAACGGCACACCCGCCCACCGGGCCGTGCGCACCTCGAAGACCGCTTCGGCGAGCGTCTCGGTGCCGCGGCTCGGGTCCACTCCGGGCTCGTCCTGATACGCCGGCAGCGCCGCGCCGTCGACGGATCCCGCGTCGTAGCGGGCGCGTCGCGACGAGTGGACGGGATTGTCGTCCCACACGGTCGTCGCCCGCAGCGCCGCGGTGGTCGCATCGCGCAGATCCGTCTCGTGCAGGGAGGCCGGCGGTTCCATGGCGACGAAGGCGAGCACCTGCAGCAGGTGGCTCTGGATCATGTCGGTCAGCGCCCCCGCACGGTCGTAGTAGCCGGCGCGGGCTTCGAGGCCGAGTGACTCGTCGTAGCGGATGACGACCGACTCGACGTGTTCGGCCGACCACACCGGCTCCAGGACCCGGTTGGCGAACCGCACCCCGAGCACATTCAGCACCATGGAGCGCCCGAGGAAGTGGTCGACCCGGAAGATGCGCTCCTCCGGCAGGAGACGGCGCAGAGTGGCGTTGAGCGCGTGGGCGCTCGTCTGATCCGTGCCGAACGGCTTCTCCAGCGCGAGGATGGTCCCCGCGGGCAGATCCTCCGGCTCCAGCGCGTGACACGCCGCCTGCGCGACGGTGGGGGGAACCGCGAAGTACAGCACCGGACGGCCCTGCGCCGCGGCCAGCAGTCTGAGCAGGTCGGTGCGGGAGGTGATGTCCGCGCGGAGGTAGCGCGCCGAACGGGCCACCGTCAGAGCGCTCTCGCCGGCATCCGGACCGAACGCCTCCCCGATATGCGACCGCCAGGTCGCCTCGCTCAGTTCGTCGACGCCGGCTCCCAGCAGGTGCACCCGCCGGTCGGGCTCCAGATCGAGCAGCTGACCGAGGGCGGGCAGCAGCAGTCGCGCGGTCAGGTCGCCGGTGGCGCCAAGGATCACCAGCGTGGTCTCCGTCACGGTGCCACGTTACCGTGGCGCGCGCGGGGCACCACTGGTGGGCCGGGCAGAATCGGGGTGTGAATCCCGTACCCATCGCCGACTATGCGCTGATCAGCGACTGCCGCACCGGAGCCCTCGTCTCCCGCGGCGGGAGCATCGACTGGTTCTGCGCGCCTCGCTACGACTCCGCCTCCCTGTTCGGCGCGCTGCTGGGGGACGAGGATCACGGATGCTGGCGCCTGGCCCCGGTCGACCCGGACGCGACCGTCCAGCGGCGCTACGACGGGCACAGCATGATCCTGATCTCGCGATGGGAGTGCCGCGAGGGCGTCGCGGAGGTGCATGATTTCATGCCCGTCGCCGGTGGCCGGGTGGACCTGGTCCGCCGCATCGTGGGGATCAGCGGGCGAGTGCGGTTCCGGACGGAGGTCCGGATGCGGTTCGACTACGCCCGCGCGCTGCCGTGGGTGCGCCAGGTCGGGTCGCCGGCCTCGCCCGCCCTCCACGCGACCGCAGGGCCCGACTCCATGGTCGTGCGGGGCGTGGCTCTGGAGCCGGTCGATCACGCGCATCGCGGGGAGGTGACCGTGGATGCCGGGGAGGCGGCCGATCTGACGGCGACGTGGTTCCACTCCTACCGGTCCGACCCCGGCCCGTTGGACGTCTCAGCGGCGCTCAAGGCCACCTCGCGGTGGTGGCGGCAGTGGGCGGGCAGGGTCTCCGACCACGGGCCGCACCACGTCGAGGTGGTCCGGTCGCTGCTCGTCCTGCGTGCCCTGACGAACGAGGACACGGGGGGCATCGTCGCCGCGGTCACGACATCGCTCCCGGAGGAGTTCGGAGGGGCCCGGAACTGGGACTACCGCTACGTCTGGCTGCGCGACGCCGCCTTGACCTTGGAGGCCCTCGTCGAACACGGCTTCCTCGCCGTCGCCGAGCGCTGGCGGATGTGGTTGCTGCGAGCCGTCGCGGGCGACCCCGGTCAGATGCAGATCATGTACGGCATGGCCGGCGAGCGGGACCTCCCCGAACGGGAGATCCCGAGCCTTCCCGGCTACGCCGGCGCGGCGCCGGTGCGGCTGGGCAACGGCGCCGTGGATCAGTACCAAGGGGACGTGATCGGCGAGGTGCTGGTGGCTCTGGAGGCGGCCCGCATCGCCGGGGTCGCGGAGGACGACTTCTCCTGGCCTCTGCAGCAGGCCCTCCTCGATCGCGTGGAACGGAACATCCACCGCCCCGACCACGGCATCTGGGAGGTGCGCGGCGCGCAGCGAATGTTCACCCAGTCGCGGGCGATGATGTGGGCGGCCTTCGACCGCGGGGTGCGGGCGGTCGAACGCTGGGGGCTGGACGGCCCGGTGGAGCGGTGGCGGACCCTGCGCGTGCGCATGGCCCGCGAGATCGCGGCCGACGGTGTGGATCCGGACGGCGGCCATTTCGTGCAGTACTACGGCACTCGCGAGGTGGACGCTTCCCTGCTGCTGCTGCCGCAGGTGGGATTCTGCGCGCCGGACGACCCGCGGATGCTGGCCACCGTCGACCGCATCGAGCAGACGCTGATGGTGGACGGCTTCGTGCGACGCTACCGCACCGACACCGGCGTGGACGGGGTCTCCGGCGACGAGAATGCGTTCCTGGCGTGCACGTTCTGGCTGGTCGAACAGTACGCCACGACGGGCCGCCACGACGACGCGGTCCGACTGATGGACCGGGCGTGCGCCGCAGCCAACGACGTGGGGCTGCTCGCCGAGCAGTACCAGCCGCGCACCGGTCGTCAGGCCGGCAACACGCCGCAGGCACTGTCCCACCTCGCGCTCGTCCGGGCGGCCGATGCGATCGCGGGGCACGGAGGCCGCGGCGCGCACCGCACCTGACGCCGGTGCGCTGGACCTCGTCAGCCGAAGATCATGGGGCGGTCCAGGTCGTCCGCCGCGGGCGCGACCAGATCCACGACCACCGGGACGTGATCGCTGGGGCCCTGGCCCTTCCGTTCCTCGCGGTGGATCGCCGCTCCCGCGACGGCGTCGGCGAACGCGGCGGAGCCCAGGATGAAGTCGATCCGCATGCCCTCATCGCGCGGGAAGCGCAGCCGCTTGTAGTCCCAGTACGTGTACCCGGCGGGGACGAGCGGACGCACCACATCCCGCAGACCCGCGTCCAGCAGAGCCGCGAAGGCTTCGCGCTCCGGACCGGACACATGGGTGGAGAACCCGGGCACCACCGCCGGGTCGCCGTTGTCGGCATCGGTCGGAGCGATGTTGAAATCCCCCGCCAGAGCGAGCGGCAGGTCGGGGCGGGCGGCGAGCTCGCCGCGTGCGTAGTCGGCCAGCGCGCCGAGCCACCGCAGCTTGTAGTCGTAGTGGGGGTCGCCGAGGGCGCGCCCGTTGGGCACGTACAGGCTCCACACGCGGATGCCGGCCACGGTCGCACCCAGGGCTCGCGCCTCCTGCGGCGCGTCCGGGCCGTCGTGCCCCTTCGCGAACCCGGGCATGCCCGGGAACGCCGTCACGATGTCCTCGAGGGGCGCCCTGCTGGCGATCGCGACGCCGTTCCACTGCGAGTCGCCTCGCGCCACGACCGCGTAGCCGGCGTCCTCGAACCGCTCATAGGGGAACTGGTCCGTGGTGCACTTGGTCTCCTGCATCGCGAGCACGTCGACATCCGACCCGACGGCGAAGTCCAGGATGCGGTCGACGCGGGCGCGCACCGAGTTCACGTTCCACGTGGCCAGGCGCATGGATCAACCCTAGGACGCGGCCCCGCATCTGCGCGTTCTCGCGGAAGAAGAGCGGATTCGGCACACCGGCGTACCCCGATGCCATCGAGCGCTTGAACACGATCACGTTCTCCGCCTCCCACACCCGCAGGACCGGCATCCCGTCGATCGGGCTGCCGGGGTCCTCCGCTGCCGCCGGGTTCACCGTGTCGTTCGCGCCGATGACCAGCACCACCGACGTCGACACGAAGTCGTCGTTGATCTCGTCCATCTCCAGCACGATGTCGTACGGCACTTTCGCCTCGGCCAGCAGCACGTTCATGTGGCTGCCCTAGCCGGGAGTGATGATCACGCGAGATGCGTCCGCCAGCATCCGCGCCGGAGGAGCCCACCAGGCCGCCCACGACGATGAGGAGCCCCGAGAGCTTCAGGAACGCGACGATCGACCCGGTGAAGGTCACCGTCCCGATGAACACTCCGACGAACACCTCGGCATGGTGGATGTCGAGCAGGGCGCCGCTCATCCCGGTCTCGTACAGCGCGCCGGTCCATCCGACCAGCACCGCCGCCAGCCGCACGACCAGGCTCGGCGCCGTCAGCTGCACAATAGCGCCGACGATGATGATGCCGGAGATGGCGTTCGTCACGGTCATGAGCGGGGTGTGCAGGGCGTGCGCGACCTTCCCGATGACGTCGAAGCCGATAACGACCGACAGCTGGGACGCCTGCCCGGGCAGCCGGCCGGCCAGATCGGTGTATCCGCGTCGTGGACCGAGGCAGTCGGTGCTGCCGCCGGTGGGCGATCATCCCTCGACGCTAGAGCCTCGGGACGGCGGTCTCTGACGCGCGAAACCGCCGAGCTTCCTAGACTGAACGGGTGGCTCCCGACTTCTCTCCCGACCGCGAGGCGGAACGGCAGGACCTGATCGGTCTGATCAGGAAGGAGGCCGTGTTCCAAGGCGACTTCATCCTTTCCAGCGGGCGGCGGGCGTCGTACTACGTCGACCTGCGGCGGCTGACCCTCGATCACCGGGCGGCCCCCGCGATCGGGCGGATCATGCTGGAGCTGGTCCGGCAGGCGGGGCACGTGGACGCCGTCGGCGGCCTCACCCTGGGCGCCGACCCGATCGCGAACGCGGTCATGCACGAGTCGGTGCGCGCGGGACGGCCGTTGGACGCGTTCGTGGTGCGCAAGGAGGCCAAGGACCACGGCCGGGGCCGCCGGATCGAGGGTCCGGAGGTTGCCGGCCGGCGGGTCGTCGTCGTGGAGGACACCTCGACGACGGGTCAGTCGGCTCTGACCGCGGTCGAGGAGTTGCGTCGTGCCGGAGCAGATCCGGTGGCTGTCGCGGTGGTGGTGGACCGGCGGACGGGCGCGCAGGCGGCGGTGGAGGCTGCGGGACTGCGCTGGCTCGCCGCGATCGATCTGGACGATCTCGGACTCGAACCCCAATGACGGGTGACGACAAGGAAGGCGACGGAGGCGACAGATGCAGCACATCGATATTCCCTCGGACGAACGCATGCGCCAGCTGGCGGCACACCGGCATCCGGGAAGCGTGTCCATCTACCTCCAGACCGAGGTCGGACCCGACGACGGCCAGCGCGCCCGGTCGGACCTGGAGGGCGCGCGGGACCGGGCCGCCGAGATCCTGACTCGACTCGCCCCGGAGGAGGCGGACGCCGTGACCGCGGCGCTGGACGGGTTGGCCGAGGACACCCGCTTCTTCGAAGAGGTGTCGCGCTCCCTGGCGGTCCTCGTGAGCGGGAGCCACATCGAGACATACCGAGTCGCGAACCGCCTGCCCCCGGCGGTAACCGTCTCGGACCGGTTTCGACTGACTCCGCTGCTGCGTGCGGCCACCGTCCCGGGTGACGCTCTGGTTCTCGCGCTGTCGGCGAACGCCGTCCGCCTGATCTCGGTCGCCGCGGACGGATCGGCGGCCGAGGTCCCCGTGCCCGGGATGCCGCACGACGTGGCCGGCTATGCGGGTTCGGAATCGGTGCGCGAACGCTCCTACTCGGTCAAACGGGTCGGCGCCGAGGGCGAGAAGGTCAGACTGACCCAGTTCGCTCGCGCCGTCGAGTCCGCGCTTCGCCCGGTGCTCACGGGTGCTCGCAGGCCGCTCATCCTGGCCGCGACCGAACCGCTGGCCGGGATCTACCGCGGTGTCAACTCCTACCACGGGCTCGCCCGAGCCGCGATCGAGGGCAGCCCCGACGACCTGAGCCCGGACGAGCTGGCTTCCGGCGCCCGCGCCGTCCTGGAAACGCTGCACGCCGCCCGACTGGCAAGGCTGCGCGCCGACTACGACGCCGGCGCGTCCGCGGGCCGCGCGCTCAGCGACCCTTCGGACGTCGCGCGGGCCGCCGCCGCCGGGGCGATCGACACCCTGCTCGCCGATGTCGATTCCCGCCTGCCCGGAACGGTCGATGAGGCCGGCCGCGTACAGTTCGACGACGCATCCGACGGGACCGGGCCCGACGTCGTCGACGACATCGTGCGGATGGCGCTCATCACGGGCGCCCGAGTGCTCGCGGTGCGCGCGCCGGACCTTCCGACGCCGCAACCGGTCGCCGCCATCCTGCGCTATCGGCTCTGAGGCCGGATGCGGCCCACCGCTGCCGCCGCGGACGTCACAGCAGGTCGATGAGCCGCATGAGTATCGTGTGCGTGTGGCCAGACCGAGCCCGACCCCAGGGTCGCAGGCCTCCCTGCGCGAGGCGAACCGCGCCCGCGTCGTGGACGCGCTCAAGCGCCACGGCAGGCTCACCCAGGTCGAGCTGGCCGGATCGACCGGATTGTCCCCGGCGACGGTGTCGAACATCGTCCGGGAACTCACCGCGGCCGGGGTGCTGAGCACCGCCCGCACCTCGCGGAGCGGTCGGAGGGCGGTGTCAGTCACCCTGGCGCGGCGGTTCGGGCTCGTCGGGGCGGTGCACATCAGTGCGCGCCGGATGCGGGTGGTGCTGGCCGACGTCGCGCAGACCGTCGTCGCGTCCGCCGCGGCGCCGCTCGCACGGGACCATCGCCACGACGTCGAACTCGACCGGGCGGCGCTGCTGCTGAGCGATCTGTGCGCGTCCCTCGACGTGGATCCGAGCGAACTCCTCGCGGTCGGTGCGGCGCTCCCGGCGCCCGTGGACCCGGCGACCGGCAGGATCGCGACTCCGCAGCTGCTGCCCGGGTGGCGGGGAGTGGACGTGCGGGCATCCCTGGAGAGCCGACTGGGCGTGACGGTCCGCGTGGACGGCGAGGCGAACCTGGGCGGGATGTGGGAGGCGCGATCAGGTGCGGCCGCGGGAACGGGCAGCAGCGCGTACGTGCGGGTGGGACACACCATCAGCGCGGCGCTCATCCACGACGGCGATCCGCTGCGCGGCTCCCACGGGAAGGCCGGTCAGCTGGGTCACGTCAGCATCGACGAGAACGGTCCCGTGTGCTCATGCGGCAACCGTGGCTGCCTGGAGACGTTCGCTGGCGGCAGGGCTCTGATGCGCCTGTTCCCGGCGGACGGCGGCGTGCGCCGGTTGAGCGACCTGCTTCGCGGCGCCGACGAGGGCGATCCGACCTGCCGGCGGGTGGTGGCGGACGCCGGCCGCCACATCGGCGTGGCGGTGGCCGGGTTGACCAATCTGTTCGACCCGGAGCGGGTCGTCATCGGGGGCGAGCTCGCGAGCGCCGGGGAGATCCTCCTCGCGCCGTTGCGCCACTCGCTCGAACGCTCCACCCTGACCGGGTCCGGCGAACCGGTGGAGGTGGTGGCGGCGAGCGCCGGCGACGACGCGGAAGTGCGCGGGGCGGTGGCCCTGGCGGTCGGCCATGCCCGGCTGGACGCGGCGCCGCTCGCCGCCATGATGACCGCCGCGGCAGTCTGAGTTCGGAGGATAACGCCCTCGTCACGAAACGTCCGTTCCTGCGTTCAAGTCTTGACGCCAGCGTCCGCGCGGTGTGACAATCCGGAAGGCCGCCGACGTGGGCGGTTCGACGAGAGGCGACATTCGATGAAGAAGACAGTCAGGGCGTTCGCCCTGGTCGCGGTCGGCGCGGTCGTAGGTGCGGGCGCGCTCACGGCATGCTCATCCGGGAGCGGGGGCGCCAGTGCGACCGGAGGCAGCGATACGAAGATCGGGTTGCTCCTGCCCGAGTCCCAGACCACGCGGTACGAGGCGTTCGACCGTCCGCTGTTCGAGCAGAAGGTGGCCGAACTCAGCGACTACCAGGTCGTGTACGCGAACGCGGACCAGGATGCCGACCGGCAGCAGCAGCAGGCGGAGGCTCAGCTCGCCGACGGCGTGTCGGTGATCGTGCTGGATCCGGTGGACGCGAAGTCGGCGGTCAGCATCGTGAGCGCGGCCAACGCGCAGGGCGTGCCCGTCGTGTCGTACGACCGGCTGATCGCCGGCGGGGAACTGGCCTACTACGTCTCGTTCGACAACGAGAAGGTCGGCGAGCTGCAGGGCCAGGCGCTCGTGGACGAGCTCGCCGCTACCGGCGCCAGCGGCGGAATCCTCATGGTGAACGGGTCGCCGACCGACAGCAACGCCGCCCAGTTCAAGGCGGGCGCGCACACGGTCATCGACGCGAGCGGCATCCCGGTCGTCGCGGAGTACGACACCCCGGACTGGCTACCCGACAAGGCTCAGGAGTGGGTCGCCGGTCAGCTCAACCAGGGCGGCGGAATCGCGGGGGTGTACGCCGCCAACGACGGCACCGCAGGGGGCGCGATCGCCGCGTTGAAGGCCGCGAACATCACGCCGTGGCCCGTGGTGACCGGTCAGGACGCCGAACTGGCGGCGATCCAGCGGATCATCGCCGGAGATCAGTTCATGACCGTCTACAAGGCGATCACGCAGGAGGCGGAACGCGCGGCGGAGGTAGCCGTGCAGCTGGCGGGGGGCGAGAAGGTCACTGGAGACACGGAGGTGGACGGGACTCCCGCGACCCTGCTGACTCCCGTGGTCGTCACCGCCGACAACGTCATGGACACCGTCGTCGCCGACGGCTTCTACACGGTGGACGAGATCTGCACCGCTGCATACGCGCAGGCGTGCGCGGTCGCGGGCATCGGCTGACCCCGGTGCGGACGGGCGGACACCCGCCCGTCCGCGCACCCCGTGGACAGTGCGGACGCCGAGAGATAGGGATGAGTCATGTCCGATGCGACGCCCGGCCCGAGCCGGCAGGAGTTGATCCTGCGCCTGCGAGGGATCGGGAAGCGGTTCGGGGCGGTGCGCGCGCTCACCGACATCGACCTGGACGTGTTCTCCGGCGAGGTGGTCGCCATCGTCGGCGACAACGGCGCGGGCAAGTCCACGCTCGTGAAGGTGCTCTCGGGCGTGTACCCGCCCGACAGCGGCGTGATCGAGTACGAAGGCGCGGCGGTGCACATCCCCAGTCCGACCGCCGCCCGGGATCTGGGCATCGCGACCGTCTACCAGGATCTCGCGCTGTGCGACAACCTCGACGTCGTGGCCAATCTCTGGCTCGGGCGCGAACTGATGCGTCCCTCCGGGCTCGACGAGGTCGAGATGGAACGCCGCTCCTGGGAACTCCTGCGCGAGCTCAGCGCTCGCATCCCCTCGGTCCGTATTCCGGTGGCCTCGCTCTCGGGGGGTCAGCGTCAGACCGTCGCGATCGCCCGGTCGCTGATCGGCGAGCCGCGCGTGGTCGTCCTGGACGAACCGACCGCCGCGCTCGGGGTGGCCCAGACCGCGGAGGTGCTCAACCTTGTGGAGAGATTGCGGGATCGCGGTCACGGGGTAGTCCTCATCAGCCACAACATGGCCGACGTCATGGCGGTCGCCGACCGGATCGTCGTGCTCCGGCTGGGACGCAACAACGGCGTCTTCGCGACGAGCGAGGTGACCGCCGAGGACGTCATCGCCGCGATCACGGGCGCGGCCGACAATGCGGTGACCCGCCGGGAATCGCGAACCGCCCGCCACGGCCTCGCGCAGGAGATGCCCTCATGACCGGATCCGACCTGGTCGCCGCCGAGGGAACCGTCGCCGCTGACCTGCAGGACGAGCGCCTGGTGCGCGAACGGGGGGTGGGAGGAGCGCTGCGCACGTTCGGCACCCGCGTGCGCAGCGGCGACCTCGGGTCGCTGCCGGTGATCGTGGGACTGGCCGTCATCTGGGTCGTCTTCTCCCTGATCAATCCGAACTTCCTCTCCAGCGCCAACATGGTGAACCTCACCCTGCAGATGGCGGCGATCGGCACGATCGCCGTCGGCATCGTGCTCGTGCTGCTGCTGGGCGAGATCGACCTGTCCGTGGGCTCGATGGCGGGACTGGCCGCGGCGATCCTCGCGGTCTCCTTCGTGCAGTGGTCGTGGCCGCTGTGGCTCGCGGTGGTGGCCGCGGTCGTCGCGGGGGTTCTGGTCGGAGCGCTCTACGGGTTCCTGTACAACCGATTCGGCGTTCCCAGCTTCGTGATCACGCTGGCGGGGCTGCTGGGTGTCCTCGGGCTGCAGTTGTGGGTGCTGGGAACGACCGGCTCGATCAACCTCCCCTTCGACTCGTGGCTCGTGCAGTTCGCGCAGCAGATGTTCCTGCCGGACTGGCTGGCGTACCTGCTGGCCGCGCTCACGGTCGCCGCGTACGCGGGGCAGCTGTGGCTGGCGGCCCGGCGACGCGCCGCCGCGAACCTCTCAGCGACGTCCGCGGGAGCGATCGCGGCTCGTAGCGCGGGCCTGGCGGTGCTGCTGGGCATCCCGGTGTGGTACCTGAACCAGTCCCGCGGCGTCGGGGTGATGTTCGTGTTCTTCCTGGCGGTCGTGGTCGCCGTGCACATGGCGCTGACCCGCACCCGTTGGGGGCGTTCGGTCTACGCGGTCGGCGGCAACGTGGAGGCGGCGCGGCGGGCCGGCATCCGCGTCCACCGCGTGTACTACTCGGTGTTCGTGCTGTGCTCGACCCTCGCCGCCGTCGGCGGCGTCCTGCTGGCGGCGCGGCTCGCGGCCGCCAGTCAGAGCAGCGGCGGCGGCGACACGAACCTGAACGCGATCGCGGCGGCGGTGATCGGCGGGGCGAGCCTGTTCGGCGGTCGGGGCAGCGCGTTCTCGGCGCTGCTGGGGATCACGGTGATCCAGTCCATCTCGCTCGGACTGACACTGCTGAACCTCGACTCCTCGGTCCGGTTCATGATCACCGGGGCGGTGCTGCTGCTGGCGGTCGTGATCGACTCGGTCTCCCGGCGGTCGCTGCGGGCGTCCGGTCGCGGCTGACCGCCCCGCCGCTTCGGTCGCACTAGGGTCGGAGCCGTGATCGAGCGCGGGCTCCGCGAACCGGTGCGTGCACCGGACCTGACCGGACGCGTGTACGTCGTCACCGGCGCGAACGCCGGGCTGGGGTTCTTCGCGTCCGAGCAGCTGGTCCGCGCGGGAGCCGATGTCGTGATGACCGGTCGCAACCCGGTGCGCCTGGCCGCCGCGCGAGAGGCGCTCCTGACGCGGCGGCAGGCGTCGGGGGATGATCGCGGCGGGCGATGCGAGACTCTGCTGCTGGATACCAGCAATCTCGGGTCGGTCCGCGCGGCCGCGGCGACCCTGCGTCAGCGCGGACGGATCGACGGCGTGCTGCTCAATGCCGGGATGCTGCATCCGCCCCGATCTCGCCGCACCACCCTGGACGGCAACGAACTCGTCTTCGCCACCAATGTGCTCGGCCACTTCGCGCTGGCCGGAGCGCTGCTGACAACGCTCGCCGCGGCGCGGGGACGGCTGGTCTGGATCGGCAGCGTCTCCACGTCGCTGTGCGCGTCGGATCCGGTCGATCTGCAACTGCAGTCCCGCTACTCGCCCTGGCGCGCGTACGTGCAGTCGAAGGTCGCGACCACGGCGATCGGGCTGGAGGCCGACCGGCGCCTGCGGGAGGGGAGGGTCCCCGTGCAGAGCATCGTCGCTCACCCGGGCTACGCGACCAGCGGGCGCACTCCCGCCATCCGGGGCGTGAACGAGCCGACGCGGCGGGGGCAGTTCCTGGACGCCCTGCAGGCGCCCGTAAGCCAGTCGAAGGAACTCGGGGCACGGCCTCTCGTGCGTGCACTGACCGATCCCGCCGCATCCGGCGGAGAAGTGTGGGGCCCGCGGTTCGTGCTCCACGGCACTCCGCGGCGCGCGCGCCCCGCAGGACTCACCCGCGACCGGGCCGTGCAGGAGCGGCTCTGGGCCGGTTGCGAGAGCGCCGCTCAGCTGCGCTGGCCGTTCGAGGCCGCCCGGCGCTGATCAGGCCGAAAGCCACACCGCCGTGGACGCAGCCTGCGGCAGCGGGATGCGCCGACCGGCGAGGATCACAGCGCCGTCCCGCTCCACCCCGACCGTCGCGCCCAGCCGCACCCCCGCGGCGTGCAGGTCCCGCAACAGCCCCGGGTCGCGGTCGCTGACGCGCAGTACTCGTCCCCGGTGCCCGGCTGCGGCCTCGGCCAGCAGCACGAACGGGCCGCGCACGATCCGTCCCTCGCCGTCGGGAATCGGATCACCGTGCGGATCCGTGCGGGGGCGACCCAGCCGCTCGTCGATGCGCTCCAGGAGGCGATCGCTGATCACGTGCTCCAGCAGCTCCGCCTCGTCATGGACCTCGTCCCAGCCGTAGCCGTACTCGGTGACCAGCCACGTCTCGATGAGTCGGTGCCGGCGCACGATCCCGGCCGCGCGCTGGCGTCCCTCGGGCGTCAGTCCGATCGGTCCGTACCGCCGGTGGGTCACCAAGCCCTGCGCCGCCAGCTTCTGGACCATCTCGGTGACGCTCGAAGGCGCCAGGCCGAGGTGCGCGGCCAGCTGGGACGGGGTGATGTCGGCGTCCTGCCACTCGGTGTGGTGGTAGATCGACTTGAGATAGTCCTCGACGACGGCGGAGGCCACGATCATCACGCTATCCGCCGGTGGCGAGCAGTCCGATCAGCACAGCGTTCAGGACGATCAGGAAGACGGATGCGGCGACTCCCGCCGCAGTGGTCGCGACCCGGTTGCGATACGGCCCCAGCACCTCTGTGCGCGCCGTCAGCCACACCAGCGGGACCAGGGCGAACGGGATCCCGAACGAGAGCACCACCTGGCTGAGGACGAGGGCGAGGGTGGGATCGACGCCCGCGATCAGCAATCCGAGCGCGGGGATCAGGGTGATCAGGCGGCGCGTCAGCAGAGGCACTCGCACGCGCAGCAGGCCGGCCATGATCTCCGATCCGGCGTAGGCCCCGACCGAGGTCGAGGC
Organism: uncultured Actinomycetota bacterium; assembly: GCA_963701365.1. Taxonomy (GTDB): domain Bacteria; phylum Actinomycetota; class Actinomycetes; order Actinomycetales; family Microbacteriaceae; genus Microbacterium. The sequence continues at coordinate 27,008 of CAVOZX010000030.1, read as the reverse complement.
GAGCCCGCTGGCGAGCAGCCCCACCGCGAACAGCGTCGCGATGACCGGTCCCAGCCCGTCCCGCAGCGCCGTGTACGCGCCTTCCAGCGAGTCCGTGCCCGGAATTCCGGCCAGTGCGGTCGCCGCCAGCAGCAGCATCACCATGTTCACCGTGCCGGCCACCACCATCGCCATCGTGACATCCCACCGGGTCGCTGTCAGCAGTCGCCGGATCCGGCCGGGCTCGGGCTCGGGGCCGAATCGGTCCCGCGCGAGCGCCGAGTGCGCATAGATGGCGTGCGGCATGACCGTCGCCCCGAGGATGGAAGCCGCCAGCAGCACGGAGTCGGTGCCGTCGAAGCGCGGAACGAGTCCCCTCAGCGCGGCGGTCGCGTCCGGCGGGGACACCAGGATGCCGGCGCAGAATCCGACGACGATGACCGCCATCAGTGTGACCACCACCGTCTCGAAGGCGCGCGCGCCCCGCCGGGCCTGGAAGGCGAGCACCGTCATGGACACGACACCCGTGATCCCCCCGCCCCACACCAGCGGAACGCCGAACAGCAGGTTCAGCGCCACCGCGCCGCCGATCACCTCCGCGATGTCGGTGGCCATCGCGACCACCTCCGCCTGCAGCCAGTACAGGCGCCGCAGCAACGGCCGACGGATCCGCTCGCCGAGCACCTCCGGAAGGCTTCGTCCGGTGACCACCCCCAGTTTCGCCGACAGGTACTGGATCAGCCACGCCATCAGGTTGCCCAGGAGCACCACCCACACCAGCAGGTAGCCGAACCGCGCCCCGGCGGTCATGTTGCTGGCGACGTTGCCGGGGTCCAGGTAGGCCACCCCCGCCACCAGTGCCGGCCCGAGCAGCCACGCCAGCCGAGGCTCGGCGCGATCCGCCGTCCGCCCGGGTGTTTTCGGCATACCGAAAACATACCGCCGGGGTGGCGTGATCGCCAGGACTACGCTGAGCCGGTGACGGAGCGCCCCGACGAACCCGACGCGGCGGCCACCGCCGGGGTCGGGCCGTGGCCCGGGGGACCGGCCGCATGGCCCGAGGACGATCGGCTCGATCCGGAGCTGCTGGCCGACGGCGACCACCGGAACGTCGGCGATCGTTACCGCTACTGGCGGGTGTCCGCGATCGTCGCGGACCTGGACCGGCGGCGCCACCCGTTCCATGTCGCGATCGAGAACTGGCAGCACGACATGAACATCGGATCCGTGGTGCGCAGCGCGAACGCGTTCCTCGCCGAGACCGTGCACATCGTGGGCCGGCGGCGCTGGAACCGCCGCGGGGCGATGGTCACCGAGCGGTACCAGCACGTGGTGCACCACGAGGATGTAGGAGGGCTGGCCGAGTGGGCGGCGGCGCGGGCGCTGCCGCTGATCGGCGTGGACAACGTCGCCGGCGCCGTGGGCCTGGCCGACGCCGATCTGCCCGAGCGGTGCGTCCTGGTGTTCGGCCAGGAGGGACCGGGGCTTTCGGATGCCGCTCTGGCGGCGGCGTCGCTCGTCGTGGAGATCCCGCAGTACGGCTCCACCCGCTCCATCAACGCGGGGGCCGCCGCCGCCGTCGTCATGTACGAGTGGTGCCGTCGCTGGGCGTGAGACGGATGCGGACGGGCCGCCGGCCCCGGGGCCCGAGGCAGTGCGGCATAGTCTGGACCCCATGACGCCGTCCCTTCCCAGCGGTCTTCCCGTCGACGAGTTCAGCGGCCGGATCCGGCCCCAGGACGATCTGTACGGCCACGTCAACGGCCCCTGGATGGAACGCACCCGCATCCCTGACGACAAGGCCCGGTGGGGCTCGTTCCACGTGCTCGCCGAGGAGGCCGAGCGTCACGTGCAGGAGATCGTCAACGACGCGCAGGGAGCGCCACAGGGTTCCGAATCCGGCAAGATCGGTGACCTGTTCGCGAGCTTCATGGATGTCGCGCGCATCGAGCAGATCGGCGCCGCACCCCTGTCGCAGGAGCTCGCCGCGGTCGAGGACATCGATTCCGTGGCGGCGCTGCTGCGCGCGGCGGGCTCGCTGCACCGTGAGGGTTCCGGGGGCATGGTGCAGCTCTACGTCGAACCGGATCCGGGGGACCCCACGCGCTACGTGCCCTTCCTCGTGCAGGGCGGGATCTCGCTCCCCGATGAGTCGTACTACCGGCTGGACGCATTCGACTCGACCCGCACCGCCTTCCGCGGGCACGTCGAGCGGATGCTGGCACTGGCCGGCGTCCCCGATGCCGCCGGGGAGGCGGAGCGGGTCATGGCGCTGGAGACGGAGCTGGCCGGCCATCACTGGGACACCGTGCGCAGCCGCGACGCCGTGGCGACGTACAACCTCCTGTCCTGGGAGCAGGTGACCGCCACCGCAGGCATCGACCTGGTGCCGTGGCTGGCCGGGGTCGCACCGCGGCACGGGGAGGTCTTCGGCGAGGTGGTGGTGTCGCAACCGAGCTTCCTGTCCGGCCTCGGCTCGCTGCTGACCCTCGATCGAGTGCCCGAATGGAAGGCGTGGCTGCGGTTCCAGATCGTCCACGGAGCCGCGCCGTTCCTCACGCCGGATTTCGTGGACGAGAACTTCGCGTTCTACGGCACGCAGTTGACCGGCGTTCCCGTGAACCGCGAGCGGTGGAAGCGCGGTGTCAGCCTGGTGGAGGCCGCCCTCGGGGAGGCGGTCGGCAAGGAGTACGTCCGACGTCATTTCCCGCGGGCGGCCAAGCAGGCGATGGACGAACTCGTGGGCAATCTGCTGGCCGCCTACCGGGCCTCGATCGCCTCGCTCGGCTGGATGACGTCTGCCACGCGCGAGCGGGCCCTGGCCAAGCTGGACGCGTTCACGCCGAAGATCGGATACCCCGTCCGCTGGAAGGACTACTCGGAAGCTCGAGATCCGGCCGGACGACCTGCTCGGCAATGTGCGCCGGGCGCACGTCTGGGATCACGACCGGCAGCTGGCGAAGGTGGGCCGGCCCATCGACCGCGACGAGTGGTACATGACGCCCCAGACGGTCAACGCCTACTACAACCCGCTCATGAACGAGATCGTCTTCCCCGCCGCGATCCTGCAGCCGCCGTTCTTCGACCCGGAACGGGATGCCGCCGCCAACTACGGCGGGATCGGGGCGGTCATCGGACACGAGATCGGTCACGGCTTCGACGACCAGGGCAGCCGCTTCGACGGTGACGGCGCGCTGCGCGAATGGTGGACCGACAGCGACCGGGCGGCGTTCGAGGAGCGCACCCGTGCGCTCATCGCGCAGTACGACGTGCTCGTGCCCCGGGGGCTGCCGGAGGACGCGCACGTCAACGGCGCCCTGACCATCGGCGAGAACATCGGCGACCTGGGCGGACTCGGCATCGCGATCTCGGCCTACCGGATCTCCCTCGGCGAGGCGGAGGCGCCGGTGCTGGACGGGCTGACGGGGATGCAGCGCCTGCTGCTGAACTGGGCGCGGATCTGGCAGCAGAAGAGCCGGGAGGCCGAGACCATCCGGCTGCTGACGATCGACCCCCACGCGCCCAATGAGTTCCGCTGCAACCAGATCGTACGCAACCTCGACGCGTTCCACGACGCCTTCGAGGTGGGGCCGTCCGACGCCCTGTGGCTCGACCCGTCCGAACGCGTCACCATCTGGTAACGCACCGGCGGCCCGGGCAGGCTAGTCTCGCTAGTCGCATCGCGCGCGAAGGAGGACCCCCATCGTGGCCATGTCGCCGGAACCGACCCGCGGGACGGATGCCGCCCCCACGCGCCGGCGCGGAGGGCGACGCGGTCCGAGGCGGTCGGCATCCGGTCGGCGATCGTTCACCTCCACACTGAGGGCGCTGGACGATCTGGCAGCCTCCGGGGTGCAGGTGTCGATCCGCGTGGACGACCTGGACAGGGGCACCGCACTGGTCTCGGGTGACGACCACGTGACCCTGCCCGTGTCGGGACTGGGCGTCGTGCCGCTGCTGGTCGAGGTGGCGGCCCGGTTCGAGGAGGGCACCCTCGACCCGTCCGACCCCGCCGGCGCGCGTCCGTCGAGCGCGAGCGGTGGCCCGGGCCTCTGGCGCCACCTCCGCGGTGCACATCTCACGCTCGGGGATGCCGCCGTGCTCGCCGCGGCGGCCGGCGACGCGGCCGCCGCCAATGCCCTGCTCGGGCGGGTGTCGATCGCGGCGGTTCGCGCGCGGATGGAGGCTCTCGGGATGACGCGCAGCGCGGTGATGGACGGCTTCCGCGATGTCCGCGGCCCGGACGATCCGCCCAACGTGGCCCTGGGGACGACGGCGGAGTACGCCGGCCTGTTCGCCGACCTGGCGGAATCGCGGGCGGTCTCACCGCAGGTCAGCGCGCAGGTGGCGGAGTGGCTCGGTCTCGGAATGGATCTCAGCCTGGCCGCTGCCGCCACCGGCGTCGACCCGTTCTCCCATGACGCCGACGCGCATGGTCTCCTGCTGCTCACCAAGACCGGCCGGGACCCCGGCATCCTGTCCGAGGCGGGCGTCCTCGCCGGCCCGCACGCTGGGCTCGCGTACGCTCTGACGGTCTGCTTCGACGACCTGTCGATCCTGCACCGGCTGCGCGCCCACGACGCGTTCCGCGTGCTGGGTGCGGATCTCATGGAGTACGTGTTCTGAGCCTGCGGTCGCTCCCGCCGGAGCCGCCTACGGCGTGGAGGTGGCGGCGAGTCAGGGAGCGAACACGATGGTGTGGTTGCCGTGGCGGATCACGCGATCCTGCGCGTGCCAGAGGACCGCGCGCGACAGCACGGCCCGTTCCACGTCCGCGCCGCGCCGGCGCAGGTCCTCCGCCGTGTCGGCGTGGGAGACCCGCACCACGTCCTGCTCGATGATCGGGCCCTCGTCGAGATCGCCCGTGACGTAGTGCGAGGTGGCCCCGATGAGTTTCACGCCGCGCTCCTTGGCGCGGCGATACGGGTCCGCTCCGACGAATGCCGGCAGGAAGCTGTGGTGGATGTTGATCACCGGCACCCCGAGCCGGTCCAGGAAGTCCTGCGACAGGATCTGCATGTACCGGGCGAGCACGACGACATCGACCCGACCGGCCAGCAGTTCCAGCATCCTGCTCTCCGCCGCCGCCCTGCGCTCGCCGCCGGAGGGGACGGTGACGAAGGGCACCCCGAACGACCGCACGTCCTCCCCGGTGTCGTCGTGGTTGGCGATCACCACGGGGATCGACACCGGCAGCTCGCCCCGGCGGTGACGCCACAGGAGATCGAGGAGGCAGTGATCCTCCCGGGATGCGAGGATCGCCATCCGCTTCGGGATGGACTGATCCGTCAGGCGCCACCGCATCCCGTACGGCTGCAGGGTGGCGCGCAGATCGGCCTCCAGGGCGGGGAGGGCGCCGCGCAGGCCGCGACGGTGGAACACCACGCGCTGGAAGAACTCCCCGCCCTCGGGATTGCTGGAGTACTGGTCCAGCGCCACGATGTTCCCGCCGCCGCGCGCGATGACTCCGCTGATCGCGGCGACCAGGCCTGCCTGATCGGGGCCGTGCACGATCAGGCAGGCGTGGTCGCGCAGCGGCTCGTCGACGTCCGCCATGTCCGCTCCCTCCCGCGGGTCCATTGTCCCGCGCCCGCCGACGCATCCATCGCCGGTGCCGCGCGCTCAGGCGGCGCGGGCGACGAGGGCGTCTCCGACCGCCGACAGCCACGAGGCCAGCGACGCACGGGCCTCGGGTGTGTCGGGGTGGCGGCACCGCAGGTGCAGACCGGTGTCGTCCAGGACGAACCAGACCATCACGCCGTCCACCCGCAGACTCGCGGACACCCAGTGCGCCGTGGATCCCGCCGGGGCCGACACCGGCATCCGTCGCAGGTCCAGCCACGACACCGCGAACATCCCGGGCGTTGCCGGCATTCCGCCATAGGGGGCCAGGATCGGGGCGAGGGGGTAGGAGCCGAGGGCGAGAGTGCGCTTGAGCGCGGCCGCGCACGCCGCCGGGTCCGGATCGGCGCTCTCGATCACCGAATTGGTGATGAACCACCCGACCGAGTCGCGCCATCGCTGTTCGGTGCGGCTGTGGACGGGGAAGACGGCCCGCAGCGGCCCTCCGGCGTGCCGCAACGACACCTCCGTGAGTGCCGACAGGGCCATCGCGGTGGCGCGGACACCGGCGGCCGCGGCCCGCGCATCCAGCCGCGCCACCCCGTCGGCGTCCAGGATGTCCCGGACCTCCACCACTTCCGCCCGTGGTTCGCGCACGTCTCCGAGCGGCAACGGGAACACCGGCATCGTGCCGCCCCCCGCCGCGATCGCCTCGCGCCAGCCGTCCCGGACCTCCGCGGGCGCCGGCGGCATCGCCGCGAGCGCAGCCGTGTGGTCGGCGAACGCGGCAGCGATCTCCGCGTCCGCCTGACCCTCCAGCGCCCGGTGCAGATCGCGCGCCAGCACCACCAGCGACCACATGTCCACGTGGGCGTGGTCGGAGCCGATCACCACCCAGGTCCGGCCATCGTCGGCGACGACCTCCGGATCCACCACGCACAGGGCGTGGGACGGGCGGGCGAAGGGGCGACACGCGTCATCGAAGACAGTGCGGATCACGGCGGCGCTGGTGACGCCCGGCGGGACGGGGTGGCTTCGCCAGCGGCCGGCCCGCACGTCGGCGTCGTGCAGGACCACCTCGCCGCCGTCGGAGGCGAACACCGTGTGCAGCGTGGGGTGGCGCACCACTACCCGATCCCACGCCGCGGCCAGCGCGGCCCGGTCGCGGTAGCGCAGGCGCAGCGCGATCGCCATCCACGACCCAGCCCGATCCCCCTCGCCGACGTGTCTGCGCTGGTCGAAGGACACTGGCAGCGGGCGATCCGAGCGCGCACGCATCCCGACGGTGTAGCTGTGGACGGCGCCGGACGGCAGGTCCAGCAGGTCGATGTGGGACAGGCGCATCACGCCGTAGTGTAGGGCCCGCCGATGTCGGGGAGGCGAGGGCGGCATGCCGGTCTGGGAAACGCGGGGCGCGCGCCTCGACTACGAGGTGCAGGGCGACTCCGGCCCGTGGGTGGTGCAGCTGCACGGTCTGACATCCAGCCGCAGTCGCGACGCGCAGCTCGGACTGGACCTCGGCCGCGCGCTGCGGGGTCATCGTGTGCTCCGCTACGACGCGCGCGCGCACGGCCTGTCCACCGGCACCCCCGTCGAGGAGGACTACCGATGGGATCGGCTGGCCGATGATCTGCTGGGACTCCTCGACCACGTCGTGGGCGAGGATCGCGTTCACGGGGTCGGGCCCTCGATGGGTACCGGCACGCTGCTGCACGCCGCCGTGCGGGACCCCGACAGGTTCCGCACGCTCACGCTGGTGACCCCGCCCACATCCCGGGGACGCCGCCGCGCGCAGGCCGAGTCGTATCGAGAGCAGGCCGGCCGGATCGAGGAGGGGGGTCTCCCCGCCGAGGCGCTGGGCAACACCGCCCCGGTGCCGCCCGCGCTGGCGGACGCGCCCGAGACCCGGCCGTCGGTTCCCGCCGCGCTGCTGCCGACCGTCCTGCGGGGCGCGGCCGCCACGGATCTGCCCGGCCGCAGCAAGATCTCCCGCATCCTCAGTCCCACTCTCATCCTGGCGTGGACGGGCGATCGCACTCATCCGCTGGCCACCGCGCGGCGCCTGCACGAGCTGATCCCCCGCAGCCGTCTGGTCGTGGCCCGCAGCCCGTACGGGGTGATGGCCTGGCCGGGGCTGTTCGCCGAGCACGTGACCACCGCCTCCTGAGGAGCGCCCGGTCCCGCAGTGGAACACTGGGCGCATGGGCGAGGACATGGCCGCGGCCTCTCGGATCCGCATCCGGATGCTGGACTCGGTCGCCGATGCGTTCGAGGCCTCCGCCGTGCTCAGCGCCGTATGGGGCGGGGACCGCACCGGCATGCCGCCGAACCTCGTGCGCGCGCTCGCGCACGCCGGCAACTACACCGCCGGCGTGTTCGACGGCGACCGGATGATCGGAGCCTCCGTCGCCTTCTTCGGTCCTCCCGGAGAGCGGACGATGCACTCGCACATCACCGGGATCCTCCCCGAGCACCGCGGACTCGGCCTCGGAAGGAGGATCAAGGCGCACCAGCGCACCTGGGCACTGGAGCACGGAGTGGAGCGGATCACGTGGACGTTCGACCCCCTGGTCGCACGGAACGCCCACTTCAACCTCGCCGTGCTCGGCGCGCGGGCCGTGGACTACCTCGAGAACCACTACGGCGCGATGGACGACGGTGTCAACCGTGCCGACGAGAGCGACCGGCTCCTGGTGGAGTGGAGCCTTCTCCGCCCCGCCCCGATCGCACCGCACGCGGACGAAGCGGCCGCCACGGTGCCCGTCCCCGACGACATCGAGACCCTGCGCGCCCGGCACCCGGCCGAGGCTGCACGCTGGCGGCGCGCGGTGCGCCAGGACCTGTCCGGGCCGATGCGCGCCGGCATGCGGATCGCCGGGTTCGACCCGCGGGCAGGCTACCTGCTCGTGCACGCCTGAGCGCAGCGGTCAGGAGGTGCGGAGCCGGTCGGCCAGGTAGCGGTGCACCCCCGCCCGCGGCACTCGCTCCTGCGTCATCGTGTCCCGATCGCGCACCGTGACCGCCCCGTCCTCGAGGGAGTCGAAGTCGACCGTGATGCAGAACGGGGTGCCGATCTCATCGTGGCGCCGATAGCGGCGACCGATCGCGCCGGCGTCGTCGAAGTCGATGTTCCACTCGCCGCGCAGGCTGTCGGCGACTCCTCGGGCCAGGGGCGACAGTCGCTCGTTGCGGCTGAGGGGCAGCACCGCCGCTGTGATCGGCGCGAGCCGCGGGTCGAGTTTCAGCACCGTCCGCACGTCGGTCCCGCCCTTCGCGTTGGGGACCTCCTCCTCGTTGTACGCGTCGATGAGGAACGCCATCATCGCCCGCGTCAGTCCGAACGACGGCTCGATGACATACGGCGTGTAGGTCTCGCCGGACGCCTGGTCGAAGTAGACCAGCTTCTGACCGGATGCCTCGGAGTGGTTCGACAGGTCGAAGTCGGTCCGGTTGGCGACCCCCATCAACTCGCCCCACTCCTTGCCGGGGAACCCGAAGCGGTACTCGACGTCGATCGTGCCGGCCGAGTAGTGGGCTCGCTCCTCCGCGGGAACGTCGAACCGCCGCATGTTGGCGGGATCGATGCCCAGATCGGTGAACCAGTCCCAGCACGCCTCGACCCAGTGCCCGAACCAGCGGCCGGCGTCGGCCGGCGGCGTGAAGTACTCGATCTCCATCTGCTCGAACTCGCGGGTGCGGAAGATGAAGTTCCCCGGCGTGATCTCGTTGCGGAAGGCCTTGCCGACCTGGCCCACTCCGAACGGGGGCTTCTTTCGGCTGGCGGTGAGGACGTTGGCGAAGTTGACGAAGATCCCCTGCGCCGTCTCGGGTCGGAGGTAGTGCAGGCCTGACTCGTCGTCGACGACGCCGAGGTAGGTCTTCATGAGCCCGGAGAACGCCTTCGGTTCGGTGTACTGGCCCGTCGTGCCGCAGTTCGGGCACGGCACCTCGGCGATCCCGCGCGGGGCGGCGCGGCCCTTGCGGCTCTCGAAGTCCGCCACCAGCGTGTCCGCGCGGAACCGCTTGTGACAGCTCAGGCATTCCACGAGCGGGTCGGTGAACGTGGCGACATGTCCGGAGGCCTCCCAGACCCGGGTGGGGAGGATGATGGACGAGTCGAGCCCGACCATGTCGGCGCGGCCCCGCACGAAGGTCTGCCACCACTGCCGCCGGATGTTCTCCTTCAGCTCCGTGCCCAGCGGCCCGTAGTCCCACGCCGAGCGCGAGCCGCCGTAGATCTCCCCGGCCTGGAAGACGAACCCGCGGTGGCGTGCGAGCGCGATCACTTTGTCGAGGCGGGACTGCTCGGCCACGGTCACTCCAGGGGTCGCGACGAGGGAGGGGATGCGGCGCCGATCGGGCCGCGGCGTCCTCCGAGTCTAGTCAGCGACCGCCCGACGCCTGCCCCGCGCAGGCGCGGGCCGCCTGAGCCGCAACGACGCCCTCGGGATCCGGCAGCGGTTCCACGGACACCCCGACCGCCGCGCCCAGGGCGAATCCGAGCGTGAGGGTGGACCGGGTCGGGCTCGGCGCGGGCGAGGGCCCCGCCGACGGCGAGGTGACGGGGCCGGGCTCCGGCGTGGGGCAGTCGAAGTCGGGGAGCGCGATCGGGATCTCCGCAGCCCGCCCGGCCGGCACCGGCACGGTCCCGTACGCGAGCTTGCGTCCGATGCCCGCGAACCGGGGGTCGTCGATGCGCACCCGGGTGACGCCGAGCTCCTGGTCCGTGTGGTTCTCCACCCAGAGGCGGGCCTGTCCGGACTGCTGGCCGGGCACGGCCGGCAGCAGCCGCGCCGTGATGCCGGTGGGAAGCGCCGTGGCCGAGGGCGCGGGGCGCGGCTGCGCGCTGCATCCGGCGAGCAGCCCGGCCGCGAGCATCACGGCGACCGCGGCGGGCAGGGTCCGCCGCATCCGGTCCGACCTCATCGCCGCACGACCTCCCGCGCGACGGTGACCGCGTCCAGCGCGGACTCGTCCACCTCGGCTCCGGTGCCGGGGCCGGCGGGAACGTTCACCCAGCCGTCGGCCAGCCGGATCGGGTTCCGGACGATGTCCTGCTCGTAGAACCGGTCCGACCCCGACACGTCGCCGACGAGCGTGAACCCGGGAAGGGCCGCCAGCGCGGCGTTCGCGGCGCGGCCGATGCCGGTCTCCAGCATCCCGCCGCACCACACCGGGATCCCCGCGGCGCGGCAGACGTCGTGGACCCGGACCGCCTCGAGGTATCCCCCGACGCGTCCGGCCTTGATGTTGACCACGCCGGCGGACCCGAGCGCGACAGCGTCCGCGGCCGCCTTGGCCGAGACGATCGACTCGTCCAGGCACACCGGGGTGCGCAGCCGCCGGGCGAGCGCGGCGTGATCCACGAGATCGTCCTCCTGCAGCGGCTGCTCGATGAGGATCAGGTCGAACGCGTCCAGTTCCGCCAGATCGTCGGCGTCGGCCAGCGTGTAGGCGGCGTTCGCGTCCACCTGAAGGGGGATGTCGCCGAACGCGTCGCGGACGGCGGCAGTGTCGGCGATATCGCGACCCGGGCGGATCTTGATCTTCACCCTCCGGTATCCCTGAGCCAGATACCCGGCCACCGCGTCGACCAGGGCGGCAGGACTCGGCTGTATCCCCACCGAGACGCCGGCGGGGATCCGATCGGTGACCGCGCCGAGATACTCGGCGAGCGAGCGGGACTCCGCCCGCAGCGCCGCGTCGAGCACCGCCATCTCCAGCCCCGCCTTCGCCATCCGGTGGCCGACGAATCGCCCGAGGGCCGCCCCCACGTCCTCGGGTCGCAGCCGTGCGGGTTCGAGCAGTGCCGGGATCAGCCACCGTCGGCAGACGTCCCAGGCGCCGTAGGTGTACTCGCTCGAGTAGAGCGGCGAGGGCTGAGTGACGATCTCCCCCCAGCCGTCCCCGTCCGTGGTCGCGGCGCGCACCACGATGACCTCACGCACCGACTCGGTGCCGAACGATGTCGTGAACGGGCTCACCAGGGGCAGGTGCAGCACCCGCAGTTCCACACTGTCGAGCGCGACGGATGCGGCCTCCCGCGCGATCGGCATGGTCTCAGGGTATCGGGCCGCGCCGATCGCATCCTGGGCGACGCATCCCATGGCTCAGGGGGCGGGCACCCGTCCCGTCCACACGGCGACCGCCCCGGCATCCCCGATGAGCACGACCATCACGGTCGCGGCCACGGCCGCCGCGATGGTCAGCCCCGCCAGCACCGGGGGGACGGCCGCCCGCCAACCGTGCCCCGCGCGAGCGCCGGCGCGCCGGCCCCCCGGTGCCCAGTAGCGGCGCCACGTCCAGTCGGCAGCAGTGAGGAGGAACAGTCCCGCCATGATCGGGGCGAGCGTGCCGCCCAGGTCCGCGTGGCGCTCGATGAGCGGGGAGGCCGGCAGCTGCTCCTGAAGCCACTCCCCGGTCTCCTGCGCGGCGGCGGTGCAGACCAGTGCGACGCCGGCGAGGATTGGTGTGATGATGCCCAGTCTGCGGCGTGCCGCGGGCCAGAGCACCGTCAGGATGGCGACGAGCGCCGCGACCGGCACCGACGCGACGGCGAAGTGGACCAGGAGCGGGTGGCCCGGCAGACCGAACAGCATGACGCGCCTCCAGGGTCGCACGGGAATCGGGTTCGACACGTAGGTCTACTCCGCGCGCGCTCCTCCCGCCAGCGAGCGCAGCCTTGCCTCACACCCGCCGGTGCGGTCAGGGTTCCGAGCGGGCAGCGGCCTTCGCGGCCCGCTTGAATTCCCGCACCCGTGCCAGAGACGCCGAGTCGGTGACGTCGGCGACCGAGCGGAAGGAGCCGGGATCGCCATAGGGTGCCGACGCCTCGCGCCATCCCGCGGGTGCGACGCCGCACTGCTTCCCGAGCAGGGCGAGGAAGATCCTCGCCTTCTGCGGCCCGAAGCCCGGCAGATTCTCCAGCCGACGGATCACCTCGGTGCCGTCGGGCGCGTCCCGGGTCCAGATCGCCGCCGCGTCGCCGCCCCACTCGTCGAGGATCCGTCCGCACAGCTTCTGCGTACGGGCGGCCATCGCCCCCGGGAACCGGTGCACGGCGGGGGTGGTCGCGAACACCGCGGCGAAGGCGTCCGGGTTCTGCCCGGCCAGCACTGCCGGGTCGAGACTCCCGATCCGGTCGCGGATCTTCGCGGGTCCGGCGAATGCGGTCTCCATCGGCACCTGCTGGTCGCAGCCTGTGCGTTGACCACCTACAGGACGCTCGGCGTGCCCGCAACCGACCTCTTCGCGGAGCCGGTGTAGGGCGCACACCACACCAGCAGCTCTCCGCCAACGGCTCTGAGCGGTCGCCAGGCGGCCTAAAACCCCGCCCCGGCCTACCTCACTAGGCGGGCGTTGCAAGCCCGCAGCGGGGCGCACAGAGCGCGGCGCGCCGCAGGCGGCACCTACTTGCCCCGGCGACCAGTGCGGGGGATTATAGCCTATATGAGTACACACGTCAAGGTGGAGTGTGAGGGCGTCGGACAGCGCTCGCATGACCCTCGACTCGTGGCGCGCTTCGGGTACAGCTCGGTCACCAGCTGGCGGCGCTTGGATGAGCCGGAGGATGACGGCTGGTTCCTGCCCGATGACACGCCGCTCCGGTCTGAGTGGGCGGCTAACACGCCCGGCGCTCGCCAGAAGATCACGTGCTCGTGTAATCAGTCAGTCGAACTGGGCTACGACAATCTTGTCAAGGTCCTAGACTGGGCTCGCGACAACAATGAGAAGCTCTCGCTCACACTCGTCAAGAGGGTGATGAGGGCTCGTGTGAACGCTTAGCAAGAAGCCCTAGGAGTCGAGGGCGCTGTAGGTACTACTTCCCAAACGCGATCACCGATCGTGCACTCCCCAGCAGGAGTCTGGACGGCAACCATGAGTTGCCCCGGCTCCTCGGGGAGTTTTCGTGTCTCATGACAACATTCATGCGGCCAGTGTCCGCATCGCACGGGCGGTGCACCGTGGCGACAAGCAGGAGGAGGCCAACGCTCGTCGCGACTTGGCGGAACTCAAGCTGGCCGCTGCGGTAGAACGCGCGCTGGATAAAGCACCGCCGCTCACTCCCGACCAGATCAAGCGTCTGTCGAGCTTGCTTCGGGGGTCGAAGTGAACGACCAGGGATCAGGACCCACGGCAACCTGGCCAGTGGCGCAACAGTCCGCCCTGGCTGAGACTACACCCGCCGTCTTCATCGGCGACATGCCCGAGGCCTTCGCGTACGCCGTCATCACCTACGAGGGCGAGATCGATGTTCAGTGGTTCCCGGATCGGGAAAGCCTGCATCGCGCGCTAGCCGCGGTTTACACCAGCGGAAGCAGGTGGCAATGGCGGCAGAGCTGGGAACACGTGTTCGTCTTCGAGCCGGATGAGCCTATCAGGCTCTACATGGTGGTCGAGGACGAAGACGGCGATGGGGGTGTCGCGTGAGCGCCATGTCGCTGTATCCCGGGAAAGCGGGACTGTCGAAGTTCGAGGCCCAACATGTACGAGACCACGGACCTAGCCCGTCGTGGTTCGCGCCGTGGGCGCAGCATGTGGCCTTGTTCCCTGGGGTCGCCCCGGAGCCCTACGGAATCATCCACTTGCACGGCGACCAGAGCGACGTGGCCACGTGGAGCGACCTCGACGGCCTCGGCCGTGGTCTGGATGCGCTGTACCGCTCGCACGTGGAGTGTGAGGGGTGCCAGGGCGTCCTCTACTTCCGGGCCGATGAGCCCCGCCTGCGCATCGTGATCGAGCTGGACGATGAGGACCCGGAGGCCGACGCATGAGCGCCGCCGATAGGGGCTGGCTCGAAAGTCGTCCCCGCGGCGGAGTCATGAGCCGCATGATGCGCGCCGCGCTGGAGCTGGCTGAGAACGGGTGGGCGGTGCTGCCGCTTGACGGCAAGCGCCCCGTCACGGCTCACGGCCACCTGGACGTCACGACCGACGAGCGCATCATCCGGCGCATGTGGGCAGGCCGCGATTGGAACATCGGTTCCCCGGTGCCTGAAAGCCTGCTCGTGTTCGACGTTGACCCGCGCAACGGTGGCAGCCTGACCGAACTAGAACAGCGCGCCGGGGTGACGCTGCCCGAGACGCTAGAAGTGATCAGCGGGCGGCGTGACGGCGGGCGACACCTGTACTACATGCGCCCCTTCCGGCAGCCATACCGGGGCAACATCCCGCACGGCATTGACCTCAAGACCAACGGCTACATGGTCATGCCGCCCAGCGTGCACCCGGACACCGGCAAGCCCTATCGGTGGGAGATGCGTGACGCTGTCCGCCTGCCGCGCCAGGTCGCTGCACTGATGCTGCCTCGCACCCGGATCACGCGCCGCAACCCTTCGGCGACCGACCCGGTCGCCCTGGCCGTGTGGGTGCGCACCTTGCAGCCGGGGGAGCGTCACGACGGCCTGCACTGGGCCGCACGTCGCGGTCATGAGGCCGGAGTGGGCGATCGGGGCCTTGACCTGCTCGTTGAAGCTGCCGAGGACATCGGCATGGACCCCAGGGAGGCCCGCCGTGTAGTCGAGTCGGCCGGTAAGGAGCTGCACTCATGACCACCCGCAAGAAATCCCGGAGCGTGCCACGGGTGCCGGAAGTCGAGTACGAGCCTGAAGTGCCCGAGCCCCGCTCCGTGGCCGACCTGCTCAGACAGGACTTCCCGCTGCTGGACTGGATCGTGCCCGACGTCATCCCCGACGGGTGTCACCTCGTGGTCGCTGCCCCCAAGATCGGCAAGAGCTTGCTCGCACTCATGCTGGCTATCGCTTGCGCGCAGGGCTCCAAGGCGTTCGGCTCGATCAAGGTGCGCCCGCGCCCGGTGCTGCTGCTCGACCTGGAGTCTGGTGACCGCCGGCTCGCCAAGCGCCTGACCGACTTCGGCATCGCCACTGTTCCCGACACGTTCGAGTTCCACACTGAGCCCGAGACGGCGCTTGCGGTCATGCGCGAGTTCATGGATCGCCATAAGGGCGAATCGCCCCTGGTCGTCCTGGACACGCTCTCCGAGGTCATGGGGCCGAAGCCCCGCGACCTTGCGCCGATGCTGCACGAGAAGCGAACCCTGCAGCCGATCCAGAGGCTATGTGCGGAGGACCCCGGCGCGTCCGTGCTGATCGTGCATCACAGCCGCAAGGACAAGACGGGTGACAGCGTCGATTCATCGTCGGGCACGCACGGGCTCACGGGTGCCGTAGACGGCATCTTCGTGCTGGACCGCCCTGACCGGCAGAAGCCCGAAGCAACGCTCATCCGTAACAGCCGTGACA
Source organism: uncultured Actinomycetota bacterium (assembly GCA_963701365.1). Classification (GTDB taxonomy): domain Bacteria; phylum Actinomycetota; class Actinomycetes; order Actinomycetales; family Microbacteriaceae; genus Microbacterium. The sequence goes on along the minus strand of CAVOZX010000030.1, from coordinate 11,206 downwards.
TCGAGGACGCCCGGTACGGGATGACGTTGAAGGGCGTTGTCTGGACGTTCGACGGACGCAGCGCAGGCAAGGCACGCCAGGCAGCCGCTGACCGTGCAATCCGTGAGCGCATCGAGAAGCAGGGCCGCGTCGGTCACAAGATGCTGGAGTTGCTGAAGGAGCACGGCCCACTGACGCCTGCGGAGGCGTTCGAGCTGTACGACGGTGACGCCAAGCTGCAAACCGTTCGCAATGCGCTGGTGCGCCTGTCGGCGCGTGACCTTGCGTCCAAAGACGAGGCGGGGCGCTACACGGCTATATCCCCCTGAGTTGGGTGAGTTTAGTGAGTTGGTTAGCAACTCAGGCAACTCACGCAACCCAGGGGGTTATGTAGCGCCGCGAAAGGTACGCAGCACATCAAAAACCTCCACGGCTGTACGGCGATCAGAGCGACCCCGCAGGAGGGGCGATGGTGAACGCTGACGCTGCCTGGGACGCCCTGAATGCCGCACTGCAGGACTACGCACCGGGGTGCAGCGGCCTGCCTCTGTTCGCCTCAGATTCGCGGACCGACGAGCAACGGGCCGAGTGCTCCTCAATCTGTGCGCGCTGCTCCATCTACAACCTCTGTGACACCTACGCCACCGCGTCCAAGGTCGACCTCGGTTTCTGGGCCGGGAAGGACCGCAACCCGAAGCGCAAGCGCGCTACCGCATCAACCACCGACGCCGGGGCGGTTCCCTCCGGCACCCAACGAAAGGAAACATGATGACCCTCAAGATGAGCGCGGCTGACGTCGAGAGCAACCTGAGCTCGGCCCTGTTCGGCTTCAAGGACAAGGCGGCCGCCGTCAAGGCCACACACGAATCGGCCCGCAAGGCGATTATCGAAGACCGGACGCTATCCGAAATCGGGGTGCGCGACCGGGTGCAGGCGCTGAACGAGCAGACGCGCGCCAAGCTCGAGAGCATCAGGGCCGATCAGGAGTCGTACATCACGGGCCTGCGCGCCAAGGTCGAGAGCGACCTGCGCGGGAACCAGCCTACCGACGCGAACTCGGTCCTTCTGCGCCGGGACGCCGCCGACCGCGCCCGCAAGATCAGGGACAAGGATGAGGCGCTGGAAGTGCTGAACGATGCCATCGCCAACGGTGACAGCATCATGGCCCACGCCATCGGCAACCGCGCACAGAACACCGGCATGGTGGACGTGACCGACGCCTACACCGCGGCGTTCCCGACTACGGCGGACAGCGCTGCCGCACTCGCGCACGTCGAGGAACTGACCACCGGCCCCGCCTTCAACCTGTCGAACCAGATCAGCTACGCGCCCCCGAGCGACTACTGATCCGCGCTGCACCCGCTCCGAGGCTCTCTCGCATCGCGAGGGGGCCTCTGGCGTGTGGTGGGCCGGGGCGTGCCTGCTCGGAGCCTCACGGAGAGCTCAGAGGGTCTCAGCAGGAGGGCCACGCCACTGCACCCCAGCTACGGGCGGGAGCGACACTTGTGCAGAATGCGAACTCCGGTGCGGGAATGTTCAACGAATGTTTGCCTAGCGGGGACCTTCACAGCTAACGTTCAGGTTTGTCAGTAGAACAAACGTTCGACACGCCGACCCAAGGAGTCCACCATGTACACACGCAAGATTCGCGCCACTGGCGAGACACTGACCGTGGCACGCCCCGAAGAGGTCAACGCTGACCCCGAAGGCGGCGAGTGGGTGACGGTCTGTGAAGATCACAAGTCGATGGCCTACAGCGCGACCGAGAAGGCGGCGTACTACACCCACGGCATCGACTTCTGTGATGGTTGCCGGGAGGGTTCGCCCACACCGATCGCCAAGGTAGCACCGGCCCAGAAGCCCGCACGCAAGGCCGCTGCACGATGACCACGATGATTGGCTACCTGCGGGTATCCACCGAGGAACAGGCGAGCAGCGGGCTCGGGCTTGAAGCCCAGCGCGACACAATCCAGCGTTACGCGGACGGGCACGGATGGGACGTGCTCTGGTACGAGGACGCGGGCCTCAGCGCCAGGTCGTTGGACCGCCCCCAGCTACAGGCCGCGCTCACGCGGCTGCACGTCATCCCAAAGCGCCGTGACGTCGACGGCATCGTGGTGGCAAAGCTCGACCGCCTGAGCCGCAGCGTGCATGATTTCTCGGGCATCCTCAAGCTGGCCGCTGCCCGCAAGTGGGCTGTCGTGGCGATTGACCTCGGTGTGGACACCAGCACGCCCACGGGCAAGCTCGTGGCCAACGTGATGATGTCCGTGGCCGAGTGGGAGCGGGAGGTCATCGGGGAGCGCACGTCGAATGCGATGCAGGCGGCGAAGCGTCAGGGGCGACACATGGGCCGGGCGTCTGCGCTGCCCGCCAGCACGGCCGACCGCCTGATGGCCCTGAGGGCCACTCACACCCTCGCCGCTACCGCTGCGCAGTTGAACGCTGAGGGCCTCAACACGGCTACCGGGAGGACGTGGTCCGTTGGCACCGTCGCCAAGGTGCAGAATCGCGTCGAGGCTACGTTAGAGAGAATAGCCGCCAACGTATCGCGGTAGCGTATCGACGCTTCAACCTTCGTCGAGTCCGTCAGCTCCCGCGGTGACGCTCTTTGCCGTGCGATATTCAGCCGATCACAAGCCGTCGTCCTCTGCGTAACGCCAACCCGCGTACGGCCTGACTCGCGCCATGTTAGTGCGTGACGCTCGTGGCGATGGCGTCGAGGATGTCGGCGGCATCGGTGCCGGGCGGGGTGGTCGCGGTGATCTCGTTCCCGCCGATGCTGATCGTGACGTCGCGGAGGGGTCGCAGCGTCCGGACGATCTTGCGGATGCTCGCGCCGGTGACCTCTTGCAGGTGGCGTGAGATCGCGAGAGCGGTGAACACGATTGTCAGGTGCGCGTGGATCGAATCACGCTCGTGGTGGAACATGGGCCGGGCGCGCAGGTCGGTCTTCGCCATCCGGAACGAGCGTTCCACCTGGAACAGGTCGTGGTAAGCGGCGACGACCTCGCCGCCGGTCAGGCGGATGGCGGGGATGTTGGTGACGTAGCCCTTCAGCCCGGCGAGTTGGCGGGCCCGGTCGACGAGGACCTGATCGACCGTGGGACGGGTGCCGGTGAGTTTCACGAACCGGTCCTTGCGCAGCGGCCTGTTCCCGTCGGCGATCTTCTGCGCCTTCTCGACCTGCTTGTTCAGGGTGTGGTTATCGCGCCGGTCACGTTTCGCGGAGTAGTGGTAGACTACCCGCCGCTGCCTGGCGTTCTCCCGAACCCCCATCACCCGCGTGGACTCCATCGTCTCCCCGCCGTGGAGCACGCCGCCGTGCGCGTCGAAGTGCTCCGCCAGGTCGTAGGGGGCCTTGCTGATCCTCGACCCGACGATGAAGGAGAACCCGGCGTCCTCGAGCTGGTTCAGATTCGCCGCGGAGAGCATGCCCGCGTCGGCGACCACGACGACATCGTCGACCCTGTGACGGTCCTGGAAGGCGCACAGCACGGGCAGCAGGGTGAGAGTCTCGCCGGTGTTCCCGGCGAACTCGTGGACCTCGAGGGGGAACCCGCCGGCGGTGACGAGCATGCCGACCAGGATCTGCGGGTCCACGCGGCGTTCCTTGCCCATCCCCACCTTGCGCAGCTCGTCCTCGTCTTCGGCTTCGAAGTAGAGGGTCGTCACGTCGTAGAGCACCAGCTTCAGCGCCCCACCGCGGGCCGCATGGGTGTAGCCGGCGGTGGCGAGCCGGTCACGCCAGTCCTGCTCGACGCAGCGGGCCAGGGTCCGCCAGATCGTCCGCAACCCCGGCGCCGGCACCCCGAGCTCCTCGAGCACACGGACCGTGTCCGCCTTGGAGGTCGGCTCGATGACACGGGCCAGGACCAGCTTCATGAACACGTCATCGCCGACCGTGTCCGCGAACCCGAGCCGCCGATACGCGGCCTCCAGCACCCCCCACAGCACCCGCGCACGCGACTCCGTCACGACGGGCGCGACCCCAGTCGGGGCCGTCGGCGTCAGCGCGTCCACATCGAACGCCTGCTGCCCGGCGTGGATCTTGCTCTTCGCGATCTCCACCAGCGCAGCAAGCTGGGCATCGTCATGCGCGGAACCGATGTGCTCAAGGATCGTCTGCACGCCGCGACGAGTATGCGCGATCTGCACGGCCGTCGCCCCGGAACGCGTCTTCACCTTCCGGACGAACAACCCCACCGACGCAGTCTATTCACCGGCATTAGTGCGTAACCCGCTGGCCCCCAACCCCGGAAAATCAAGGCAGAACGGCCCTCAACGACGGAAGAACCAATCAAGTGGCACGACTCAGGAGTTGCGACCCCGCCGCCCTGATCCCAGACCACGACGATCACGCGCACGTTGTGAACTTGAGCCATCTCCAAGACCCGCTGTCGCATCGGTGTCTGCTTGGCCTTGTTCTCGTCGGCCTCCGCCCACCAGTTACGGCCTTGCGGGTTCGACCACTTCAGCTCAACGTCGTAGGGGACGCCGAACTCGTCGTACAGAGCGCGGAAAGCGTGGGCAAACGGCTGAATTTGGTCCTCGTCGAAGATCGCAGCACCGAGCGCGACCAACTGTCCCATGTCTCGCCTACGACCGCGCTGCTTGGTGTCGTCAACGTATGCAATCCGCATCCAGTTCTCCCCTCGTTGCCAGGCTCGACCTCAAAGGGATTCAATCAGGATCGTCATCGTTCACAGCGCAACAACGTCACGCCCAGCAGGCGAAGTGAGCCGAACTGGTCATAGGAGGCCGTGCCGCAGAGGAAGAAGCCCTGGTGCTGTTCTAGCTGTGTTTCCCCGGAGCGAGGCTCCATGATCACTACGACCTGGGCGTGCGCGAGTGCGGTCTATCGGAGGACGGGTACGGGCCGCCCACCGGAGACCGCAGGACGGCTAGGACCCCTTGACGCGCGGCCTGTCGTCCCGCAGATCTTCGTGAATTTCTTTGAAATCGAGACGCACGTCGGGCGGGGCCGCTCCTCTTCGTTGTCAGCCATCGGTCGTCCCGAACGTCATCCCCGACTGGTCGCCATGCGTCAGCGGCTTGAAATCGTCGAGAACGTTAGGACGTGCGGGTGGCTTCAGGGGTTGCTCTGACTGAGGGGGCTTGGATTCGTTCTTTTTCGACATGGTCACTCCAGACTGGTGTTACTGCGTTGATGGTTGCGACGATGAGGGCGGTCAGCAAGCTCAGCAGCAGGAGTCGAAACCCCCGCTTTGTCCACTTCATTCGGAGTTCATTCTGTAAGTCCCGAAGCTCGATCTCCTGTGCCTTAACTTCGAGCAGATAGTCATCCAACTCGACGGGTGCTTCGTCTCGATTGACCCATCGATTCACGATGCTTCGGGCAGAAGGAACGTTCAGGACTCGCGGCCATAGCGCCACAGTCGACACCAGAACGGTGACAATAAACAGACTGAACGGAACGAGACCGATTAGCCAAGTATCAATGGTGATCAACTCGATACCGGCAGCCGACGCCAGCACTCCCGCGGCGACCACTATGAAGGACGCCTTGGTTTCGGTCTGCCGAGTGCGTTCGAGTGCCGTCGCGCGGAGACTGTCGAGCTCCGCATTCAGCAGCCGGATGCGGCCAGCACGCTCGGCTGCGTGCCGCCTTGCGCTGCGCCGACGCCTCATGCACTCAGGATAGATGCCACCCCCGACAGCAATTGGCAGCGCCACCCGCCATTCGCCAGCGGAGCAGTAACCGTTGTTGTGAAGCGTTTGCCTAAAGGGTGCCCTTCAGGTGTGTAGCGCCGGCGGGCGGTCGGAATTCAGGGGAGGGGGGTGCGAGTCGTCGATGCGAGCATAAGCCGTTCGCATCTCGACTGTGACATCGTCCCCCAGCATGCGCACCTGACTCAGGCTGGGCTGTCGGCCCGCGACGTGAGGAACGAAACGGATAGTCTGCTCGATAAGTGACGCCTCAACCTCCCAGGCCTCCACGATGTCGAACTCCGCGTCGAACACCAAGAAGATTGCGGTGTGGTATCCGTCGCTCCGGAACGGACTGAAACGCGCCCCAGCCCCAGCGGTACGGGTAGCCATCGCCTTCACCTGGATTCGGTGGCCCGATGGAGTGGTGATGTCGTGCGACTTGGTCGAGTTGGGCTCGAGAATTCCGCCGCGGGCCAACCAGACCACATACTCCGCGATATCGCCCAGTGGCTTGTTGTTGGTGCGCACGAGTTCTCGGCGCCGAAGCTCGGACACGACGCTTGCTTCTAACCTGAGCAGCTGCTTCACAGATAGGCCTGCGACGTCAGGCAACGCGTCCGCCACTTTGAACTCCCACGATCCGACTGCAGCTGAGTACCGACGAACCATCACTACGCGCGCAAAGCGCGTTCGTGCCCCCGGAGGGATTCGCGAACCTCCGACCCGCTCCTTAGGGCGGAGTGGCTCTCCCGCTGAGCTACGGAGGCCTCTCGCTCCAATCTTACCGCTGGGTGTTCGCCTCAATGAATGCGGGGAGGGAGGCCCGCGAGACGTACTTGCCCGAGCCGACCTTCACAGCTAACGACGCCCTCAACGCCGAAGGACTCACCACGGCTACCGGTGCACCGTGGACTGGTAATAACGTCGCGAAGGCACAGCAGCGGCTCAGGGCGACACTCGCCGCGTGACGCTCAGCCCGGCCGCTAACATCCAACCCATGAGCACACCTGCGGGCTGGTACCCGAACGGCGATGACTGGGAAACGTACTGGGACGGAACGGCGTGGACCGACCAGCATCGTCCAAAGGGACCCCAGGGGCCGCCACCACCACCCCCGTCCGCCCGTGCGGTAGAAGTCGCCCCCACCGAACAGAAGCCCCTGCTTGAATTCACTTCTCACATTCAAGGGAAGAACGCGGTTGTCACGGTCTGGCCTGACCGCATCGAGTGGCTCCAGCCCAAGAGCGTCTCTGGCGGCAAAGTAACCGCGGGCATCCTTACCGGCGGCCTGTCGATGCTTGCGACGGGTGTGAAGGGAGGCAAGACGGGCACCGAGATGATCCCGGTGAAGTCAATCTCCTCGGTGACCACCAAGAAGGATGGTATCTCGAACACGCTCGTGTCGGTCATTACAAGCGGCAACACGATCGACTTTCGGGTATCACACAAGGAAGCGGCAGAACTGAAGCAGGTCCTGACCCGGTTGATTCTGGCGAACTGATTCGGGCGGCGCTCACTGCCTGATCAGGTGACGTCATGCCAGACGAACTCGATGCGGTCAGGGTCGAACTGATTCCCCTTGCGCGTCGCTGGGCGGACGAGGACCGCGCTCAGCAGCGTCTCAATGACTCCCCTCCGCTCATCGACGCCCATGCGATCCCACCGTTGCCGGTCCACGTTCGTTAGGTCCGGTGCCACCCCGGCAGCCTCGATGCGTCGCTTCTGACCGCGTAGCTGGTCGCGCTCTTTCTCCAGGTCCTTGACCATCGGGAACACGACCTCGGCTGACAGCTCGTGCGCCTTGAACGACGCCATGAGCCGCTTGATATCCGCCTCCACATCGGCAAGGCGCGCCGCGCCGTCGAACTTGGGCTTGGGTGTCTCTACGTCCACATCAGCCAGCCGCGCCAGCACTACGCGGGTGACAAGGTCGTCAACCGGGCCTGTGCTCGCCGCCACCGTGTGGACGTCGTCGGAGCAGCGATAGGTCGGGTACTTCGCCGCGTTGCCGTACATGACCGCGCCGCACACGCCACACCGCAGGGTGCCGGTCAGCAGGTAGTGGCGCGCGTTCTTCCGGGGCACACGGGACCGTGACTCATCGGGGCTGAGGGCAGCCACCACGGCGTCAAACGTAGCCTGATCGAGCACTGGTTCCCACTGCCCGCGCACTGGCTGCCCATCTTTGCCCGTGGCGATCGTGCCCTGATGGATGCGCCACCCCGCCAGCCGGGGCGACTTCATCATGCGGCCCAGCACCCGCCCTTGCCACGGTCTGCCTGTCGAGGTTGTCACGCCGGCTTCGTTCCACTGTCGGGCGATCGTGTAGGAGCCGATGCCAGCGATGATGTCGGCTGCGGCCTCACGGATCAGCGCAGCCTCCTTCGGGTCGAGCTCGCGCCCTCCCACCTGCCAGCCGAACGGTCGTGTTCCGGCTACGGGCTTGCCCTCCCTCGCGCTCTCCAGGTGCTTCCTCGCCACACGCTCGGCGGTGCGCTCAGCCTCGGCGGCGTCCACATTGCCCTTGATGCGCGCCGCCATGCGCCCGTCTGCCGTGGACAGGTCGTCATTGCCAGACACCACGGTGATGAAGCGCACCCCGTGGCGCTCGTACAGCTTGATGATCTCTTCAAGCTCCAAGGGGCGGCGCGTCAGGCGACTGTTGGAGTAGGAGACGATCACCCCGAACTCACCTTTCCGTGCGCGGCGCAGCATATCGGCGTACTGGGGGCGTGTCTTCTTCCGGGATCGGGTACTAGCACCGGTGTCGTTGTCAGTGAACACCGCCACCACGTCGAGGCCATTACGGGCAGCTAGGTCACGACAGTCCTGTTGCTGCCGGGCCACACCTTTCTCTTCGCCCTCTGCATCGAGTGATATCCGCGTGTAAATCGCTGCCTTAGGCACTTCAACATGTTAGCAATGGTTAGTGCACCTGCTGGCCGAGCAGCATCCCGATCAGCAGCGCCAGGGGGACCTCGCTCAGCAGGGCGTCGGCGGCGGGGTCCCCGGTGATGTGAAGGGCCATGGCCTACGAATCCTCCGGATAGGGAGCCTCGGCCTCGGAGTCTCGTGACTTCCTCGTTTCCGTCAGATTCAACCCCTTGTACAGCCCCTGGTGGACGTAAACCACGCCGGCTGTGGGAAGGGTAAGTTCCGGGGAAGTTGCCTTGAATCGCGTAGCACCCGCGCCGGAGACTCTAATCCCAAGCACTGACGCATCGAAGAGAATCTGGAGCACCTCCCTCTCTCCAAGTTGTTCGACCAGCGTGGCTTCTCTGGATTTGAGCGTCGCAATGAGCTCATCAAAGGAGTCATATCGGTGGACCTGCTGGCGCAGCGCTTCGACGAGCTTTGGAAGCGACGGAGTCGATTTTGAGTACTCCTGCTTTAGATCTTCGACCTTCCAGCTACTGAACCTGTTCTCCGCCTCTTTGATGACTTCCTTCGTCACTTCACGCGCGTCGCTCTTGCTCGTCTTGAGACAGAGATCCACAAACTGGAGAACTTCCCGCGGGCGCAAAAAAGTTCGCTTCAAGATGTGATCGAAGGGTCTTACGGATCCACGCATCCACCCGTCCTCAAATAATTCGTCAACGGAGACGTGGTCGGGGAGTCTGCGGGAGATCAAATCGCGAAGCTCTTCTTCGTCCCATGTGATTTGCTGCTCGAACGGGCGATGCTTGTCTTTGTCGTCGAAGGAAAGCGAGTCATAGATATCGGTGCGAAGAAAAATGACAACGCGCAGTATTGGCTTCGTTCCACGGGGCGCTCGGTAGCCATCATTGGTCTCCTTCGATGCCTTCAGTAGACCGATGAGCAACGACCTTGATTCCGGCGAACCATCCCATGCGTCGTCCAAGCGGTCAAATGCAACAATCACTGGTTGCTCGTGCAGGGCGGTGTCTAAGGCCTCGAACATTGCATTCGTGACGTCTGGCGTTAATTCCAGTCGCTCTGGTGTTCGACGGGATGCGCCAGCGGCGAAGCCGAATGCGCTCAGATTGAACGAGTCCAGCGACTTGAGAGCGCCACTCGTGGCTTTCAGGCTGCCTGAAGAATCACGACCAAAATTCGCACCCACGAATTCTTGGAATTTGCGCAACCCTCTTTTTGCATCGGAGCTCAATTCCAGGTCTGCGCCAATTAGGTAGAGACCGAGCTCGAGCGCCAGGGTGAACCGCCAGGCGTTCGCATGCGCGAGTTCTGAGCTGATTCCATTTTCCGAATACGCGCGCAGTGTTCGCCAGGCGTACGCATCTGGGTTCAGTAGTAGAATGTGTGCGCCATTGCGGTAATCGCTAACGAGCCGCGGCATCTGGGAGAAGATCGAAGATTTTCCCGAGCCTTTCCTTCCGAGGAAGATGTGAGCTTTGCCGTTGTATGCGGCATCGACGTGCGCCGTCGTGAGGAAGTAGCCCGATAGGTCAGGGTCAGATTCCGCGTCCATCCCGCCTAGATCTACGTCAGCAACGGTCGAGTTGATGTCGGACAGTCGCATGTCGGTCGCCTCTCGATTTCTTGCGCTGCAGGAGTGCTTCGACCATCCTACGGACGTCATTCGTCTGCTCCTGCGAGCGGGTGCTCGGCTTAGCGTCGATCGACCGATATGGATGGGTGCTGAGCGGGCGTTGTGAGCAGAAATGCCCCTCTGACCAGGAAGAATAGAGGTCGTCTAAGATCCTATTAAGAGTTTACGGATCGAGGCTTAGTCCCCATCCAGTGGTTAGCGCACCTGCTGGTCCAGCAGCATCCCGATCAGCAGCGCCAGCGGGACCTCGCTCAGCAGGGCGTCGGCGGCGGGGTCCCCCGTCAGATGCACGGACATGGCTTCATCGTGGCAGAGGCCGGGTCGATCCAGCCGACGGGATGATCACACGGCGAGGTCGTCGGTGATCCCCGGGGCCGGGTGGATGTCGTCGATCCGGATCCCGAGCACCGCTTCCAGGGCGGTCAGGTACTCGTCCGCCCGGCCCGCGTCGGCCAGTTCGTGTGCGCGCGCGGTCGGCGTGTGCAGCAGCCGGCCCAGCAGATGCCGCATCGCCTGCTCGGATCGGCCGTCATCGTCGCGGGCCCGCACCCGCTCGATCTCCTCCTCCAGGATCGCGAACGCGTGCGAGCGCAGCGCCACGACGGCCGGGGTCAAGGATCGGCGCTCGCCGACGATCGTGAAGCGCCGCGCGGCATCCGCCACCAGCGCGCGTGCGGCATCCGCTGCCTGCAGTTCCTCCAGCGGCGCGTGCAGTCGGATGGTCTCCAGGTCCAGGAGCGTGGTTCCGGGAACGTCGGTGACGTCGACGGCGACATTGCGCGGCAGCCCGAGGTCGATCACGAGGCGGGACGGGCGGGACCCGGCGACGGCCACGGGACCCGACGCCAGCATGCGCGCGTCCACCACCACGCCGGGGGCGGTGGTGCAGGTGATGATGAGGTCTGCGGTGCGGGCGGCGTGCGGGTAGGCCTCCGCATCGGCCCACGCCAGGCCATGGCTCGCCGCGAACGCCTGGCCGCGTCCGGACGGGGAGTGCACGGTGATGTCGGCGGCGCCCCGGTC
>CAVOZX010000029.1:0-53106 GCA_963701365.1 uncultured Actinomycetota bacterium | reverse complement strand
GCCGGCTGGGCCGGGCCACGGACGAGCGCGTCGCAGCGCTGCGACGGTTCTCCCGGAGATACCCGATCGTCACCGCCGCCGGCGCGATCGCGGCCGCCGCCGCGATCGGCGGCGCGGTCTGGGGGGTCATCCGGTTGTACAGCCGGTAGCCGGTTTGCCGCGGCATCCGCTCCGGGGTGAGACTGATCTCATGCCCGCTGACGACGACACCCTCTCCCACTACGCCCTGTGGGCCGTGTTCCGCAGAGATCCCGCCCGGCCGTTCCGCGGCGCGGGCTCCGAGGACCTGGATGCCGCGATCGCCGCGCTCGCCGCCGAGGGCGTGGCGGTGCGGGGGGTCTACGACGTGAGCGGGCTGCGCGCCGACGCCGACCTGATGCTGTGGATGCACGGCACTCGGCCCGAGCAGGTGCAGGCGGGGCTGCGCGGACTCCGGCGGACGGAGTTGCTGCAGCCGCTCCTTCCGGTGTGGAACGCCATGGGGGTGCACCGGGACGCCGAGTTCAACCGCGCCCACGTGCCGGGCTTTCTGCGAGGCGTGGAGCCCAAGCAGTGGCTGGTGGTGTACCCGTTCGTGCGCAGCTACGACTGGTACCTGCTCCCGGAGGAGGAGCGGCGGGCGATGCTGGCCGAGCACGGTCGCCGCGGCGCGGCGTTCACGGGCGTCATCGCCAACACCGTCGCCGCGTTCGCCCTGGGCGACTACGAGTGGGTCCTCCCGATGGAGGCCGACGACCTGGTCGACCTGGTCGACATGATGCGGGACCTGCGCTACACCGAGGCGCGTCGCCACGTCCGGGAGGAGCTCCCGTTCTTCACCGGCCGGCGCATCCCGACCGCGGCCATCGCCGAGGTGCTCGGGTGACCGCTGCGGTGCGTCTGGGGACGCGCCGCAGCGCTCTGGCCACCGCGCAGTCCCAGCAGGTCGCGACGGAACTGGAGCGGGTGCTCGGCGGCCCGGTCGTGCTCGTGCCGCTCACCAGTGAGGGGGATGTCACTCGTGCGTCGCTGGCCGAAGCCGGCGGCGACGGCCTGTTCGCGACACGGCTGCGCGAGGCTCTGACGGCGGGGGAGTGCGACCTGCTGGTGCACTCCCTGAAGGACCTCCCGACCCAGCCCGCCGCCGGGATCCGGCTCGCGGCGATCCCCGCGCGCGAGGACCCGCGCGACGTGGTCGTCACCCGGGACGGGGTCGCACTGCACGAGCTCCGTCCGGGAGCGGTCGTGGGGACCGGCTCGCCGCGACGCGTCGCGCAGACGCATGTCCGTGCGCGGAGGGTGAGCGTGCGCGAGATCCGGGGCAACGTCGACTCCCGCCTGGAACGGCTCCGGCGCGGAGAACTCGACGCCGTCGTGCTGGCCGCCGCCGGGCTCGCGCGCCTGGGCGGGGTGCCGCGGGATCTGGCGGCGGAGTACCTGGGATTGGCGGAGTGGCCCACTGCCGCCGGTCAGGGCGCGCTCGCGGTCGAGGTGCGGGAGGATGCGCCGGCGGGACTGCGGGAGGCGGTCGCGGCGCTCGACGACGGCGCGGCGCGGGTGGCGGTCGTCGCCGAGCGGGCGGTGCTGGCGGGACTCGAGGCGGGCTGTCACGCGCCGGTCGGGATCCACGCCGACCGCAGCGGCACGATGCTGCGCGTCCGTGCGGTCGTGTACTCGCCGGACGGGTCCCGGCGGGTCGGCATCGATCGGACGGCGCCGGTGACGGACGAGTATGCTGAAGGATCAGGCAGCGGCAATGGTGCGTACGCTGCCGGCGACGCGGACCCCGAGTCGCGCGCTCGGCGCACCGGGTATGCGATCGCCCGTGAGCTGCTCGCGCAGGGGGCGGCCGACATCACACCATGAAAGCGGAGTCGATGCACGCATACTCTTCTCGCGGGCAGGAGCCCGCCAAGCCGCTGGCCGGCTGGCGCGTCCTCGTCCCGCGCGGCGGACCGTGGGGCGACGGCGTGGCGGCGTCGCTGCGGGCCCAGGGGGCTGTGCCCGTGATCGCGCCGCTGATCAACTTCGCACCCACCAATGATCAGGCGACGCTCGAGCAGGCGCTCGAGGACCTGGCCGGCGGCGCGTTCGACTGGCTGACGGTGACCAGCGCCACGACGGTGGACGTTCTGTTTGCCTACCGCGCGAAGATCCCGGCCGGCACGAGGGTCGCCGCGGTCGGGGAGACCACGGCCGCTGCACTGCAGGCCGCCGGCTACCGCGTCGACCTGGTGCCCGAGAAGGACAACTCGGCCGCCGGGATGGCCGCCCAGATGATCGCGCTGGAGCGCGAGCCGCGCGACATCCTGACCCTGCGCAGCGAGATCGCCAAGCCCGTGCTCACCACCCGGCTGGTCGAGGCGGGACACCGGGTGCGCAGCGTCGTCGCCTACCGCACGGTGGGGGTGCCCGTCACCACGCGGATCGCGCACGATGTGGAAACCGGGCGCATCAACGCGATCCTGGTCACCAGCGGCTCGGTGGCCGAGCAGGTGCACCTGCAGTTCCCGGCCATCCCCGAGGGCACCGTGGTCGCCGCGATCGGGCCGCGCACCGCGGGGGACGCGAACCGCGCGGGCCTGGACGTGGACGTGGTTGCGGAGAAGCAGACGGTGGACGCGCTGATCGAGGCGGTGTCGCACTTCGCCCTGCCGCATTCGGCGGACGAGTTCCAGCCGTGAGCTTCCCCGCTCACCGTCCCCGCCGGCTGCGCCAGTCGCCTGCGGTGCGGCGGCTGGCGAGCCAGACCCGGCTGCATCCCGCTCAGTTCGTGCAGCCGTTGTTCGTGCGGGAGGGGATCACCCACCCCGTTCCGATCGGGTCGATGCCCGGCGCCGTGCAGCACACCGTAGACTCCCTGCGCCGCGCGGTCGCGGAGGCCGCCGGAGCCGGCGTCGGCGGGGTCATGCTCTTCGGCGTGCCGGCCCGTCGCGACGCGACCGGTTCGGGCGCGGACGATCCCGGCGGCATCCTCAACGTCGCGACCCGGGCCGTCGTCGCGGAGGCGGGTGACGCCCTCGTGGTGCAGACCGACCTGTGCCTGGACGAGTTCACCGATCACGGTCACTGCGGTGTGCTCGACGATCGCGGTCGGGTCGACAACGACGCGACGCTGGAGCGGTACGCGGCGATGGCCCTCGCACAGGCGGATGCCGGGTCGCATGTGCTGGGGCTGTCGGGCATGATGGACGGCCAGGTCGCCCGGGTGCGGGCGGCGCTGGAGGATGCGGGCGCCGTCGACACCCTCATCCTCGCGTACTCGGCCAAGTACGCCGGCGCGTTCTACGGACCCTTCCGGGAGGCGGTGGACTCGCAGCTGACCGGCGACCGCCGCACCTACCAGCTGGATCCCGCCAACGGCCGGGAGGGAGTGCGGGAGGCGGTGATCGACGTCGCCGAGGGCGCCGACATCGTGATGGTCAAGCCCGCACTGCCCTTCCTCGACGTGATCGCCGCCGTCCGGGACGCCGTCGACGCGCCCGTCTGGGCGTACCAGGTATCCGGCGAGTACGCGATGATCGAGGCGGCCGCGGCGAACGGGTGGATCGACCGCCGCGGCGCGATCCTGGAGACCCTCACCGGCATCCGCCGAGCGGGTGCCGACGCGGTCCTGACCTACTGGGCGGTGGAGGCGGCCGGATGGCTGCGGGCCTCGTGACGGCGCGGCGGAGCAGCGGATGACCGACCGCAACGACGATCTGTTCGCCCGCGCCCGCACGGCGATCCCAGGCGGCGTGAACTCCCCGGTGCGCGCCTACGGCTCGGTCGGGGGCGCACCCCGCTTCATCGCATCGGCGCGGGGCCCGTACGTGACGGATGCCGCCGGCCGCGACTACGTCGACCTCGTGGCCAGCTGGGGCCCCGCCCTGCTTGGCCACGCGCACCCGGATGTCGTCGCCGCCGTCCGGGAGGCGGCCGGCCGTGGCCTGTCGTTCGGAGCCCCCACCGAGGGCGAGATCGCGCTGGCGGAGCTGATCGCCGAGCGGGTGCGCACCGTCGACGCCGCGCCGGTCGAGAAGGTGCGACTGGTCTCCACCGGAACCGAGGCGACGATGACCGCGATCCGGCTGGCGCGCGGCGCCACCGGGCGCGACCTGCTCGTGAAGTTCGCGGGTCACTACCACGGCCACTCCGACGGTCTGCTCGCAGCCGCCGGCTCCGGGGTGGCCACGCTCGCCCTGCCCGGTTCGGCCGGTGTGCCCGCCGCGATCGCCGGCCAGACGCTCGTGATCCCCTATAACGACCCGGCCGCCGTGCGCGAGGTCTTCGCCGTGCATGGAGAGCGCGTCGCGGCGGTGATCGTGGAGGCCGCGGCGGCGAACATGGGCGTCGTAGCCCCGGATCCCGGGTTCAACCGGGACCTGGCAGACCTCGCCCACGCCCATGGGTCGCTCATGATCCTCGACGAGGTCCTGACCGGTTTCCGGGTGCACCCGAGGGGCTACTGGGGACTGCAGCAGGATGCCGGCGAGCGGTACCTGCCCGACCTGATCACGTTCGGCAAAGTGGTCGGCGGCGGGATGCCGCTGGCGGCTGTCGGCGGCCGGGCCGCGATCATGGACCTGCTCGCACCGGCGGGTCCCGTCTACCAGGCGGGGACGCTCAGCGGAAACCCACTGTCTGTGGCGGCGGGGCTGGCGACGCTGCGGCTGGCGACGGCGGACGTGTACGCGCGGGTGGACGCCGCCGCGGACGTGGTCGCCACGGCGCTGACCGGGGCGCTGGAGATCGCCGGCGTCCCGCACAGCGTGCCGCGGGCCGGGAACCTGATCGGCCTGGCGTTCGCTCCCGAGTCTCCGCGGTCGTATGAGGAGGCGCTCGGCCAGGAGGCGTGGCGCTTCCCCGCGTTCTTCCACGCGATGCTGGATGCGGGGGTGTCGTTGCCGCCGAGCGTGTACGAGGCGTGGTTCCTCACCGCCGCGCACGACGACGCCGCGCTCGCACGCGTCCTCGAGGCACTTCCCGCCGCCGCGCGCGCCGCCGCCGCCCCATGAGCGGGGTGGTGGTGCTCGCCGGAGGAGTGGGGGGGTCGCGGTTCGCGCTGGGCGTGCGCGAAGCGCTGCGCCGGCGGGGAGCGGAGCCGGGCACGGTGGTGATCAACACCGGGGACGACCTATGGCTGTCCGGCGTGCGGATCCAGCCGGACGTGGACTCGGTGCTGTACGCCCTGGCGGGAGTGAACGACCCGGTGCGGGGCTGGGGCCGCGCGGACGAGACGGAGCGGGTCGCCGCCGAGCTGCGCGCGTGGGGCGCGGGATGGCCCTGGTTCACGCTCGGGGACCTCGACCTGGGGACGCACCTGGCGCGCACCGGGTGGTTGCGGGAGGGCCGGACCGTCACCGATGTGGTCACTCGGCTGGCGGGGCGATGGCCGATCGGGATGCGGATGCTGCCCATGACCGACGCGGAGGTGGACACCCGGGTGGTCCTCGCCGACGGAACGGCGATGCACTTCCAGGAGTGGTGGACCCGCCACCGCGCGCGGCCGGTGCCGGCGCGGTTCGTCAACCCCGGAATCGAATCGGCCGATCCCGCTCCCGGGGTGACGGAGGCGATCCGGGATGCCGACGCGGTGCTCCTGGCCCCGTCCAACCCGGTGGTGTCCATCGGGCCGATCCTCGCCGTTCCCGGGATCCGCCGGGCCCTGCACGACACGCCCGCCCCCGTGGTGGGGGTCTCGCCCATCATCGGCGGTCGGGTGGTGCGGGGGATGGCGGACGTGTGTCTGACGGCGATCGGCGTCGATACCAGCGCCCGCGGCGTGGCCGCGCACTACGGCGCGCGGAGCGCCGGTGGGGTGCTGGACACGTGGCTCATAGCGGAGGAGGATGCAGCGGATGCGGCGGCCGTCGACGCCGTGGGGATCCGCGCGGTCGTGGCGCCGCTGTGGATGCGGGATCCGGACGCCTCGGCGGGCCTCGCCGAAACGGCCCTGCGCGCCACCCTGCCCTGAGCCGGCGGCTCCCTCAGCCGGTCGCGGAGCCGAGGAGGGCTGCGGTGGTGCGCGGCCCCACCCCGAGTGCGACGGCGGCCGCGAGATCCTCTGCCGTGTCCACGTCCTGGCGCAGGCCCGACGAGGCCGGCGCCATGATCGCCACGCAGCCCCGATTCAGGTGGCGGCGCAGCGAGTCCGCCCCGAATGCGCTCGCCCACGGGATCCCGGCGGCGGCGGTGATGAGCGTCGACCCGGTGCCGGCCCGGTCGGCGACGACGGCGCGGTCCACGCTCGATGCCGCCGCGAGCGCGGCGTCGAGCTCCTCCGGTCGGAGCGCGGGCAGGTCGCCGAGGAGCGCCGCACGCGGCCGGTCGGCGCCGGCGGCGGCGGCGCCGAGGGCCACCGCGGCATCCAGGCCCGCCGCATCCGCCTCCGTCACCACGGTCACGCCTCTCAGCGCGCCCGCCTCCCGCGCGGTCGCCGGATCGGCGGTCACCACGATGACGGCGCTCACCGCCGTGGTCGCCGCCGCCGCGGCGACCGTGTCCACGCCCATCGCGCGCGCCAGGGACGGGGCGGCGCCCAGGCGCGACTTCCCGGCTGCGGCGGGTTTGAGGGGGACGATCACCGCCCACCTGCCCGCCGCGGTCACGCGGGGAACCGGGCCCGCAGCCGCGGCAGGATCTCCGCGCCGTAGGTGCGCAGGAACCCGGCCTGATCGGGCCCCGGGTCGTGGAACACGAGATGGCGGAACCCGAGCTCCACAGCGTGCGCGATCCGTTCGACGTGCTCGTCCGGGTCGGTGGAGACGATGAACCGGGATGCCGCCCGCTCGATCGGCAACGCGTCGGCGCGCCGCTGCATCTCCACCGGGTCGTGGAGAGCCATCTTCTCCTCCGCGGTCAGCGCCAGCGGCGCCCAGAACCGGGTCTTCTGCAGCGCCTCCTCCCGTGTGGGCGCGAAGGACACCTTCATCTCCATCAGCGTGTCCACCGCATCCGGTGCGCGGCCGGCCTTCGCGATCCCCTCGGCCAGTGCGGGCAGGAGCGAGTCCGTGTAGAGCGCCGGATCCTTCCCGCTGGTGGTGATGAAGCCGTCGGCGACCCGCCCCGCCAGACGCGTGGCGGCGGGTCCCGCGGCACCGACGTAGATCGGGACGGGGACGGCGGGCCGGTCGTAGACGGTCGCGTCCTGGACCCGCCAGAACGCGCCCTCGACGCTCACCCGGTCCTCCGTCCAGAGCCGTCGGATGAGCGCGATCGCCTCCTTCAGGCGCTGGAACCGCTCGGGCGCATCCGGCCACGCCTGCCCGAGCGTGACCTCGTTCAGCGCCTCTCCGGTGCCGACCCCGAGCACCATCCGTCCTGGGAACAGCACGCCGAGCGTCGCGAAAGCCTGCGCCACCACCGCCGGGTGGTAGCGGTAGACGGGGGTCAGCACCGAGGTGCCCAGCACGATCCGCGACGTGCGGGCCCCCACTGCGCCCAGCCACGGGAGGGCGGCCGGCGCGTGTCCGCCCTCGTGCCGCCACGGCTGGAAGTGGTCGGAGATGAACACGGAGTCGAACCCGGCCTCCTCGGCCAGGACCGCGAAGTCGGCGAGCTCGTCGGGCGGGAACTGCTCCGCGGACGCCTTGTACCCCAGTCGCAGCGGCAGCGTCATGACTCTCCTCGGAACGGATGCGGGCCTGCGGGCGGATGCGGGCCGCTGGGCGAAGCGGCGGGGAGGAACTCCGCGTGCCCGCCGGCATCCAGCATGCCGCGGAACGCGTCGACGGTGCCCGGCCACAGCAGGGTGAGCCTGCCCGACCGGTCGTCCACGTACCAGTTGCGGCAGCCGCCCGTCATCCACGGAGTGGACGCGGCGGCCTCGTCGATCCGCGCCGAATACGCCTTCTCCGCATCCGGTCGCACCCGCAGCGGGGCCCCGCGGCGGTCCCGCTCGGCCAGGGCCCGCACCACGTAGTCCGCCTGGGCCTCGGTCATCAGGACCGACGAGTTGTGTCCGAGCGACGCGTTCGGACCGTTCAGCACGTAGAGGTCCGGGAACCCGGCGACCACAGTCGACCCGTACGAGGTCATGCCGGCCGACCAGTGCTCTGCGAGCGTCTCCTGCTCTCCGGTCACCAGGTCGGCGTACGGCTGACGGGATGCGAGGAACCCGGTCGCCAGCACCAGGACGTCGGCCTCGTGCTCGGCGCCGCCGGCGGCCACCAGGGTGCGGCCGCGCACCGCGGTCAGCGCCGAGGGCTCGAGCGTCACCGCGTCGGAGGCGACCGCCGGGTAGAAGTCGTCGGAGAGCAGCACCCGCGTGCAGCCGAACGCGTACGAGGGGGTGAGCGCCGCCCGGAGCGCGGGATCGGCGATCTGCCGCTCCCGGTGGGCGGTGGCGGATGCCGCCGCGGCCGCCGCGGCATCCGGATCCCCCGAACGCGACGCGAACCGGGCTTCGCCCTCCCGGTACAGCTCCGCGCGCAGCGCCGCGAGGCGGTCCGGGCGTGCGCGGAACACGTCCCGTTCCGCGTCGGAGTAGGGGTGGTCCTCGCGCGGCACGATCCACGGAGGGGTGCGCTGGAACAGGGTCACCCGCGCTCCTCGCCGCACGAGCTCCGGCACCAGCTGCACCGCCGACGCCCCGGTCCCTACGACCCCGATGTGCGCCCCCCGGACCGGTGCGTCGTGGTCCCACCGCGCAGTGTGGAACAGGGGGCCGGGGAAGGACTCGAGTCCCTCGACGGCGGGGATGAACGGCTCCGTGAGCCGGCCGCACGCGAGCACCAGGCTGCGCGCGCGGAGAAGACCCGGTTCGGATCCGCCGACCTCGATCTCCCAGCCGTCCCCGGTCCACTGCGCCCGCATCAGAGGGCTCCGGGTCCGGACGACCCGGCGCAGTCCAGCCGCATCCGCGACGCGCTCCAGGTAGGCCCGGATCTCGGCGCCCGGCGCGTACCGCCGCGACCAGCCCGGGTGGGGGTGGCCGGCGAAGCCGTACAGGTGGCTCGGAACGTCGCACGCGACGCCGGGGTAGGTGTTGTCCCGCCAGGTCCCGCCGACCGTCGGGGCGCGTTCGAGGACGGCGATGTCCCGGCGGCCGGCCCGCAGCAGCGCCATCGCCATCGCCATCCCCGCGAAACCGGCGCCGACCACGGCCACGTCCACGGCCCGGGCCGGGGGCGGTGTCGTGCTCACCGCAGAACCGTGAGTCGGTCCGGGTCCGGCTCGCCGTAGTCGGTGGTGCGCTGGCGCAGCGGCCGGAACAGCCGGGCGGCCAGCGCCGCCGCATCCTGCACGGGAAGCTCCTGCCCCGCTTCGGCGGCGGCGTCCGGCCGGACGCGGCAGTCCAGCAGCGTTCCCCCTAGATCGTCGGCGCCCGCCGCCAGCAGGGCAGGCGCGGCATCCCGCCCCAGCCGCGGCCACGGGACCTGGACGTGGGGGATGCTGCCGGACAGCACCAGGCGCGATACCGCGGTCATCGCCCGGTGCTCGTCCCGCGGGGACCGCCCGGGCACGAGGGGCACGCCGCCTCCCGGTCCCGGGAGCGGGATGGGGACGAACTCCGTGAATCCGCCGCCGGTGCCGGCAGCGTGCGCCGCCTCCTGCAGACGTCGCAGGGTCCGGAGGTGGTCGATCCGGTCCGCGGCGGTCTCGGCGTGACCGTAGAACAGCACGCTGGAGGTGCGCATCCCCTCCGCATGGGCGGCTGCGATCACCTCCAGCCACCGCGTCACCGGCAGGTCTCCGGGAGCGACCCGGCGTCGCACGCGGTCGCTCAGCACCTTCACGCCCGTGCCCGGCATGGTGACCGCGCCCGCCGCACGGAGCACCCGGATCGCCTGACGCTCGTCGATACCGCTGCGGTCCGCGTAGTCGGCCACGTCCTGCGGGCGGTACGCGTGCAGGTGGACGCGCGGGGCGCCGCGACGCAGCCCGGCCAGGAGCGCGGGGTACGCGGCCGGGTCCTCATCGGGCGCCAGCATCCCCTGCACGCAGATCTCCGTCACCCCCGCGTCCCACGCGTCGGCCGCGATCGACTCGGCCGTCGCCAGGTCGTATCCGTCGGCGCCCGGGCCGCGTGTGCGCAGCAGCGAGGAGGCGAGATTGCGGTTGATGACGATGCTGACCGCCTCGCCGACGGTGTAGCGGCGCACGTCGTCCGCCGCACGGGCGACCGCCTCGAGGTCCGCGCCGGTCGCCGCGAGCAGCATCCGCCACTCGCGGTCGTCGAGGTCGGCCGGATCCGCTGCCGCCCGATCGGCGAGTGCCGGCACCCCGGCCGCGCCGGCCCGCCTCGCCGCACGCGTGCGGGGCGCGCGACGCGGGCCGACGCCGCGCGGGGCCGCGCCGGCCGGGGTGGTCGCGGCCAGGCCCGTCCTCGGGTCGGCGATCGCGGCGACCGCGGCGTGCAGTTCCGGGTCGACCCAGTCCGGCGCGTGGAGGACATACCCGGGATGCGTCGTCAGCCGTTCCCTCAGCTCGTACCCTGTCCGCCGTGTCAACTCGGCCAGCCTGTCCAGGTGAGGCCAGGGGCGCTCCGGGTTCACGTGGTCGGCGGTCAGCGGCGACACCCCGCCCCAGTCGTCCGCGCCGGCGGCCACGAGCAGTTCCAGCGACGCGGGGTCGGACAGGTTCGGAGGCACCTGGATCCGCATGTCCGGGCCCAGCGCGATCCGGGCGGCGGCGACGGTCGTGGCGTACTCCGCCAGGTCCGCGTCCGCGGTGTCGCGCATCGCCGTCCGGGGCTTGGCCCGGAAGTTCTGGATGATGACCTCCTGGATGTGCCCGCCTTCGGCGTGCGCCGCGCGCAGCGCCGCGATCGTCTCGGCACGGTCCCGTACGGTCTCCCCGATTCCCACCAGCATCCCGGTGGTGAACGGGATGCGCTCCGCGCCCGCATCCCGCAGCACGCGCAGCCGCACCGCCGGATCCTTGTCGGGCGAGCCGAAATGCGCCTGGCCGGGCTGTTCGAACAGTCGGCGAGAGGTGGTCTCCAGCATCATCCCCATCGACGGGGCGACGGGGCGCAGCATCCGCAGTTCGGCGGCCGTCATCACCCCGGGGTTCAGGTGCACCAGGAGACTCGTCTCGGCGGTGATCAGGCGTGCGAGATGGGCCACGTACGCCAGTGTCGACGCGAAGCCGTGCTCATCCAGCCAGGATCGCGCCTGCGGCCACCGGCTCTCCGGACGATCGCCGAGCGTCAGCAGCGCCTCCTTGCAGCCGAGCGCGGCGCCCTGGCGCGCGACCAGCAGCGCCTGATCGGGCGACATGAACAACGGCCGGTGTCGCGCACCCAGCTGCGCCGGGGTGTCCACGAACACGCAGTAGTGGCAGCGGTCGCGGCAGAGCGTCGTGACGGGGATGAACACCTTCCGCGAGTAGGTGATGATCCCCGGTCGTCCGGCCCGCGCGAGCCCCTCGTCCCGCAGCGCGGCCGCCCTCTCCATGAGGGCGGTGCGCGCGTCGCCGCGCGCATCGAGCAGCGTCTCGATGTCGTCCGTCGTCACGGCCGCCGCGCCGTCGAGCACCCGCTCGATCGTCCGCGCGGGCGCGGCCGGACCGGATGCGCTCACCCGGCAAGTCTGTCACCCGCGGGGGCGCGCGGGGCCGACCCGCGATCGTTGCCAGTCTGTGAGGATCGGCCCGGTGCGTCCGCAGACGAGGCTGGCAGACTATGGGCATGGTGACCCTGATGCTCGATTCGACGAGGCTCGAGATCGTGCTGTCGGCCGGCGAGCGCGCGCTCGCATTCCGCACCAGGAATGTCATCATCTCCCGCGATCTGATCCTGCGCGTCCAGCTGACTGACGATCCGTGGACCTGGCTCCGGGGCGTGCGGGCCGCAGGCACCTACATCCCCCGCACCCTCGCGGCCGGAACGTGGCGCTCCGCGGCGGGGGACGATTTCGCCCTCATCCGCCGCCGCCGCCCCGGCGTGGTCGTGGACCTGTCCGGTCACGACGAGTTCGCGCGGGTGGTGCTGTCCACCCGCCACGGCGCGGCGCTCGCCAAGGCGCTGCACTGGGACGTCGCGGACGAGCCCGCCGACGTCGCCGACCTGGCCGCGGCGCGCCCCTCGCCCGGCGCGTAGCGTCCGTTCGCCGCGACCTGCTAGCGTCCGCGTTCGTGACGGGCGGCGACGGGCGGTCCGCGGCGGGCCGGCGGCCGGGCGAGGTGCTGGCCGTGTTCGGCCGGCTCGGGGTCACCTCGTTCGGCGGGCCGGTGGCGCACCTGGGCTACTTCCGCACCGAACTCGTCACCCGCCGTCGATGGCTCGGCGAGCAGGAGTACGGCGATCTGGTGGCCCTCAGCCAGTTCCTGCCGGGCCCCGCCTCCAGCCAGGTCGCGTTCGCGCTGGGTCTGCGCCGGGCCGGCGCCGCGGGCGCGCTCGCGGCGTTCGTGGCGTTCACTGCGCCCTCCGCGGTGGTGATGGTGCTCGCGGCCGCCGCCGCCGGCACCGGGGCCGCCGCCGGGGTGGTGGGCCAGGGCGTCGTCCATGGGCTGGAGCTGGTCGCCGTCGCGGTGGTCGCGCAGGCTGTGCTCGGGATGTCGGGAACCCTCGCGGCCGGTCCCGCCCGCGCGGGCATCGCTGCGGCATCCCTCGCCCTGGCGCTGACCGTCCCGGCCTCGTGGGGCCAGCTCGCGGGGATCGCGACCGGCGCACTGCTGGGGCTGGTGCTGCTCCGCGACGCACCCGCCCCCGTCGCCGAGGACGGCCGCGACTATCGGGTTCCGCGGGGCGTGGGCATCGCGTGCCTGGTGGCCTTCGCCGCGCTCCTGGTCCTGCTGCCGGGGTTGGCGGAGGCGACCGGCTCCGGTGCGCTGCGCCTGTTCGACGCGTGCTACCGCGCCGGGGCCCTGGTCTTCGGCGGCGGTCACGTGGTGCTGCCGCTCCTGGAGGCGGGGTTCGTCGCGCCCGGGTGGGTGAGTGCGGACCAGTTCGTGGCGGGCTACGGCGTGGCGCAGGCGGTGCCGGGGCCCCTGTTCACGTTCGCGGCCTATCTGGGCGCCCTGTCGGAGGTGGGGCCCGGTGGTGCGGCCGGTGCCGCGATCGGGTTGGCGGGCATCTTCCTCCCGGGGTTCCTGCTCCTGACCGGCGTGCTGCCGTTCTGGTCGGACCTGCGACGGCGTCGCTGGGCGGGCGCACTCGTCGCGGGGATCGGCGCCGCGGTGATGGGTCTGCTGGCCGCGGCGCTCTACGACCCGGTGTTCGTGACCGCGGTCGACTCGGGTTCAGCCCTGGCGCTCGCGGCGGTCTGCTTCGTGCTCCTGGTGGCCTGGCGCACCCCCGCGTGGGCGGTCGTCCTGATCGCGGCCACGGGCGGGATGCTGCTGCAGCTCGGGCGCTGAGGCCGGCACGACCCGCTCCCACTGGGTGCGCGTCAGCGGCCTTCCGAACACCGGGCCGCCCTCCTCCAGGATCCGGCTGCCGGCCAGGGTCCCGGCGGGAGCGGGATCCAGTCCCAGGGATGCGACGAATGCGGCCGCGATCGCCGCCGCATCCGCGTCGTCCGCCGCGATCCCGGCGACGACCGCGGGGTGGGCCGCTGCGGGGAGATCCTCCAGGTCGTGGTACCCGAGGTGGTTCAGCGCCTTCACCCATCGCAGTCGCGGATGTGCGTTCGCGACCCGGACGCTCGACGGCGTCCCGTCGGCGAGGGCCTCGCCGTCCACCGGTGTCCAGTGATTGGTCGCGTCGATCACGACCGTCCCGTCCGGGAGCGGCAGGTCCATTCCCCGCGCGACCGACAGCGGCACCGCCAGCACCGCCACGTCCACGGGGGGCCAGTCCGACACGGGCGCGACCTCGGCGCCGGGGACCATCACCGCGGCCACCAGATCGGTCATCGCCGCTCCCGGGCGCCCGGCGAGAGTCACCCGGTGACCCGCCGCGACGGCCCGCCGCCCCAGCACCGAGCCGAGTTTGCCGATCCCGATGATCCCGACGTTCACGAGACCACGGCGGCCCCGTCGTCCTCCCGGGTCTCGGCCTTGATCACCGGGAGCACGTCCGACAGGTACAGTTCGAGGTTCTCCGTGGCCAGGTCGTCCGGCAGGCCCGGGTCGAACTGCGCGACGAACCTGTCCGCGCCGAGCAGGTCGCGGTGCGACAGGATGCCGTCGATGATCTGCTGCGGACTCCCGACCAGGAGACCCGCGTGGATCCACTGGTCGTAGACGCCCCGCGGCATCCCGCCGGGGAAGTTCGGATGCATCGAGAAGTACCGCGAATAGTGGGGGAAGAACCGCTCGCGGGCCTCCTGGGACGTCCTGCCGACGAACATGTGACCGCCGGTGGCCACCTGCAGGAGGGACGGGTCGTGTCCGGCCTGCTCTCCGGCGCGGCGGTACAGGTCGACCAGCCGCGTCCCCCCGGACGGGCCGGTGAACAGCGACAGGAACATCGGCTGCCCGAGCACGCCGGCGCGCACCGCGCTCTGCGGTGTGCCTCCCACCCCGATCCAGATCGGCATCCGCTCCTGGTGCGGACGCGGCCCGATGTACATGTCGCGCAACGGGGTGCGGAATCGTCCCTGCCAGGGTTGCGTCGGGTCGTCGCGCAACTGGATCAGCAGCCGCAGCTTCTCCTCGAACAGCGCCTCGTAGTCGCGCAGGTCGTATCCGAACAGCGGGAACGGCTCGACGAAGGCCGCCCGTCCAACCGTGATCTCCGCCCGTCCGTGGGAGAGGAGGTCGAGGGTGCCGAACTGCTCCATGATCCGCACCGGGTCCGCGGTGGAGAGCACCGTCACCGATGTGCTCAGCCGCATGCGCGTGGTCGTGCTCGCGATGCCCGCCAGCACGACCTCAGGTGCCGAGACCGCGAAGTCCGGTCGGTGGTGCTCGCCGAGCGCGAACACGTCGAGTCCGGCCGCGTCCGCGGTCTGCGCCTGCCGCATGAGGGTGTCGATGCGCCGACCGGGCGCGGAGGGGGAGTCGTCCCCGATGATGTCGCCGAACGAGTACACGCCGAGTTCCACAGTGGTCCTTCCGTCCCTGCGCGAATGCGCATGTACTATCGTTCCATCTCGGTGGGCAACCGGGCCGACCTGGGGCGGGCGACTTGACCGCTGTTGGTGCATAGGCGACGCTGACGACCATGACTGAAGCCGTAATCGTGGCGGGGAGGCGGAGTCCGGTCGGGCGCGCCTACAAGGGCTCTCTGGCGACTGTCCGCGCGGACGACTTGCTCGTCGCGGTTATTCGTGACCTTCTGTCCCGCGCGCCGGGGTTGGATGGTCGGGATCTCGACGACGTGATCGTCGGGTGCGGCTTGCCCGGCGGCGAGCAGGGCATGAATATCGCTCGCGTGGCGACTGTTCTCCTCGGCCTCGATAACGTGCCCGGAACGACTGTCACGCGCTATTGCGCGTCCAGCCTCGAGAGCGTGCGCATGGCATTTCACGCGATTCGAGCCGGTGAGGGGGACGCGTACGTGTGCGCCGGAGTCGAATCCATCTCAAGGGCCGCGGTCGGCAATGCCGACCGCATCCCTGGCCTGGATGTTCGGAACCCCGCGTTCGCCTCGGCGATGATCAGAAGCGAACTCGCCGAAGAGTTTCCCCAGCGATGGACGGACCCGCGCCACGATGGCGAGCTCCCCGACGTGTATATCGCCATGGGGCAGACCGCGGAGAACGTCGCGGATATCTGCGGGGTAACTCGTGACGAACAGGACGAGTGGGCAGCGCGGAGTCAGAATCGGGCCGAGGCAGCTGGACGGCTCGGCTACTGGGACGAGGAGATCGTCCCGATCACGCTCCCGGACGGGACCGTCGTGCGCTCCGACGACAGTCCCCGCGCGGGCGTGACAGCCACCTCACTGGCTGTGCTTGAGCCGGTGTTCCGTGCGGGCGGCACGGTCACTGCAGGGAATTGCTGCCCGCTCAATGATGGCGCGGCCGCCTTGTTGGTAATGAGTGAGCATGCCGCACGGGCGGCCGGGTTGAGGCCTCTCGCTCGAATCGTGTCATCAGGTCTGTCGGCCCTATCGCCAGAGATCATGGGGCTGGGGACCATCGAAGCTTCGCGGAAAGCCCTGGCCCGAGCGGATCTGAGAGCCGACGATCTGGATGCCGTCGAGGTCAATGAAGCCTTTGCGGCGCAGGTGATTCCGACGATCAAACAGCTCGGCCTGAGCAGTGACAGGGTGAACGTCAACGGTGGCGCCATCGCTCTCGGACATCCGTTCGGCATGACCGGCGCTCGGATGGTTCTGACTCTTCTGCATACGCTGCGTGAACGCGACGGCCGCTGGGGAATGGCAACGATGTGCGTCGGCGGAGGGCAGGGATCAGCCCTCGTCATCGAGCGATACCAATGAGTTGATCGAGTGTCTGACCGGCACCGATGATGCGGCCCGCTGGCGCATGGCCGTGTTGACGCCGGCGACTTCCCGCACGTATGCTCGGTACCGACGAACTGAACTAACCGTTCAGCCAAGTAACCAGCCGTGGATGCCTGGCTTGCAACGCTCGTCCGCGACGGAGAGGACTTGAAGTACATGGACTTTCGGCTGAATGCTGAGCAACAGGCCTGGCGTGACGAGGTCCGCGAATTCCTCCGCGAAAACGTCACCCAAGAGTTGCGCGACGAGGGCAAGGGCGGAGAGCTTTCCCTCTCGGTGAACCAAGGCCCAGCGACCATGGGGTTTCGGCGCAAGGTCGTGGAGAAGGGTTGGTTCGGCCTGAATTGGCCGAAGGAGTACGGCGGACTTGAAAAGACTGCGATGGAGCAGTTGATCATGATGGAGGAGTTCGATCGCGCAGGCGCCCCCAACCTCTCGCTGACGTTGACATCGCTCGGCCCGACGATCATTCGCTTTGGTACCGATGAGAACAAGCGAGAGTGGCTTCCGAAGATCATCCAGGGTGACGTGGAACTCGCGCTCGGATACTCTGAGCCAGACTCCGGCACCGACTTGGCGAGTCTTCAGACGCGGGCGGTGCTCGATGGAGACGAATGGGTGATCAACGGGCAGAAGATCTGGAACTCCGGCGGTCACATTTCGACCCACGAATGGTTGGCCGTCCGGACCGACCCGGACGCGCCCAAGCACAAGGGCATCTCCGTGATTATCGTGCCCATCGACTCGCCAGGAATCGAAGTGCACCCGCTGTGGACGTGGGGAGATGTGCGCACGAACCAGACGTTCTTCACGGACGTGCGCGTGCCGAAGGAGAATCTCATCGGTGAGATGAACCGGGGTTGGTACTACATCGCCGCTGCGTTGGACTTCGAGCGAGTTGCCATCGGTTCCTTCCACGGGTCTCTCCTGAAGGCATACGAGGCGATGGTGCAGTACGCGAAGAGCACGATTGTCGATGGCGCGCTGCTCGCGAATCGTCCGGGCGTACGCCGCAAGCTCGCCGAACTGGCACGCGACCTTGAACTTGCGCAGTTGTTCGGCTATCGGACGGCGGCGATGATTGACGCCGGCCTGGTTCCCAACCGCGAGGCTTCGCAGCAGAAGATCTTCACGACGGAGTTGCAGACGAAATTCGCGAACCTGGGGACTCAGATTCTTGAGATGTCGGGGCAACTCGATCGATATGACCCCAACGCACCTTTCTACGGGGTGATGGAGCATCTCTACCGGAAGGCGCCCTTCCTTCGGTTCGGTGGGGGCACGAACGAAGTCCAACGCAACATCGTGGCCCAACGTGGCCTCGGTCTACCGCGGGCATAAGCGCGCGAAGCCTCGGTGACCGCCCGCATTCGTTCGAGGGACTGCAGGGCGATCACCTTATGTACCCGTAACCAGATGATGATATTGCCGGGCCGTGCACACATTCAGCGGGCCGGCTCGATGAAAGGACACAGAAGTGGACTTGGAACTTTCTGAAGATCAGCAGATGCTGCAGCAGGGAGTGCGTGAGTTCCTCGAAGGAACGTGCACCATCACGACAGTCCGTGAGTTGCAAGAGGACGGCAGCTCCGGGCACTCGGCCGATCTCTGGCAGAAGCTGGCCGACGGTGGCTGGTTGGGGATGGCGCTGCCGGAGGAGTACGGCGGGAGCGGATCGTCCCTATTCGACTTGGGACTGGTCTACGAGGAGGCAGGACGCGTTCTCCTTCCGACGTCGTTCTTCAGCACGATGCAGGCCGCGCTGCTGATTGAGAGACTCGGAACCGATGAACAGAAGTCGGAGTATCTCGCTAAGATCGCCAACGGCGAGATGGTGGGGACTGTCGCCTTTGCCGAGTTGGATGTGCTTCACGATCCTCGCTACCTCCGCACCACGGCCAAGCAGGAGAAGGGCGGCAACTGGGTGCTCTCGGGCCAGAAGGCATTCGTTCAGAATGCGGCCGTTGCCGACCCGTTCATCGTGATCGCAAGGACCGGGACCGGTGGGACCGACGGAGTAACCGCCTTCCTCGTGCCAGCCGGATCGAATGGCGTATCCGTCACCGCGCAGAGGACCTTCGCAAAGGACAATCAGGGGCTGGTATCGTTCGACAACGTTGCATTGGACGGATCAGCGGTGCTCGGTGGAGAAGCCGGAGTGGGCACAGCCTGGGCATCGTACGAGTCGATGTTGGAGGCAGCTACGGCCCTGCAGTCCATGGAGATGGCTGGCGGCGCTCAGAAGGTGCTTGAGACGACCGTGAACTACGTCAAAGATCGTGTGCAGTTCGGCGTTCCGATCGGAAGCTTCCAGGCCGTGCAGCACTTCGCCGCTGATATGGCGACGCAGGTTGATGGTGCGAAACTTACGGCAATGCAGGCTCTCTGGTTGATCTCCGAGGGATATCCGGCCACGCGGGAAGTGGCGATCGCGAAGTCGGCTGCGAACGAGGCGTACGTCTTCGTTACGACTCAGGCCCATCAGTTGCACGGCGGAATGGGCTACGTGCGCGAGGCTGACCTCCATCTTTGGTCGCAGCGGGCGAAGGCGACCGAGTTGAGTCTCGGCAACACCGATTTTCACCTCGATCGCCTGGCGACGGCCATCGGTCTGTGAAAATCGAACTCGAATACGTAGGACGGACCTGTCATGGATTTTAGACTCACCAAGGCTCAGCAGGAATGGCGCGACGAGGTGCGATCGTTCCTCGAGGAAGTCATGACTCCGGAATTCCGGAAGGATCTGCGAGACAGTGAGGGTGGCGAACTGTACCGCAGTGATGGAGAGAAGGAATTCTGGAAGAAGGTCGCGGGCCGCGGCTGGCTTGGAATGAACTGGCCCAAGGAGTATGGCGGCCTCGAGATGTCGGCGATGGACCAGCTCATCATGCTTCGTGAGTTCGCTCGGGTCGGGGCGCCCCCGCTGCCGCTGACGGTCACATCGCTTGTTCCGACTCTGATTCGGTTCGGTACTGAGGCGAACAAGAAGGAGTGGATTCCGAAGATCGCTGAGGGAGACGCGGAGTTTGCGCTGGGCTATTCCGAGCCGGACTCAGGTACGGACCTGGCAAGCCTTCAAACGCGCGCTGTTCTCGATGGGGACGAGTGGGTCATTAACGGCCAGAAGATCTGGAATACGCATGGTCACGTCGCCACCCACGAGTGGCTTGCGGTGCGGACGGATCCGACTGCGCCCAAGCACAAGGGTATCTCCGTCATCATCGTTCCCTTGGATGCGCCGGGAGTGCAGGTCACTCCGATTTGGACCTGGGGCGACATGAGGACGAATCAGGTGTTCTTCACGGACGTTCGGGTGCCGGTGGGGAATCTCATCGGTGAGCTCAACCGCGGCTGGTATTACATCGCGTCGGCGCTCGACCTGGAGCGCGTGGCGCTTGGAGCGTTTACGGCCGAATTGGACACGATGTTCGATGAACTTGTGGCGTACCTGAAGTCCACGACGCTCGATGGAGATTTGATCGCGAATCGCCCGGACGTGCGTCGTGAGCTGGCCCTGATTCACAGAGATCTTGAGATCGGCAATCTATTCGGCCTGAACACTGCTTCGATGATCGACGCTGGGCTCGTTCCCAATAAGGAAGCCTCGATGCAGAAGTTCTACGGCAGTGAATTGCGCACTCGTATGACGAGTTGGGCGATGAGCGCCTTGGGTCTGCAGGGCCAGCTGCTGAAGGGAGATCCCGGCGCACCACTCGACGGGGAGATCGAATCCACCTACCGTAAGGCTCCTCCTGGGCGATTTGGCGGCGGGACTAACGAGGTGCAGCGGAATATCGTTGCGCAGCGCGGTCTTGGAATGCCGCGCGCATAGGGTCTTCACTCATGAAACAGAGACGATAAGGGAACCAAAATGACATTTTCACTGAAGGATGAAGCGTGCATCGTCGGAGTGGGTGAGACTCCGTACGTGCGCGGCGAAGGATCCGGCATGAGCGCGGCCAAGCTGATCCTGACCGCATGCGTGAGGGCGATTCGCGACGCGGGTCTCGAACCCAATGAAGTCGATGGAATCATGACGCCGATGATGGGACTGAGCGCGGAGGAGTTCGCCGCCAATCTCGGTATCCAGAATCTCCGCTATGCCTCACACGTGGACATGGGAGGCGCGAGTTCCGTCGCGTCGGTGCAGAGCGCCGCCATGGCGGTTGCGACGGGAACTGCGAATTATGTGGTCGTGCCGAACGGCTGGAATGGCTATTCCGGAATGCGCGCTCGCGAGATCGGCGACGATGGTAGTTTCCCGATGGGGGCGACCCTGGGGAACTACTATGTTCCTTTCGGCGTGAACGCCCCGCCGCAGTTCTACTCGATCATGGCGCGGCGCCACATGTACCAGTACGACTGGGAGCCCGAGGCCCTTGGCGCTATTGCGGTGGCGATGCGGAAGCACGCGCAGTTGAACGAGAAGGCGTACATGCGTGGTCGTCCTCTGACGTTGGATGACTACAAGGCGTCGCCGTGGATCGCAGCGCCGTACCGGCTCCTCGACTGCTGCCTTGAGACAGACGGCGCAGCGGCGATCGTTGTCACGACGGCCGAACGAGCGAAGGAGCTTGCGAAGCGCACGAATCACAAGCCAGTGTATGTGAGCGGCATCGCGGAGGGTCATCCGTACCCGGCCGACGACATCATCAATCGCGAGGACTTGTTCACGATTGGTCTCAGTTACGCGGCGCCCAAGGCGTACGAGATGGCCGGTCTCGGGCCGGAGGATGCGGATTTCGCGGAGATCTACGACTGCTTCACGTTCGAAGTCTTGCAGCAGATCGAAGAGGCCGGGTTCTGCAAGCGTGGCGAGGGGCCGTCGTTCGTTCAGGGAGGCACCATCGAGCTCGGCGGGAAGCTGCCGATCAACACTCACGGCGGATTGCTTTCTGAGGCCCACGTCATCGGTATGAACCATCTTGTTGAGGCGACGAGGCAGCTGCGCGGCGAGGCCGGCGAGCGCCAGGTCGAAAACGCACACATCGGGGTTGTCACGGGCTGGGGCGATTTCGGTGATGGCTCCTTGGCTGTTCTTACCTCGAAGTGATTAGTAGGAGAATCTGAAATGAGCACATACAAGCGGCCGCTTCCGCGACTCGAAGGATCCACCGCGGAGTGGTACGGCTTTCTCAAGAATCACGAGCTGAGATTCCAGAGGTGCACGAATTGCGGCCGATGGAGGCACGTGCCGCGCGAATACTGCGCGGTATGCGGATCCGACGCGTTCGAATGGGCGCAATCGACTGGGAAGGGGACGGTGTTCACATGGACGACGGTGTACCGCCCGCTTCACCCTGGGTTTGTGGACGACGTACCCTACAGTGGAGTGGTCGTTGAGCTCGAAGAAGGTCCTAGGGTGATGACGTGGGTCACGGACGTGGCACCCGACGATCTCGTGATGGGCATGCCAGTCGAGGTGTGGTTCGACGATGTCACGGATGCGGTGACGCTCGCGAAGTTCAAGCGCGCCGCGTGAGGTCTGGCCGCGGCGTTCTGATCGACTCATAGCGGAATCCGTGACCTTGCTGATCGACCTGCACTGCCATACGACAGTGAGTATGGATGGCATTGTTGCTCCCGATATCGCAGCGCGTGGCGCACGCGAGGCGGGACTTGACGCGCTGTGCTTCACGGAGCACGACGTTCAGTGGATTGCCGAGGATGCGAGACGTGTCGGCCGGCGTGAGGGTGTCCTTACGCTGGCCGGCGTCGAGGTCACGACGGAGGTAGGTCATGTCCTCGCATTTGGGCTGGATGGCTTTGATGTGAGCATGCGCTCATTTGAAGTGCTCGTTGATGCGGCGGAAGAGAGCGGTGCGGCCCTCGTTCTCGCTCATCCCTTCCGTAGGTTTTACGGGGGCCGAGTCCCGGCTGCACCGCTACGCGAGGACGTTGAGCTCGCCATAGACCGTCGCGGATGGGACGCCGTGCATGCCATCGAGACCTGGAACGCGGAAACGCGTCACATCGAGAATCTCCTCGCCGCCGCGGTCGCTGAGCGTCTTATGCTGCCGACCACAGGGGGTGGCGACGCGCATCGTGAAGCCTGGCAGGTTGGGCGTCGTCCCACGGAGATCGATGGGACGGTGACGTCGGAGAAGGAGTTGGCGGAGGCTATTCGCGCCGGCAGAGTCCGGGCTGCCGGCGCGGCTCCGCGACCGTGAGACGTTCGCGTGTCGTTTTGGATGAAAGGAATGAGAAGTGGCCGATGAAGGAGCATGGGAGAAGGAGTGGGACTCACTCGTCGCCAGGGTAGGAGAGGAGATCGAGGGCGGTCTTCAGTCGAATCTGACCGCGGTAGAGGACGTGGAGCGAGCTTCGATCCGCCGATTCTGTGAACCGGTCGAATTCGATTGTCCTCTGCACTATGACGATGACGTCGCGCGGGCTCATGGATATGGCGGAATTGTCGCTCCCCATAGCAGCATTACCCAGACGTTCGTCGATCCGGGTGTTTGGTCTCCGGGAGATCCGTCTGTATACACGTCAGCCGAGCCGCACGCGCAGCCGGTACGCGCTGGTGCGGGCGCCAATCCGTTCGCGAGCCTGCCTGGACCGGATGTGTCTGCAGGGTTTGCGACAGATGTCGAGATCGAGTACTTCCGGGACGTCTTGATCGGTGACCGGCTTCGGATGAGCGGCAACAAGTTGCTCTCGTGCGTACCAAAGGAGACGAGCGTCGG
The DNA here is from genome assembly GCA_963701365.1 of uncultured Actinomycetota bacterium. GTDB lineage: Bacteria > Actinomycetota > Actinomycetes > Actinomycetales > Microbacteriaceae > Microbacterium. Next base: position 30,156 of record CAVOZX010000029.1, on the reverse strand, counting down.
GCGCGGGGCGTTCATGATCTTCGAGAGCAATTGCTACAACCAGCGTGATGAGGTCGTGGCGACGATGCGCCGTGGTCTGTACGCGTACAACCCGCATTCCAAGTGATGCCGGCTAGGGAGACGAGGAAGATCGATGGCCGATTGGTCTGAGCAGCTGTACTGGGATGACGTCAATGTTGGGGACGTCGTTCCGCCGATCACGTTCAATATGACCGTGCATCGCCTTGTGGTCTTCGCTGGTGGGAACCGCGATTTTGCGCCGATTCATCACGATACGGAAGTGTCCCACGCGCAGGGTGCTCCTGACATGTACGCAAATAACGTCTTCTGCCAGGCGATGTGGGAGCGCACCGTGCGGGAGTGGATCGGGCTCGATGGCCGCATTCGCAAAGTCGGTCCGTTCCGAATGCGCATCTTCAACACGGTCGGCGAAGCCGTGAAGACGACCGGAGAAGTGAAGCGAAAGTGGCAGGAGGACGGGACGAGCTTCGTCGAGTTGGAGATGGTGTCGACACACTCTCGCGGGGTCTCTATCGGTCCCGGCCCCGTTGTCGTCACCCTGCCCACGCGGGCGTGACGTTTCACTTCGACGTTTCCTGGTGGTCGGCGGGTAGGGGTCTCTCGATGAGGCGGCTACCCGCCGACAGGGGCGCTGTGATCGCAACGCTGTGGGGGTCGGCGGGTTACTTATGATGCGAATAGGACTGATCTCCGATACGCACATGCCGCCGTGGAACGTGGCGATGGCCGACCAGATTGCAGAGGCATTTGCGGGAGTGGATCTCATCCTGCATGCGGGCGATATAATCAGTTCGGGGGTCCTAGATTGGCTGGAAACGATCGCGCCGGTTCTTGCGGCCAAGGGGAATAACGACGCACACCTGTACGCGGACGCGAGAGTGAGACCACTGCAGACGTTGACGCACATGGGCGTGTCGGTGGCTGTCCTTCATGTGTACGAGCCCTGGAACCGAGACCCTCACGATATGATGCGCGAGCGATACGGTATGGAGCAATCCCCCGACGTCCTCGTTGTGGGAGATACTCATTTCGAGTGCATCGAACGCAGAAGTGGCGTGCTCATGGTAAACCCTGGAAGTCCGACAACTCCGCATCTGCGCACGGATCTCCCTGGAACGGTAGCCATTCTCCACCTCGATGCAACGGGTGCCGAAGCCGAGATAGTGACGTTAGGCGCGACCGGTCCATCCTGAGGGTCGCGGCGCGGGGAAGATCACCTCTCGGCTCTGAGTCCGTCGAGGATCATCGCGGTGGTCTCGCGTACCACCGTCTCGACGCCGATTGCGCTCCGGCGACCCACCCAGCGCGCGGACCATCCCGTGATCCCTATGAGTGTCTGAGCAACGACGAGTGCGGTGAATTCGCTGCGTATAGTGCCCTGTTGCTGACCGCGTGACACTAGCAACTCCACCCTCCGGACGAAATCACGGCTCCACTGTCTGTACACTCTGTCGAGCTCGGCCGGCAATTCCCGCTGATCACCATATATCACGCCGTAATAATCACGATACGTCCGAGAAAGTAAGATCTGTCCCCGTATCAATGACTCCAATCCGACGATCGCGTCGGGCTCCGCCAGCGCACCTTCCACCAGCTGATCGCCCTGATCCAACATTCGCTGGAAGATCTGACCGAGGAGATAGGTCTTGCTCTTCGCGTGTACGTACAGTGTGGGCTTCGCGATCCCCAGTTCGTCCGCGATCGCCTGCATGGTCGTATTCTGATAGCCGAACTGGTGAAACAGTCGCGCCGCGGTAGTGACGACGCTGTCGAGATCCGGTGTGCGAGCGCGTCGCGTGGGCACGTTTCTCGGCCCGCCTGCCGCAAAGGCCTGCGATGCACGGTTCGAATGATCAGCGTTGTTCAGAATGTGGTCCTCACCTCCAAGTGCGGGTCTGAGGGACGAGGCGGATGCGAGCTCGAACTTACCCGTTAGGAAATTACAGACCCATTCTAGATCGGATAGCGAGCTGCCCTGCTCAGGTCACGTCGCCGCGTCGGCGGCTGAAGGCGATCCGCAGGCTCCGCAACAGCAGGAGCGCGCCGGCCAGTCCCACCGCGCTGCCGGCGAAGGGATAGAGCGCCACGTCGGCGGTGAGCATCGGACCCCCGTCGGAGACGACCAGCAGGACCGCGGTCACCACCAGCGCGATGCCGACCAGGGTGGTCGTCAGCTGCGAGGTGAGCGTCTCGATCCAGCCACGCTCCGCGGCATCCTGGAACCCACGCATCCGGAGGGAGAACGTCCCCGACTCCAGTTGGCGCGAGAGCGTGTTCATGCGCCGCGGGAGAAGCCGCAGCTGCTCGGTGGCGATGGCCGCCTGGGTCTGGGCGGACATCACCAGACTGCGCAGGGTCGTGCCGCGGGCGAGGTAGTACGGTGCGCGCGCCAACGCCTCACCCACCATGTCGTAGTTCGGTGCCACCCGGTGCAGCGATCCCTCGAATCCCGCGAGTGTTCTCGCGACCAGCAGGAGGGCCGGCGGAACGGGCATCCGATGCCGGCGGAGCACGTCGATGATCTGGGGGAACACATCCTTGTCCAGGCGGGTGTTGTGGACCCGGGTGAGGATAGCTCCGATGTCGTGCTGCAGCCGCGCCTGCGCCTCGGGGCGCAGCTCCGGGGCGGCCACGAGCAGGAGGACTAGGTCGGTGGCGGCGGCGTCGTCCTCGTTGGCGATGGCCACCAGGAGCGGCACGAGCAGCCGACGGACACTCTTCTCCAGCACTCCCACCGCACCGAAATCGATCAGGGCGACCGAGCTGTCGGACCCCAGGATGAGGTTCCCCGGATGCAGGTCGGCGTGGAAGACGCCGCGGATCGCGATCAGGTCGAACACGGTGTCCAGCAGACCGCCGGCGACCCGCCGCGCGGCGGCCGCCTCGAGCGCGGTGGGGTCGAGGTTGCTGAACGGAGTCCCCTCCGCGAGATCCTGAACGATCATGCGAGCGGTGGTGAACTCCTCGATGATCTCAGGAACGCGCAGGCCGTCCCTGCCCGATCGCGCCACCGCTCCCCGGAGCATCTCGGTGTTGGCGGCCTCGACGCGGTAGTCCAGCTCCTCCCGCAGAGCGCGACTGAACTCCTCCGCGAGCGCGACCGCGCCGTACTCCCTCCCCCACTCGGTGCGCCGCTCGGCGTCCTGCGCGAGCCGCGTCAGGATGTCCAGGTCGGTCTGCACCTGCGCGCGGGCGACGGGACGCTGGATCTTGACCACGACGCGCCTGCCGGAAGGGAGAGTGGCCGCGTGCACCTGTGCCACCGACGCGGCGGCGAGCGGCTCCTCGTCTATGTCGGCGAAGACGTCTGCCACGGGCCGGCCCAGTTCCGTCTCGATGGCGGCCCGGGCCTCATCCCATGGGATCGGGGTGCTCGCCATCTGGAGGGTCGCCAACGCCCGGGTCAGTTCGGGGGGCAGGATGTCCTCGCGGGAGGAGAGGAGCTGCCCCAGCTTCACGAATGTCACCCCCGCCTCATTCATGGCCGCCACCAGCGCGCTCGGGAATCCCGCCGCGGCCCCGTCCCGTCCCCGGCGATACAGGCCCAGGCCGTGACGCGAGGCGATCGCCACGATCTGGGCGTACCTGCGGCTGCGGTCGCGGCGCGCGAGGATGTCGCGGACCAGCGCCACCGGACTCGTCACCGGGCGCGAGGGCCATAGGAACTCCAGCGTGACGATGGTTCCGACCACCGCGGCGAAGACCCATCCGACCGTGAGCACGAGGAAGAGGAGCGCCAACGGCCCGGCGACCACGAGACGGCCTTCGGCCACCACCCCCGCGCGCTCCAGTGCCCAGGCGACCACGGGACTGGCGGCGACGAAGACCGCCCCGCCGGTGATCCCGGCCCGCAGCCACCCCACCTGCCCGTCCAGCAGGCGGCGACCCACCCACGCGGCCGAGAGCGCGAACACCGCCGCCACGGCGAGGTAGGCGATCACGGCCACGACGGTCACGGCGACCTCAGTCCGTCCGGACGGCGGCCGATCTGTCGGCCTCCGTCGCGACCAGCTGACCGCAGGCGCCGTCGATGTCCTTGCCACGGGTGTCCCGCACGGTGGTGGGGATGCCGGCCGCGCGCAGCCTCCGCACGAACTCGTGCATCACGGCCGGCTCGGACGCGGTCCAGATCGAGCCGGGCGTCGGATTGAGCGGGATCGGGTTCACGTGCACCCAGCCGCGCCCGCGGGCGTTGAGCTTCTCGGCGAGCAGGCCCGCGCGCCAAGGCTGGTCGTTCATGTCCTTGATGAGCGCGTACTCGATGGAGACCCGGCGGCCGGTGCGGTCGAAGTAGTCCCGAGCCGCGTCCAGCGCCTCGTCGACCTTCCAGCGGGAGTTGACCGGAATGAGGTCGTCGCGCAGCTCGTCGTCGGGAGCGTGCAGCGAGAGTGCGAACGTCACCGGCAGACCCTCCTGCGCGAGACGGTGGATGGCGGGGACCAGCCCCACCGTGGACACCGTGATCCCGCGCGCGCTCATGCCCATGCCGTGGTCGGGGTCCACCAGCACGCGCACCGCCTGCAGGATCCGCGCGTAGTTCGCGAGCGGTTCGCCCATCCCCATGAACACCACGTTGGTGACGCGCTCCGGCACGCCCGCCGGCGCGGGAGGCCGCCCGAGGCCGCCCTCGGCGATCACCCGATCGGCCCGCACCACCTGGTCGACGATTTCCGCCGCGGAGAGGTTCCGGGTCAGACCCGCCTGGCCGGTGGCGCAGAAAGGGCAGTTCATGCCGCATCCGGCCTGCGACGAGACGCACAGTGTGATGCGTCCGCTGTAGCGCATCAGCACCGACTCGACCAGCGCGCCGTCGAAGAGTCGCCACAGGAACTTCACCGTCTCCCCGCCGTCGCTGCGCAGACGCCGGACCTCGGTCAGCAACGGCGGCAGCATCGCGCCCGCAATCGGAGCGCGCGTCGGGAGGGGAAGGTCGGTCATTTCTTCCGGCTCCCAGAGGTGACGGCGGAAGTAGTGGTGCTCCAGCTGAGCCGCCCGGAATGCCGGCTGGCCGAGACCGGCTACAGCGTCGCGGCGAGCGGCTGGCGTCAGGTCCGCCAGATGGGTCGGGGGCGTGGCCCGCCGTGGCGCGCGGAACTGCAGCACGGGGCGCCCCGCGGCGTCCACGGGACCCGACGCACCCTCGGTCTGCGGGCGCACCTGCCCCGTCCCGCGCGGCGATTCCATGATCCCAGGGTACGTGAGCGCCACCGGGCGGCTCCGACCGCGCGCTACGGTCGGAAGAAACAGCCGCCGGCACGAGCGGTGCGGCTACCGCCAGGCCGAGCGGGTGCCGGGAGAGGACGGCACTGAGCAGGTGTTCCTGCGCACGCCGCTGATCTGAGCGGCCGCGACGCGGTCACCGCCGGGATGCTGCGGGGCCGCACTCGCTGCGGACTGCTCGGCGGACGCGCGCAGGCGCACGCGGGCCGCATCGCTGGACAGCGCCTGAGCGAACGTGCGGGCCTCGTCGTCGAACCTCTCGGTCAGGGTGGCCCCGCCCCGCGGATCAGGCGCTTCGCCTGTCCGTAAGCTGCGCTCGCCCACCGCCGCGGGCAGGAGGGTGGACACTCCCAGGTCGGGCGTGAGCCCGACCTTCGAGTAGGCACTGAGGAACCGGGTGCCCTCGGCGGCGACGATGTAGTCGGCGGTGAGCATCAGACCGAGTCCGCCGCCGGAGACCGCGTCCGGTCCGGAGCAGGGTCACCTGCGCCAGATCGTCCGAGATCTCCAGCAGGATCGCCTCGCTCATCGTTTCTCCTTCGAAACCCGTTCCGGCGCCGCCCCACCGGTCGTGCGCCCAGGCTAGCCCGCGCTGGAGCGCCGGGCCAGACCGTCTTGATGCCCACGAGGATCGCAGCGTCGATGATCGGCATCAACGGGCTCCTTTGCCGCCGAGTCGGGTGCGGACGGCGAGCCCGGCGCAGAGGACGACGGCAAGACCGCCGAGAATGGTGGGCCAGGTGAGTTGTTCGCCGAGGATTGCGGGTGGACCGGCGTTCGATCAGGATCGTGTCGCGCCGGTGCCCGGCGTGCGGGCCGAGCAGGTTGCGGGCGATCCGCTCTCGGTGCCCGACGACGCGGAACCCGGCCCGCTCGTGCAGTCGCAGGCTGGCGATGTTTTGCGGAAAGACGCTGGACTGGATCATCCAGTAGCCGGCGTCCTCCGCCTCGGCGATGAACGCAGCCAGCAGCTGCCGGCCGATGCCGTGGCCGTGGTGATCGGGATGAATGTAGACCGAGTGCTCGATCACGCCCGAATAGACCTCCCGCGCCGACACCAGGGAGGCGGCCGCCCAGCCGACTACGGCTCCGGTGTCGTCGACGGCGACAAGCCGGGCGTCAGGAATCTTGCCGGCGTCGAACTGCGCCCAGGACGGCGTCGTGGTCTCGAACGTGGCTTCCCCGGCCTGGATGCCGACGGTGAAGATCGCCTCGACCTGCGGCCAGTCCGCCGCCTGCATCGCCCGGATCGTCGTCACGAGCAGCACGAGCCCCCGCCGGAGCTGAGATCGGTGGAGCAGACCCCGGTGGCGGGGAGGGTGAGCTGGACTTCGGTGGCGGCGGGCATGTCGCCGTCCAGCCAGGCGGTGATGGAGCGGACCTGCTCGTAGCCCGTGGCGAGCAGGAACGTCGGGGCCCTTCCGTAGGACTTCATCCCCACGAGGAAGAACCCGGACTCCGGATGCCGCAGCTCGGCGAACCCGTGCGGAGAGACGGTGCCGCAAGAGTGCAGATTCGGGTCGATCAGCGGTGCGAGTCTCTTGGGCGCTTCGACGATGTCGTCCAGCTCCAGGCGGACCTCGCGCAACATGCCCAGGTCGGGGCGGAACCCGGTCGCATTCACCACCACGTCGGCATCCAGGAACGCATCCTCACCACGACGACGCCCGACCAGTCGAACCCCGTGCCCGTTCGGCTCCAGGCGGGAGATCTCGAACGAGTCCACCAGGTTGACATGGCCGGTTTGGACGAGTTGGTCGACCCGTGAGCCGAGCTTCGCGCGGTCAACGAGCTCGTCGTCCGGCGAGGAGGAGACGCGGATCGCGGAGGGGTTGCGGATCAGCCAGGTGACCCGCGTCCCCGGCTCCGTCTGGGCCAGCTCGGCGAGGGCGATCAGCGTGTTCGCGGCAGAGTGCCCGGCGCCGACCACGACGGTGTGCTTGCCCGTCAACGTCGCTTGGTCGGCGCCGAGGACATCCGGGAGGGCGTGCAGCACCAGGCCGTCGACGTCGGCGGCGCCAATCGGATCCAGTCCGGTCGAGGCCAGAGGGTTCGGGCTGGTGTAGGTGCCGGACGCGTCGATCACCGCGCGCCCGGTCAGCTCCTCGATGGTGCCATCGTCGGTCTGGACGCGGAGCAGGAACGGGGTCTTCTCACGGCCGGCGGTGCGGGTGCGGTCCATGCCCTCACGGGTAACCGCCACCACGCGGGTGTCGAACCGGATCCGCGACCCGATCTCTGGCAGCGCGGCCAGCGGCTCAAGGTAGTCGTCGACGAGCTCCCGCCCGGTCGGCGTCCTGCCCTCATCCGCCGGGGCGATCCAGCCGGCGGCGTCGAGCAGGCGACGGGAGGCGGGGTCGATCAGGTGCCGCCACGGCGAGAACAGCCGGGTGTGTCCCCAGAGTCGGATCGACGCGCCGACTCGGTCGCCGGCCTCGAGGATAACGAAGTCGATGTCTCGCTCGGCGAGGTTCGCCGCAGCGGCGAGCCCGATCGGGCCAGCGCCGATGATCACCGCCGGAAGTGTCGCGAGCCGGTCGCTCACGGTCGTGCGAGGTGTCAGATCGAGTAGCGTCACGAGAAGCCTCCGAAGGACATTGATGAACGTCGATGCTCAGTATGAGCGCATGTATCGAAACCTGTCAATATCGACTATTGTCGATGCATGGTCACGATGCTCGAGGTCACCGACGTCACTTCCGGTGCGGCGTGCTGCGCGCCGCCGGTGAAGGAACCGCTCGGCCAGACTGACGCGGAGCAGCTCGCCGTGACCTTGAAGGCTCTCGCGGATCCGGCGCGGTTGCGGCTGCTCTCGATCGTCGCCTCCTCCAAGCATCAGGAGGCGTGCGTATGTGATCTGATCGACCCGATCGGGCTCTCCCAGCCGACCGTGTCCCACCACCTCAAGGTGCTCACCGCGGCAGGATTCCTCAGCCGCTCCAAGCGCGGGACGTGGGCGTATTACCGCCTCATCCCCGAAGCGCTCGAGGAGGTCTCGAGGCTGCTGGTCAGCGGCTGAGTTCAGAGCCGGATCGCGGGGTATTGCGCGTAGGCGGAGGCCGCGACAAGCTGCCAGCGGGCGGCGACGTTCGGTGACATGCCAGTGAGGTCGCAGAGCGGCCCAACGGGGGGGACCGGCTTGCGTGGACGGAGGCGGAGCTGACGTGCAACGTCGTGGCGATCGCCTCCCACGTCGCGGACGGGGTCTGAGCGCGCATCAGTCGCGCGACCTCGACCCGCGCGGCGCTCATCACCGTCGGGCGGCCGCCGACGCGGCCCTGAGCGCGCGCATACTCCAGACCGAGCCGGGTGTTCTCCCAGATCGTATCCACGCGTAACTGCGCGAACACCGGCACGATGCCGAACAGGGCACGCCCCATCGGGGTCGTGGTGTCGATCACCGGTTCGGCTGGTGCAGGTGCGATGTCACGAGCCGGGTGCGAGGAGCCCCGTCTCGTAGGCGAGGATCACGAGTTGAGCCCGGTCGTGCGCGTTGACCTTGGTCATGACGCGGTTCACGTGTGTCTTCGCCGTGTGCGGCGAGATGTGCAGTTCACTCGCGATCTCCTGGTTGGATCTGCCGCGGGCGACGAGCAGCAGCACCTCCCGCTCGCGGTCGGTGAGCTGTGCGAGCGCGGGCGGGATCGGCCGAGCGTCACCTGCCGCTGATCTGGCCGGGTTCACGTATTTCGTGATGAGGCTCCGGGTGGCGATCGGCGACAGCAGCGCGTCGCCCGCGTGGACCGCATGGACCGCGTGCACAATCTCCTCGGGCTCCGAGCCCTTTCCGATGAAGCCGCTCGCCCCGGCGCGGAGCGCGGCGACGATGTACTCGTCTTCCTCGAACGTGGTCAGGATCAGAACCTTCGTGGCGAGGAGGTCAGGTTCCGAACAGATCGCCTCCGTCGCAGCGATGCCGTCCAGGCGCGGCATCCGGATGTCCATCACGACGACGTCGGGGCTCAGCCGGGTGGCCGCAGCGACGGCTTCGAGCCCGTCGACGGCTTCGCCGACCACCGTGATGCCGGCGGCATGAGACAGGATGTCCGACACCGCTTGCCGGATGAGTGCTTGATCGTCGACCACGAGGACGGTCGTCATCGGTCACCCTCCCTGGTGATCGGCAACGTCGCCGCGAGTCGCCATCCGCCCGCACCGGGGCCACCTTCGACAACGCCTCGGACGGCCGCGACGCGCTCGCGCAGTCCGATCAGGCCGAGGCCGGAACGGACGTCGATGGCTTCTGTTACGGGCACGGTGTCGGAGGATGCCGCGCCGGCGACGATGGGGTTGGTCACGACGATCTCCAGCGCGTCATCGTTGACCTGGACCAGCACGTGAGCGCGTGACTCCGCCCCGTGCTTATGGGCGTTCGTCAGGCCCTCCTGGATCACCCGGTAAGCGATCAGGCTGGTCGCGCCGCCGACCGCCAGCGGGACACCCTCTGTGCGGACAGTGACCCTGAGACCGGCGTCCACGAACTGGGCGATCAGATCATCGAGGTGTTCCAGGCCGGGTTGAGGCGAGATCTCCAACGTCGCATCGTCACCGGTGCGCAGCACGTCGAGGAGTGCGCCGATCTCACCCAGCACTGTGCGCGCTGCGGCGCGGATCGTACGGACCGCCTCCAAAGCGGCCGCCGGTCTCGTCTCGATCGCGGATGACGCCACTCCGGCATTCAGGCTGATCACAGCGATCTGATGAGCCACTGCATCGTGCAGGTCGCGCGCGATGCGAAGCCGTTCCTCGGATACGCGCCTGCGGGCCTCCGACTCGCGCGTTTCCTCGGCGCGCTCCGCCCGCTCGGTGATCGCGGCGATGTACTCGCGTCGGGATCGCGTGCCGTCGCCCGCAGCCGCCGCGAACGCCACTGTGACGGCGACGGCGAACACGCGCGGATCGAGCACGCTGGCGAGTGCGGCAAGCACATTGATGAGGATCACCGCGCTGATCGTGACCATCGCGGTGATCAGCGTGGTCCGCTGAGGTGACCGATTCCCGACCCCGAACATCGCGATCGCGATCGCGATCGCGATCCCCGGCCACAGCATCGCCGTGAACGCGGCCAGGCCGTAGAGCGCCACGCAGGCGGCGAGTACGGGGACGGGCCACCGCCTCCGCAGCGGCAGGATTGCCGCGGGCGCGATCACGAGCGCCACTGTCAGCGCGTCGGTCGGCCGGAACTGAGTCTCGGGGAAGGGGACGAACGCCGACCCGATGACGAACACCGCGGCGATGGCGTCATCGACCCAGCGAAGCAGCCGTGGGTGCCGGTCCCACGGGCGGAGGCTCCGCACTTCGGCCCGCGTCATTGATCCAGTGTGGCGGGCGCCGAGACGTCCCACATCCTGCGCGCGCGCCATACGTCGTACTGCGCTCGCAGTAGTCGAAGTGTCCCCCACGGGGTGACGCCGCGCGCCGCACTGTGAGCGACGCTGGAGGTTCCACTCGCAGAACCGCAGTCAGGAGCCTCATGACGACGCCGATCATCTCGGTCCGGGACGTGCGCAAGTCGTATGGCCGAGGCCAGAACCGTTTCGACGCGCTGAAGGGGGTGACCTTCGACATCCGCGAGGGCGAGAGCATCGCGATCGTGGGCAAGAGCGGGTCGGGCAAGTCCACCCTGATGCATGTCCTCGCGCTGCTCGACGCCCCGTCGTCGGGCACGGTCAGGCTCGAGGGCGTCGACACCGCCACGCTGCGCGGCGGCCGTCTCAATCGCACGCGGAACAAGACGTTCGGCTTCGTGTTCCAGCAGTTCTTCCTCACCGGCAACTCGTCCGTGCTCGAGAACGTGATCCTGCCCCTCAAGATCGCGGGCATCGGTCGCTCCGAGCGCAAGCGCCGCGGCCTCGCCGCCCTCGAGCAACTCGAACTCGAGGACAAAGCCACGAACAAAGCCGTGGATCTGTCCGGTGGTCAGAAGCAACGCACGGTCATTGCACGAGCGCTGGTGAACAATCCTCGAATCATTTTCGCCGATGAGCCGACGGGCAATCTAGACACGGTCACGGGCGCGATCGTCGAAGACATTCTCTTCGATCTCAACCGGGAGAACGGCATCACCCTGATCGTGGTTACCCACGACGAGGACCTCGCAGCGCGCTGCGACCGGCGCCTCTTCATCCGCGACGGACTGCTCGTCGAAGACTCCGCGGCGGTGGCCGTATGAGAACCGTCGACCTCCTCGAATCAGCCGTCGCCAACACCTTCCGATCCACGACACGGACGATCCTTACCGTCCTCGCGATCTTCGTCGGCGCGTTCACTCTCACGCTCACGAGCGGACTCGGGACCGGCATCAACGCCTACATCGATGACACGGTCACGTCGATCGGCGCATCTGATGTCATGACCGTGACCAAGACCCAGGAGGGTGCGACCGGCGTCGCTGCCGGCGAGCCCGTGGAGTTCAACCCGGATGCCGTCGCCAGCGGGCAGCCCGGTCCTCCCGGATCGACCGTCGTCGCACTCAGTCCGGCCGACCTCGACACCCTCGCGGGCATCGAGGGAGTAGTGGACGTGGAACCCACGCGCTCGATCTCAGCGGACTACATCCAGGCGGGCGAAGGGACGAAGTACGTCATCGGGGTGGGGAATCTCATTGCCGGACAGACGATCCCGCTGGACGCGGGGTCCGAACCTGACGACGCCGCCACTGACCTGCAGCTCGTCCTGCCCGTCTCGTTCGTGGCGCCCATGGGGCTCGGCGATCCCGAGAGCGCCATCGGGCAGTCGGTGTCGATCGCGATCACGGATGCCGAACGTACGCAGCACCTGATCGACGCGACCGTCGTCGGCGTCGCCGAGGAAGGCCTCGCGTCGCCGGCGGGCGCCAGCCTCGTGCCCAACACCGCCCTCAGCGATGAACTGTTCGACACGCAGAACATCGGCGTGCCGGCAGACCAGACGGAGCGCTACGCCCAAGTGAGTGTGTTCTTCGATCCCGCTGCGACGGATGCCGACATCTCGGCGCTCAAGGACCGCCTCGCCGACGCGGGCTTCACCGGCGCGACCGTCGCAGACCAGCTCGGCATGTTCAAGACCGTGATCGACGGCATCGTGCTCGTCCTCAACGCCTTTGCCATCATCGCACTGCTCGCGGCGAGCTTCGGCATCGTGAACACTCTCTTCATGTCCGTCCAGGAGCGCACCCGCGAGATCGGCCTCATGAAAGCGATGGGCATGGGCAACGGGCGCGTGTTCAGTCTGTTCAGCATTGAGGCGGCGTTCATCGGCTTCCTCGGGAGCGCAATCGGCGTCGTCATCGCGATCCTCGCCGGCACCGCGATCAGCTCGAGCCTGTCCGGGTCGCTGCTGGCAGACCTCCCCGGACTGACACTGATCGCGTTCGACCCGCTCTCGATCCTCGTCATCATCCTGGTGGTAGTGGCGATCGCATTCCTGGCCGGCACCCTGCCTGCGGCACGCGCAGCCCGCGCAAACCCCGTCGACTCGCTCCGGTACGAATAACTGGCGGTCCCTCTGCGGTTAATGTGTCGCCTCCGTGACTTCAGGCGCCCGATCGGGGTGCGATGAATGTCGACAACAGCCGTTCAGGAATCGACTCCGAGATGACTCGGTCGTCGTTGAGTCCCGTGGTAGTGCCCGCGAGAGTCTCCGGATGGATTCGCGTTCGTGGAGTCGACGCTGGATATGCAGCAGGGCACCCGGCTGCGCGCCCATGTGACCATGTCCGACTGGTTCGGTGGCTCCGTTCCTCGGATCGTGCCGGACAACCTCAAGACCGGGGTGATCTCCCACCCCGCGGAGGGTGAAGTCGTCCTCAACGACGCGTATCGGGAAGCTCGCGGCGCACTACTTCGCGGCGGTGCTGACGGGGCGGGTCAAGAAGCCGAAAGACAAGGCGAGCGTCGAGAACACCCAGCGGGCATGAAGAAGTGGCTGCGCAAGTACTCCGCGTTCACCATCCTCTCCGAGAAGCCCTTCGGCGTACTCTCATCCATACTGTGTATCTCTATGTACAGTAGTTCGCATGGTAGATAGCCCGACACAGCTCGGTCGGCTCGAGCAGGATCTCCGCAAGGGTGTTCTAGTGCTGGCCGTGCTCTCCCAGCTACGCACTCCGCAATACGGCTACTCCCTGCGACAGGAACTCGCCCAGCGCGGTATGCCCATCGAAGAGGGAACGCTCTATCCGCTGCTGCGACGCCTGGAGGCCCAGGGCCTGCTCGCTTCGCAGTGGCAGGCCGAGGACGGGCCCCCGCGTCGCTACTACCAACTCAGCGCGCTCGGCACTGGCATGTACCAAGACCTGACCTCTGCATGGGGGTCGCTGGCGTCGGTGATGGACCGGCTCCTGAATGAGGAGGATTGAAGTGGACCCCAACGCCATCATCAGCAGCTACGTGGGCGACGTTATGCGATACCTGCCGCGGCGCCAGCGCGCCGATGTCGCCCGTGAACTCCGCTCGCTGCTCGATGACGAGCTCGGGGGTCGGGCAGCGGATGCCGGTCGCCCCGCCGACGCCCCGCTCGCCATGGAACTGCTCACAACCTTCGGCGCACCCCGCGACGTGGCCGATCGCTACCGCCCGGCCGGCTTCACAATCATCCGCCCCTCCGACGCCCCCCGATTCACCTGGATCGCTCTCGGCGGAATCGCGGTGATCTGGGCGATCACCCTGCCAGCCACCATGCTAGGAGTCACCCCGGTCACCGGCTGGGACTCCGGCGCCGACGCCTGGTGGGGTCGCCTCACCGTCTGGTGGCTCGGCGCCGGCATCGGCGCCCTCTGGTGGCCCGGAGCAGTGATCACCTACACACTCATCGGAGCGTTGGTCAACCGACGACGTGAGTCCACGCAGGAGGCGTGGACGCCCGCGCCGCGACGGACGATCGACCGCGACCTGGTCAATCGTCCGTCCACGATCGCGGCCCTCGCAGCCGGGCTGCTCGGTGCCACTGTCGTGATCGCTCTGCCCTGGCTCGCCTCCTGGGCGCCCGGCCTACCAGAACCCGCGGTAGCTGCCCTCGAACTCGATCCCGAATTCCTGAAATGGCGCGCACCCTGGGTCCTGCCAGTATGGGCGGCATCCTTCGCACTGCTCGTGCGGGTACTCGTCGTGGGACGCTGGTCCGCCGCCACTCTCCGTGTCCGCGGCGCCGTGGACATAGCGATGGCCGGCCTCCTGCTGTGGTGGTCTCTTGCAGGGCCCGTGTTCATCTCCCCAGCAACGGACAGCACAGCCAGGTTCCTCTTGGTACTGGTCGCGGTGTCCTCAGCGACCGACGCGGCTATCGCCATCCGTCGCAGCACCTCCACGTCCCGAAGAACACGCAGCCTCCTGTGACATCAACTGCTCCGGGCACGCGAAGACCCCGCCGGAACTGCCGGCGGGGTCTCCGTCGCAAAATCAGGCGAGTTGTTCTGCGATGCGGTCGATGTGGTCGGGCCGAAGCCGCTCCAGTGGTCCTCGTCGGTGACGACGACGACGGGGGCCTCGGTGTAGCTCAGGTCCTCGACGACGTACGTGCGCGCCGCCTCGCTCTCTCGGATATCGACCTCGACGAATTCGATGCCCCTGGCTGTCAGCACCTTCTTGGTGAGTGAGCAGCGGGCCACGGACGATGCCCGCGGTGATCAGATCGACGGCTCGGCGGAGGTGGCCGACATTCCGGTTGGAACGTGTCCGCTAGCATCGCCGGCATGGGCGAGCGAGACCTTACTGTCGGTAGTCGTTCGCTCAGGGTCCGAACCGCCGGTGACCCCAATGGATCGCCGGTCCTGTACTTCCATGGCACTCCCGGCTCACGGCTGGACGTCGCCTTCGGCGACCAGATCGCCGCAGACCTCGGAATCCGGGTCATCAGCTTCGATCGCCCGGGCTACGGCGGATCCGATTTGGCTCCCTTCAGTCTCCGCCGCGTCGCTCAGGATGCCGCGGTGATCGCGGACGACCTCGGGCTGGACCGGATCGCGACGATGGGTTGGTCGGGCGGCGGACCATACGCGCTGGCCACCGCGTCGCTCATGGGGCAACGGGTGACCCGCGTGGGTGTGGCGTCCGGCCCCGGACACTTCCGGCAAGTTCCCGGCGCCCTCGAAAGGCTGGAGGAGACCGACCTGGCTGCCCTGTCCCTTCTTCCCGAGCAGCCCGAGCGTGCCGCCGAGCAGTTCTGCGTCGGATCAGAGCTGATGGTGGCCTTCCGCGACGACGAGGCGACCCTGATGTCCGGGATGGACGCAATGCTCGCCGACACCGACGGCGACGTGCTCTCCGACCGGGCCCTGCGCCACCACCTGTACGTGATGCTCAGCGAGGGGCTGCGCCAGGGTGCCCTGGGGATCGGCTGGGACAACGTCGCCTGGCTGGGGCCGTGGGACATCGACTTGAGCGCCGTCCGCTGCCCCGTGTACCTCTGGTACGGCGAGCGGGACCACATGATGCCGCCGGCTCACGGAGAGTGGCTCGCGCAGCAGTTGGCCGACGCCCACCTGGTCGTCTTCGGCGGAGAAGGCCATCTGGGGCCGATGCGGCACTGGCCGGAGATGCTTCGGGCGCTCACCGAATAGGCGAGGGCCAGACGCACGACCGGCACCGCGGCGGCGCCGATGATCCAGGGCCGCGCCGCCCCGGATGCCACGCGGGGGGGCGTGAGGAACGAATCGGTGGCGACTGATCCGTTTCCGGTCTCTCCGTCCGACGTCAGGTGCGCGCCGCATCTTGCTACCGCGCAGATAGCCGCATCCCACGTCAACGAGCTACACCCTCAACTGCGATGAACCGCTAATCGCCGCGTGTCATCTCCCCGCGTCTAGTGTGCAGCCTGTCAGAGAGCGTCGATGAGTTCGCGCATCAACTGCGAGGGCGTGTGGGTGCCTACTGCTGGTCGCCGCGTTGGCGGATGGTGCCCGCCGCTCGAGCCAGGTCCGCGCCAATGCTGTCAGCGTCGATGACGCGGCCGTACTGCTTCATATCCCCGCCGGAGTGTGTCCTCGAAGGCCTCGGCCGCTCACAGGCCGAGCACCGGCCGCCACGTACCGGTGACGACCGCCGCGGTCACAGCCGTCGCGCAGATGGCGGCCGCCGTGATCGTCAACGCGATGTCCCCGCGACCGAATCGCGAGCGGCGCGCCCAGGTGCGCGGCGAGTCCGCTCCGAACCCGCGCGCCTCCATCGCCGTGGCCAGGGCCGTTCCCCGGCGCAGCGCCAGCACGAGCAGCGCCAGCGCCTGACCGGCGAATCGGCGCACACGCCCGCGGTCCGCGACTCCCCGGCTCCGGCGCGCGGATTCCAGTTCCCGCCAGTCATCCATCATCAGGGCGACCAGGCGTGCTCCCGCAAGCGAGCCGAGGACGAACCGCGGCGGCAGGCGGAGGCGCTGCGCGAGTGCGTCGGCCAGATCTGTCGGGTCCACGGCGGCGAACAGCACCACCGATGCCGCGGCGATCGCGAGCACGCGCAGGAGAACGGACGCCGCCAGGTTCAGCGACCCGTCGGTGACATGCACGAGACCCCACTCCAGGTGGACCACGCCGGACGGCCTGCCGTACAGCACGGTGGCCGCGGCCGCGATCACCGCGGCCACAGCGATGGGCGCCATGCGCCGGACCACCAGCGCGGGTCGGGCCGCCGTCCACGCCAAGAGGGACGCGCTCCCGGCGAGCGCCACGGTCGCCGTCACGGGGTCGACCGATAGGAGCGGCCCGGCGGTCACGATGAGCGCCGCACCGAGGCGGGTGACGGGGTTGACCCGCCGGATGCCCGGGACGCCGGTGTCGGGCACGGCGATGTTCACGCCGCGGACCCGAGCACGATCCGCTCGTCCGCGAGCGCGGCGACCAGGGGCGCATCGTGCGTGACGACGGCGACGGCCGCCCCGGCATCGCGCTGGTCGCGGATCATCGCGACCACCTCACTCCAGGTGCGCGCGTCCTGCCCGAAGGTGGGCTCGTCGAGCACGAGCACCCGCGGGTCGGCGGCGATCACCGCGGCCACCGTGAGCCGGCGCTTCTCCCCGCCCGACAGGGTGAAAGGGTTCGCGTCCGCCACCTCGGCGAGCTGCAGCCGCGCCAGGAGCTCGTCCACGAGATCGGCGACTTCGCGGCGCGAGCGCCCGAGGGCTCGCGGCGCGAGCGCCAGCTCGTCACGCACGCGCCCGGTGAGCAACTGGTGCTCCGGGTTCTGGAACACCATCCCGATTCGGGGCAGCAGCTGCCGCGAGCGCCACCGCAGCGGATCGGGGCCGAGGGGACCGCGCAGGGCCGGAGCGGCGGCGACCGTGCCGGACAGCGGCGCCCGCACGCCCGCAAGCGTCGCGGCGAGGGTGGACTTCCCGGAACCGTTCGCTCCCGTGATGGCGGTGGTCCGCCCGCTCCGCAGACGGGCCGCGATGCCCGCGGCCGCGATCTCCGGCCCGGTTCCCGGTCGGATGCGGCCGACCGCGAGCCCGGCGGCCTCCAGCAGCAGCGGACCGGCCGGAGGCGCGTGGCGGGGCGCCGGAGGCGGAGGGGATCCCGTCCACACCCCGGCCGCGGCGAGCGCGTCGGCGCAATCGACGAGCACGGCGCCCGGTTCGCCGTCGGCGAGGATGCTGCCGTCGCCGTTCAGGACCACCACGCGATCGACGGCCTCGCGCCACAGGTCGACGCGGTGCTCGACCACCACCAGGGTGGCGCCGCGGCGCGTGACGGCCGAGCGCACGGCATCCCGGACCGCTGCCGCGCCGGCGGGATCGAGGTTCGCCGTCGGCTCGTCCAGCAGGATCAGTCCGGGCGCCATCGCCAGCACGCCCGCCAGAGCGAGCCGTTGCTTCTGCCCGCCGGACAGGCGGGCAGTGGGGTGGCCGACGGGCAGTGTCAGGCCGACGTCAGCCAGCGCGTCCCGCACCCGGTCCGCGATCGCTTCCGGGGCCACACCGAGGTTCTCGCAGCCGAAGGCGACGTCGTCGCCGACGCGGGAGAGGATGATCTGGGCCTCCGGGTCCTGCAGCACCAGGCCCGCGCGTCCGCGCTGTACGGCCGGCGCGCCGCCGTCCACCAGCAGGACCCCCTCCGTCACTCCGTCCCGGTCGTCCCCGAGCACCCCGGCCATGCCGCGCAGCAGAGTGGACTTCCCGGATCCGCTGGGGCCCAGCAGCAGCACGCGTTGTCCGGCCTCGATGTGCAGGTCGAGGTCGTGGACGGCGGGTCGGGAGCGGCCGAGGTGACGCCACCCCCAGCCGTCGGCGTCGACCCGCACGCCGGCCGCCGCGCTCACGTCCGCGTGCGGCGGCCGGCGTCGAAGCGGTCCAGCGCGCCGGTGGCGGCCAGGGCCCGGACGGCGAGCCAGGAGCCGAGTCCGGCGACGACGGCGCCGGAGATCACGGCGGCGGCGTAGATCGCCCGCGCCGGCAGGTCGTACGCGGCGATCGACGAGAAGGAGGTGTCGAGCAGGGCAACCGCGATCCCGGCCAGTGCTCCCGCGAGCACGGCTGTGCCGGGACCGTGGCGCCGGTAGCGGGTCACGGCGAACCCGAGCTCCGCGCCCGCGCCCTCGACGAGGCCCCAGACCAGGGTAAGAATGCCCCACTGGGTGCCGACCGCCATCGACACCACGGCCGCGACCACCTCCGTGTAGACGGCGGCGCCGGGTCTGCGGACGATCAGGCCGCCCAGCACGCCCGCGAACAGCCACCCGCCGGCGAGCAGGCCCTCCAGCCCCGGGAGGAAGGCGAGTGCCGTGCTGAGCGGTGTCCAGGCCTGGCCCCAGGCCCAGAAGACCACCCCGGCGGCGACGCCGATGACGCCGGCGACGACGATGTCCACCACTCGCCACCGGCGGGATGGCGCGAACGACGATGACTGCTGCATCGGAACTCCTCCCTGCGCTGGCATGATCCAGATCAGGTTCGACGGTCGAAGCGTGGATCGCTTCCTCTCAGCCCGGCACACCGGACTCCCGTGGTCGTGTCGCCGAGTCTAGTGCCCGCCCGCGCTAGCGTGGCCCCGTGACGACCGCCGACCCGCCGCCGACGCGACGGAGGCTGCGGACGCTCGAGACGGATGCCGCTCCCGGGACGGCGCCGGCGGGAGCGATGGCGAGGGCGGCGACGGCGCTCGCCTGGGTGGACGAGACCGCGGTGGCCGCCGCTCCGGCGCATGCGACGCCGATCCCGCCCGGATTCCGCCGGGCGAGTGCGGATCTGCTGGATCGCGCACCGCGGCGCAGTCCGATCCGGCCTGGGGTGCTGTTCCCGATCGCCGCCGTCCTCGTGCTCGTCGCGGGCTACTGCGCGACGACACTGCTGTGGCCGCTGACGGCCGTGGCGCCGGAGGTGACCCCGGCAGCCGTGGTGGCGGCCGCCGCGCCCGCGTCGCCCGCCTGGCCGGCACAGGGCAGTGCGGCGGTGACCGTGGCGGGGATGGGATCCTCGGCCGCCTCCGCGACGGATGCGGTGCCCATCGCGAGCATCACGAAGGTGATCACCGCCCTGGTGGTGCTGGATCGGATGCCGCTGCGACCCGGCGAACAGGGACCCCTCTACCGGTTCGGGTACGCCGACCGGGCGGAGTACTGGGAGTACCGGGATCGCGGCGAGTCGGCCCTGGACGTGCCCGTGGGCGGCACGCTGAGCGAATACCAGCTGCTGCAGGGCATGCTGATCGGATCGGCGGGCAACTACGCGGACCGACTGGCGGGTTCGATATGGGGCAGTGACGCTGCGTTCGCCGACGCCGCCGGCGACTGGCTCGTCCGGCACGGCATCGACGGGATCACCGTCGTAGAACCGACCGGGATCGATCCGCGCAACGCCGCGACCCCCGACGCGCTGCTGGCACTGGGCAGGCGCGCTCTGGCCGATCCGGTGATCGCCGGCATCGTCGCGACACCGGTGGTGGACCTGCCGGGAGCCGGAATCGTGGAGAACACGAACCGGCTGCTCGTCGACCCGGGCGTGACCGGGGTGAAGACCGGTTCGCTGGAGACGTTCGCGCTGCTGGCCGCGAAGGATGTGACGGTGGGGCCCACCACCGTGAGCGTGCTGGCGGTGGCCCTCGGTCAGCCCGACGACGAGGCGCGGGATGCCGCGGTGCGGGCGATGTTCGCCCGCACCGAGGAGGAGCTGCAGCCCTTCCCGTCGGTGGCGGCGGGTGATGTCGTCGGAACGGTCGCCACGGCGTGGGGCGAGCGGGTGGACGTCGTGGCGACCGCGGACGCCGATGTGGTGCTCTGGAACGGCGTCGCGGCCACGATCACGCCAGAGCTGGCGCTGGGAGGGACCTGGGAGGGCGGTGCACCGGCCGGAACCGTCACCGCGACGGGCCCTGTGGACGCTGCGACGATCGACGCGGTGCTGGCCGAGGCGATCGCCGGGCCGAGTCCGTGGTGGCGGGTCACGCATCCGTTGGCCCTGTTCGGGCTGGCGTGAGCCGCGCGGCTACCGGAGCCGCACCGCCTGATCCAGACGAGTCCGCATGTCGAACACGGCGGTGCCGCCGAGCTCGGGCACCCCCGGCACCCCCTGGCGCAGCACTCCCGACAGGGCCCCGCGCCCGGCCGCGACGACGGCGACGCCCCGAGTGCCGCCGAGCGGAGTGACCGCTGCGGGCAAGTCGTCGTCCGGCAGCACGAGGATCGCCCCGCCGAACCGGACGCGTGCCGATCGCGTGAGTTCCCGGATGCCCGACAGGAGAGCGGACACGGGGGGATGGGACACGTGGGGTCCGACGATCTCGCCGCGCCGGAAGCCCACCGGGCCTCCGAAGTCCAGCGACACGATCCCGTAGAGACCGCTCGGCCCGAGCACGACATGATCCACTTCCACGTCGGGCCGCCGGCGCTCGCCCGGAGCGATGCCGTGCCACGCCGTGTAGCCGATGCCGAGCTCGGCGATCACCCGCGCGGTCGCCTCCTCGGCCACCGCGCGCGCCAGCACCGCCCGGATCTCGCGCGGCAGTTGCCGCACCAGGGCGGGCTGGTAGGGGTCGGGGGCGTCCGAGCCGCGGCCGACCCACTCCCGCACCGCGTCCGTGTAGCGCTCGCGGCGCCATCCTCCCGGCAGCCCCGAGCTGCGCGTGCGGGGCCGGGTCCCGGCGCGCGGAGCCGACCCGGAGCCGGGAGCGTCCGGAGCGTGGTGGCCCTGGTCCGGTGACCCCTGACCGCGATCGTAGGCGGCGCGCGCTGCGGGTGTGCCCACCTGCTCCCACGCGCGCTGGACTCGCACGAACACGGCGGCATCGCCTCCTGCATCCGGGTGCGTCTGGCGCAGCCGCATCCGGAACGCCCGGCGCAGTTCCTCCTCCCCGGCTCCGGGGTCCACGCCCAGCACCTCGTAGGCGGACGCCGCCAGAGGACTGTCGGGCCGATGCCCGGACCCGGTCACCGCCGCCGCCCGCCGTCGCGGTGCGCGTACGCGGCCGCGTCGCGGCTGGACAACGCCAGCAGGATGAGGATGTCGAAGGCGAGGGCCACGAGTGTGCCCGAGAGCCGGATCTCCGACCCGCCGAGCCACCACCCGACGAACGTCGCGCTGATTGAGAGCGTCGCGATGGCCATGACCAGGACGCGGGGCCAGTTCCGGCCGCGCAGGATGAGGACTGCCAGCGCCACCTGCACGAGAGCGGTCAGCGCGCCGACGGCGAGGACGACGACGATCCCCGCCTCGGCGAGTCGCCGGACGTCCGCGTCGGCCGGCGCCGTGCCGACGACCTCCGCGACCACCCCGGGCCACGATGCGCCGAGCGCCGCGACGGCGACCGCATCGGCCGCCGCGGCGAGCAGCACGAGCACCGCACCCGCGGTCGTGGCCGCGGGCCGAGGTGCCGCGGGGTCGACCGGTGCGGCGGTCACCAGCCGATCGGGAGGCTCGAAGGCGGGCCTCTTGCGCCGTCCGGCCCCGTCGGTCATGCCGCGCACCCCCGCACGTCCAGGATGGGCAGGTCGCCGTCGGTGCGGATGCTGTCGCCGCCGCCGTTGCGGGCGTGGTACCCGGACGCGAAGTCCTCGATGACGTCCCGGCGCACCCGCGGGTCGGCGGCGGTGACCGTGGCCACGATGTGGTCGCGCTCGATGTCGGTGTCCGCGTCGATGCGATGAGTGATCTGAAGCGTGAACAGCGACAGCCCGACGGCGGTGTCGTACGTGCCCGCGGCCAGCCAGTCCACCCGCCGTCCGCCCGGCAGGAGCCAGCCGTCCGGGCAGCGCCAGAACCGCACGTGGTGGCGCTGTTTGGGGTTTCCCGCGACCTCCTGCTGGTACGCGAAGTCCTGAACGCGACCGAACAGGAGCAACGGACTGACCGGCGCTTCGCGGTAGCTGCGTCGGCGGAGGGTGGAGAGGACGATCCGCCACGATGACCGCATCGTCACGGGGTCGGCACGGGTCCATCCCGCGGCGCGCATCGCCGCCTCGACGTCGGCCTGCTCCCCCATGAGTGCGAGGTTCACGGGGTCACCGAGCAGGCCGTCGCTCGTGCGGGTGCGCCCGATGAAGTA
Organism: uncultured Actinomycetota bacterium; assembly: GCA_963701365.1. Taxonomy (GTDB): domain Bacteria; phylum Actinomycetota; class Actinomycetes; order Actinomycetales; family Microbacteriaceae; genus Microbacterium. The sequence continues at coordinate 7,475 of CAVOZX010000029.1, read as the reverse complement.
CTCCGGCACGTATATGGCGGTCAGGATGCGGTGCAGACGCGGTAGCACAAGGTATGCGAGGTAGACCCAGAACCCGGCGCCGAGGAGGATCCCCCACCAGCCGACCTGGAACGTCTCGGTGAGGCTCAGGTACGCGAACCACACGGCCGCGACGCCGGCGAAGACGAAGAAGAAGCCGTCCAGTGCGGCGGTCAGCACCGCCCCTCGGGTCCGACGCGGGTTGTCGTCGGCCGGCGCGGGCGCGGGGGTCGGGCGAACCGCGCGCGGGTCAGGGTCGAGCGGTGGACGCTGGGTGCGACTGGGAGGGCATGGGCGGGAAAAAAAGCTAGTCACCTCGATCCGGGTCCGACTCCGTCAGGGTTAGATGCGCGGTGCACACCAAGAGCATCTCCTCCACTATCCTTGCCCGGTGAGTATCGAGCCGCATCACACGCAATTCGAGGCGTGGACGGGGAAGCATACACCGGACGTCTTGCAGGTGCAGGAGGGAGTGTGGGCTGTTCCGCTGCCGATGGAACACGACAACTACGTTCGCCACACCTACACGTACCTGATCCTGGACGACGAGGGCGGTCTGCACGTCATCGATCCAGGGTGGGGCTTTGAAGACAACAGGGTGCGGCTGAACTCGGCATTCGGTCAGATCGGTCGACGGATTGAGGATGTGCGAACGATCGTATCGACGCACCTTCATCCGGACCACACGGGCCTTGCTCCGTACATCAGGGACCGAAGTGGTGCGCGACTCCTGGTCCATCGCGAAGAGGCCGTCGCGATGAGTTCGGGTGCATCCCTGGGCATAGTCGTTGATTTCTCGAGAAAGCTCCGACAGTGGGGTGCCCCGCTGTGGGAGCGCGTGAAGCTCTATTTCGGCTTGTGGCGACAGCGCCGAATGGGTGAAGGAGGGAGGATATATCCGGACGGCCTTCTGGATGACGGCGATATGCTGCCGGTCCCAGGACGACGGATCCGAGTGCTGCACACCCCCGGCCACACGGAGGGCAGTATTTGCCTCTATGACGAGGACGAGAGGTCCGTGTACACCGGCGACACATTGCTCCCGATGATTCACCCGGGCATCGGTCTCGGAGGAGCGGCTTCAGGGCAGGATCGCATCAACCCGCTGGCGGCCTACTTCTCGTCGCTGGAACGATTGGCGCAACTAGACGCTCAGATGGTTCACCCCGGCCACGGCTACTCCTTCCGCGGACTGCAAGATCGCATTGAGGAGACCATCGGTCACCACCGACGCCGGTCGGATGAGGTTCGATCCCTTGTTGCCGAGCACCCTGACGCGCGCGTCTGGCAGATTGCGGAACGGGTGCACTGGACTGCCGGCTGGCAGCGCCTCGTGGGGTTCATGCGGCTGTCCGCGGTGTCCCAGACAGCGATGCACATGGACTACCTCGCGCTCGCCGATAAGGGTCGATAGGGTCTGACTCTACTGTCGGACCGTGCCGGCGCGTGGGGATAGCCTGACGAGCATGGTAGGCCATCGACGCCTGGGCGGCAGCGGGTTCCGGATCTCCGAGATCACGTACGGGAACTGGATGACGCACGGCTGGCAGATCGACGACGAGGTCGCGATCGCCACCGTGCACACGGCCCTCGACCTCGGGATATCCAGCTTCGACACCGCGGACACGTATGCGAACACCGCCGCGGAGGTGGTGCTCGGCAAGGCGCTGAAGGGTCAGCGGCGGGAATCGCTGGAGATCTTCACGAAGGTGTGCCTCCCGATCCCGCCGCGCGGCCCGAACGACGCGGGCCTGAGCCGCAAGCACGTGATGGAGGGGATCAACGGGTCGCTCACGCGGCTGGGAGTGGACTACGTCGACCTGTATCAGGCGCACCGCTACGACGACCAGACTCCACTGGAGGAGACGATGCAGGCGTTCGCCGACATCGTGCGATCCGGGAAGGCGCTCTACGTCGGGGTTTCCGAGTGGACCGCGGAGCAGTTGCGCGCCGCGCACGCGCTCGCCGTCGACCTGCAGATCCCGCTCGTGTCCAACCAGCCGCAGTACTCGATGCTGTGGCGGGTCATCGAGGAGGAGGTCGTGCCCGTCAGCGCAGAGCTGGGCATCTCGCAGGTGGTGTGGTCGCCCATGGCGCAGGGGGTGCTCAGCGGCAAGTACCTGCCCGGACAGGCCCCGCCCGCCGGTTCCCGTGCGGCGGATGAGCGCTCTGGCGCGCGCGCGATGCGCCTCCTGATGAACGACGCGGTGCTCGCCGCGGTGCAGCGGCTGAAACCGGTGGCCGAGGAGGCGGGCCTGACGATGCCACAGCTGGCGATCGCGTGGGTGCTGCAGAACCCCAATGTCTCGGCCGCGCTGGTGGGCGCGTCTCGTCCGGAGCAGCTGGCGGAGACGGTCCGGGCGTCGGGCGTTGTCCTGGAGGAGCCCATCATGACCGCGATCGACGACGCCTTGACCGACGTGGTGGTGCGGGACGTGGGCGCCGGCGGCTACGGCGCGTGGCCCCAGCGAAGACCTCTGTGAGTTGGTCGCGACGACCGTCGAGCGGGGCGCCTCCGACTGTGTCGTGGTCAGGTTAGTGCGGCACGTCCTCGTGCCGCGGCCGGGTGGTCGTGTCACGTCGGTTCACGAATCGCGCCGTGATCCCGTTACGATGGTCGGGCGTGCCGCCGGGGCTGCAGGCGAAGGATGTGCAGCCTCACGGACGACGTGGCACGATTCGCGAGGAGTAATCGATGAAGATCGCAGTTCTGGTCAAAGAAGTGCCGGACACCTACGGAGATCGAAAGCTCGATCTAGAGACGGGGCTCGCCGACCGCGAGGCATCCGACAAGGTGCTGGACGAGGTTGGTGAGCGGGCAATCGAGGTTGCGCTCAAGCACGCGGACGCGAACCCCGGGACGGAGGTCGTCCTGGTGTCTATGACGCCCGCGTCGGCCGTCTCGACCATTCGCAAGGGTCTGGCGATGGGAGCGGATTCAGCTGTGCATGTCGCGGATGACGCCTTGGCTGGTGCTGACTTGACTCTCACTGCTGAAGTACTGGCGGCGACGTTGACGCGTACGGGATTCGACCTCGTCATCACCGGGAACCAGTCCACGGACGGCATGGGTGGCGCGATCGCCGCGATGATCGGCGAGATCTTGCGTGTGCCTGTGATTACCTCACTGACCTCCGTCGAGGTGTCGGCCGACCAGGTATCCGGCAGCCGAGCCGTCGACGGCGGCATCATGGCCGTCACTGCTCCGTTGCCGGCGGTCGTGTCGATCACCGAGCAGCTGCCGGATGCGCGGTTCCCCAACTTCAAGGGCATCTCGGCCGCGAAGAAGAAGCCGATCGAGTCACTGTCGCTATCCGATCTGGGCATCGACGCGAATGACGAGATGGCGTCGCGGTCGATACTGGTCTCCGTCGATGCTGCTCCTCCGCGAGCCGCAGGTGTCAAGATCATCGACGAAGGTCAGGCCGCAGAGGCTCTGGCCGATTTCCTCGTCACGAACAAGCTGGTGTGAGGTTGCCGACATGACTGAATACGCTCCTGATTCGATCCTGGTTCTGCTTGATGTCACGCCCGCTGGTGACTTGGCTAAGTCCGCTGCGGGGCTGCTTGGCGCGGCCAACGACGTGGGAACTCCCGTCGCGTTGATCGTGACCGAGAGCAACATAGAGAAGCTCGCGCAGGAGGCTGCCGACCTCGGGGCGGCAGCCGTCGTTGTCGCGGCAGGCGACCGCGGCAAACTCTTCACTCCGTCCGTCGACGCACTTGCACACGCGGTCGACTCCGTTGACCCGGACGCCGTGCTTATTTCGCACTCCATCGACGGTCGCGCGATTGCTGCCGCGTTCGCCGCGCGCACGCGACGTGCACTGTGCGTCGACGCCATCGGTGTTGCTCGTGACGAGGAGGGCGTGGTGGCGAACCACTCCGTGTACGGCGGAGCATTCCTCACGACGAGCACGGCCTCGCTGGGCGCGCCCGTGATCACCGTCCGGCTCGGCGCGGTGGATTCGCGCTCTACCGGCCGTCCACTCTCTCTGGTCACCTTGGACGTTCCGACGTCGGAGCGCGCCGCGGCGAGCGTGGAGTCGCTCGAGGTGGTGGCGCCGACGTCCACACGGCCGGAACTGCGTGGCGCGGCGCGTGTCGTGTCGGGGGGGCGCGGGCTCGGATCGAAGGAGAACTTCGCGCTGGTCGAGCAGCTCGCGGACGCTCTCGGTGCGGCGGTCGGCGCTTCTCGCGCTGCGGTCGACTCCGGCTACGTTGCCCGAGTGTCGCAGGTCGGCCAAACCGGAGTATCGGTTTCGCCCGACCTGTACATCGCGCTCGGTATTTCCGGCGCCGTCCAGCATCGAGCGGGGATGCAGACGGCGAAGACCATCGTCGCTATCAATAAGGACGGCGATGCTGCGATCTTCGACATCGCGGACTTCGGCGTGGTCGGGGATGTCTTCTCCGTTGTTCCCCGGTTGATCGAAGCGCTCGCCGCAAAGCGGGCCTAGTCCTGTGGCAACAGGTCGCTCTTCGCGGACAGGTCTGCCACGGAAACCGGGGGAAAGTTCCGCGACCGCGGAGACTCCGCCCGCCCAGGGCGGTTCGGAAGCACCCGCCACGTCCGTCCCGCGACGACGAGGGCTGGGAAAGGAGAACGCCGGCGCAGAAGCGCCGCACGCATCCGGTGCCCGTCGAGGATTGTCGAAACGGGGCGCCCCGGCCGCCGCACACGAGTCCGCATCGAAGGCTGTCGAAGAGCAGAACGCCTACTTCCACCATCCTCTGACCTTCGCGCCCACGGTCACCCCCGGGCGGTTCGCGTTCGCGCGACCGGAGCCCACGCGCGAGCCCACGCGCCACGGACCGTTCACGATGGGCCAGTGGGTCGGCGCCGTCCTCGTCGGCGGCGCCGGGCTCCTCTTCGCAGCCGCGATGGTGGTGCTGCTCGTGCGCTGGCTGGTGTCCTTGCCGTTCATGCAGGACTTCCTGACCACCTATCCAGGCGAGTACCACCTCCCGGAGAGCGCGCCCGTCGGATTCCCCGCGTGGTTGAACTGGCAGCACTTCCTGAACGTGTTCCTGATGGTGCTCATCATCCGCTCGGGGCTGCAGGTGCGGCATCAGAAGCGCCCCGAGGCGTTCTGGTCGCCGCGGTGGAACAAGGGCCGCAAGATCAGCATCATGCTGTGGCTCCACCAGTCGCTGGACATCCTGTGGCTGGTCAACGGCGTGATCTTCGTGGTGCTCCTGTTCGTGTCGGGGCAGTGGATGCGGATCGTGCCCACGAGTTGGGAAGTGTTCCCCAACGCGCTGTCGGCGGTGATCCAGTACGTCTCGCTGGACTGGCCCACCGAGAACGGCTGGGTGAACTACAACTCCATCCAGCAGCTGACCTACTTCCTGGTGGTGTTCGTCGCGGCCCCGCTGGCGGCCATCACCGGCGTGAGGATGTCGGGGATCTGGCCGAAGAACGCCACCAGATTGAGTGCCGCCTATCCGATCGAGTGGGCGCGCGCGGTGCATTTCCCGACGATGATCTTCTTCGTCCTGTTCATCGTGGTGCACGTCACGCTCGTGTTCGCGACGGGGGCGTTGCGCAACCTCAACCACATGTACGCCGCCCAGGGATCAACCGATCCGACCGCACTGGCGGGGAACTGGGCCGGCTTCTGGATCTTCGTGGCTTCGATGGTCGTGATCGCAGCCGGCTGGGTAGCGGCCCGTCCGCTGGTGCTGGCTCCGATCGCGCGGCTGTTCGGGACCGTCAGCGCTCGCTGACCCGGAGCTGACCCGGCGCCCGGTCACCGCACGAAGCGGACCTCGGTGAGGAACTCGCCGAGGAACGGCTCTCGGTGCGTGGCGCCGTCCAGCGCGAACCCGTTACGCAGGTAGAAGCGGTGCGCGCGCGGGTTGTCCTCGGCGACCCACAGGTACAAGGGTTCACCGGGCTCGACCGCGGCGTCGAAGAGTCGTTGGCCGGTGCCCGTGCCGTGGTACGCGTGCAGCAGGTAGATGAAGTAGAGCTCTCGGGCTCGTGGTGCGTCGGCGTCCCGTGCCGGACCCGAACCGACGAACCCGATGATGTCCCCGTCGGACAGCGCCGCGCTCATGCGGTACTCCGGTCCCTGGGCGGCCCAGTGGGTCCACAATTCCGCAAGCCGGCGCGGCGACACCCGTTCGAGGGCGGCCCGACTGATCAGGTGGTCGTAGGTCTCGTGCCAGCACTGCGCGTGGACCCGTCCGAGGGCCTCGGCGTCGACGTCGCGAACGGGGCGAACGATGATGTCGGCGGTCGTTCCGGCGTCCATGCCGAGACTCTACGCGGCGCCGCATCCGAGATGAAATCGATACCGGAGGGCGGGACATAGGGTGAATCCATGCCCGACCCTTCGCGCGCGGATCCGGTCGCAGGCGACGCTCGGAGCCTGCCGGACCGGGCCGTGGCGCTGGCGGAACGCTGGATCCGGGCGGAGGCCGACGCTCCCGCCGATCCCGCCGCAGCGCGACTGGCCGGCGTGCTCAGCGACCCGGATGGGCTGACCTTCACGGTCGGGTTCGTCGATGGCGTGATCCGCCCCGACTCCGCCTCCGCGGCCGCCGCCCAGCTGCACAGCATCGCACCGATCGTGCCCGACTTCCTGCCCTGGTACCTGCGCGCCGCGGTGCGGGCCGGCGGCGCGCTGGCACCGCTGCTGCCCGTGCCCGTCGTTCCCGTCGCCCGCCGGGCCCTGCGGGAGATGGTGGGTCACCTCGTGGTCGACGCCCGTCCAGCCCGGCTCGGACCGGCGCTGGCGCGACTGCGCGCCTCGGGCGCTCGGCTCAACATCAACCTGCTCGGCGAGGCGGTGCTCGGGGATCGCGAGGCCGACCGGCGGCTCGACGGCATCCACGAGCTGATCCGTCGTCCTGATGTGGACTACGTGTCCGTAAAAGTGTCCGGTGTGGTCAGCCGCATCTCGCTGTGGGGGTTCGACGAGGTCGTCGACGACGTGGTCGCACGACTCCTCCCGCTGTATTTGAGCGCGCGCGAGCATCACACCTTCCTGAACCTCGACATGGAGGAGTACCGCGATCTCGATCTGACCATCGCGGTGTTCACCCGCGTGCTGGAGCATCCGGACCTGCAGCAGGTGGAAGCGGGCATCGTGCTGCAGGCGTACCTGCCCGACGCGTTCCCCGCGCTCCAGCAGCTGACGGCATGGTCGCGATGGCGGGTGTCGGGCGGCGGGGCACCGATCAAGATACGGCTTGTGAAGGGCGCGAACCTGGCGATGGAGCGGGTGGACGCGGTGATGCACGGGTGGGCCCCCGCGCCCTACGATGCGAAGGCCGACACCGACGCCAACTACCTGCGCTGCCTGGACTGGGCTCTGACGACCGATCATGTCGCCGCCGTTCGCGTCGGAGTGGCCGGGCACAACCTCTACCATCTCGCGTACGCGTGGGAGCTCGCGGGCGATCGCGGAGTGCGCGACCGCGTCGACGTGGAGATGCTGCTGGGCATG
>CAVOZX010000028.1:0-47176 GCA_963701365.1 uncultured Actinomycetota bacterium | reverse complement strand
GCGACCGGATCGCGGTGCTCAAGGACGGCGTGCTGCAGCAGGTCGGGAGCCCCCGCGACCTCTATGAGACCCCCGACAATGTGTTCGTGGCCGGTTTCATCGGGTCCCCCGCCATGAATCTCTTCCCCGCTCGGATCGCCGACGGCGGAGTGCAGGTCGGCGATTTGATGGTCCCGATCGAGGCCGAGACGCTCGCTCGCGCGGGATCCGAAGAGGTCACCGTCGGGGTGCGGCCCGAGGATCTCGAGATCGCCGGCGACGGCGGCCGTGGACTGCGCGTGACGGTCGACCTCGTGGAGGAGCTCGGAGCGGACGGATACCTGTACGGGCACACGGAGGGCCCGCAGCGCACTGACGTGGTCGCCCGCGTGGACGGACGCCGTCACCCCGAGGCGGGCCAGTCGGTCGTGCTGGCGCCGGCGGTCGGGCACGTGCACGTGTTCGACCCGGCGTCCGGCGACCGGCTGACCGAGAGGGCGATCGCGACGGCGTGAACGCGCCCCGCACCGGGGTCCGTAGGGTGGCACAGTCGCTGAGCATCACCGCGGCGGCCGTGGACCCGGCGCTGCTGGAACTGCCGTGGCAGACGCCGCTGGCCCAGTGGCCGGAATCGACCATCGTGTCGCTGCCGAAGGGGATATCCCGGCACACCGTGCGGTTCTCCAGCCTCGGCGACCGGGTCGTCGCGATCAAGGAGACCACCGCGGAGATGGCCGCGCAGGAGTACGAGATGCTGGGGGCGCTGGCCCGCCTGGACGTGCCGTGCGTCGAGCGGGTCGCCGTGATCGCGGGACGATCGGATGCCGCCGGCGGGCCGTTGCCCGCGGCGCTGGTCACCGCGCACCTGCGCTTCTCGCTGCCGTACCGGGCGCTGTTCACCCAGGTGCTGCGACCCGAGACCGCGACCCGGCTGGTGGACGCACTGGCCGTGCTGCTCGTGCGCCTCCACACCGCCGGGTTCTTCTGGGGCGACGTGTCGCTGTCGAACGCGCTGTTCCGCCGCGATGCCGGAGCCTTCGCCGCGTATCTCGTCGACGCCGAGACCGGGGAGCTGCACGAGTCGGGTCTGTCGGACGGCCAGCGCGAGCACGACCTCGAGATCGCGCACACGAACATCGCCGGGGAGATCATGGACCTGGCCGCGGGGGGGCGCCTGGAAGGCGGCACCGACGCGGTCCGGCTCGCCGACGGCATCCTCTCCTCCTACCGATCCCTCTGGGCGACCCTCACCGACCGGGAGTCGTTCGCGTCCGGGGAGTCCTGGCGGATCACCGAGAGGGTCCGGCGTCTGAACATCATGGGCTTCGACATCGGCGAGATGTCGATCCAGACCACGCCCGACGGCACCAGCGTCTCCATCCAGCCCAAGGTGGTCGATGCCGGCCACCACCAGCGCCGCCTCCTGAGGCTGACGGGCCTGGACGCCGAGGAGAACCAGGCACGTCGGCTGCTGAACGACATGGACGAGTACCGCGCGCGGTCGGGCGCGGACGATCTGGACGAGGAGATCCTCGCCCACCAGTGGCTCAGCCGCGTCTTCGAGCCCGTGGTGCGCTCCATTCCCGCGGAGCTGCGCGCGAAGCTGGATCCGCCGGAGCTCTTCCACCAGGTGCTCGAGCACCGGTGGTACATGTCCCAGGCGCGGGGCCGCTCGGTTCCGCTCGCGGAGGTCCTCAGCAGCTACATCGAGGACGTGCTGCGCCATCGCCGGGACGAGGCGACGATCATCGCTCCGGTCACCGAGACGATGAGCATCCCGGTCGTGCCGAATGCCGCCGCGGCGGTCCCGCCTCCCGTGGTCAGCGGGTCCGTCCCGGCGGTGGAGCCGGACTGGCGGGACCGGGTCTGACGACGGCGGTCACCTCTGCCGCGCGCGATCGGTCGCGATCTGGTACAGCGCGACGGACGCGGCGACTCCCGCATTGAGGGATTCGGCGGCCCCCGTGATCGGGATCGAGACGATCTGATCGCAGGTCTCGGTCACCAGCCGCGACAGCCCCTTCCCCTCAGATCCGACCACGATCACCAGCGGACGGTCGGACAGCTCCAGGTCGGGCAGGGAGACCTCCCCGCCGGCATCCAGTCCGAGGACGAACACGCCCTGCCTCTGGAACTCCTTCACCGTCGCGGTGAGGTTCACAGCGACGGCGACGGGGATCCGGGCGGCGGCGCCGGCGCTCGTCTTCCAGGCCGCAGCGCTCACTCCGGCGCTGCGGCGCTGCGGCACGATCACGCCGTCGCCCCCGAACGCCGCCACGGATCGGATGATCGCTCCCAGGTTGCGTGGATCGGTCACCCCGTCCAGGGCGACCAGCAGGGGTACGCCCCGCGCCATCGCCGCCTCGAGCAGATCCTGCGGGTGCGCGTATTCGTAGGGCGGCACCTTCAGGGCGACACCCTGGTGCACCCCGTCTATCCCGGCCATCCGGTCCAGTTCGGGACGGGTGACCTCCAGCACGGGGATGTCGCGGTGCGTCGCGATCGCGAGCATCTCCTTCACGCGGTCGTCGAACTCGATCCGCTGTGCGATGTACAGCGCGGTGGCGGGAATCCGCGCGCGCAGCGCCTCGAGCACGGAGTTGCGACCGGTGACCGTCTCCACATCCTCGCCGCCTCGCGGGCGACCCTGCCGTCCTCCGGCCGGGCTCGCGGACGCGGGGCGACCGGATCCTGCTCGGGAGTCGACAGCCTTCCGTTTCCCGGCGACGTGCCAGGCGCGGTCCTCCGCCTTCGGTGTCGGCCCCTTGCCCTCCAGGGCGCGGCGCCCGTGCCCTCCGGTGCCCTTGGTCGGGCCCTTCTTGTTGCTGCTCTTGCCCGCACCGGCGCGGGGCGGCTTAGCCATGCAGACTCCAATGCGTTCCGTCGGGCGAATCCTCCAGCGCAACACCGGCCTCGGCGAGCGTGTCGCGGATCCGGTCCGCGGCAGCCCAATCCCGCGCGGCGCGCGCCGCCTGCCGCGTGTCCAGCATCCGATCCACGACTTCGGCCAGCGCCCGTCCCGCCCGCGGATCGCCCTCGCCGCGCCACGCGGGGTCGAGAGGGTCCAACCCGAGGACCCCGAGAGACGCGCGCACACCGTCGTACTCGGCCCGAGCGGCCTGCGCTCGCCCGGCATCGAGTGCTGCGTTCCCGCGCCGCACCGCCTCGTGCACCGCGGCCAGCGCCTCGGGCACGTTCAGATCGTCGTCCATCGCCTCCGCGAACCCCGGCACCAGCACCGGCGCGAGCACGGGCCCGGGAGCCGGGTCGTCGTCCCCCGACGCGCGCATCGCACGGAGCAGGAAGCCGCGAATCCGCTCCACCGCGGCCGCGGCGTCCGCGAAGGATGCCGCGCCGAGGTCCAGCATGGACCGGTAGTGCGCCGCACCCAGCGCATAACGAACGACGAGCGGATCGTGCGAGGCGAGCACCTCGGACGCCGCGACGACGTTCCCCAGCGACTTCGACATCTTCTGGCCGGCGACGGTGACCAGGCCGTTGTGCACCCAGTAGCGCGCGAAGGCGTCTCCCGCGGCCCGGGACTGGGCGCGTTCGTTCTCGTGATGGGGGAAGCGGAGGTCCAGGCCGCCCCCGTGGATGTCGAACTCCGCCCCGAGGTAGCGCCGGGCCATCGCGGAGCATTCGATGTGCCATCCGGGCCGCCCTCGCCCCCAGGGCGCGGGCCACGCGGCGTCCGGCGGCTCGGTCGGCTTCGCACCCTTCCACAGTGCGAAGTCGTGGGGGTCCCGCTTGCCGCGGCCCTCGCCTTCGGCCCCCGTCTCCATCGCGTCGACCGTCTGACGGGTCAGGGTGCCGTACTCCGGCCAGGAGCCGACATCGAAGTACACGTCGCCGGAGCCGTCGTCCGCGACATACGCGTGACCCCGTGCCCGCAGCACCTCGATGAGCTCGATCATCTCGAGAACCGCTCCCGTCGCTCGCGGCTCATACGTCGGCGGAAGGATGCCGATCGCGGAATACGCGGCGGCGAACTCCTGCTCCATCCGGTAGGCCAGCGCCCACCAGGGCTCGTCGCGGGCACGGTCGAGGATCTTGTCGTCGATGTCGGTGACGTTCCGCACGAAGGTCACCGACTCGTAGCGCCGCTTCAGCCAGCGGCGCAGGATGTCGAAGCTCAGCGCCGACCGGAGATGACCCAGATGGGGACCCGACTGCACAGTGGCCCCGCAGACGTACACGGTGACGTGCCGGGGGTCGCGCGGCGCGAACTCCCGCAGACCCTGCATGCGCGTGTCCCAGATCCGCAGCGTCACGCGTTCCAGACTATCGGGGCGCCCCGCCGGCGCCCGCCGTCGGGTAGGAAAGGAGGATGCTTCCGGTGGTCGCGGTCATCGCGGCCGCGGTGCTGTTCGGCACCACGGGCACGGCGCAGGCGCTCGGCCCGCCGGGCAGCACGCCCCTCGGCGTCGGCGCGGTACGGGTGGTGGTGGGAGGTGCCGCGCTGGGAGCCGTGGGGTTCGCGCTGGCGGCGATGACGCGTCGACGCGCCCCCGCCGCGCTGCTGCCTCGACCCCGCCTCACCGCGCGCGCCGTCGCCCTGATGGGGGTGACCGGGGTCTGCCTGGCCGCCTACCAACCCCTGTTCTTCCTGGGCACCGCTCGCAACGGCGTCGCGGTTGGGACGGTCATCGCCCTCGGTTCGGCCCCCGTGCTGGCAGGGCTGCTGGAGACGGTGCTCACCCGCACGCCACCCGGCCGGATGTGGCGGGTCGCCACCGCGCTGTGCGTCGCGGGCGTCGCCGCCCTGGCGGCGGCACCGGCGACCGCGGGCGGGACGGATCCGGCGGGCCTGGCCGCCTCGCTCGGCGCGGGCGCGGCGTTCGCAGTGTTCGCCACCGCGCAGCGGCTCCTCCTCGCCGACGGGTGGGATCCGTTCACCGTGGCCGGGGCGATGGGATGGGGCGCAGCCGTCGCCGCTGTCCCGCTGCTCCCGCTCAGCGACCTGTCGTGGATGCTGACGGATCGCGGCGTCGCGACGACGGCGTGGCTGGGACTCGCGACGGTCGCGGTCGCGTACACACTGTTCACCTGGGGTCTGCGGTCGATCAGGGCGTCGACGGCGGCGACACTGACGCTGACGGAGCCGCTGACGGCGACCGTCCTGGGTGTGACTGTGCTGTCCGAGCGACTGTCGGCCGGCGGCACCACCGGGCTCGTCGTGCTCCTGGCGGGTCTTCTCCTGGCGTCCTGGAGCGCCCGTCGCGATGCGCGCGCACCGTCGACCGCCCGGCGCGATCCCGGCTCCGCCCGAGGTGCACCGGTCAGGCGGGGATCAGCACCGCGACCGCGAACGCCGCCACGCCCTCCCCGCGGCCGGTGAACCCCAGTCCGTCGGTGGTGGTCCCCGACAGTGACACCGGAGCGCCGCCGAGCGCATCGGACAGCGCACGCTCGGCCTCCGCGCGGCGCGAGGCGAGCCGGGGCCGCGCCGCCTGCACCTGCGCCGCGACATTGCCGATCCGCCATCCCGCCTCGCCGACCAGGGCGACCGTGCGACGCAGGAATGTCGCCGCGTGGGCTGCGGCGAACTCGGGTCGGTCGGTTCCGAACACTCCGCCGATGTCGCCGAGCCCCGCCGCCGACAGCAGTGCGTCGACGATGGCGTGCGCGACGACGTCGCCGTCGCTGTGGCCGGCCAGTGCCGGCTCGTCGGGCCACTCGAGTCCGGCCAGCCACAGCGGACCGTTCCCGCCGAATGCATGCGCGTCGGTTCCGAGCCCCACACGCGGGGCGGGCGGTGGGGCGTCCAGCCCCGCGGTCACGCGCGGAGTTGCGGCGCCCACCAGCAGCCGCGCCCGCTCCAGGTCCGCGCGGGTCGTGATCTTGAACGCGTCCGGGTCACCCGCGACGGCGAGGACCCGGTGCCCCGCGGCCGCCACGACGGCGGCGTCATCGGTGTGGGCGGCATCCGCCACGGCGTACGCCGCTTCGAGCACATCCCGACGGAAGCCCTGGGGCGTCTGCGCGGCGGCGAGGTCGGCGCGGTCCACCGCGCCCAGGATCCGGTCGTCGCCGAGTCGCTTCATGCTGTCGACGACCGGCAGGACGGGGACGACGGCGGGCCCCGCCGCCCGCACGGCCTCGACCACCCGGTCGAAGAGGTCGGGCGGGGTCAGTGCACGGGCAGCGTCGTGCACGAGCACGATGTCGACGTCCGCCCAGACGGCGCGCAGACCGGCGCGCACGGACTCGTGCCGGGTCGCTCCTCCTGTCACGACCACCCCGAGGTCGCGGCGCGGGCCCGCCGCCTCGAGGAGATCGGTGGCGGCGTCGCCCTCGCGGCCTAGCGGCGCGACCACGATCACCTGTGCGGGCTGCGCCCGGAACACGCGGTCGAGGCAGTGACGGAGCACGGTGTGCTGGTCGATTCCGACCAGCGCCTTCGGCGCGCCGGCAGCGAGTCGGCTGCCGGAACCGGCAGCCACGACGATGATCGCCACCCGCGGCACCGGAGTCGGGGTCATCGGAGGAGCGGGATCAACTCGCAAGGACCTCTTCGAGGAGGATGCCGGCCCGCTCCTCGTCGGTCTTCTCCGCCAGCGCCAGTTCGGAGACCAGGATCTGCTTGGCCTTGGCCAGCATCCGCTTCTCGCCGGCCGACAGGCCGCGGTCCTGGTCGCGCCGCCAGAGGTCGCGCACGACCTCGCTGACCTTGATGACGTCGCCGGAAGCGAGCTTCTCGAGGTTGGCCTTGTACCGCCGGGACCAGTTCGTCGGCTCCTCCGTGAATGGCGCACGCAACACCTCGAACACGCGCTCGAGCCCGTCCCGCCCGATGACGTCGCGCACCCCGACGAGATCGACGTTGTCCGCGGGGACCTCGATGATCAGGTCGCCCTGGGTCACGTTGAGTTTGAGGTATTTCTTCGTCTCCCCCTTGATGACGCGTTCTTTGACCTCGATGATCGTCGCCGCCCCGTGGTGCGGGTAGACGACGGTTTCGCCAACCTCGAAAAGCATGGAGTTGAGTCCTTTCGGCAGGGTTGAGGATACCACAGGGCGCATACGCTAAGGTTCGCCCCCGGCGCCTCCACGGCGGTCCGCGGCGGGACGGTCCGATCCCCTAGAATGCAAACGAAGCCCGTCCGGCACCAGGGGAGGAACCGTGAAATCGCGCCTGATCGCGACCGTGGCACTGGGCGCGGTCGTCGCCCTCGGTACGACCGGATGCGGCATGCTCGTGCCGCAGGGGACCACGGTGCAGTACTCCCCCGCCGATGGGATGAGCGTCCCCGTGACCAGCGGTCCGATCCAGGTCCGCAACGTGCTGATCGTGGCGACGGAGGACGGCTCCGAGGGGAACCTGGTCGCGGCGCTCGTCAACCCCACGGACGCCTCTCATGTTCTCAGCGTGGAGGTCGGGGAGGGTGCCGGCGCGAGCGCGCTGGAGGTGCGCGTGCCCGCGCACGGCACGATCAGCCTCGGAGGATCCGGCGAGGACGGGGTCGACCCGATCCTTGTGGAGCGGCTCGACACGCCGCCCGGGTCCACCATCCCGGTGTACTTCCAGTCCGGCGACGGCGAGGGCGCCCGGGTGGACGTCCCCGTCCTCGACGGCAGCCTGGACTATCTCGCCGACCTCGTGCCCTGACCCTCACGCCTCGAATCGGTATCCGAGGCCGCGCACCGTCACGAGCATGACCGGATTGCCCGGCTCCTTCTCGATGCGGGATCGGATCCGCTTGATATGGACGTCCAGGGTCTTGGTGTCGCCGAAGTAGTCCGTCCCCCACACCCGGTCGATCAGCTGACCGCGGGTGAGGACCCTGCCCTCGTTGCGCATCAGGACCTCCAGCAGTTCGAACTCCTTCAGCGGCATCGCGATCGGGGAGCCGTCCACGGTGACGGTGTGCCGGTCGATGTCGAGGGTGACGCGACCTCCGGTGAGGACCCGGTCCTCCAGGTCCGCCGGGTTCTGCACGGAGCGGCGCAGCACGGCCCGGATGCGGGCGAGCAGTTCACGGGCCGAGTACGGCTTGGTGACGTAGTCGTCCGCACCGAGTTCGAGGCCGACCACGATGTCGACCTCGCTGTCCTTGGCGGTGAGCATGATCACCGGAACCGCGGACGCCGATCGCAGCTGGCGGCACACCTCGGTGCCGGGCATCCCCGGGAGCATCAGGTCCAGCAGGACGATGTCGGCGCCGTCCTCGCGGAACGCGGACAACGCGGCCGGGCCGTCCTCGGCGACGGTCGCTTCGTATCCTTCACGGCGCAGCAGGTACGCGAGCGGGTCGGCCAGGTCGGGCTCGTCCTCGACGATGAGCACTCGGGTCATGATGCGGACCTCCTCGGGGTCTCGGCGGGGATCGCTCGCGTCCGCGATGCGCGCCGACGGGGGCGGGCGGGCGGCTCCGACGCGGGGGCCAGGGGCAAGTGGACGGTGAAGGTAGAACCCCGGCCCGGACGCGACCAGAGCCGGACCTCCCCACCGTGGCGCTGGACGGCGTGCTTGACGATGGACAGCCCCAGCCCGGTCCCGCCGGTTCGGCGCGAGCGCGCCTGGTCGGAGCGGTAGAAACGTTCGAAGACGCGCTGCTGCTCATCCTCCGCGATGCCGATGCCGCGGTCGGTGACGGCGATCTCCACGGCCGACCCGACGCGGGACACGCCGATCCCGACGCTCGAGCCGCGCGGCGAGTACGCGATCGCGTTGGCGATCAGATTGCCGACCGCCTCGCTGAGGACCTGCTGATCGCCGCGCACCACGAGGCCCCGGTCCCCGCCGCGCACGAGCGTGACCCCCGCCGCGTCGGCCGCGGTGCCGTGCGCCTCGATCGCCGAGGCGACCACCGAATCGACGGCGACGTCGTCGGTGGCGGCGAGATCGTCGGCGCTCTGCAGCCGGGACAGACTCATCACCCGGCTCGTGAGCGAGGCCAGTCGCGCGGCCTCCGCGGTCAGGCGCCGGGCGAACGCCCGCACCTGATCCGGATCGTCGGCGGCGGACTCGATGGCCTCGGCGAGGAGGCTCACCGCCCCCACGGGGGTCTTCAACTCGTGACTCGTGTTGGCCACGAAGTCTCGGCGCATCTGCTCCACCCGCTCCTGCTCGGTGATGTCGCGGATCACCACCAGGACGAGCAGCGAGGAGAGCCGCGTGGCGCGCACCGACACATTGCGCTGGTCGGTCGGCATCGCGGCGCGGCGCAGCAGGGTCGTCATGGTCGCGGGCGCACCGGAGGAACGGACGCTGCGCGCGAGATCGCGGATCGCATCGTCCCCGACGATCTCGCCCACGCGCATCCCGAATCCCATCGCCGGCGGTGACGCGGCCCGGACGGTGGCGGATGCGTCCACCACGACTGCGGCGTCCTCCATCGCCTCCAGCACGTCGCGGGCCCCGGCGGGCACGTCGGAAGGCGCGGTCGCGCGGGAGCGGTCCCGGATCATCACGGCGCCCAGCACGAGGCCGGTCACGGCCGCCCCGACCAGGGACCCGATCAGGAGTGCGAGCAGCGAAAGCTGCGCCGTATCCATGGCTCCAGCGTAGATCCCGGCCCGGCACCGCCCCGCGCGTCCCGGGGTCCGCCGCGCGGACATCGCTACTATTCACTCCTGCGGCACCGTTCGTTCACATGACGCGGCGACAATCGCCGGGACGTCGCGGTGCCGGCAGGGAGGAAGGTGCGACCATGCGGGAGCTGTTCCAGCAAACCCTCGACGACGTGCGACTGCGTCTGGTGGAGATCGCCGACCTGGTCGCCGAGGCCATCGAGAAGGCCACCCGATCGTTCGGCTCGGGCGATGTCGCCCTCGCCGAAGAAGTGATCGACAACGACCAGGTCATCGACGACAAGGCCGTCGCCCTGGACGAGTTGGCCATCGATATCCTGGCCCGCCAGCAGCCGGTGGCGACCGACCTGCGCACCGTTGTGTCTGCGCTGCGGATCAGCGCATCCCTGGAGCGCATGGGCGACATCGCCGAGCACATCGCCCAGTTGACGCGGATGCGCTTCCCCGAACGGGCGATCCCCAAGGGCCTGAAGGGCACGTTCACCAGGATGGGTGAGATCGACGTGGACCTGGCGCGGAAGCTCACCGAACTGCTGCGCACCCGGGACCTGCAGCTGGCGGAGGAGATCCGCAACGAGGACGACCGGCTGGACGAACTCCACGTGGCCGTGTTCGAGAAGGTGCTCAGCGACTCATGGCAGGGCGAGACCGCCGCCACCGTCGACGCGACCCTCGCCAGCCGCTACCACGAGCGGTTCGGCGACCACGCGGTGTCGGTCGCGAAGAAGATCGTCTACCTCGCGACCGGCGACTGGGCGCCGCACGGCGAAGGCTGACGGACACCGACCGCGGAGATCAGCGCGAACCCTGTGCGGCGACCGCGGCCGCGCCGGCGGCCGCGGCCTCCGGGTCGAGGTACTCGCCGGGTCCGCGCACGACCAGTTCCGCGTCGAAGCGATACACCAGCGGGATGCCGGTGGGCACGTTCACCTCGGCGATCTCGTCATCGCCGATGCCCTCCAGGTGCTTGACGAGGCCTCGCAGCGAGTTGCCGTGCGCGGCGACGAGGACGGTGCGACCGGGGAGGAGGTCGGGCACGATCGCGTCCCGCCAGTACGGCAGGAGCCGGTCGATGACCAGCCGCAGCGACTCGGTGCGGGGGATCTCGCCGTCGATGCCCGAGTACCGCGGATCATCGATCTGACTGAACTCGGACTCGTCGGGCAGCGGCGGCGGCGGCACATCGAACGACCGCCGCCAGGTCTTGAACTGCTCCGGGCCGTACTCGGCGAGGGTCTGCGCCTTGTCTTTGCCCTGCAGGGCGCCGTAGTGACGCTCGTTGAGGCGCCAGGAGCGGCGCACGGGGATCCACAACCGGTCCGCGGCATCCAGCGCCAGGTTCGCGGTCTGGATCGCCCGGCTCAGGAGGGATGTGTGCACCACGTCGGGCAGGAGCCCCGCATCTCGCATCAGCGCACCGCCGCGCGTCGCCTCCGCCGCCCCGCGCTCGGTCAGACGCACGTCCACCCAGCCGGTGAACAGGTTGCGCTCGTTCCAGTCGCTCTGGCCGTGCCGCAGCAGGATCAGGGTGGCCTCGCTCATGGCCGCCATGCTACCGGGCGGAGCTCCCCGGCGAGGTGTCACGGCTCAGCCGTGAGCGGGCAGCCGCCGCATCCTCGGCACCGCGGCGACGGCGCCGGCATCCGGGGGGACGATCACCGCGGCGGATGCCGCGACGGGACCGTCGTCGGTGTCGACCACGAGATCGCCGTCGACCGGGGCGGTGCGCTTGACGAGCGCCAGTCCGATGGGACCCTGCTCGTAGTGCCGCGCGGCGGACGTGACCCGCCCCACCACGGCATCGCCCGAGCGCACCGCGTCGCCCCGTCGCGGGAGCCGCTCGTCGCTGCCGTCCAGGTGCAGCGCCACGAGCCGCCGCGGCGGGTGGCCCAGGTTGTGCACCTTCGCCACGGTCTCCTGTCCCCGGTAGCAGCCCTTCGCCAGGTGCACGGCAGTGCGCAGCCAGTCGACCTCGTGCGGCAGGGTGCGTTCGTCGACCTCCGCCGCCCATCGCGGTCGCCATGCGGCCACCCGCAGCGCGTCGGCGGCGGCGGCCCCCGCCGCGTGGAACTCACCGACCGCGCCGTGCACCAGCTCGTCCCGCAGGTGCCGAGGCACGATGATCTCGCTCCAGTCGCGGTCCACGCCGGGGTGGCCCTCCGCCGGCGCGTACCCGACGGATCCGGAACCGACCTCCGGCCACGGGTCGCGCCACACGGGCATCTCGATGCCCCATCGGTTCGCGGCGGCCGTCACGGCCGCGTTCCCGCCTCCGACCACGGCGCAGTCGGCCGCCGCGCGCGGGTCCACCCGCAACCGGAACCGCATCCGCGTCAACCACGCCGCGAGAGCGGCCGCGTCGTCCCGGTCTGCGATGAGCCACGTCGTGACGCCGTCGTCGACAACGGCGGCCGCGTGCTCGACGTGACCCTGGGGGTCGAGGATGAGGGTCTCCGTCGACGCGCCGGCCGCGAGCCCTCCCAGCGCCTGGCTGGAGATGGAGTCCAACCAGCTCAGCCGGTCCTCCCCCGACACGGTGATCACCGCTCGGTCGTCCAGCACAGCGATCGCCTCGCCCGTAGCCAGGTCGCGCTGCTCCGCGAATGGGGATCCGAGGTGCTGCACGACACCGTCGACGAGGACGGCCCGGTCGCTCATCGCGGCACCGTCAGCGCTGGCCCCGGTAGAGGTTGCGGATCACCACGCCCGCGACGACGACGATCGCGAGCGCGGACAGACCCAGCAGCCCGACGAAGAACAGCTCGAGCGCGACGAGATCCATGGCTCCATGCTAGCCGCACGCTCGACGGTCAGATCGCCGTGAGCAGGTCCGCGAGCGCCGCGGCCGCGCTGATGGCGCCGAGCAGCACGAGCGCGCCGATGGAGATCAGCGCCATCCTGGCGAGGAACCGGGGCGCGCCGCCGTACCGCAGCTGCACCGCGAACCCGGCCACGACCGCCGCAGCAAGCGTCACCGCCAGCCAAGTGGCCTGCTCCGCCGCCGGCGCCGCCAGCACCACGGAGACTCCGGCGATGACCGTGCCGATCCACACCGCGACCACGGGTCCGAGCGGTCGATTCGGGACCAGATCCGGTTCGCTCACGCTGCCATTGTCGCTCACCCGCGCCGTGGGGGCGGCCGACCGCGCGAGGGCTCCCGCGACTGCGCCTAGGATATGGGCGATGGCGACCCGGGTCAGGGGGGTGTGTTGGCGCAGCTTCTGGTGCTGAGTTCCGCGCCCGGCGGCGCGCCGATGCTGGCCGCGCTCGAGCTGCTCAGTCACCGGACCCGCCAGATCCCCGCCGAGCCGGCGCAGCTGGTGAACGCGCCGCAGGCGGACGTCGTGCTCGTCGACGGCCGGGAGGACCTGGTCGGGGCGAAGTCGCTGTGCAAGATCCTGACCACCACCGGCCTGGAGTCCCCCCTCATCCTGGTGGTGACGGAGGGTGGTCTGACCGCCGTCTCCACCGACTGGGGAGTGGACGACGTGGTGCTCACCAGCGCCGGTCCGGCGGAGGTGGACGCCCGCATCCGTCTGGCGATCGGACGGCTCGCCAAGGACCAGGTGTCCACGCGCATCCAGACCTCCGGCATCTCCATCGATGAATCGTCGTACTCGGCGAAGGTCCGCGGTCAGCCGCTGGACCTGACGTACAAGGAGTTCCAACTGCTGCACTTCTTCGCGACCCACCCGTCCCGGGTATTCACGCGGGAGCAGCTGCTCAGCGAGGTCTGGGGATACGACTACTTCGGTGGAACCCGCACGGTCGACGTGCATGTGCGGCGCCTGCGGGCCAAGCTCGGAGATCTCGAACAGCTCATCGGCACGGTGCGGAACGTCGGTTACCGCTTCAACGTGTACGAGGACGATCAGGTGCCGGCCCCGAGGTCGCGCCCCACCGGCTGATCGCCCGTTCATCCCCGTGTCACGTCGGGCTGCGATGATGAAGCGATGATCGGACAGGACGTGCTCGACGCCGGTCTCGGCGACGCCGACGACGACGATTTCGACCTCCCCGCCGCCGCGTCCGATCCCGAACTGCCCGAAGATCGGTACATCGACCGGGAGGTGAGCTGGCTCGCGTTCAACCAGCGCGTGCTGGAACTGGCCGAGGACCCGCGCCTGCCGGTCCTAGAGCGGGCCAACTTCCTGGCCATCTTCGGCAGCAACCTCGACGAGTTCTTCATGGTCCGGGTCGCCGGGCTGAAGCGCCGCATCATGACGGGCCTGGCGGTGCCCACCAACACCGGCCGCGCGCCCCAGGACGTGCTGGCCGACATCTCGGCGGCTGCGCACCGGCTGCAGCGCCGACATGCGGACGCATGGCAGCAACAAGTCAAGCCCGCGCTGGCCGATGCCGGCGTGCACGTGCTGGCCTGGCGCGACCTGGACGAGGCCGACCGGACCCGGCTGTACGAGTACTTCCAGGCACAGGTGTTTCCCGTGCTCATGCCGCTAGCGGTCGACCCCGCGCACCCGTTCCCCTACATCTCGGGCCTGTCCCTGAATCTCGCGATCCGGATCCGGAACGCGCGCAGCGGGCGCCAGGAGTTCGCGCGGCTGAAGGTGCCGGCCATGCTTCCCCGCTTCGTGCAGGTGTCCCGGGACGGCGACCTCGCGCGCTACCTGGCGCTGGAGGACCTGATCGCGAACAACCTGGGCGACCTGTTCCCGGGGATGGAGGTCCTGGACCACCATGCGTTCCGGCTCACGCGCAACGAGGACGTGATCATCGAGGAGGACGAGACCGAGAACCTCATCCAGGTGCTCGAGGCGGAGTTGATGCGGCGCCGGTTCGGACCTCCGATCCGGTTGGAGATCACCGACGACATGGACGATCTCACGCTGGACCTGCTCATCAAGGAACTCGACATCACCGAGCAGGAGGTGTATCGACTGCCGGGGCCGCTCGACCTACGCGGTCTGTTCGACCTGGCGCGGATCGACCGCCCCGAGCTGCGGTACCCGCCGCACGTGCCGACGACGGCGATCGCCTTCCAGCCCGGGGACTCCACGGAGAAGACGGACATCTTCGCGGCGATCCGCAAGGCGGACGTGCTCGTGCATCATCCGTACGAATCGTTCGCGACGAGCGTGCAGGCCTTCCTGGAGCAGGCGGCGCAGGACCCCCACGTGCTCGCGATCAAGCAGACGCTGTACCGCACCTCCGGCGACAGTCCCATCGTGCAGGCCCTCATCGACGCGGCCGAGGCAGGCAAGCAGGTGCTGGCGCTCGTGGAGGTCAAGGCCCGCTTCGACGAGGCCAACAACATCGTGTGGGCTCGCAAGCTGGAGAAGGCCGGCGTGCACGTGGTCTACGGTCTGGTGGGGCTGAAGACGCACTGCAAGCTCGCGCTCGTGATCCGCGAGGAGGGCGGCGTGCTCCGCAGCTACAGCCACGTCGGCACCGGGAACTACAACCCGAAGACGAGCCGCATCTACGAGGACTTCGGTCTGTTCACCGCCGACGACGAGGTCGGCCGGGATCTGACCCGCCTTTTCAACGAGTTGAGCGGGTACGCGATCGAGAAGAAGTTCAAGCGTCTCCTGGTCGCCCCGCTCCACCTGCGCCGCGGCCTCGTCCGACTGATCGAGGCGGAGCGGCGGGCGGCGCTGGCGGGCCGCGCAGCGAGCGTGCGCATCAAGGTCAACTCGATGGTCGACGAGCAGATCATCGACGCGCTGTATCGGGCAAGCCAGGCGGGGGTCCACGTGGACATCTGGGTGCGCGGGATCTGCAGCATCCGGCCGGGGGTGCCCGGCCTGAGCGAGAACATCACGGTGCGCTCCATCCTCGGCCGCTATCTGGAGCACTCCCGCATCTTCGCGTTCCACAACGACGGCGACGCGATCGCGTACATCGGCAGCGCCGACATGATGCACCGCAATCTCGACCGGCGCGTGGAGGCCCTGGTGCGGCTGGCGTCATCCCGGCACATCGCCGAACTGCAGGAGTTGTTCTCCCTCGCGATGGCCGATTCCACCAGCTCCTGGTGGCTGGATGCGTCCGGGACGTGGACCCGCCACCACCTCGCCGAGGACGGCTCCGCCCTCATCGACCTGCAGGACGCCACAATGGCCGCGGTGCAGCGACGTCGGCGTACGCGAGCTGTTCGATGACGGACACCGCCGTCTATGCCGCCGGCGGCGTGGTCTGGAGGATGATCGACGGGAAGCTGCGCATCCTGCTGATCCACCGCACCCGCTACCGGGATGTCACCCTCCCCAAAGGGAAGGTGGAACCGGGCGAATCCCTGGTGCAGACCGCCGTGCGGGAGATCTTCGAGGAGACCGGCCTCCGCGTCGACCTGGGGGTGCCGGTCGGGGTGTCGCGCTACCGGCTGCCGCGGGGCATCGACAAGATCGTGCACTACTGGGCTGCCGAGGCCGACGAGGCGGCGGTCCGCGCCTGCGCCTTCATCCCCAACGGGGAGGTCGCCGCGATCGAATGGGTGACCCCGAAGCACGCGCTGGCCGCGCTGAGTTACCCGGTCGACATCGAGATCCTCGAGTCCTTCCTCGCGTCCGTGGACGACGGCGTGCTGGAGACCTTTCCCCTGATCGTTCTGCGGCACGCGAAGGCGGTCCCGCGCGGCCGATGGGAGGGGCCGGATGCGGCGCGCCCGCTGACGCCGAGGGGGGCGCGCCAGGCGCACGGAGTGGTGGAGCCGCTGCGCTGCTACGGAGTTCGACGGATCGTCTCCAGCGACGCGGTGCGCTGCGTCGCCACCGTATCGCCGCTGGCGGCCGCGCTGGATCGGCCCATCCGCCAGTCCCACGACCTGAGCCAGGATGCCTGGGAGCGGGGCGTCGCCGATGTGCGCGCCGTGGTGGGCAAGCGTGTGCGCGCCCGGAAACCGGCCGTCCTGTGCAGCCACGGCCCGGTGCTGCCGACGGTGCTGGACGAGATCGCGCTGGCGACGGGAACCCTGCAGGGCTCGTACCTGTCCAGTGCCGCCGACCTGGACGTCGGCGGGTTCTCCGTCGCCCACCTGTCCCGCACGAACCCCGGCTCGGGGATCGCCGCGATCGAGACGCACCCCCCGGCAGCATGACGGGCGAGGACGCCGCCGCCCGGGACACCGGGATCGTGGCGGCAGGATGGCGGGTCGCGTGGCGCCGGTACGACCCCGACGACCGACGACGCACCGCCTGGTCGCTGCTGACAGGCCTCGCCGGTGCGGAGGCGGTGCTGTCCAACCCGTGCGCGCGCTGCGGCGGGCCGCACGGACCGGTGACCCTGACCGGAGTCCCGTTCGTCGGGACCGTCTCGTACGCGGCGGGCTACGCCGTCGTCGCGCTGGCCGACTCTGGACGGTTCCGCGCCGTGGGGGTGGACGCCGCGACCGACTCGTCCGCGTCGGGCGCGCCGCCCGACCTCGCCGGCGTGCTGCCGGATGGCGCGGGACTGCGCGACTGGGTGCGCGTGGAGGCCGCGGTGAAGGCGGATCGACGGGGCCTTATGGTCGACCCGGGACGGGTCAGCATTCGCGGGGATGGACGCGCCTGGCGGGCGCGGATCCCGGGCCAGAGAGACCGGGTGCGGGGCGTGGATCTGCCCGGCCCGCCGGGGGTGCTCGTCAGTCTCGCTGTCATCGAACGGGCCGGATCAGCCCGGGAACGGCGGTAACGCCGACCGGTCCAACCAGGAGCCCAGACCGGCGGCCACCGCGGGGCCGGCCCGTTCGGCCAGTAGCCGCCGGAAGTCCTCGGTCGTGACCAGACCATGGCGGTTCCGCGCAACCCAGTCCCGCAGCAGCGCGAAGAACGCGTCGTCGCCGACTGCGACGCGGATCGCGTGGAGGGCGAGCGCGCCGCGCTTGTACACGACGTCGTCGAACATGGCATCCGGACCCGGATCCCCGATCGCTATCGCGGTCCGGCGGGTGCGCAGCTCCTGGTGGTGCGCGGCGGCCAGCTCCGCTGCGGTCGGACCGCCCGCCGCCTCCGACCACACCCACTCCGCGTAGCACGCGAAGCCCTCGTTGAGCCAGATGTCCCGCCATCGCGCGATCCCGACGCTGTTGCCGAACCATTGATGGGCCAGTTCATGGGCCAGGAGCCGTTCGCCGGCGGCATCCAGGTGGTTGCGGCCGAACACCGCCATCCCCTGGGCTTCGAGCGGGATCTCCAGCTCATCCGCGGTCACCACGAGCACGCACTGCTCCTGCGGGTAGGGCCCGAACGCCCCTTCGAACACGCGCACCATCTCAGGAGCGGGCCGGAACGCGCGCTCCGCCTGCCCGCCCAGTTCGGCGGGGGCCAGGTATTCCACGCGCCCGGGCAGGGACCGTCGCCGATACCGGCCGATCTGCACGGACGCCAGGTACGTGGCCGTGGGGACCTCGCCCCGGAAGACGGAGGTCCGCCGCGGCCCCTGGCGACGGGTCTCGATCGGGCGCCCGGTCGCGGCCACCGTGTACTCGGCCTCGGTGGTGACGGCGATGCGGTACCGTGCCCTGTCGTCGGGCCGGTCGTTGCAGGGGAACCAGGTGGACGCCCCGATGGGCTGGCCCGCCACGAGGACGCCGTCCGCCAACTCCTCCCAGCCGATCGCGCCCCAGCGGGACCGGCGCGGCGCGGGCGCCCCCGCGTATGTCACGTCCAGGGAGAACGGCTCCCCCGCCGCGATCGTGCGTCCAGCGGCGACCGTCAGTCGTCGCCCGCGCTGGTGGAAGACGACGGGCTCCCCGTCCATGAGGACTCGGGAGGCGCGCAGCCCGCTGAGATCGAGCGCGAACGTCCGCGAGCGCACCGCCGCGACCGCGCCGAGGACGGCCCGGGCAGCGAGCCGGTTCGTGCGGACCCGGTAGTCGAGGTCCAGATCGTAGGACTCGACGTCGAACCGGGTGTCCCCGCACTCCGGGGTGTACGCGTCGGCGGCCGCGCCGGTCATGCGCGCGACTGATACGGACGAAGCTTCACCGCGCGCCACGGCCCGATCGGGTTGCCGCTCCACCGGGACCCCGCGGGCACGTGCTCCCCGCGCATCACCAGCGACGCCGGGCCCACCGTCGCCTCCGCCCCCATCGAGGCACCCGGCAGGATCACGCTGTGCGGGCCGAGCGTGGCGCCGGCATCGATCCTCACCGCATCCATGCTCATGATCCGATCATGGAACAGATGCGTCTGGACGACGCAGCCCCGGTTCACAGTCGCCGCCTCCTCGAGGGTCACGAGGTCCGGCTCGGGCAGCCAGTACGTCTCGCACCAGACGCCGGGTCCGATTCGCGACCCGAGCGAGCGCAGCCACATCGCCAGCGCCGGCGTGCCGCTCGCGGCGCGGGCGAACCAGGGCGCGGCGACCATCTCTGTGAACGTGTCGCTCACCTCAGTGCGCCACACGAAACTAGACCACAGGGGCCGCTCCCCCGGACGGATCGGCCCGACCACGAGCCACTTGGCCAGAGCGGAGATGACCGCCGCGACCGCCCCGGCGGCGAGCATCACCACTCCGGAGAGCAGGAACGCGGGAACCGCTCCCAGCGATCCGTGCAGCAGTGCGAGGGCGAACAGCACTCCCACGCCGATCGCGCAGGTCACGAACACCGGGGCGACGCGGCAGGTCTCCCACAGCGCCCGGGCGACACGCAGGCCCCTGGTGGGCTGGTAGGTGCGGGTGCTGTCGCCGTCGGCCGTCACCCGCCGCAGCCGCACGGCGGGCGAGCCGAGCCACGACGACCCGGGTTTCGCCTTCGGTGGGGCCGACGACAGCACGGCCACCAGACCGTCGCGGGGAACCCGACGGGAGGGTGCGACCATGCTGGAGTTCCCGATGAAGGCGCGCCTGCCCACCCGCACCCGACCGAGACGCATCCACCCCGCGTGCAGCTCGTACGAGGCGATCATCGTGTCGTCGGCGAGGAACGCGCCGTCGTCGATGCGCGTCATCGACGGGACCAGAAGGACGGTCGAGGCCTCCACGGCCCGCCCGACCTCGGCCCCGAGCAGCCTCAGCCACACCGGCGTGAGCAGGCTCGAGTACACCGGGAACAGCATCGTCCGGCTCGTGTCCAGCAGCCGCTCCGTCGTCCACACCTGCCACGCGCGGCGGCTTCGCACCGGGAACGTGCCCGGCTCCAGACCCAGGGCGAGCAGACGCACCGCGACCACGACCGCGCCGGCGAACACCGCCCCGGTCGTGAGGGTCGCCGGAATCAGCCATCCGAACGCGGCGAGCGCCGCCTCGCCGAGGGTTCCGGATCCGCGGATGCCGATGGCGAGCACCGCGCCGCCCGCCGCGAAAGCGGTGATCGGCAGCAGGCCCAGCAGCATCCCGGACGCGGCATACGCCCACAGCCAGCGGCGACCCGCCGGCGCCCGCTCCTCGGGCCAGCCGCCGCCCGCGGCCCCGACCCGCACGGCCGGCGACCCCGCCCACCGCTGGTCGGCGTGGATGCGGCCGAACACCGCCGATCCGGGGGCGATCTCGGCACGGCGTCCGATTCGGGCTCCCGGCGCGAGCGTGCTGCGCGCCCCCACCACCGCTCCCGCACCCACGCGCACCTCCCCGATCCGCACCACGTCGCCGTCGATCCAGTAGCCCGACAGGTCCACCTCCGGTTCGATCGCTGCCCCGTCCCCGACGCGCAGCATCCCGGTGACCGGGGGGAGCGCATGCAGGTCGACGTCGCGGCCGACCCGCGCCCCCAGGGCACGGGCGTAGTACACCACCCACGGAGCACCCGCGAGGCCCACGGGATCCACCTGCGCCCCGATCTGCTCGGCCAGCCACAGCCGCAGGTGCACGGACCCGCCGCGCGGGTAGTCGCCGGGAACGACCGACCGCAGCAGCAGGCGCGCGCTGCCCGCCGCGATCGCCATCCGTCCGAACGGGGTCGCGAAGATCAGCAGCCCCACGGCCAGAGCCCACCACGGGGCGGTGGGGAGCGCCTCGAACCCCGGAACGGCGTGCAGCAGGGTCCCTGCGGTCAGAATGTACAGCAGCCAGCGCGCGCCGGACAGGATGAACAGCGGGGCCCCCAGCACGGTCTGGATGGCCTGCGTGCGCCGCGGCGTGCGCGCCGACGGGGCGTGCGGCGCCTGCTCCTGCTCCGCCGCGAGCGGGCCCAGAGCATGCGCCATCGCGCCGAGGCGGGGGAGATCGTAGATGTCGGCGACGGCGAACTCCGGAGCCCGGACCCGGATGCGGGACACCAGCTGAGCTGCGGCGAGCGAGCCGCCGCCGAGATCGAAGAAGTCCGCATCCGGACCGGTCACCGGGATGCCGAGGACCGCCTGCCACTGTTCGGCGAGCCATTCCTCGACGGGGCTCAGCCCGAGCGGCGGTGCGTCGGCCCCGGGCAGCGGCCACGGCAGGGCGGCCCGGTCCACCTTCCCGGAGGTTCGCACCGGGAGCGCGTCGATCACCGCCAGAGTGGGGACGAGCGCGGCGGGCATGCCGGCAGCGAGCCTCCGCCGGGCGGCGCGGATGTCGAAGCCGTCGGGATCGTCCACGACCAGGTAGCCGACGAGCATTCGGACGCCGGACGAGGTGCCCCGCACGGCCGCCGCCGCAGCGCTCACGCCCGGCAACGCCTGCAGTGCTGCCTCCACCTCGCCCAATTCGATGCGCCGCCCGCCGATCTTGACCTGATCGTCCGCGCGGCCCTGGAAGACCAGGCCCGCGCGGTCGAATCGCACCAGGTCGCCCGAGCGGTACGCCCGCTCCCAGCCGAGCGCGGGCATCGGAGCGTAGCGGGCGGCGTCGAGGTCGGCGTCCAGGTAGCGGGCGAGGCCCACGCCACCGATCACCAGCTCTCCGACATCCCCATCCGCGACCGGGCGCCCCTCCGCGTCGATGGCGGCGAGCGCCCACCCGTCCAGCGGCAGGCCGATCCGCACCGGTTCGGTGCCGTCGAGCCGCGATGCGCACGCCACGACGGTCGCCTCGGTAGGACCGTACGTGTTCCACACCTCCCGGTCCTCGGCGACCAGGCGCGCCGCCAGCTCCGGCGGGCACGCCTCCCCTCCGAAGATGAGCAGCCGCACGTTCTCGAGCGCCTCCACGGGCCACATCGCCGCGAGGGTCGGCACGGTGGAGACCACGGTGATCCCCTGCCGGATCAGCCACGGCGCGAGATCCTCTCCGGACCGCACCAGGGCACGGGGAGCCGGGACGAGGCATGCGCCATGCCGCCAGGCCAGCCACATCTCCTCGCAGGATGCGTCGAATGCGACCGACAGCCCGGCGAGGACGCGGTCCCCGGGGCCGATCGTCTGGTCCTGGAGGAACACCCGCGCCTCCGCGTCGACGAACGCCGCCGCGGACCGGTGCGTCACCGCCACGCCCTTCGGGATCCCCGTGGACCCGGAGGTGAAGATGATCCACGCGTCATCGGACGGCTCAGCCCGGCGCAGTGCAGGCAGCGACGCCGTCGGTGCCGATGCGAGCACGGGGACGGCCGGACCGGGCGGCCGGTCGGCTCCGGCGGCGGTGAAGACGCCACCCGCGCCGACGATGCCCGCCACGGCCGCCTGCTCGAACACCAGGCGCGCCCGCTCGTCGGGATCCTCCGCGTCGACGGGCACGTAGGCCGCCCCGGCCATCATGGTCCCGAGGATCGCGACGTACAGGTCGTGCGTGCCGGAGGGGATGCGGATGCCGACGCGGTCCCCGTGCCGCACGCCGGCGTCCACCAGCGCCGCGGCGGCCGCGGCGGCGCGGGCCAGGAGCGCCCGGTATGTCAGTTCCACGGCGCCGTCGTCGATCGCGACGGCGTGGGGGAACCGCGCCGCCGTCGCGGCTAGCACGTCCACCAGCGTGCGGGGAGGTGCCGCGTGCTCGCGGCGGTCGAGGACGCCGTCTCCGCTCACCCGGGACCCCCTCTCCTGGCCGCGGCCACTCCGCCAGGGTATCCACCACGGGTGAACCGACCCGCCGATGAGTTCACCTGCCGTTCACCCCCCCTGCGCAGTCTCGTAAGGACGCGTGTCTACGGTCGCAGCGAGCCCTGCACCGGGCACGTATCCCTGACATGTGAAGGAAGATCGCAGTGAAGATCAATCGCATCACCCAGGTGGGCGCACTGGCCGCCGTGGCGGCGCTCGCCCTCGCCGGCTGCGCCTCCAACGAGGGGGGCGGCCAGACGGACGCTCCCGTGTCGTCGCTGTCCGGCACGCTCGCCGGCGGTGGCGCCTCGTCGCAGGAGGTCGCGCAGCAGGCGTGGATCGCCGGCTTCCAGACCGCCAACCCCGACGTGACCATCACCTACGACCCGGCCGGTTCCGGCGCGGGCCGCGAGTCGTTCCAGGCCGGAGCGTTCCCGTTCGCCGGCACCGACCGCGCGTTCAAGCCCGACGAGATCGCGGCCGGTCCGTTCGACGGCTGCGCGACGGACGCCATCGTCGAACTGCCGCTGTACATCTCGCCGATCGCGGTGATCTTCAACATCGACGGCGTCGACGCGCTGAACCTCGACGCGACCACCATCGCGAATCTGTTCAACGGCAGCATCACGAACTGGAACGACCCGGCCATCGCCGCGCTGAACCCGGGGGTGACGCTCCCCGACCTGGCGGTCACGCCGGTGCACCGCGCCGACGACTCCGGCACGACCGAGAACTTCACCGACTACCTGTACCAGGCCTCCGGTGGAGCGTGGGCGGACGAAGCGGACGGCGTCTGGCCGATCGCCAGCGGTGAGGCCGCCCAGGGGACCTCGGGCGTGGTCGCCGCCGTCGTCGGCGGCAATGGCACCATCGGCTACGCGGACGCCTCACGCGCCGCGGAGGAGGGTCTCAGCACCGTCGCCGTCCAGGTGGGCGACGAGTTCGTCTCCTACTCGCCCGAGGCGGCCGCGGCCATCGTGGACGCCTCGCCCTTCGAGGAGGGCCGCGCCGACGGCGATCTCGCCATCGAGCTCGACCGCACCAGCACCGCGGCCGGTGTCTACCCGATCGTCCTGATCAGCTACCTGGTGGCGTGCGAGGAGTACGTCGACACCGCGGTCGCCCCGCTGGTGAAGGGCTACCTGCAGTACATCGCGAGCCCCGAGGGTCAGGATGCCGCCGCGGCCGCCGCCGGCAACGCTCCGATCTCCGACACGCTGCGCGAGCAGGTTAACGCCGCGATCGATCTGATCGTCGCGGAGTGACGCTCGACGGCCGGTCCGGCCTCGGCCGGACCGGCCGTCCCCCCACACCCGTGCTCCACTCCGTCGTCCCGAGGAACAGCGCATGACACAGTCGGCACCCGAGGTTCTCGCCGAGCCCCGGAGCGGTGCGAGGAAGCAGCGGCCCGGCGATCGCTGGTTCTCCGGAACCGCGGTCGGGGCCGGCATCACGATTCTGGTGACACTCGCCGCGGTGGCGCTGTTCCTCATCATCCAGTCCGTCCCCGGGCTCACCGCGACCAGCGAGAACGCGAAGCTGCTGTCCTCCAACTTCTGGGCGTACGTGTGGCCGCTCGCGTTCGGCACGGTCTGGGTGTCGTTCCTCGCCCTGCTGATCGCAGTGCCGCTATCGGTCTGCGTCGCCCTCTTCATCTCCCACTACGCGCCCCGCCAGCTGGCGTCGGCGCTCGGGTACGCCGTCGACCTGCTCGCGGCCGTGCCCTCCGTCGTCTTCGGACTGTGGGGCATCCTCGTGCTGGCTCCGGTCGTGCAGCCGGTCTACACCTGGCTGAATGCGAACGCGGGCTGGTTCCCGCTGTTCGCGGGCTCGCCGTCGGGAACCGGCCGCACGATCTTCACCGCCGCGATCGTGCTGGCGGTCATGGTCGTCCCGATCATCACCGCGATCTGCCGGGAGGTATTCCTGCAGACGCCCGTGCTCCACGAGGAGGCGGCGCTCGCCCTCGGCGCCACGCGGTGGGAGATGATCCGGATGACGGTCTTCCCGTTCGGTCGTAGCGGCATCATCTCCGCATCCATGCTCGGCCTGGGTCGGGCGTTGGGCGAGACCATGGCGGTCGCGATGGTCCTGTCCGCGGCGAACATCGTCACTTTCCAGCTGTTCACGTCGGAGAACCCCGGCACGATCCCCGCCAACATCGCGCTCACCTTCCCCGAGGCGTTCGGGGTCAACATCAACGTGCTGATCGCCACCGGCCTGATCCTGTTCGTCGTCACCTTCGCCGTCAACGCCGTCGCGCGGTGGGTCGTGGAGCGGCGCAAAGAATTCTCGGGGGCCAACTGACATGACGGTGACCATCGCAGCACCTCCCGAGGCCCCTCCGGCGCGGCCGCTGCACCGACTGACCAGTGGCCGACTCCCGCGCTGGGTGCCCTGGGCGATCCTCGGCGGCAGCGCGGCACTCGCCGCGGCGGTGCTCGCGATCGTCGCGGTGGCATCCGCGTCCGGTTTCAACGTCATCGGCTGGGCGGTCGTCACCGCCGTGGTGTACCTCGTGCTGGTCACCACGGTGTCGGGTGTGATCGAGGGTCGCCGCAAGGCCGTGGACCGGCTGGTCACGGGGGTGGTGACCACCGCGTTCGCGATCGCTCTGGTCCCCCTGATCTCGGTGACCGTGACCGTGGTCGTCAACGGCGTCGCCGGGATGTCGGCCGACTTCTTCGGCAGTTCGATGCGGAACGTCGTCGGAGAAGGCGGCGGCGCCCTGCACGCCATCATCGGCACGGTGCTGATCACCCTGGCGGCGGCGGTCATCTCGATCCCCGTCGGGATCTTCACCGCGATCTACCTCGTGGAGTACGGGCAGGGCACCCGGCTGGCGCGCAGCGTCACGTACCTCGTGGACGTCATGACCGGCATCCCCTCGATCGTGGCCGGCCTGTTCGCATACGCGGTGTTCGCGATCTTCCTCGGCCCCGGCATCCGGATGGGCATCATGGGATCCATCGCCCTCGCGGTGCTCATGATCCCGATCGTCGTGCGGTCCACGGAGGAGATGCTGCGCCTCGTGCCCAACGAGCTGCGGGAGGCGGCATACGCGCTCGGGGTGCCCAAGTGGCTCACGATCGCGCGAGTGGTGCTGCCCACCTCCCTGGCCGGGATCACCACCGGCGTCATGCTGTCGATCTCCCGGGTCATCGGCGAGACCGCCCCGCTGCTGCTGACGGCGGGTGTGGCCACCTCCATGAACTACAACCTGTTCGAGGGAAGGATGATGACCCTCCCGGTGTTCGCCTATTCGCAGTACATGAATCAGGGCATCCCGGCCGAGGCCTACATCAACCGGGCGTGGGCCGCCGCGCTGGTCCTGATCCTCATCGTGATGGCGCTGAACATCGTCGCGAGACTGGTCGCCCACTTCTTCTCCCCCAAACTCGGCCGCTGACCGAACCCGAACGAACCCGAGGAAGCCGTGTCCAAGAGCATCGAGGTCAACGATCTGAACGTCTACTACGGCGAGTTCCTCGCCGTGGAGGACGTCACGATGACGATCGAGCCGCGCAGCGTCACCGCGTTCATCGGCCCGTCCGGATGCGGCAAGTCCACCTTCCTGCGGACCCTGAACCGGATGCACGAGGTGATCCCGGGCGCATACGTCACCGGCGAGGTGCTGCTGGACGGCGAGAACCTGTACGCGCCGAACGTGGACCCGGTGCTGGTGCGACGCCAGGTCGGGATGGTGTTCCAGCGCCCGAACCCGTTTCCGACCATGTCCGTCCGGGACAACGTGCTCGCGGGGGTGAAGCTCAACAACCGCCGGATCTCGCGGTCCGACGCCGACGCCCTGGTGGAGGGCTCGCTGCAGGGTGCCAACCTGTGGAACGAGGTGAAGGACCGGCTGGACAAGCCGGGCTCGGGACTGTCGGGCGGTCAGCAGCAGCGCCTCTGCATCGCCCGCGCCATCGCCGTCGCGCCCGAAGTGCTGCTGATGGACGAGCCGTGCTCGGCGCTCGACCCGATCTCGACGTACGCGATCGAGGAGCTGATCGACGAGCTCAAGACCGAGTACACGATCGTGATCGTCACACACAACATGCAGCAGGCCTCCCGGGTCAGCGACAAGACCGCGTTCTTCAACATCGCCGGCACCGGCAAGCCCGGCAAGCTCATCGAGTACGACGACACCTCCACGATCTTCACCGCCCCGTCGGTGAAGGCGACCGAGGACTACGTGTCCGGGCGCTTCGGCTGATCCACCGTCCGCGGGAACGCATCGTCCCCTCCCCGGGTCGGCATGCGGCGGTGGGTTCCCACCGCCGCGCTGCCTGGCGGCCGCGCCGACCCGCTGCGCGTCGATGCTCGATGCATGGCCTCCGGCGATCGTCGCGGCCCGGTCGTATGGCGGACGGCGGCATTGCGTGACGCCGGCTGGACGCGGGATGGGATCCGCCGCGCCGTGGTCGCGGGATCGATCATTCCCATTCGGCGCGGCCTCTACGCATCGCCGGAGTGCGACGCCCGGATGATCGCCGCGGCCCGCCACGGCGGAGTGCCAGCGTGCGTGACGGCTGGCGCCATCCTCGGGCTCTGGGTGCTCGACGACGGGCGGGTGCACGTCGGTCTCGGCCGCGGCGGACACCGTCTCCCGCACGCGGAGTGCCGATGCATCGAGCACTGGGACGGCGAGGCGCCCGAGCCCGGCAGCATCCCATCCGTGACGACTGTCCTCACCCAGATCGCCGGATGCCGCGGTGCGGAGGCGTTCTTCGTCGCGCTCGAATCCGCGCTCGCCGCCGGTCGAATGACCCTCGCGCATGTGCGGGCCGTGCGCTCGCGTCTGCCGCAGGACGCCGCCGCGCTCCTGGAGGTCGCGCGTCTCGACGCCGGGTCCGGGACCGAGTCTCTGTTCCGCCTGCGCCTGCTCCCCTTCGGCATTCCCATCCGGTCGCAGGTGCGCCTCGGACCGCGGCATCGAGCCGACTTCCTGATCGGGGACCGGCTGCTCATCGAGATCGACAGCCGCGCTCACCACGACGGCCCGTCCGCCCGGCGCCGAGACCTCGATCGCGACGCCGACGCCGCGATCTGGGACTACGAGACACTCCGCTTCGACTACGCCCAGATCCTCCACGACTGGACCACCGTCGAAGCCGCGGTCCTCGCCAAGGTCGCCGCCGGCGCCCACCTGCGCCGCTGACCGCCCCTCCTCCCGCCCGGTCCGTCGTGCGGATCTCGTGCGCGACACGCCGAAGGCGGCTGCCCGCAACCCGGCGTGTCGTCTGCGGCATCCGCACGACGGATGGAGCGGAGGAGGGAGCGGAGGACGGAGCGGAGGAGGGAGGAGGGGATCAGGTGCGGGGGGTGAGGAGGTAGGAGTTGAAGGATGCGGTGAGGGTGTCGTCCCGGGGAAGGGGGGTGCCGTCGACGGCGACGATCGGCACGGCGAGGCGGATGCTGGACAGGAGCCACGCGGCATCCGCGCCCACCAGGGCGGATGCCGGCAGGGTCTCGTACCCGGTGCGGTGACCGTGGCGCTCCAGCCAGGAGAACAGGCTCATCTGGGTCGTGCCGTGCAGGATGCCGATCCCGGGCTCCGGAGTGAGGAAACGGTCGCCGCGACGGAGCACGACGGAGGCGGTCGGCGCCTCCAGCAGCATCCCGTCGCTGGAGATGTAGACGGCGTCGTCGGCTCCGCGGCGGCGCGCCTCCCGGATCGCGGCCATGTTGGGCGCGTACGACAGCGTCTTGGCGCCCAGCAGAAGCCAGGGCGCGCGGGCGGATGCGGCGATGTCATACCCGCGGTCCAGGGTCGCCACCCGCACTCCACCCGCGCGGACCGCCCGGTAGTCCGGCGCCTGCGCGGCGGTGACCCACGCGGTCGGCGCGGGTCCGTGCTCGACCCCCCGACTGAGGATGAGCTTGATGACGCACTCCCCCGGCGGGCACGACGCGGCCATGACATCGATCGCCTGGCGCCACTGCCGTCGGTGCGGAGCGGGCAGGTCGCACAGCACCGCCGAGTGGCCGAGGCGGTCCAGGTGCGCCTCCACTTCCTGCGCGTGCGCGTCGACCACGCCGATGGACTCGAAGATGCCGTCGCCGCGCTGCGTGCTCAGCTCCCCGACGCTGAGGGCGGGAGCGGATGCATCGACGGCGGCGAAGGTCTCGGCGAAGTCCGACCGGTCGTCGGAGGCGTCCGCCGGGTCGATCAGCAGAGCGCGGCGCCAGGTCACGCAGCGAGCCTACGCGGGAATGCCCGCCGGGCCGGCCTGGTTACACTGGACCGGCCGGGCCGCAGTAACCCCGGGCTCCATCTTCTGCCGCTGCGAGCGGCCATGCGCCGAGAGGCGTTCTGCGGCCCGGCACTCTCCTGCTGCGCGGCGGTGCCGACGTCTGTCCGTGGGGATGCGCGTCAGGTGAGCGCGTCACGACGCCAGAGCGCCGCCGACGCCGCCAGGTCCTCGGCGAATGTCGACAGCCGCAGCGCTCGGGTCGTCAGCGTACTGGCACGGCCGGGCTCGGTGGGCTCGTAGTCGTCCGCGAGGTGGATCGCGCCGGCCGCGTGCACACGGCAGAATGCGGCGGCCCGCTCCAGCGCGATCGCGAAATCGCCGTCGAACGCGCCACGCAGGATCGTGTCGATGAGTGAGACGAGTGCGGCGGGCCCGGCCGGTGCCGGCGCACCCGCGACCACCACGTCCACACCGGGGAGTTCTGCGCGTCCGCGGTCGAACAGCAGCGCGGCGGTGCGCGGATCGTCGTGGATCATCAGCTGCAGCAGGTAGAGCCGCCACAGCGCGCCGGGAAGGGATCGGGCCGGGGCGCGGGACCACAACTGCGCGAGGTCGTCGATGCCGTGGTCGCCGGTGAAGGCCACCAGGCGGTCCACGACCGCGGCATCCGCCTCCGCGCGCACCCGTGCCAGCAGGGCCGACGCCGTCGAGTGCGCCACCCGCGACACCTCGGCCGGGTCCTCCGCGGCATAGCGGCGGTCGAACGACTCGCCGGGGCGGCGGACCGGCTTGTGGAAGATCTCCGGGTGATCTGACATCGTGTCGAGGCTACCCGGGCGCCGAGGGAAGCGGGCCGAGCACGAACTAGGCTGGATGGACGGGCCTCTAGCTCAGTCGGTAGAGCATCGGACTTTTAATCCGCGGGTCGTGGGTTCGAGCCCCACGGGGCCCACCGCAGAAATGCCCGGTCAGAGGCATATTCACACCGGACGCGGTGCGCTGCCGGTGCCCGTATCGGCCGCGTTGCGTGGAATCTGCGTGGAGTCTGCGCCAGATCGGCGCGGGATGAGCGCGGCGGCGGCCTCCGCAGCCTGCGCCCCGACGCCCTCCAGCAAGTGGCTGTACGTGTCGCTCGTGATGCTCGTGGAGCTGTGCCCGAGCCGCTTGCTGACGACCGCCAGCGGGACGCCCGCGGCGAGCATGAGCGATGCCTGTAGGTGGCGCAGGCTGTGGAACTTCACGACCGGCAGCGGCGTTCCCGTCAGCGTCGGGTCGGCCCGCAGAGCGGCGGCGTAGTCGGCATCCGCGACAGCGCGGCGAACCACCGCGGATAGTGCCGGCGTCTTGTGCTGCGCCAGCTCGCGATCGCGGCGCGGGCCCAGCTCGTCGGCCAGCGCCGCCAGCCCGGCAGCGTCCAGCCGCGACACTCGCAGCTCAGCGTTGTATCGAGCGATGAGAGCGGGGAGCCCGCGCGTCAGACGCTCAGGCGAGAGGGGCTGCCCATCCGGTCCCGCGAACACGGCGCCCGTCTCCATCCACAGATCGCCCAGACGCGCGCGCTCCACGTCCTGCGCGGCGGCGTGACGGCGAAGCATCGCGATCGTGTCGGCATCCAGATCGACCACGCGATGCTCTCCGGCCGAAGTCTTCGGCGCCTGAACGATGAGCTGCGATCCCACCTGGACGACCTGCTGCCGTACGGTAAGCCGCGCGCGCTCCAGATCCACATCGAGCCACGTCAGGCCAGCCAGCTCGCCGCGCCGCAGCCCGGTGAACATCGCGAGTTGCACGACCGGCGCCAGCGCCTCTCCGCGTGCGTCGAGCCACGCGAGGAATCGCCCCGCCTGCTCGGGCTGCCAGACCTGCACGCGGGGGCGGGATGCCGTGACGCCTTCCATGCGGGCGGTCGGGTCGGTCGGGATGCGGCCTCGCTTGTACTGCGTGCGCGCGAAGCTGCGTGCCGTCGCGTAGACGCGGGCGACGGTGGCCGCGCTCATGTCCGGGCGCATCTTCCGCACCTCGTCCAGTAGGTGCTCGAGGTGGCCGGCGGTCAGGTCCGCGAGCTTCACGCCGCCGAGCACGGGCCGGATGTAGTTGTCGACGTGCTGCCGGTAGCTGCGTTCTGTGGAGGGGCGGAGCTTGCCGTCGCGTACCTTCCGCTCTAGCCATGCGTCGAGCGCCCCGCCGACCGTCTGCCGGCGGTCGACGATGGGCCCGATCTTCGCTGCCTCGCGCGCCTCGTCACGAGCGGCGATGGCGGCGCGTTGCGACGCGAAGCCGGACTTGCTCACCTGCTTGCGGATGCCGCCGCGGTTGACCTCGAAGCTATAGGACCACGCGCACGCGCAGCCGCGAGCCGGACGGCCGCAGCCCTTCGCATGGCGCTGGAAGATCCCGGGACGTGGCTTAGGTGCGCTCACAGGTTCTCCTCGATTCTGAGCGGGCTGCGCGTGGCCTGCGGCAGCGTCGGGTCGGCAGCGCGGGCTGCGCGGATCAGTCTGTCGACGGTCGGCAACGACTTCCCAGTCGCCTGCGCCAGAGCCTTACGGGCACTCGCTCGCGGACCGAGACGCTCGGCGAGCCGCAGCACTCCACCGACGAACGCGAGCGATGGGTCCGCGTCACTGTCGTGAGCGACGTATGTGCTAGTGAGGTACTCCGGGCCCGCCTCGAGGTCAGAGAGATAGGCGGCGGCTGTGAGCGCGAGTTGCTCCTCTGGTATGCGGCGGATCGATGCGAGTGTCTGCCCCGCGTACGGCCGAATGGCGAGGTACGCGATGGCGCCATCCTCGGCGAGGAGGATGTCGTAGGAGCATCGCCCGAAGCCGTCTGAAATGGTCACGCCCCGACGCGGCGCCGGCGCCTCCTTCCCGTTGAGTTTGGCTCGGAAACGCTCGAGCGGACCGGGCGGAAGGAAGAACGGCATGCATCCCACGCGCGGCCGGGAATGCGATTCCTCGTACCGTTCCCAATCACTCTGACGGAGCGCACTCATAGCCTCCGCGCGCTCGTCCGAGGATAGTTCGCGCCCGTAGAGTCGCTCGATCTGAGCGATCACGTCGGCGTACCCATCAGTATTCGTGTTCACGTGATAACTGTATACCTAGCTGTCACCATCAGCAAGGCTCTATGATCGTGACATGTCAGCACTGTCTCAGCACCAAAGCGATCTGACCGCGCTCCGAGACCTCAAGGCAACGTGTGGGATCTCGGAGGCGGGTGCGTTCTTCGGCCTCTCCCGACCCCACGCCTACCGACTCGCCGCAGCTGGCGAGTTCCCGGTGGAGATCATTAGGGTCGGCGCTCGCATGACCGTCCGAACCGCGGACCTGGCGCGTGCGCTCGGCATCGATCCGAGCGCCCTGCTGACCTCGGACTGAGTCATGACGTTTCGGCGGCTCGCGTTCAATCTCCTCACAACGGCAGTAATCGCGCTCTCCGTGTTCGTGGCGGTGATGCCAACATGACCGGCCGCGGCATGACCTCGGGCACGTTGCGCCGGTTCCGCGAGGTGCAGGCGAGACGACAGGCCGATCGAGCCGAGGAGCAGCGGCGCCTGCGAGGCTTCCGGCCTGGCGATCGCGAGCTACAGGACGCCGAAACGCCAGAGACAGAACGATAGGACGGAGAACCGACGTGGATGTGCCCGATTGGGTATGGGATCCGGAGACAGACCTCACCCTGCACCAGGTGGCGATCTACGCCGTCCTCCTCAGATATCGACGGCGCGACCAACCAGACCAGCGGGTATGGCCTGCGCTGGAGACGATCGCCGCCGGCGCGAAGGTGTCGCGGAGCACGGTTAAACGCAACATCCGCGAACTCGCAGCCGCCGGGCTTATCGACATCCATCGGCGCCCGCGCGTCCGCGACGGTGAGCGCCGAGACGAGACGAACGAATATACGGTTCGCGCGCCAGAACACCGGCCGGCACGACTGCGCCGAGTCCAGAACCCAGCGCCGGAGAACCTGCAAGATGTGCCGGAGAACCTGCAAGATCTTGCACGACCAGGGTTCTCAGAGAACGGACCAGGGTTCTCAGAGAACTCGACCAGGGTTCCCAGAGAACCACTAAGCCCTGCCATAGAAACCCTGCCATTGAAGCCATTACGCTCATCGGCTTTCGCCGACGAGCACGAGCGTGATGCTTCGCAGGATGATGAGGACCAGCATCCCTCGCGTACCAGCGCGGTCACCATTGCGGCTGCGCCGCTGGCTGATATCGAGCGGTTGGGAGATTCCACACTCCCCGAGGTCGGCGTGCGTGATCGCGGTGAACCTTCACAGCGCCAGATCTCGTGGCTCTGGGATCTGTACCTTCACGCGCGCAACGAGATACCGCCACCGGAGTGGGTCGCCGAGATACGTCTGCTGGACCAACCAGGAGTGTCCAGGATGGCGCGGAACCTCTATCGCGAGATCGAGCACCACAGCGGCTACGCCGGTCCGGAGCCGGGAACGCCGGAGTATCACGCGCTCTCGGGGACAGGTCAGCGGTGGGCCGACGCTGGGATGGTGCCCGCCGACTTCGACGACTTCGACTACTCGACGCCGACCACGAGGGAGAACCCATGACCGAGCACGTACCCGACGCACTGACCTCGATCGAGATCGAGACGCGGCTGGTCGAGATCGTCGCCGCACTGGCCGCACACCTCGGGCCGCGCCGCGCCTCCGAGGTTCTGCTGGCGGTAGGCGCGAGCTTCGCACAGATCGATCGGACGAGAGCGGATCGAGACGCCTGCCGTGCCCAATGGGCGGCAGAGCGAGCGGCTCGAGCGGCTCGCCAGGACGCCGACGCCATCGCCGCCGACAACCTCGACCAGCAAGACCACGAGGAGAGCAGACATGACGCATGAGCGCGCAGAGGCTCACAGCGCCTACCTCCGCATGGCCGATGAGGCTCTGTGCCGTCCAGCGGCGCCGAGCGACGGCTACGGGCATGTCTACGCGGAGCATCGAGACCGCGAGTCTCAGCTGATCCGCCTCACCGCCGGCAACCTCGACCATGCAGACGCCGAGGAGATGAGGATCCCATGACGACGAACGACGACCGGCGGGCGGAGCTACACGAACGACTCCGCGCCAATGCCGGCAAGCGGCCCAAGATCGAGCGGCGGGCGCTCGCGATCGTCGGCCCAGGCAACCGCACGAGCTGGAGCGAAGTGGTTACGGCTCTGACCGCCCATGGCTACAAGCCGGCCGCGGCGAGGCGAACGGTGCTCGACCTTGCCGAGCGCGGCGCCATTCGCAGGAGCGCGCCAGGAGAGCCGCTCCGCTACAGCTTGAGCGCTTGGCTCAGGAGCGAGCGATGAGCGCCGCTGGCCTCGCTCCTGGCCTCTTCGGCCTCACCGTCGACCAGTTCGCAGGCGTTGCCGGCGTTGGCCGCGTAGAGGCGTTCAGAGCGCTGGAGAAGGGAGTCCGGGATGGGAAGGTCGCCCGCGTCGAGTGCGGGACGTGGACCGGCTACTGCAGGCCAGAGGGCGGGCGCGTTCAGCCGGAGCCGAAGCCTGAGCCGACGCCTAGGCCGAGGCCGAAACCGGGAAACAACGGGCCTCGAGACCACCGCCAAAAGAAGGGACGCCGATGATGAGTCGTGCCGTAGTTCTGGGAGATCTGTTGGCAGGAGACGCCTGGACGGCACGTCAGCTCTCCGAGCGGTTCAAGGTCGCCCTGCACGAGGTCGATGCCCAGATGGCGGCCCAGGTCGAGGCCGGCGAGGTCATATCCATCACGTCGGGCGCCATGACCGTCTACGTCACCGGCCACCTATCCATCGCCGAGACCGGCAACGAGACCGAGACCGAAACCGAGAGGAAGAAACCATGAGCGAGGAAATCAGTGAGCGCGGCAACCGACTGCGCAAGAGACTGCGGGCCGACAGTGAGCGGCGCCAGAGCTTGCCCGAGGCGATCTGTTCATTGTGTGGGGGCGTAGTTCCGGCCGGGTCGGGCACGCTCTTCGAGGTGAGTCCGTGGGCATCGTCGGCGGCGCGTCGGGAATGGGCGGAGACCGACCAGTATCGGGAATCGCGGGGTGATCTGCCCGTGATGGGATGGCGCCGCCGGCACGCCTCGTGCGTCAACGCCGTGTCCCTCGTGCAACAGCTCACGGGAATGGCAGTTCCGGCGACGACCGCCACCTCAGCTCTCGCCCGACTGCCACGTACGAGGTACATCGCGAAGGAATACGCGATGGCTCTGGCGCCCGACTCCCGAGTGTTCCAAGGCAGACCACGGGCGTGGTCGCATGTGAATGCAGAGGAGCGCCAGGCGCTCGCCAAGGCCGTGAAGAAGGTCCGCGACGAGACCGAGCCTCGGCGGTGCTCGGATGGCCCCTGTGCGTGGTGCGGGGTTCAGAAGTCCGTGGGATGGGAGAAGGGACCAGAGACCTGGCGAGATGGTTCCGCTGCGCCGCTGTGCAGCACCTGCGCGGACGTATGGGAGCACCTGCACTATCCCGACGATCTCGAGGAGCGCAGAGCCGCGGCGCTCTTCGTGCTCAGCGGTGCGCGTGGCTTCGAGCCAAGCTCCCTCGGACTGGCCGTCTACTCAGACGTGGCCGACGATGAGCGCGCCGGAACTCCCGAGCCGTGGACGTTCGCGCCCGAGCCTCTTACGCGCATCCGAGAGCAAGCGCGCTTGACGTGGCACGGATCCCTGGTCGACCCCGCGATGCGCGAGGAGTACCAGGCGCGAGCGATCCGGGACTCAAACGCCGCCTATGCCGCGCTCCGCGCCGAAATGCAAGAGGCCGAACAGCGCGCTAAGCGTGAGCGGCTCGCGGCCGGCGGGTGGGTGCCACCGGCCGGATAGAC
Organism: uncultured Actinomycetota bacterium; assembly: GCA_963701365.1. Classification (GTDB taxonomy): domain Bacteria; phylum Actinomycetota; class Actinomycetes; order Actinomycetales; family Microbacteriaceae; genus Microbacterium. The sequence continues at coordinate 11,813 of CAVOZX010000028.1, read as the reverse complement.
GACCACCACCGGCGACTGCGGCGGTCAGGAGGCGGAGATCTCCTCGCCACCGCTCTCCTCCACCTCGGCGTCGACCACGTCCAGGTCGAGCACTTCAGCCTCTAGTACGTCCACGACGCCGGCGCGGGCGAACAGCTGGGCGAGAAGATGATCCAGCTGCGCATCGGTGGCCACATCGTAGCGAGTCGGAGCGTCCAGACCATCGAGCGCCGCCGCTCGCTGCGCAACAGCCACACCCGCACGGAGTGCACCCGGGCGACCCTTCCGCGCATCCCGATGCGCGAACGCCCAGAGTGTCTCCAGGCGCTCGCGCCAGAGATCCCGCATATCTTCCGATTCAATCCGCGGGAGCGTGCCAAAGTACCGCTTCACGGCGCGGCAAGCGACGGCCGCGTCTGAGTACCCCGCGATTCCGGCAGCTTCCGCCCATGTCGAGCCGCTTACCCGCGCGGCCCACGCGCGCTGTGCCCGCTGCGCCGCATCGGCTCTGACCACCTGTGCGGGGGTGGCCCTTTGCTTTTGCTTGTCAGCACCCATGCGGAAAAGCATACCGAGTATGCAGTTTCGTCGGCTGTGCCGCGTCGTCGTCCCACGTCGCGAGGTGCTCCAGCGCGGCGGCGGGGAATGACCGGCGCCAGGAACCCACAGGAGCCCGCCTGACGGCCTGAAACCGTCTGGCGCCCCACCTGTAGCCGGAGCCGATCACAGAGGCTCAGAGAGGCGCCTACAGGTCGGCCGCATGCGCGGCCAGCTGTCAGGCCAGAACCACAGGAGCCGGGAGTCTTCCGTGGCACAGAAGGATGCTCCCGCACAGCACACGGTCATGGGGTCGGGTAGCGACCGCGGCGACCCCTTCCGACCGGAACGGTTGGGGTGTGGGGGTGCGTGGGTCGTGCGTGGGTCGTGCGTGGGAATGTTCCACGCATCACCCCGACACGGAACTACTACGCCGCGATCGCGTCTGCCGCTCGGTTACTACGATCGCGGCACGTTGCGATCACGTCGGCGGACTGCCCGAGACTGCCCGCAGGATACTTTTAATCCGCGGGTCGTGGGTTCGAGCCCCACGGGGCCCACCGCACGGGACGCGCCGGCCCGCCTCGCGGGCTCAGGTGGTGCGGGAAGCCTCCCGATACGCGCGCCAGCCGCCGTGCGCGCTGATGTCCTCGGCGGCCGCAGCTGCCACCGGATCGCACACGAAGCCGTGCACCTCGACACCACCCGCCAGCCGCACCGGCCCGATGCCGAGCGGCGGCAGGATGCCTGCCAGGAACCCTCCGACCTCGTCGACTGGCAGTTCGTAGACCTCGACCTCGATGGCGGCACCGCCCTCGCCGACATGGATCAGGCCGGGCTTCGGGGGTTCGGTGCGCAGCGCCACGAGCCGGTATTCGGCGGCGGTGCGCGTTCGGGTGAGCAACCGCGCGTTCCGATCGCGGAGTTCGTGGTGCAGTGGCATCCCAGCCAGATGCGCGCCGACGACCGCGACCGGCAGCCCCGCCGGCCCTCCGGCGGGCATGGCGGGCCGGGCGCGGCGGATGGCGGCGTCCCCGCGGGCGAGGGCCTCGATGGTTCCCGCGATGGCGGCGACCTGAGCGTCGGATCCGGCGGCGCCCGCCACGGTCACCCCGAACGGCCGGCTCGCCAGTGCCGCCCGGACCGGCACGGCCACGGCGCACAGATCGAGCAGGTTCGCGAACGTCGTGAAACGCCCGAGGGCGGCATTCCGCGCGACCGGTTCGGCAAGCATGTCGGTCACGGTGAAGGTGGTCTCCACCGTCGGCATGAGCAGTGCATCGACGCTCGACAGCACGTGCCCCGCGCGGGCCCGGAACTCCCGGAGTCGATGGATGCCGTGGAAGACACTCTCGCCTCCGATGGCGGCGCCGTCGGCGAGCACGGCCCGCACCGGGGGTTCCAGCGCGTCCGGATCCGCTACCAGGCCGCGGATCGCGGCGGCGCGCTCGGCCAGCCACGGCCCGCCGTACAGCATCCGACCGGCGTCGAAGAACGCGGTGAGGTCCACCTCGACCAGATCGACGCCCGCGGCGGCGGCGGTGGTGAGGAGTTCGTCCCACGACCGGTCGTAGCCGTGCTCCGCGCTCAGCTGCAGCTGATCGTGACGCGGAACCCCCAGGCGGAGTGCGGCTGGGTCGGGCTCGCACAGGATGCGGGGGGAGGGCAGACGCCGTGTCCACGGATCGTTCGGATCCGTCCCGGCCATCGTGGTGACGACGTCGACAGCATCCTGCACGGTCGTTGCGAAGACGCTGACGCAGTCGAGGCTGCGGCACGCGGGAACCACCCCGTGGCCGCTGACCAGTCCCCGGCTGGGCTTGTGTCCCACCACTCCGTTGAGCGCTGCCGGAACCCGCCCGGACCCGGCGGTGTCGGTTCCGAGCGCGAACGACACGAGACCGGTGGCGACCGCCACCGCGCTTCCCGAACTGGATCCTCCGGAGATCATCTGGGGGTCGGCCGCCGACCGTGGGATGCCGTACGGCGAGCGGGTGCCGTTGAGCCCCGTGGCGAACTGGTCCAGATTCGTCTTGCCGATGAGGATCGCGCCGGCGTCGACGACGCGCTGCACAGCCGTCGCAGTCTCCGATGCCACCCGCGCGAATCCGGGGAACGCGGCGGTCGTGGGCCAGTCGGCGACATCGACGTTGTCCTTCACGGCGAACGGGATTCCCCACAGCGGTCGGTCCGGATCGGGGACGCCCCCCAGGGCGCGGGCGTGCCCTGCGGCCCGGATCGGGTCGACGGTGATCCAGACCGCGTCATCCCCGCGTCGGTCGATGCGGTCGGCGATCGCCGCGACGACGTCGGCGGGGGTGAACGCGCCGGCGCGATAGCCGGCTGCGAGTGCCGCGATGGCGAGATGCTGCGGGACGAGGTCGGCCGCCGTCACGCGGCCGGCCCCGCGGCCAGGGTCTGCAGCAGCGCGCTCGACGGCGCGATCGCCCCGAAGACGCCGCCCTGCATGGTGATCATCGTCAGCGCGGCCTCGTAGTTCCCCCGGTCGGTGGCCCCCGTGCAGTCGGTCAGGAGGAGGCACTCGTAACCGCGATCATTGGCGTCGCGCATCGTGGTGTGCACGCAGACGTCCGTCGTGATCCCGGTGAGGATGATGTGCGTGATGCCGCGGTTGCGCAGCAGGAGGTCGAGGTCGGTCGCGTAGAACGCGCCTTTCCCCGGCTTGTCGATCACGAGCTCACCCTCCCACGGCGCCACTTCGGGAACGATCTGCCAGCCCGCTTCGCCCCGCGTCAGGATCCGCCCGCACGGTCCATCGTCGCCGATTCCGGCGCCGATCTGCTGCGAGCGCCACAGCTTGTTGGGGGGGCAGTCCGACAGGTCGGGGCGGTGACCCTCCCGGGTGTGCACGACGAACAGACCTGCCGATCGGGCGGCGGCGAGCACACGGGCGGTGGGTTCGAGGCCGGCGCGAGTGAGGGAGAGGTCGTAGCCCATGCGATCCACGTATCCGCCTTCCCCGCAGAAGTCGACCTGCCAGTCGATGTTGATCAGCGCAGTGCTCTCGGCACGGAAGCCGTCGTCGTAGGGCCACCGGTACGGCTCGGCGTCAACCGGTCCGTACGGGTGCGCCGCGGTCGGGGTGGGGGTGCTCATGCGGAGTCTCCTGTCTGTGATGGGGTGAACGCCTGCAGAACGGCTGCCGTGGTCGCGACGGCGCCGAAGATGCCGCCCGACATTTGCACCATGGAGGCGCTCGCGGCCACCAGATCCTCGTCCCAGGCAAGGCACGCGTCGAGCGCCAGCAGGCATTCGTAGCCCCGGTCATTGGCGCTGCGGAGAGTGGAGTGCACCGAAGTCTCCAGCCAGGCGCCGACGAGGACGATCCGCTCGATCTCGCGATCGCGCAGCCATGAATCGAGCGCGCTGCCGTAGAAGCCGTCGATGCCCGCGGACATCATGGTGGGGGCGCCGGGGCGGGCCCCGGCCTTTCGCGAGCCCGCCCCTCCGCCGGCGCGTCGGCCTCTCCGGGTGATCACCCGGAGAGCCGGCGCGCCGCCGGTGGAGAGGGCGGCGGCGATCAGATCGGCGCGGGTGCGCCAGGCGCCGGTCTGTGGCGCTCCGACGCTGTCGATCATGAGCACGGCGGTCCGCACGAGCCCGAGGTCGCCGTTCCACGGCCACGGGTACGGTGCCGAGCCGGCCACGCGCCGACCGGAGCCGGCCGTCCTGGTCGCCGCGGTGCTCACTGCGCGAGGTTCCCGACCACGCCCTGCACGAAGTAGTCCATGCCGTCGATCTCCGCGTAGGTGGGCACCATTCCGGGTTCGACCACCACGGTGCCGTCCTGGAGCGCGACGGGTCCGGCGAACGGCGATCCCTGCGGAGTGGACAGCCACTCCTGCGCGGTCGCGATCTCCGCCTTCGTCTCGTCACTGACGGTCGGTCCGAATCCGGCCAGAACGAACGGGTTGGTTCCGGTCTTGAATCCGACCCGGTAGTTGCCGTTGTACTCGCTGCCGGTGAAATCCCCCGCGAGCACCGTCTTCACGATCGCGCTGTACAGCGGGGCCCAGTCCCACACCGCGCCGGTGAGCCAGCCGTTGGGCGCCAGCGACGAGGCGTCGGCGTGGTAGCCGACCGTGTAGGCGCCGGCGGCCTCCGCGGCATCGATGACGGTCTTGGTGCAGTCCTGATGCTGGGTCAGCACGTCGACCCCCTGCGAGAGCAGACTCGTGCGCGGCCTCGCGCTGCGCGGCCGGGTCGCACCAGCTCGAGGTCGCGACCGTGATGGTCTGCACGTCCGGTCGAACGGTCTGGGCACCGCGCTCGAAGGCGTTGATGTTGGCGATCGTCTGCGGAATCGGGAAGGCGTACACGTAGCCGAGCTTGCCGGTCTCGGTGGCGGCGCCCGCCGCGATGCCAGCGAGGTACATCGGCTCGTACACCGTGCCGAAGTAGGTGCCGATGTTGGGCCCGAACTCGCCCTCGATCGTGTTGCCCTGCTGCACCACGACAACGTCGGGGTGGGCCTCGGCGACCTTCTTGGCCGCATCGAGGTGACCGTAGCTCGTGGCGAAGATGATCTTCGCGCCGCGGTCGATCATCTGCTCCATGGTGGTGGCTGCCGTGTCGTCCTCCGGCACGTTCTCGGCGGTGAGGATTTCGAGTTCCGGGTACTCCTCCGCGAGTGTCTGGGATGCCTCGTAGACGGCCTGGTTGTACCCATAGTCGTCGCGGGGGCCGACCATGATGAAGCCGATCGCGGTGCCCCCGGTGCCGGGCGCGCCGTCTGCGGCATCGGTCGCGGTCGACGAGCCGGCGGGGGTACACGCGGTGAACAGGAGTGCTGCTGCTGTGACCGCAGCGGCGGTGATCAGCCGCGGGGTGGAGTGACGCACGAGGTGCTCCTTTCGGGCTCCGTCTCCGGAGCGGGTATCCGCTCCGGAGATCCGGGCGGGCGGGGGGTGGTGCGTCCGGGGCCGACGGGCTACGACCCCGGAGGTGCGTTCTCGAACACGCGTTTGAGTTCGGCCGGCGCGGCGGAGATGGTGCGTCGGCCGAGTACGGCGAGAACGACGAGGGTGAGCACGAAGGGGATGACGTGGAGGGCAAACTGGTTCACGGCGACCCCTCGCGCCTGGAGAGCAGGTCCGAGCGCGAGGGCCGCTCCGAACAGGTACGCGCCGCCGAGCACTCGCCACGGCGACCAGGATGCGAAGATGACCAGCGCCACGGCGATGAACCCCCGGCCGGCGACCATGTTCTCGAACCAGGAGTTCGTGTACGCGATCGACAGGTGGGCTCCGCCGACGCCGGCGAGGAATCCGCCAGCCGTGACCGCGGCTATCCGCACTGTGCGCACGTCGTACCCGTTGACCAGCAGGGCGTCGGTGCGCTCCCCCGCCGTGCGGATGAGCAGGCCGACCCGGGTGCGGAACAGCACGAACCACACGACAGGAACGGCGAGGTAGCTCAGGTAGACCAGCGCGTCCTGCTGGAACAGGATCGGCCCGAGGATCGGGATGTCGGAGAGCACCGGCACCGGCCACACCTCGAACGGCGTGATGGTGCGTCCGACGTACGCGGCGCCGAACAGGGAGGTCAGCCCCAGAGCGAGGAACAGCATGGTCAGGCCGCTGGCGAACTGGTTGGCTCCGCGCCACACGACCAGCAGTGCATGCAGCAGGGAGAGCACGGCCCCCACCAATCCGCCCACGAGCGCCCCCAGCCACGGGTTGCCCGTGTCCGCTGCGACCATGTACGCCCCCAGCGCTCCCAGCAGCATCGAACCCTCGGTGCCGAGATTGATCACGCCCGCCCGTTCGGAGACCGTCTCACCGAGCGCCGCGTACAGGATGGACGTGCCGCCGCGAACCCCGCCGGCCAGGACGTCGATGACGATGCTCACAAGCGGGCCCCCTTGCGTTGGGTGAATCCGAGGACGGCGATCAGCAGGAAGGCGGTGAGGATGTTGACCGTCGCGGCGGGAAGGGCCGCATCCAACTGCAGGCTGTCGCCGGCGACGGCGAGGGCGGCCAATAGGAACGAGGCGATCAGCACGGGCAGTGGCCGGTGGCCGACGAGCCAGCTCGCGAGGAACCCCGTGTACCCGATCTGAGCCGCGAACCCTGGACGCAGGGAGTACTCGATGCCCGCGAATTGGATCATCCCCCCGATCCCCGCGAGTCCTCCGCCGACCAGCAGGGCCGAGAGGATCAGGGCCGGAACCCGCAGGCCGGCGCGCCGAGCTGCCTCCGGATTGCCGCCGACCACGGACAGCTGGTATCCCCAGCGGGTGCGGCTCAGCATCACGGCGACGACGATCGCCGCCGCGACAGCGATCACAACGCCGATCGTGACACCGGTTCCGGCCAGCTCCGGCAGTTTCGCGCCGTCGGCCAGTTCTCGACTGGTGGGCTGACCGGAACTGCTCTCCCGCCAGGGCTGGTAGATCAGGAAAAGGAGCAGATCCAGCGCGACGAAGTTCAACAGCAGGGTGCTGACCGCCTCGTTCACCTGGAACACCAGTCTCAGCAGCGCCGCGACCCCCGCCCACGCCGCTCCCCCCGCGACACCGGCGACGAGCATCAGCGGCATCACGAGGCTCGGCGGCAGGCTCTGGTCCGTCGCGAGAGCGACCCCACCGGCAGCCACGGCCCCCATGACGACCTGGCCCTCACCACCGACGTTGGACATCCCGGCGCGCGCAGGCACGACGACCGCGAGGGCGGCCAGCGCGATCGGGCCCATCGTGATCAGGATCTCCACGATCGATCGCGGCCGCAGGAAGGTCGACACCCACATGTCTGTGAACACGGTCAGCGGGTTCGCGCCCGTGGCCAGGATCACCACGCTGAAGGCGGCGAGGGCACCCAGGATGGCGACCCCCCACCGACCGACCGCCGGCAGCGCGGCGCGGCGGGTCGCCTGCAGCCAGCCCGGCTCGAAGACCGCGCCGCCGGCGGTCATGACCGGCCTCCGAGCATGAGCTGTCCGATCCGCTGACGGTCGTACTGGTCGGGGAGCATCTCGCCGGCGATCCGGCCGTCGTGCAGCACGATGATGCGGTCGGACATTCCCATCAGTTCGTCGAGGTCTTCCGAGACCAGCAGGATGGCGGCTCCGGCCGCTCGGCGTTCGAGCAGCACCTGCTGCGTGCGGCGCACGTTGGAGATGTCCAGGCCGCGGCTCGGGTAGGCGGCGATCACCAGTTCCGCATCGATCCCGAGTTCCCGGGTGAGGATCACGCGCTGGATGTTCCCGCCCGACAGGTCGCCGAGAGGTCGCGCGACCGGTGCCATCCGCAGTCCGACACGATCGTCCTTTGCCGCCGTGGCACGGCGCACCCGCGGCCAGTCCACGCCCCAGCGACGCCGCGGCAGTGGCCTGCCATCCAGAGGCATGTGCTCGAGCACGCTCAGCCGGGGCACGACCGAGTCGGCCACCGGGTCCTCGGGAACGCTGACCGCACCACGTTCCATCGCCGCCCGCGGTGAGGAGATCGCGCCGCCGGTGACCGTCACCGTTCCGCTCGTGATACCCCGCAGCCCGGTCGCTACCTCGCACAGCTCCCGCTGACCGCTGCCGGCGACGCCCGCGACGCCCACGAGCTTCGCCCCGGCGCACCCGGAGGGAGACCGCTTTCAGTGCATCGTGACCCTTGTCTCCGTGGGACGTGATGCCCTCCAGTACGAGGGCATCGTCCGCGTCCGCGGGCACCGGAGATCGATCGGAAGGCAGGGCGGGCACCGCATGGCCGACCATCGCTTCGATCAACTGCTCATCGGTGTAGTCCACGGGGTCGACGCCCTCGAGGATCGGGATGCCGCCGCGGAGCACCGTGACCCGGTCCGCGATCTCGCGGACCTCGTTGAGCTTGTGAGTGACGATGACGACGCCGAAGCCCTGGGCCCGCATCCGCCGCACCACCTCGAAGAGGGCGTCCACCTCCTGCGGAGCCAGCACGCTGGTGGGCTCGTCAAGGATCACCAGGCGCGCCCCGGCCATCAGCACCTTCAGGATCTCCGCGCGCTGCCGCTCCCCGATGGACAGGTGCTGCACTCGCACACCCGGCTCGACGGCGAGGCCGAACTCCGCGCTCGCCGCAGCGATACGTCTCGACAGCGCCCGGGGACGCAGGATCGGAGCGCGTTCGATCGCCAGCGCCAGATTCTCCGCCACGGTCAGCGCGGGAACGAGGCGCAGGTCCTGGAACACCATCCCGATCCCCAGTGCTCGGGACTCGGCGGGGGAGGCGCTCACCACCTCGCGACCGCCCACCGACATCCGGCCCGAATCGGGGGTGTACACGCCGTAGATCATCTTGAGCAAGGTGCTCTTCCCCGCGCCGTTCTCGCCGACGACCGCGTGCACCTCACCGGCCCGCACCTCGAGGTTGATTCCGGTGGCGGCGGCGACCTCGCCGAATCGCTTGGAGACACCCTCCACCCGCAGCAGTGGCGTGGAAGCGGTGGCGGTGGCGGTGGCGGAAGGGTGCGCGCCGGCTGTCGGGCTCGTCATCGGCGGTCCCGCTGCCGGCGCAGACGCATCATTCTCGTCATCGCCCGGGTGACGCGGTCCTCGACGACCGCGAGCGACGCGCCGATGTGATCCCTCAGGAGCTCGGCCGCCTCATCGATCTCCCGTCGCTGGACCGCTTCGACGATGCCCAGGTGCTCGGTGATGGAGACGTCGATCCGCTCGGCGTCGAAGAAGTCGTGCATGCGCACCGCCCGGATGCGGGCGTTCACAGCCTCCAGCGTCTCGGTGAGGATGAGATTCCCGGATGCGCGCGAGAGACCGACGTGGAAGGACTCGTCGAGCTCGATGAACGACCCGTCGGCGACGGGGAGAGGGCTGTCCCTGATCTGCAGCCACTGCGCATGGAGCGCGGCGAGCGCTTCCGGGTCGTGTTCGACGCCCTCCTCCTTCGCCCGCAGGATGCCGCGCAGCTCCAGCGTGATCCGTAGCTCGTACAGGTCGCGCAGGTCCACCAGGTTCGGTTCCGCGACGTAGTACCCGCCGTCCTCGAATCGGCTCAGGATGCCGTCGGCAGCCAGGCGCGCGAGCGCCTCCCGCACGGGCGTCCGCGAGACGCCGAGCTGCTCGGCCAGACCCACCTCCGGCAGCCGCTGCCAGAACGGGAACTCTCCCGTCAGCGCCATCCGGCGCACCTGGAGGTAGACCTCCTCCCGCAGCAGCACGGCGGTGCGGCGGCCGCCCCGGGCATCCGACGTCGCTGTATCCCGCTCGGGATCCCGTCGTGTATCCATGCGGTACAGCGTGGCCCCGCCGTGTTTCCGGGGAACGCACCCGCCCGTAACAATCGTGTTTCCCGTGCGGGCTACGGTGGCGTCGTGCGAGATGACCGACCAGACGACGGGGTGGTGCTCGTGCACGGCGCCGCCACGACCGGCGCCGTGTGGGGCCGGGTGATCGCTGCACTGGCGGCGCGCGACGTGAACGACGTCGTCGTCGTGGAGCGACCGTGCTCCGGGAGCATGGATCGCGAGGTGCGGGTGCTGGCGCCGGCCGTGCGCGGTCGGGTCGTCGTGGGCCAGAGCGGAGGGGCGACGCTTGCGCTGGCTCTGGCCGCCTCGGACGTTCCGATCCGCGGCGCTCTGTGTCACGAGCCGGCGGCCGGCTCGCTGGCGCCGCGTCTTCTGGACCCGGTGGCCGCCGCCTATCGGGAGGGCGGGGTCGCCGGGTTCGGCGCCGCGCTGTACGGCCCGTCGTGGACACCCGAGTTCGCGCCCGATCCGACTGCGGTCGCGCGCGACCTGCCCATGTTCCGGGCCTTCGAACCGGCAGCGGCCGCGGCCGGTCAGGGACGCGTCAGAACCACGGTGGGCGAGTTCTCGCCTGCGGTTCGGCACGATGCGGCCGCAGCCCTCAGCACTCGATTCGGGTTCGAGCATGTCGTGCTGCCCGACACCGCGCACTTCGCCGCGTGGGATGCTCCGGACCGGTTCGCGGACGCGATCTGCGACTTCCTCCGCGAACTGCGTTCCTGAGCCGCTACGATCGGCGCATCCGTGACGCCGACCCGAGAGGCCGAGGATGGGTGGACTGTCGCGCCGTCAGTTCCTGAGCCGCGCGGCGCTCGCGGCCGCGACGGCGGGCGTGGCGCTGCCGCTGGCAGCCCCGCGCCTGGCGGCGGGCGCGGGGGCCGAGGTGCCCAGCACGCTCACGCAGACGATCCGTCTCGGGCCGGTGAGCGCGGGCCGGTACCGCACGCTCGTGACCGGTCCCGGCGAAGGCTACGTCGCGCGCCACGACGTGATCGGCCGCACCGCTGATCCCGCGCGCACCCGCCGCCGACGGTCGCTGCTGTATCTCGGACACCTGTCGGATCTCCACGTCATCGACGCCCAGTCCCCCGGCCGCATCGAGCCGATGATCGTGCAGGACCACGCGGCGTGGGGCTCCGCCTTCCACCCGCACGATCCGCTGAGCGTCCACACCACCGCTGCGATGGTGCAGGCCTTCTCCGATGCCCGGTACAGCCCGCTGACGGGGGCCCCGATGGCAGCGGCGGTCGTCACCGGCGACAGTGCCGACATGCACTCGCATCTCGAGCTGCGGTGGTACATCGACCTGATGGACGGCCGGGCACTGGACCCGGCGAGCTCCGGGCCCGAGTACCAGGGCGTGCAGGCGTGGGCCGAGGCGACCTGGGCGTATCGCCCGGACGACCCGGCCGGCGGTCCGTTCGGGGATTACGGGTTCCCGCGCCTGCCGACCCTCCTGGCCGACTCGATCGCTCACCCGGTGACCTCCCCGGGACTGCCCGCGCCCTGGTACGCGGTGTACGGCAACCACGACACCCTGCTGCTGGGGACGTTCGACCTCAGCCCGCAGCTGCACGCCCTGGCGGTGGGCGGACGGAAGTCGTACACGCTCGCGGGGACCGCCGGCAGCATCCTCGCCGGGTACGCCGCCGGCGGCAGCGCGCTGCAGCAGGCCTCGGATGCGCTGGGCCTCGCCGTGGGGCGCCCCGGCTTCCGTGAGGTGACGCCGAATCCGCGGCGGCGGCTCTTCTCCCAGCGTGAGTTCATGGCAGAGCACTTCCGCACCGAACCGGACCCAGGTCCCGTCGGTCACGGCTTCACGCCGCGCAATCTCGCCACCGGACAGACCTGGTGGTCGGCCCAACTGAGCCCGAACGTGCGGGCGCTCGGGCTGGACACCTGCAACTCGGTCGCCGGCCCCGACGGCGCGATACCGGAGACGCAGTTCCGTTGGCTGCGCAGCGAACTCGAACGGGCGCAGGCCGAGAGCATGCTCGTTGTCGCCCTCAGTCATCACAACAGCCTCACCCTCGAGAACGACGA
>CAVOZX010000027.1:0-73773 GCA_963701365.1 uncultured Actinomycetota bacterium | reverse complement strand
CGCCTCCTCCAGCTCGATGCCCTCGCCTTCGCACGCGCGCACCAGCGCTCCCGCCACCTCGTGGGCTTCGCGGAACGGCATCCCGGTGCGCACCAGCCATTCGGCGACGTCCGTGGCCAGCGCGAACCCCGCCGGCGCGAGCAGGGCCATCCGGTCGTAGTCGAACCGCATCGTGGCGACCATGCCGGCGACGGCGGGAAGCACGGTCTCGAGGGTCCGCACCTGGTCGAACACCGGCTCCTTGTCCTCCTGCAGGTCCCGGTTGTACGCGAGCGGCAGGCCCTTCAGAGTGGTCATGAGTCCGGCGAGGTCGCCGATCAGCCGGCCGGCCTTTCCGCGGGCGAGTTCGGCGATGTCGGGGTTCTTCTTCTGCGGCATGATGCTCGACCCGGTCGAATAGCGGTCGTCCAGGGTGACGAAGCCGAACTCGCGGGTGTTCCAGAGGATGATCTCCTCCGCCAGCCGCGACAGGTCGACCCCGATCATCGCGGCCACGAACGCGAACTCCGCGACCACGTCCCTCGCCGAGGTCGCGTCGATGGAGTTCTCCGCCGGCCGGTCCAGCCCCAGCTCGGCCGCAACGACCGCCGGATCCAGGCCCAGTCCGGATCCGGCGAGGGCTCCGGCGCCGTAGGGCGACACCCGCGCCCGGGCGGACCAGTCGCGCAGCCGTTCCAGGTCGCGCACGAGCGGCCAGGCGTGCGCCTGCAGGTGATGGGCGACGAGCACCGGCTGCGCGTGCTGCAGGTGGGTGCGACCGGGCATCACGGCATCCCCGGCCGCCTCCGCCTGCGCGACGATCGCGTCCAGCAGCGCGAGGATGCCGCGACCGACGATCGCGGCGTGGTCCAGCAGGTACAGCCGCACGAGGGTGGCGACCTGGTCGTTGCGGCTGCGACCCGCGCGGAGCTTGCCCCCCAGTTCGGGGCCGAGCTCGTCTATCAGGGCGGCTTCCAGTGCGCCGTGGACGTCCTCGTCCCCGGCGCCGGGCGCGAGCGTGCCGTCGGCCAGGGCCGCGCTCAGCGCATCCAGCCCGGCGTGCATCCGTTCGGCCTCGTCCGGGTCGAGGTAGCCCGCACGCGCGAGCGCGGTCGCGTGCGCGTGGGAGCCGGCGATGTCATACGGTGCGAGCACCCAGTCGAAGTGCGTGGACCGGCTCAGTTCCGTCAGTTCCGGTGCGGGGCCGGACCCGAATCGAGCGCCCCACAGCGCGCCCGGGTTCGTCCGACGGGGCTGCGAGGGGTCCACCGAGCCAGCCTAGCCGCCGCGTGCGGGCGCACCGGATGCCGGCACCGCCGCCTGGAGCGCCCGGTTCATGATCGTCTCCACCGGTCCGCGCCCGACGCCGAGCGCCCACGCGGTGCACGCGACGATCAGACCCGCCGTCATCGGCAGGAACGGGTCGAGCGCGCGGAAGCCGGCCAGGTCGCCGGTCTCACCCAATGCCGCGAACGCCCACACCGCCCACACCACGATCTGCGCGGTGTAGGCGGTCAGCGGCATGCTGCCGGTTGCGCGCAGCGGCAGCAGGATCAGACCGGGGATGCCGCGGCACGCGAGCAGGCACGCGGCGACCACCGCGACCGCGACTCCGGTCGAGCCCACCACCTCCGGCACCCCGCCGGAGTGCGCCGCGGCGCTCGCCACCACGTCGAGGTAGTCGCCGGTGTCGCGACCTCGCCCGGGAGCGGGGTCGACCCCGCGGCCGATGAGCGCTGCGGCACCGTACCCGACGAACGCCGTCAGGACGCCTGCGCCCAGCAGCAGAGCCTGCGTCCGGGTGCGACGGATCGGGAGGCGACCGACACCCATGCCGACGACGACGAACACCCACCACAGCGGGAACGGGTAGGCCCACCCGATCAGCAGGGCGACGGCCTCCCCGCCCGGGGACTCCCACCAGGGCAGCAGCCCCAGCCACGCCTGCAGCCACGGGGCGGCCAGAGCTCCGACCGCGCCGGCGACCAGCAGCGCGCGCGCCGACCAGGTGACCACCAGTGCGGCGACGAGGAAGAGGATCGCGTAGGCCGGCAGGATGACGTAGACGGGCACGCCCGTGAGCGTGAGGGCGATCCCGAGCATCCACAGCAGTCCGGCCCGCACCGCCAGCCGTCGGCGCGCCGCGCCGGCCGCATCCCCGGCCACCGGAACCCGGCCCCCGGTGGTGAGCGCTATCGAGATCCCCGCCAGCACGGCGAACAGGATGGAGGATCGGCCGTTGACGACATCCGCCCACGTGCCCGGATCGTCCCAGCGCAGCGGCGGGATCACGAGCAGGTGCGCGGCGACCATCCCGATCACGGCGAGCCCGCGTGCGAGGTCGATCCCGCCGAGCCGGTTCGCGGCCAGCAGTCGCCGACAGGCGGGCGGGGTCCCGCCGGTGGGGGTCAGTCCTGCCGGAGCAGCCACACCAGCAGGGCCTTCTGGGCGTGGAGGCGGTTCTCCGCCTCGTCCCACACGACGCTCTGCGCGCCGTCGATCACCTCGGCGTCGACTTCGTAGCCCCGGTCGGCCGGCAGGCAGTGGATGAACACGGCGGCGGAGTCGGCGCGCGCCATGGTCTCGGCGGTGACCTTGTACGCGGTGAGGTCCCGCAGCCGCGCCGCCTTCTCCTCCTCCTTGCCCATGGACACCCAGGTGTCGGTGACGATCACATCGGCGCCGGCCGCGGCCCTGGCCGGGTCCTCGACGATCGCCACCGAACCGCCGGTGTCCGCCGCCCGTCGTTGCGCGTCGGCGAGGACGTCGGCGCGCGGCGCGTAGGCGGCGGGCGAGGCGATGCGCACGTGCATGCCGGCGGTGGCGCCGGCGAGCGCGTAGGACTGGGCCATGTTCGAGCGGCCGTCCCCGAAGAAGGCCAGCGTCAGGCCCGGCAGGTCGCCCTTGTGCTCGCGGATGGTGAGCAGGTCGGCGAGCAGCTGGCAGGGGTGGAAGTCGTCGCTGAGAGCGTTCACGACCGGGACCCTGGTGCCGCGCGCCATCTCCTCCAGTCCCGCCTGGGCGTAGGTGCGCCACACGATCGCGGCGACCTGCCGCTCCAGCACCCGGGCCGTGTCGGCGGGAGTCTCCTTGCCCCCCAGCTGACTGTTGGCGGTGGAGATGATGAGCGGGGATCCCCCCAGATCGGCGATGCCGACCGCGAACGACACCCGGGTGCGCGTGGAGGACTTGTCGAAGATGACGGCGACCGTCTGCGGTCCGGCCAGCGGAGTCAGCTTCCACCGGTCCGCCTTCAGCGCCGCCGCCAGGTCGAGGATCTCCGCCTGCTCCGCGGGGGTCAGATCGTCGTCGCGCAGCAGATGACGGGTCATGCCGGCCGTCCCGCCGCGCGGGCCGCAGCCGCCGGTTCGGCGACCTCGACGGCCCGCAACGCCGTGGCGAACAGTTCCGCGAACTCGTCGATCTCGGCGTCGCCGATGATCAGCGGCGGCGCGAGCCGGATGGTCGAGTCGTTGGCGGCGTTCACGACCAGGCCCCGCTCGAGGGCGGCGGCAGCGAGGTCCACGGCGACCGGGCGGGTCAGCGCGACGCCGAGCAGCAGCCCCCGACCGCGCACGCCGCCGACCAGCGGCGACCCGATTCCGGCGACCGCGGCGCGCACCTGGGCGCCGCGGTCGGCCGCGGCCGACACGAGGTCCGCCCGCTCGATCTCAGTGAGCACCGCGTCGGCGACCGCGGTGGCCAAGGCGTTCCCGCCGAAGGTGGAGCCGTGCGTGCCCGGCGAGAACAGGTCCCCGGCGGCGCCGAAGGTGATGAGCGCCCCGATCGGGAAGCCGCCGCCGATCCCCTTGGCGACCGTGATCGCATCGGGTTCGATACCGTCGTGCTGGAAGGCGAACCACTCCCCCGTGCGACCGGCACCGGTCTGGACCTCGTCGACGATGAGCAGCGACCCGTGACGGCGAGTGAGGTCGCGGGCGCCCGGAAGGTACCCGTCGGGGAGTTCGACGACGCCGGCCTCGCCCTGGATCGGCTCCACGAACAGCGCGGCGACGCGGTCGTCGAGAGCGTCGGCGAGGGCCTCCAGCGTGGATTCGATGAACTCCACGCCCGGCACCATCGGCTCGAACGGCTCCCGCATGGCGGGCTTGCCCGTCAGCGCCAGCGTGCCCATGGTGCGACCGTGGAAGGCGCCGCGGAGGGCCAGGATGCGGGGGCGCTCCGCGCCGCCGTGAAGACGCGCCAGCTTGAACGCGGCCTCATTGGCCTCGGCGCCGGAGTTCCCGAAGAACACCCGGCCCGACGACCCCGTTCCCGCCAGTCGCTTGAGGCGGGCGGCCAGGGCCAGCTGCGGCGGTGTCGCGAAGTAGTTCGACACATGGGCGAGCGTCGCCGCCTGCGCGGTGACCGCCGCGACGAAGGCGGGATGAGCGTGGCCGAGGGAGTCCACGGCGATGCCCGCCAGGAAGTCGAGGTACCTGCGCCCGTCCGCGTCCCACAGGTGCGCGCCCTCGCCGCGGACGAACAGGGCTGCGCGCTCGCCCGTGTTCCGCATCAGGTCCCGCGCAGCATCCGCCCGCCATCCGCCGGTTCCGATCATCCCGCCACCACCTCCGTGCCGATCCCCTTCTGGGTGAACAGTTCCACGAGCACGGAGTGCGGGATGCGGCCGTCGATGATGGCGGCGCTGGGCACGCCCCCTTCGACCGCGTCCAGGCACGCCTGCATCTTCGGGATCATCCCCGACTCCAGGCGCGGCATCAGGGCGCGCAGCTCCTGGGCGGTGAGGCTCGAGACCAGCGAATCGCGTCGCGGCCAGTCGGCGTACAGGCCCGCCACGTCGGTGAGCACCACCAGCTTCCCGGCGTGCAGCGCCACCGCCAGGGCCGCCGCGGCCGCGTCGGCGTTCACGTTCAGCGAGCTTCCGGGCCGATCCGCGTCCGGCGCGATCGAGGACACGACGGGGATGCGCCCGGCCTCGATCTGATCCAGCACGGGCCGGGGGTCCACCGCCACCACGTCGCCCACCCGACCCAGATCGTGCTCCACCCCGTCGACCGTGACCCCGCGCCGGCGGCCGGAGAACAGTCCCGCATCCTCCCCCGACAGCCCCGCGGCCACCGGCCCGTGCGCGTTGATCTTCGCGACCAGCTGGGGGTTGATCTGCCCGGTGAGCACCATCCGCACCACCCCGATCGCCTCCGTGGAGGTCACCCGGTACCCGCCCTTGAATTCGCTGGGGATGTCCAGCCGCTCCAGCATGGAGGAGATCTGCGGTCCCCCGCCGTGGACGACCACGGGTTTGACCCCGACATAGCGCAAGTAGGCGACGTCGGCGGCGAACGCGTCCTGCAGCTCCTCGGACACCATCGCGTTGCCGCCGTACTTCACCACCACGATCCGGTCGTGGAACCGGCGCAGCCACGGCAGCGACTCGATGAGGGCGGCGGCCTTCGCGGCCGCCTCGTCGGGGTCGGTGTCCTGCAGGTCGATCCCGGTCATGAGGAGTAGGCGCTGTTCTCGTGCACGTACGCGTGGGTGAGGTCGTTGGTGAGGATGGTGGCGGAGGCTTCGCCGGCCTTCAGATCGATGATCACACGCGTGGCCCTCGGCGTCAGATCCACCTCGTCCCGCGGCCGGTCCGGCTCGCCTCCGGAGCACACGCGCACGCCGTTCATCCACACGTCGACCTCATACGGGTCGAATCGCGCGGTCGTCGTTCCGATCGCGGCGAGCACGCGCCCCCAGTTCGGATCGTTCCCGAACACGGCGGTCTTGACCAGGGCGTTGCGGGCCACGGCTCGTCCGACCTCGACGGCGTCGTCCTCGTCGACGGCCCCCTCGACCACGATCGCGATGTCATGGCTGGCGCCTTCGGCGTCGGCCTGGAGCTGGCGCGCCAGGTCACCGCAGACCTGCGTCAGCGCCTCCCGGAACTCCTCCGTCCGGGGACGGATGCCGGAGGCGCCGCTGGCCATCAGAGTGACCTGATCGTTCGTGGACATGCAGCCGTCGGAGTCGAGCCGGTCGAAGGTCACCCGGGTGGCAGCGCGGAGCGCCGCGTCCGCGTCAACCGGCTCGAGCAGCGCGTCGGTCGTGACCACCACGAGCATCGTCGCGAGCCCGGGCGCGAGCATCCCGGCGCCCTTCGCCATGCCGCCCACGGTCCATCCGTCGCGTGCGACCTGGGAGCGCTTGGGGACCGTGTCGGTGGTCATGATCGCCTCGGCCGCAGCGTCACCACCCTCGCGGGAGAGCGCGGGGACGGCGTCCTCCACCCCACGCAGCACCGCGTCCCGGAAGGACTGGTCGCCGGTGCCGATCAGTCCCGTGGAGCACACCAGCACGTCGCCCGTGCTGACGCCCAGCAGGTCCGCGGCGCGCTCGGCGGTGCGGTGCGCGGTCTGGAACCCGAACGCTCCGGTGAAGCAGTTCGCCCCGCCGGAGTTGAGCACCACCGCCTCGACCACGCCGTCGCGGACGGCCCGCTCCGACCACAGCACCGGGTTCGCCTTCGCACGGTTGCCGGTGAAGACCGCGGCGCCGACCTTCCGGGGCCCCCGGTTCACCACGAGCGCGACATCGCGGCCGCCGCGGGACTTCAGCCCCGCCGCGACACCCGCGGCCTCGAAACCGGCCGCCGCCGTCACGCTCACGGCGCCAGCCCGTCCACGCTCAGTCCACGGTCCTCGGGGAGGCCGAGGGCGATGTTCATCGACTGGATCGCGGCCCCGGCGGTGCCCTTGACGAGATTGTCGACCGCGGCGACAGCGACCACGCGGCCGGCGGCGCGGTCGATCGCCAGTCCGATCAACGCCGTGTTCGCCCCCAGCACATCGGCGACCCTCGGGAACGATCCGGCCTCCAGGACCTGCACGAACGGCTCCTCCTCGTACGCCTGCCGCCAGGCGCCGAGGATGTCCTCGTCGGATGCGCCCGCGCGGATCGGCGCGCTGGTGGTGGCGAGGATTCCGCGTGCCATGGGCACGATCACGGGGGTGAAGGAGATGCGGATCGCGCCGGTCGCGCCCGCCGCACGCAGCGCCTGGCGGATCTCGGGGATGTGCCGGTGGGTCCCGCCGACCGCGTAGGGATTCGCGCTGCCGAGGATCTCCGCCGCCAGCAGGTGCGGCTTCGGGGATCTGCCGGCGCCGGAGGGACCGACGGCCAGCACGCTGACGATGTCGGACGGGTCGATCACGCCGGCGGACACGCCGGGAGCCATGCTCAGGCTGACGGTGGACGCGTTGCATCCGGGGGCCGCGATGCGGGTCGCGCCGACGAGCGCGTCCCGCTGCTTGCCGCTGGCGACCGGGAGCTCCGGCACACCATAGGTCCACGGCTCCGCGAACGGGCCTCCGTAGAACGCGTCCCAGTCCGCGCGATCCGCGAGGCGATGGTCGGCTCCGGCATCCACCACCAGCGGGGTCGCCGCGAGCACGTCCGTGTACCGCGCCGACTGGCCGTGCGGCAGGGCGAGGATGACCACGTCGTGCCCGGCGAGCGTCTCGGGCGAGGTCTCGACCAGCGTCCGGTCGCGCAGGGAGCGCAGGTGCGGGTGGTGCGCGATCAGAGGATCGCCCACGTGGCTGTGAGCGGTGACGGTGGTCACCGCGACGTCGGGATGGCCGGCCAGCAGGCGCAGCACTTCGCCTCCGGCGTAGCCGGAGGCGCCCGCGACGGCGACCGAGAAGGTCATGGATCCACCTTAGAGTCGGCGATCGGGGAGCCGATCACTCCCGCGCGGCGGCGCCCACCCGCGCCGCAGCCTCCGCCACGCCGGCGAGCTTCGCCGCCGTAGCCTCCGCCGCCGTCAGGGTGCGGTCGGGTGCGCGGAACCGCAGCGCGAAGGTGATGCTCTTGCTCCCGTCGGGGATCCCGCCCCCCCGGTAGTCGTCGACGAGCCGGATCGACTCGAGCAGCGGTCCCGCGCCGTCGCGGAAGGCCGCCTCGGCCTCCGCCGCGGGAACGGCGGCGGACATCACCAGCGACACGTCCTGCGTGGCGGCCGGGTAGTCCGAGATCGCGGATGCCGCGACCGGGCCCCCGGGCAGGCTCAGCAGCAGGTCCAGATCCAGTTCGGCGACGGTGACCCGTCCCGGCAGGTCGGCCGCCGCGCTCACGGCCGGGTGCAGTTCTCCGAGGTAGCCGACATCCACGCCGTCGACCGACAGTCGTCCGGCGCGACCGGGATGCAGCGCTGATCGTTCGGTCTGACGCACGCTCACGCGCCGGCCCGCGGCTGCGGCGACGACCTCGACCGCGGCCCGCACGTCGGGCAGGCCGGCCGGCTCCGGGGCGCGTCCGGGGCGGCGCGGCGAGGACGAGCCCGTGACGAGCACCGCGATGTGCCTGCGCTGCGGCGGGATCGCCGCATCCAGCCGGTCGAGTGCGGCGGTCGCGGGCCGCCCCGCCGGCGGCGGCACGTCCGGAGTGCCGTAGTCCACACCGGACTCGGGGAGGAACACTTCGCCGATCTCGAACAGTGCCAGATCGGTCATGCCGCGGGCCATGTTGCGGTGCGCGACCTGCAGCATGCCGGGGATGAGGGATCGTCTCAGCGCCGCGGCGTGCGAATCCATCGGATTGGCCAGGATCACGGAGGGGACCGGGTCCCCGGACGCGGAGGCGAAGCGGGTGTTGTCCTCGGGGGAGACGAACGGGAACGAGGGGGTCTCGACGTACCCTGCGGCGGCCAGGGCGTTCGCGACCCGGCGACGGCCCCGCTGCTGCTCCGTCCAGCCGCGACCGGGCGGGGGGTCGGGAAGCACGGAGGGGATCCGGTCGTACCCGGTGATCCGGGCGACCTCCTCGGCGAGGGTCCATCCGTCGACGAGGTCGGGCCGCCAGGTCGGGGGCTGCACCGTCCAGGAGTCGGCGCCCTCGGACACCGAGCATCCGATCATCTCCAGCGCGCCTCGGATCTGGTGGGCCGTGTAGTCGACCCCGATCAGGTCGGGCACGAACCGCGGAGCCAGTCGGATGGGTGCGAGCGCGACGGGCGCGCCTGCGACGGCTCCGAGCGGATCCGGCCGGCCGCCGGCGTAGCGGACCATCAGGTCGACCACCCGTTCCGCGGCGACCGCGGACACGGCGGGGTCGACGCCGCGTTCGAAGCGCCGGGACGCCTCCGACGGCAGCTTGTGGCGACGGGCGGTGCGGGCGATGCTCGCCGGGTCGAACACCGCCGCCTCGATGAGGACGTCGCGGGTGGCCGCGGACATCTCCGTCGCAGCCCCGCCCATCACTCCGGCCAGTCCGATCGCGCCCGAATCGTCGGCGATGACCAGGTCCTCGGGGTCCAGGCCGCGTGACTGCCCGTCGAGCGTGGTGAGGGTCTCGCCGGGACGGGCCCGGCGCACGACGATCCCGCCGCGCACAACGCCGAGGTCGTAGCCGTGGATGGGGTTGCCCAGTTCGAGCATGACGTAGTTCGTGATGTCGACGAGAACCCCCAGCGATCTCATGCCGGCCAGGCGCAGCCGCGAGATCATCCAGGGAGGCGTGGGCCGTCCCGGGTCCACCCCGCGCACCACCCGCAGCACCATGAGCGAGGCGCCGGGGTTGTCCCGGATGGGCGCGGAATCGTCGATCGCGAGCCTGAACCCGGTCGGCAGCAACGGCGCCGACGCGAGAACGCCCGGGTCCCGGAAGGCCGCGCCGGTCGCGTGCGAGTACTCCCGGGCGATGCCGCGCATCGAGAGCGCGTAGCCGCGGTCGGGGGTGACGTTGACCTCCGCGGCCACGTCCGCCAGCCCCAGCAGGGCGATCGCGTCCTCACCCTCGGCCGCATCCACGCCCCATTCGGCCAGCCGCAGGATGCCGGTGTGGTCCTCGCCGATGCCCAGTTCCCGCGCGGAGGCGATCATGCCGTCGGAGATGTGGCCGTAGGTCCGCCGCGCGGAGATCGGGAACGGTCCGGGAAGCACCGACCCGGGCAGGGCGACCACGACCTGATCGCCCGCCGAGAAGTTCCGCGCCCCGCACACGATGCCACGCACGCCGCCCGACGCCGTGCCGACGTCGACCTGGCACCACCGGATGGTCTTGCCGTTGGACTGCGGCTCCTCGTCGTAGGAGAGGACGCGCCCGACCACGACGGGGCCGGTCACCTCGAAGCGGTGCACGTCCTCCTCTTCGAAGCCGACGGAGACCAGGGCCGCGAGGACATCCTCGGCGGTCGCGTGCTCCGGCACGTCGACGTAGTCGCGCAGCCAGGACAGCGGCACGCGCATCAGACCACCATCCCGAACTGCTCGCTGAAGCGGACGTCCCCTTCGGCCATGTCGCGCATGTCCCGCACGCCGTTGCGGAACATCAGCGTCCGCTCGATGCCCATGCCGAACGCGAAGCCGGAGTGCACCTCCGGGTCGATGCCGGCGGCGCGCAGCACGTTCGGATTGACCATTCCGCACCCGCCCCACTCGATCCACCGCGGGCCGCCCGCGAACGTCGGATGCCACAGATCCAGTTCCGCGCTCGGCTCGGTGAACGGGAAGTAGTTCGCGCGGAAGCGGGTGCGGGCCTGCTCTCCGAACAGCTGCCGCGCGACGTGATCGAGGGTCCCCTTCAGGTGCGCCATGGTGATGCCCCGGTCCACGACGAGTCCCTCGAACTGGCTGAACACCGGCAGATGGGTGGCGTCGTACTCGTCGGTGCGGTACACGCGGCCCGGGGAGATGATGTAGATCGGCAGGTCGCGGGTGAGCATGGAGCGCATCTGCACGGGACTGGTCTGGGTCCGCAGCACGAGGTGGCGGTCGGCGGGCGCGACATAGAACGTGTCCTGCATCTGCCGCGCGGGGTGGTCGGGTCCGATGTTGAGAGCGTCGAAGTTGAACCACTCGTGCTCCAGTTCCGGCCCCTCCGCCACCTCCCATCCCATCCCGACGAAGATGTCGCCGATCTCCTCCTGCATCAGCGTCAGCGGGTGGCGCGCGCCCACGCGCGTGCGGGCCGGCACGGCGGTGACGTCCAGTCGCTCCGCCTCCAGCCTCGCGCTCCGTTCCCGTTCGGTCAGCTCCGCCTCCCGGGCCGCGATCGCCGCGTTCACCCGGGCGCGGGCCTGACCGACCATCCGGCCCAGCTCCGCCTTGCGATCGGCGGGAACCGAGCGCAGGGACGCGTTCAGGCGCGAGAGGACGGACCCCTCGCCCGCATGCTCCGAACGCGCCGACCGCAGCTGCGCCGAGTCTCCTGCCGCCGTGACGGCCTCGAGCGCCGCGGCTACCGCCTCGTCGACCGCTTCCTGCGTGATGGTGATCCCGGACACGAGAGTGAAGTCTATCCAGCCGGCAGCGCCGGCCCCGCGGGTCAGCGCTGCGCCACGATCAGGGCCGTGTCCGTGATCTCCTGGACGGGCTGGCGCGCGGACGCGACGCCCGGCGTGGTCCGACGCAGACGCCGCTCCACGCCGAGGGCGACCGCGGACAGGGCCAGGCACAGGCCGATGTACACGGTTCCCGCGACGATGGTGGCGGGGATGATGGGCGAGTCCAGGCTCGACTGGGTGCCGAGGTACTTCGCGTAGAACAGAAGCTCCGGGTAGGTGATGATGAAACCCAGTGCGGTGTCCTTGAGCGTGACGACCAGCTGCGCGATGATCACGGGCATCATCGCCCGGATCGCCTGCGGCAGCAGCACCAGCCTCATCAACGCCGCCTTGCGGAGCCCGATCGCATAGCCGGCCTCGCTCTGGCCGCGCGGGAGCGCCTCCACCCCGGCCCGGATCACCTCGGCCAGGACCGATCCGTTGTAGGCGATGAGCGCGATCACCACGGCCCAGTACGGCGACATCCGCACCCCGAGGACGGGCAGGCCGTAGTACAGCAGGAACATGAAGATCAGCACGGGCACCGCGCGGAGCAGTTCGACGGCGACACCCGCGGGAACCCGCAGCCACCGGTGATCGGAGAGGCGCCCGAGGGCGAGCGCGAATCCGAGTGCCAGCGCTCCGAGCGCCGCGACCGCGAACGCGCCGAGGGTGCGGGCCGTCGCGAGTCCGAGGTCGACCCACACCCGCGTATAGGTGAACGCCGACCACTTCTCGGCGGTGAACTGGCCGGTCGCGGCCAGCCGCCACAGCAGGAATCCGATCGCGGCCGCGACGACGAGCACCGTCAGGACGCCGAGAACGCGGTTGCGCGCGATCGCTCGCGGCCCGGGTGCGTCGTACAGGACGGTGCTCATCGCGCCACCCGCCACCGCGCCTCGAGGGTCCGCTGCGCCCAGGACAGGGCGAGGACGAGCACGATGAAGACCGCCATGACCCACAGGATGACGACGAACTGGTTCTCGCCGCGCTCACTCAGGTACGCGCGCAACGACCCGAGGTTCGCGACCGAGAATCCGGCGGCGACGGTCGTGTTCTTCAGCAGCGCGATGAAGACGCTCATCATCGGGGGGATCACCGATCGGAAGGCCTGCGGGAGGACGACGAGGCCCATGACCTGGCCGAAGGTCAGGCCGAGCGCCCGCGCCGCCTCGGCCTGGCCGACCGGCACGGTATTGATCCCCGAGCGGATGGTCTCTGCCACGTACGTCGCGGTGTACACCCCCAGTGCGCAGATCGCGAGCGTCACCGAGACCCCCGCCGTCAGACGCAGACCGAGCAGCGGCGGCAGGGCGAACGCGAACCCGAAGAACACGAGCGTCAGCGGCGTGTTCCGGATGGTGTTCACGTACGCCGTGCCCACCGCCCGGGCCACCGGCACGGGCGAGACCCGCATCGCTCCCACGACGGTCCCCAGCACCAGGGCCAGTGCGCCGCCGCCGGCGAACAGGATGAGGGTGCCCAGCAGGGTCTGCCCCCACAGGTCCAGGTTCGCACCGATCACCCCCATCCGTCGGGTCCTCCGCTATCGGCGGCGGCCGCCGGGGCCGTCCGCGCGCCTGCGCACGGAGATCACCGGTCGACCGGGGGCTGCTCGCCGGAGATCCCCGCGGGCGCCAGGTGCGTCTCGAACAGCGCGGACCACACGTCGCCGCCGTCGGTGAGCAGGTCGTTGATCCAGGTCTTCAGGGCGGTGTCTCCCTGGGCGAGCCCGACTCCGTACCGCTCCTCGCTGAAGGGCTCCCCCGCGATCTTCAGAGCGTCGGGGTCCTGTGCGACGTATCCGGCGAGGATCGCCTCGTCCGTGGTGATCGCGTCGACCGCGCCGGCCTTCAACTGCTCCACGCACTGCGAGTAGGTGTCGTACTCGACGGTGTCCCCGGGGCTGTACTGCTCCCGGATGCGCTGCAGCGGCGTGGACCCGGTGACCGAGCACACGATCTTGCCGGCCAGGTCCTCGGGGCCCTGGATGTCCGTGGTGTCCGCGGCCACCATGAGACCCTGACCCGTGATGAAGTAGGGTCCGGCGAAGTCGATCTGCTGCTCGCGGGCGTCGGTGATGGAGTAGGTGCCCACGTAGTAGTCGATGTCGCCGTTCACGATCGCCTGCTCACGGTTGGCGGAGGGGATGGTGCGGAAGTCGATCTGGCTCTCCTCGAACCCGAGCGATGCCGCGATCCACCGGGCGATGTCCACGTCGAAACCGGTCCGCTCCCCGGTGGCGGCGTCCTGATACCCGAGACCCGGCTGGTCGTTCTTCACGCCGACGATCACGCCGTCCCGGGCGACCATCGCGTCGTAGGTGGGGCTGCCCTCCAGGTCGACTCCGGCGGCGGCGACGTCCCAGGGACGATCCGCCGCGGTGCCGGTGCCTCCGGCGGTGCCGGGCGCTCCGCTGTTGCACGCCGTCAGGGCGAGCGCGGCGACCGCTGCCGTCGCCGCCGCCGCCAGCATCCTCGTCGTTCTCATCGTTCCTCCTCGTGGCCTGCGGCCGGTTCAGTGGGTCAGGAGCTTGGACAGGAAATCCACGGCGCGCGGGCTGCGCGGGTGCGCGAAGAACTCCTCGGGCGGGGCCTCCTCGAGGATCCGCCCGTCCGCCATGAAGACCACCCGGTCGGCGGCCTTGCGGGCGAAGCCCATCTCGTGGGTGACGACGATCATCGTCATGCCGTCCCGCGCCAGTCCCACCATGACGTCCAGGACCTCGGTGATCATCTCCGGATCCAGGGCGCTCGTCGGTTCGTCGAACAGCATCACCTTCGGGTCCATCGCCAGCGCGCGCGCGATGGCGACGCGCTGCTGCTGTCCGCCGGACAACTGCGCCGGGAGCTTCTCGGCCTGCTCGGCCACCCCCACTCGTTCCAGGAGCGCACGGGCGCGCGACTCCGCGTCGGACCGGGACCGGCGGCGCACCCGCATCGGGCCGAGGGTGACGTTCTCGAGCACGGTGAGATGCGCGAACAGGTTGAACGCCTGGAAGACCATTCCGACGTCGGCGCGCAGTGCGGCCAGCGCCCTCCCCTCCTGCGGCAGGGTCCTCCCGTCCACCGTGATAGTGCCGCTGGTGATCGTCTCGAGCCGGTTGATGGTGCGGCAGAGGGTCGACTTCCCCGATCCGGACGGTCCGATGACCACGACCACCTCGCCGCGGCCGACCGTCAGATCGATGTCCGTCAGCGCGGCGAATTCCCCGTAGTGCTTCTGCACCCCCGACATCACGACGAGCGGTTCGGAGGTCCGCGTCGGCGCGCCCGGTCCGGCGGCGTCGGTTGTCGTCATCCCCTCACACTAGGAATGCGCGCCCGGGGGTCCCAGGATCCCTGGGGATCGTGACCGAACTCTCACGTTCCGCGCGCCCGGGCCGAAAGGCCCGCCGGTCAGGGCAGGCGCTGTGCGAACGCAGACGCGTACAGGCACACCCCGGCGGCGATCGCGAGGTTGAGCGACTCGGCCGCGCCGTAGATGGGCAGTCGCACCGCCGTGTCGGCGCGCGCGAGCGCGTCGTCGTCGAGTCCGTGCGCCTCGTTGCCGAACAGCCATGCGGTGGGATGGCGCAGTTCCGCGCGCGCCGCGGGCAGGTCGCGGCCCTTGACGTCGGCGGCCACCACCCGCAGCCCGGCACCGTGCAGCTGGTCGATGACGCCGCCGAGGTCCCGACCCCGGCAGATGGGCACGTGGAACAGCGACCCGGTGGTGGCCCGCACGACTTTGGGGTTGAACGGATCGACGGTGCGACCGGTGAGGATCACCGCGTCGGCGCCGACCGCGTCGGCCGCCCGGATGATGGTGCCGAGATTTCCGGGGTCGCGGACCTGATCGCACACCGCCACCAGCCGGGGGACGCGCGCGAGCACCTCGGTCAGATCGGCAGGGAACTGCCGCGCGACGGCGACGACTCCCTGCGGGGCGACGGTGTCGGCCATCGCCTCGAGCACCTGCTCGCCGGCCAGATGCACGGGCACGCCCGCGTGACGGGCGGCGTCCGCGATGTCGCCATGCCGCTCGAAGACGGCGGGCGTGCCGTACACCTCTGTCACCCGGTCGGGCCGGGCCGCCAGCGCCTCGCGGACGGCCTGCGGGCCCTCCAGGAGGAACAGCCCGGTCTCCTCGCGGGCCTGCCGCTTGGCGAGCTTGGCCACCGCGCGCACTCGCGGAGAGCGCGGGTTCTCCAGCACGGGGTCAGTCTAGAACGCGGCGACCGACCGGTCCGTGTCCGTCAGGCCGTCGCGCGCGCCGCGTTGACGTCCGCAGGCAGCGCCTGCTTGGCGGTGGCGACCAGGGCGGCGAAGGTGGCGGGGTCGTTGACGGCGAGGTCCGCCAGCATCCGTCGATCCACGGTCACCCCCGCGAGCCCCAGTCCCTGGATGAACCGGTTGTAGGTCAGACCGTTCTGACGCGCTGCCGCGTTGATGCGCTGGATCCAGAGCCGGCGGAAGTCGCCCTTGCGGCGCCGGCGGTCGCGGTACGCGTACACCAGCGAGTGGGTGACCTGCTCCTTCGCCTTGCGGTACAGCCGCGAACGCTGCCCGCGGTATCCGGAGGCGCGGTCGAGGATGACGCGCCGCTTCTTGTGGGCGTTGACGGCCCGCTTCACTCGTGCCATGGTTCGTGCTTCCTTCCGTCGGGCCGCTCAGCGACCCAGCAGCTTCTTGACCGTGCGAAGGTCGTGACCCGAGACCACCTGGTCCTGGGCCAGGCGCCGGGTGCGCCGGGTCGACTTGCCCTCGAAGTTGTGGCGCAGGTTGGCCTGCTGCTTCATGACCTTGCCGCTGCCGGTCACCGTGAATCGCTTCTTGCTGCCCGAGTGGGTCTTCTGCTTCGGCATCTGTCTTCCTTCGTGTCAGGCCGGTGCTGCGGCCGCGTCGTCGGAGGCGAAATCCCCCGACCGGGCCGCCCTGGCGGCTTCCTTCGTCGCAGCCCGCTGAGCGTTCTGCTCCGCCTTGGCCTCGGACTTGTTCTTGTGCGGCGCGATCACCATCGTCATGTTGCGGCCATCGATCGTGGGGCTCGACTCCACGTTGCCGAACTCGGCCACGTCCTCGGCGAACCGCCGCAGCAGCCGCACTCCCAGTTCGGGGCGCGACTGCTCCCGGCCGCGGAACAGGATCATCGCCTTCACCTTGTCGCCGGCGCGGAGAAAACCCTCCGCGCGCTTGCGCTTGGTCTCGTAGTCGTGCGGCTCGATCTTCAGACGGAACCGCACCTCTTTGAGGACGGTGTTGGCCTGATTGCGACGGGCCTCCTTCGCCTTCTGCGCGGCTTCGTATTTGAACTTTCCGTAGTCCATGATCTTGACCACGGGGGGCTTCGAGTTGGGTGCGACCTCGACGAGATCGAGGTCGGCCTCCTGGGCCAGCTTCTGGGCGACTTCGATGCGGACGACGCCCACCTGCTCCCCGTTGGGGCCGACGAGTCGGACCTCGGGGACGCGGATGCGCTCGTTGGTGCGCGGATCGCTGATGCGGAACTCCTCTGACGCGTGCTGTGGGCTGACCGCGGCACGCTCGGTGTCGCGGTGGAAGAGGGTCGCGCCACCCCGCACGGCGTCCGGCGCCGGCATCGCGCACCCGACGGCCTCCCAGGAGAGGCTCGGTGCGCGGGACCCGGTAGCCTGAGACGGCATGCGCGGGTGGGATGCAATCCTCTTTCCCTCGGAGCAGACGCTCCGGTGCGGTCCGAGTCTACCAGAATGGATGCCGTGACCTCTGTGCCCGCCGCTCAGCCCGCCGACTCGGACGCGACGGGAGCGGCTCGCGATATCGCGGACGTGCCCGCGGTCGAGGTGATCACGGTGACGGCGGTGCATCTCATGAGCGCCGCGGCGGTGAAGGTCGGGCTCGCCGATGATCCGGCGACGCAGCTCGATCTGGATGAGGCTCGGAAGCTCATCGGCGCGCTGGCGGGCCTGGTCACGGCGGCCGCCCCGGAGGTGGGCGACGTCCACGCGCGATCGTTGCGCGACGGCCTGCGGTCGCTGCAGCTGGCCTTCCGGGAGGCTTCGCCCGTGCCCGATCCGATCGGGAAGGGACCCGGGGAGCGCTGGACCGGACCGGTCACCTGAGGGGCGGGGGTCGTCAGGCGCGCACGAGCCGCACGCTCAGCGAGTCCACCAGCGTGGCGATCCGATCGTCGGCGGCCCACCGCCGGGCGAGCCGCTGCAGCACGGCATCGAGTTCGGCCGTCTCCAGCCCCGCCGTCAATTCGAGTTCCACGGTGAGTTCCGGACTCCGACCGCGTGCGGCGCGATCCCCGGCGAGCAGCCGGACGTCCAGGACGGCCAGTTCGGTGGCGATGCTGGCACGGAACCCGGAGAGCACGTCCGCGTTTCGGGCCGGCGGCTCCCACGTCTCATGCCGCGCGATTGCCCATAGCGCGGGCCGTCGGATCAGGAACTCGGTCGCGGCGCCCGGGTCGATCACGATCAGGTCCGTGTCATCCTCCACGGCGGCCACGGCCGTGCGCACGCCGTCGGCGGGCACCGGTCGGGCGGTTGCGTCCCATGCCGCGAGAGTGGCGACGGACGTGAAGACGGGCAGGACGCGGCGTCCATCCGCAGCGGCCACGGTCACGATGGAGAGTTCCTGCGACGCCTCTCCGGGTCCGCGCACGGCACCGGGTCCCGCCGAGGTCACGAGCGGGATGAGAAGCCGCGCGCGGCGGTAGGCGTCGACGACCGCCTCCGGTCCCGCCGCCTCGGCGCGGAACGCCCCCAGCGCAGCCAGCAGGTCAGGGTCGGCGGAGCCGTCATCGGCGGCGAAGGGATTGGGCTCGAATCGCCGACCCTCCCACGGCACGCCCGCCGAGTCGGCGCGTCCGCCGGCTTCAGCCACGGGCGACATCCAGGGCCTCGGCCAGCGTGAAAGCCCCGGAGTACAGCGCCTTCCCGACGATGGCTCCCTCGACTCCGACGGGCACGAGCTCCCGCAGCGCTGCGATGTCATCGAGGGTGGCGATCCCCCCGGAGGCGACGACGGGCTTGTCGGTGGCGCCGGCGACCTGTGCGAGCAGGTCCAGGTTCGGTCCCCGCAGCGTGCCGTCCTTCGTGACGTCGGTGACGACGTAGCGACTGCAGCCGGCGCGCTCCAGCCTGTCCAGCACCCCCCACAGGTCGCCGCCCTCACGGGTCCAGCCGCGGGCCGCCAGGGTCGTTCCGCGCACGTCCAAGCCCACGGCGACGGCGTCGCCGTACCGGCCGATGACGTCCGCGGCCCACTCCGGGTTCTCCAGAGCGGCCGTGCCGAGGTTGATGCGGGTCGCGCCGGACTCCAGCGCCGCCTCCAGGGATGAGTCGTCCCGGATGCCTCCGGACAGTTCGATCCGCACGCCCCGCACATGCCGGATGACCTTGCGCAGCAGCGGAGCGTTGGTGCCCCGGCCGAACGCGGCGTCCAGATCGACCAGGTGGATCCACTGCGCGCCCTGCCGGGCCCAGGTCAGCGCCGCCTCGACCGGGTCCCCGTACTGCGTCTCGCTGCCCGCCTCACCGCGCGTGAGCCGGACCGCGCGGCCGGCCGCGACGTCCACCGCGGGCAGAAGCACCAGTTCGGGGACGGTTGTGAACTCGTTCATGATTCCTCGCGCGGTCCGATGCGCCGGCGGCGTGCGGCACGAGCACCGACACTACTGCGGCGCGAGCGTCCCCAGCCAGTTGGCGAGCAACCGGATCCCCGCCGGGCCGGACTTCTCGGGGTGGAACTGGGTGCCGCTGAGGGGGCCGTTCTCGACGGCGGCGAGGAACGGCCGTCCGTACGTCGTCCATGTCAGGTGAGAGGGCGGGAACGGCGGGCGGTGGGGCAGCTCCCACCGCGACGCCGCGAAGGAGTGCACGAAGTAGAACCGCTCCCCCTGGAGGCCCTCGAACAGACGGGATGCCGCAGGCGCCTCCACGGTGTTCCATCCGATGTGCGGCAGGATGTCGGCGTCGAGTCGGGTGACCTCGCCGGGCCACTGTCCGAGCCCTTCGGTGTCCTCACCGCGTTCCACTCCTCGGGCGAACAGCACCTGCATCCCGACGCAGATGCCGAGCACGGGGCGTCCGCCTGCGAGCCGGCGGTCGACGACTTCGTCGCCTCGGGTGGCGCGCAGCGCCGCCATCACGGCCCGGAACGACCCCACGCCGGGAACCACCAGGCCGTCCGCATCCTGGATCAGACCCCGGTCCGCGCTCAGGCGCACATCCGCCCCGGCTGCGGCGAGCGCCTTCACCGCCGAGTGCACGTTGCCGGACCCGTAGTCGAGCACGACGACGGCGGGTCGGCTCACAGAGCACCCTTCGTGCTGGGCACGCCGCGAACCAGCGGATCGCGGGCCTTGGCAGCGCGGAACGCCCGGGCAAGAGCCTTGAACTCGGCTTCGGCGATGTGATGCGGATCCCGGCCGTGCAGCACCGTCACGTGCACCGTCATGGCGGCGCCGACGGCGATCGACTCCAGGCTGTGCCGCACCAGAGAGCCGGTGAAATGCCCACCGATGAGGTGGTACTCGAAGCCGTCCGGTTCGCCGGAGTGCACCAGGTAGGGCCGCCCGCTGAGGTCCACGACGGCTTGTGCGAGCGCTTCGTCCAAGGGCACGAGCGCGTCCCCGTACCGGGCGATGCCTGACTTGCCGCCCAGCGCCTCTCCGATGGCCCGACCCAGCACGATCGAGACGTCCTCCACCGTGTGATGCGCGTCGATGTCGGTGTCGCCGGTGGCACTGACCCGCAGGTCGGTGAGGGAGTGCTTGGCGAAGGCGGTCACGAGATGGTCGAAGAACGGAACGGTGGTGGAGACGGTGGCCTCGCCCGTTCCGTCGAGATCCACCTCGAGGTCCACGACGGACTCGCGTGTGGCGCGCCGCACCGCAGCGGTGCGGTGCGGCGCCGATGAGCCTGTCATGCGGCCGATTCTATCGACGCGATCGCGGCCAGGAAGGCGTCGGTCTCGGCCGCGGTGCCCGCGCTGACGCGCAGGTGGCCGGGCATGCCGATGTCGCGCACCAGAACCCCCCGGTCGTAGAGACTCTGCCATGCCCGCCGCGGGTCCGCCACCCCGCCGAACAGCACGAAGTTCGCCCACGTCGGATGCGGCGCGTACCCCAGCGCAGGCAGCGCCGCGACGATCCGGTCCCGCTGGCGGGCGATGTCCGCCACCGTGCGGAGCATCACCGGCGCGTGGGCGAGCACCGCCCGCGCGGCCGCCTGGGTGAGAGAGCTGAGGTGATACGGCAGCCGTACCAGCCGCAGCGCGTCGATCAGCGCCGGGTCCGCGGCCAGATAGCCCACGCGCGCGCCGGCGAATGCGAACGCCTTGCTCATGGTGCGCGAGACGACGAGCCGTTCGCGGCCGGGCAGCAAGGAGGTGGCGGACGGGGTGCCGGGCGGAGTGAACTCGTGGTAGGCCTCGTCGACGACGACGATTCCGGCGGTGGCCGCGTACACCGCGGTGATCACGTCCGGATCCAGCGGGGTGCCGGTCGGGTTGTTGGGCGAGCAGAGGATGACGACCTCGGGCCGGATCCGATCCACCTGCGCGGCGGCGTCCGCCGGCGTCAGGCCGAAGTCCGGGTCCCTGGCCCCCGCAACCCAGGACGCCCCGGTCATCCGCGTCAGGAGGGGGTACATCGAGTAGGTCGGTGCGAATCCCATGGCGGTCCGGCCCGGTCCGGCGAACGCCTGCAGCAGCTGCTGCAGCACCTCGTTCGACCCGTTGGCCGCCCACACCTCCTCGGCGGTCACGCCGTCGCCCAGGTAGCGTGCGAAGTCGGCGCGCAGCTCGAGGAACTCCCTGTCCGGGTATCGGTTGACGGTGGTCAGTGCCGCACGCACGGCATCGACGACGTCCTCGATCACCTCGGGGGGCACGGGGTGGGTGTTCTCGTTGACATTCAGCGCCACGGGCGCGGCGATCTGCGGCGCTCCGTAGGGCGTGAGATCGCGCAGGTCGTCACGAATGGGCAGGCTCTGCCAGCGAGGGGTCACCCCGACATGCTAGAGCCGCGCCCTCGTCACCGCCCGTCGTACTCGGGCGGCACGGCCAGCGTCTGACCGGCGGACACGGCGCCGTCGGTCAGGGTGTTGAGCCGGACGATCGCGGAGACCACGTCCCTCGGGTCCGCCGCGGGGGCGAGATCCTCGGCGATCGACCACAGCGACTGACCCGGCATCACGGTCACGGTCAGGAAGTCATCACCGCCGGCGGCCTGTCCCGCTGCGGCGGCGCCCCCGTGCAGGACGAGCATCGCCGCGGCGACGGCGATGGGAATCGCGGTCACCGATGCGGCGACGCGACGACCGAGGGGGGTGACCCGCAGTCGGGTGCGGATGACCGGGGAAGTGGTGGTCATGCGCTGTCCTCTCTCCTCGCCGTGGACGATATGCCACGGCATGTTCCGAATATATCTTCTATATCCACGGTGATCCACGATTGTCGTTATCGAACACCGAAGCCGAGACACGCGGTCGGATGCCGCCGGCTTCGCCGCTGCGCTCGGATACGGTTTCGATGTCAGAAGGCAATCACCCACCTCCGACATTCGAACGAGGTGGAGCGGAAGGGGCTCGGGCATGAGCGCAGCGGAGAAGCCGCAAACGCGGCGGCGAACCAGCCTCAGCGACAAGCAGATCGCGATCCTGGAGGTGATCCAGCAGTCGATCGGCCGCTACGGGTACCCGCCGAGCATGCGGGAGATCGGTGACGCCGTCGGACTGAGATCGCTCTCGAGCGTGACGCATCAGCTCAACCAGCTCGAACTGAGCGGCTACCTGCGCCGGGACCCCGGCAAGACCCGGGCCATGGAGGTCCTGATCGACCTTCCGGGTGCTGCCGCGGAGAACCCGGCCGATTCGGCGCCCGCGCTCGCGGACGCGACGCTCGTGCCGATGGTCGGACGGATCGCGGCCGGCATCCCGATCACGGCGGACCAGCAGGTGGAGGAGGTATTCCCGCTCCCCCGGCGCCTGGTGGGCAACGGAGACCTCTTCATGCTGAGGGTCGTGGGCGACTCGATGATCGATGCGGCCATCTGCGATGGCGACTGGGTGGTGGTGCGCAGTCAGCCCGTCGCCGACAACGGCGACATCGTCGCGGCAATGCTCGACGGCGAGGCGACCGTGAAGACGCTGCGTCAGCGCGATGGCCACACCTGGCTGCTGCCGCGGAATTCGGCGTTCGAGCCGATTCTCGGCGACCACGCCACGGTGCTCGGCAAGGTGGTCGCCGTGCTGCGCGCGGTCTGACCCGCGCGTCCGGCCGCAGTCCCCGGTAGCCTCGCGACAGAATATGCCCACCGACCCGAAGGAGCGCCATGTCCGAGACGATCGCGGCCGACGACGCCGACCTGCGCGCCGAACTCGAGCGGCTGCGCGCCGAGAACGCCGCCCTGCGCGGATCCGCTCCGTCGGTGGATTCCACCCATCCCGGCCCGCCGTCGCGACGCGGCCGCTGGCGCGCCGTCGTGTCGGCGGCGTGCATCGTGCTGGCGGGGATCGTGGTCCCCGTGTCGATCACCGCCGCCTGGGCGCGCACCGCACTGGTCGACGAGGACGCCTTCGTCAGCACCTTCGCGCCGCTTGCGAAGGATCCCGGTGTGCAGC
The DNA here is from genome assembly GCA_963701365.1 of uncultured Actinomycetota bacterium. Lineage (GTDB taxonomy): Bacteria > Actinomycetota > Actinomycetes > Actinomycetales > Microbacteriaceae > Microbacterium. Next base: position 50,929 of record CAVOZX010000027.1, on the reverse strand, counting down.
AGGTCGTCATCGACCAGGCGGCGGCCGCGGTGCGTTCCGCGGTCGACATCCCGGCCATCACCGATTCCGTGTTCGACGGCGTGCAGACCCTCGACCTTCCCCCCGCGGCCCTCTCCGCTCTCGATCTGCTGCGAGGCCCGGCGGCCAGCGGTCTGCAGAGCCTGGTCGACGGCGCGATCGCCGCGGTGGTCCGCTCCGACGCGTTCAGCGCGGCGTGGCAGCAGGCTCTCGTCTCCACTCACCGCTCCCTGGTCGCCATCGCCACCGGGTCGGGCGACAGCGCCGTGTCCGTAGACGCGCAGGGCCAGCTGGGGATCCAACTGGCGCCCATCATCGAGCAGGTGAAGTCCACGTTGACCGCGCGGGGATTCGGCCTGGCGCAGTCGATCCCGGTGGTCGACAGCACGATCGTGATCGCGCAGTCGGACGCGCTCCCGCTGATCGCGACCGGCTACAACGTCGCAGTCGCGGCGGGCACGTGGCTGCCGCTGGCGGCCGCGGCGCTGTTCCTCATCGGGATCCTCACCGCACGACGGCGCACGACCGCCCTCCTGGGCAGCGGCGTCGCGCTGGCGGCGGGCGCGCTCGGGACCGCAGCGGCCCTCGCGGCGGGCGGCGTGATGCTCGGACTGCAGGCCGGGTCGCTGGGGGTTCCCGCACCTGTCCTCGGCACCGTGTACGGCACGGTCACGGGCGGCATGGCGGACACCGCTGTGGTGTTCGCCCTGCTGGGCGTCGTGATCGCCGCTGCGGCGTGGCTTTCGGGCCGATGGGCCCCGGCCGTCCGAGTGCGCTCGGTCGCCGGCTCCATGGTGACCCGCGCGCGGGGCGGCCTGCGCAGCGCCGGCCTGCGGACCGGACGCTTCGGGGCGTGGCTGTACGCGCAGCGCCTGCTGGTGCGGATCGGCCTGCTGGTCGCGGCGGTCCTGCTGCTGCTGGCCCTGCGTCCGCTGTCGCTGTCCGACGTGGTGGGCACCGCCGTGGGGGGCCTGCTGCTGTGGCTGCTCGCCGAGTTGTTGCAGGACCCCCCGGTGGGGGCGGCCGGGGATCCGGATGCCGACTCCCCCACGCCGGCGGAGCCGGCCGGGCTCTGAGTCAGGCCGTCACGGGGTGCGCTGCACGCACCCGCTGCGTGGCGGCGACCACGTTGCGCAGCGACGCCTCCGTCTCCTCGTACCCGCGCGTTTTCAGCCCGCAGTCCGGGTTCACCCACACCTGATCCAGCGGCAGTTCGGATGCGGCTCGCTCCAGCAGTTCGGCGACCTCGTCGATGGAGGGCACCCGCGGCGAATGGATGTCGTACACGCCCGGCCCCACCCCGTGCGAGAAACCGGATCGCGCGATGTCACCGATCACCTCGCCGCGGCTGCGGGCGGCCTCGATGGAGGTGACGTCGGCGTCCAGGGCAGCGATGGCGCCGATCACCACGTCGAACTCCGAGTAGCACAGGTGGGTGTGCACCTGGGTCGCCGCCGCGGCGCCCGCGGTGGCCAGACGGAAGGATCCGACGGACCAGTCGAGGTAGCCCGGCTGATCGGCCCTCTTCAGTGGCAGAAGTTCTCGCAGCGCGGGCTCGTCCACCTGCACGACTCGGATGCCGGCGGTCTCCAGGTCCGCGATCTCGTCGCGCAGCGCGAGGGCCACCTGGTCCGCCGTCTCGCCCAGCGGCTGATCGTCGCGGACGAAGGACCAGGCGAGAATGGTCACCGGGCCCGTCAGCATCCCCTTCATGGGCTTGTTCGTCAGGGACTGGGCGTACGTCGACCACGCCACCGTCATCGGTGCCGGGCGCGCGACGTCGCCCCACAGGATCGAGGGGCGGGTCGCCCGGGACCCGTAGGACTGCACCCAGCCGTTGCGGGTGACGGCGAAGCCGTCCAGGAGTTCCGCGAAGTACTGCACCATGTCGTTGCGCTCGGGCTCGCCGTGCACGAGCACATCCAGGCCGAGCGACTCCTGCAGCCGCACCACCCGTCCGATCTCCTCCCTGAGGAACTGCTCGTACTGCCGGTCGTCGATCTCGCCCTTCGCGTGTCGCGCCCGGGCCCGGCGGATGTCCCCGGTCTGGGGGAAGGAGCCAATCGTCGTGGTCGGCAGCGGCGGAAGGTGCAGCGCCCGCTGCTGCGCGCGCGCCCGCTCCGCGTAGTCGCCGCGCTCGTAGTCGGCCGCTGTCAGTGCCGACAGTCGCCGGCGGACTGCACCGTCGCGCACCCCGGGAGCCGACCGCCGGTCCGCGAGGGCCGCGGACGCAGCGTCCAGCTCTGCGGCGATGGCGTCACGACCGTGCTCGAGCCCGCGCGCCAGCCACACCACCTGCTGGACCTTCTGATCCGCGAACGCGAGCCACGATGCCAGCCGGGGGTCCAGCTCGGGCTCGTCGGACACGTCGTGGGGAACATGCTGCAGCGACGTCGACGTGCCCGCCGACACCTGCGCCGCGCCCAGCTCCGACAACGCTTCCAGGCTGCGCAGGGCGCGGTCCAGATCACCCCGCCAGATGTTCCGGCCGTCCACGACGCCTCCGACGAGGATCTTGCCGTCCAATCCCGGGACGGCCGGCGGGACCGTTCCCCTCACCAGGTCGATGGCGATGCCCTCGATGGGTGCTGCCGCCAGCGCCCGCCACGCCTGGTCCGACAACGCCGCGTAGCCCGCGGCGACGAGGATGGCGGGCCGGTCCGACTCGGCGCCGAGCCCCTCGTAGGCGTGCGCGGCCGCCTCCGCGAGCCGTTCGGGGTCCGCTGGCAGCGTCTCGCTGACCAAAGCGTGCTCGTCCAGCTGCACCCAGTCGGCGCCGGCGCTGCGCAGCGCGGAGAGCAGGTCCCGGTAGACGGGCAGCACGTCGTCCAGGCGGCTGAGCGGGTCGAATCCCGCCGGGGATCCGGGGGCGGGTTTGGCCAGCGCCAGGAGCGTCACGGGACCGACCACGACGGGCCGGACGGTGATCCCGTCGGCGCGGGCCTCGGCGACCTGCCCGGCGAGCCGGTCGCTGGAGAGGGCAAAGCGGGTGTCCGGTCCGATCTCCGGGACCAGGTAGTGGTAGTTCGTGTCGAACCACTTCGTCATCTCGAGCGGCGCAGCATCCGCACGCCCCCGGGCCGCGGCGAAGTACGCGTCGAGCCCGATCCGGCCGTTCGGCTCCCGGAGACCGGCGAACCGCTCGGGCAGTGCGCCGACGGTGAGCGCGGCATCCAGCACTTGGTCGTAGAAGGAGAACGACTCGGGGATCGCGCTGTCCTCGCGACCCAGGCCCAACTCGGCCAGCCGCTCCCGGGTCCGCCGACGCAGGAGCGCCGCCTCCCGCTCGAGGTCGTCGAGGTCGGCGGCGCCCGACCAGTAGGACTCCACGGCGCGCTTGAGCTCGCGGCGCGGTCCGATCCTCGGGTAGCCCAGGATGGTGCCGCGGGCGAAATCGGGGTGGTCGACGGTCATCGTGGTGCCTCCAGGTGTTCGGCGGATGGGACCACTCCCGCCTCGCGCAGCACGGCGAGGACCGGGGCGTGGTCGTTAAATGCATAGAGGTGCAGGCCGGGCGCGCCGCCGGCCAGGACGGCGCGTGACAACGCCGCAGCGTACGCGACGCCGGCGTCGCGTTGACCGTCGGGCGTGGACTGTCCGGCGAGCGCGGCGGCGAGCGATTCGGGCATCGCCTCGCCACTGAGCTCCAGCACCCGCCGCAGCCGCGCCGGCGAGGTCACGGGCATGATGCCGGGCAGGATCGGGATCGTGACCCCCGCGACGCGCGCTCGCTCCACGAAAGCGAGGTAGTCCTCGGCGTGGAAGAACACCTGCGTGATCGCCAGGGTGGCACCGGCGGCCTGTTTGGCCAGCAGGGCGTCGATGTGCTCGGCCGGATGCCGGGATCGCGGATGCCCGTTCGGGAACGCGGCCACGGCGATGTCGACGCCGGGGCCGGGAGCGATCCGGGCGGTGCCGGGGTGTCCCGGGATCGGCACCTCCGCGTAGGGCGCGCGCTCGGCCTGCACTCGGGCGATCAGCTGGACCAGCTCGGCGGCGCTGTCCAGATCTCCGAGAAACACGTCATCCTCGCTCATGCCCACCGGGGGGTCGCCGCGCAGGGCGAGGAAGCTCGAGATCCCCGCATCGAGGAACTCGCGGATCAACCCGACGGCACCCGCGTAGGTGGTGCCCACGCATGTCAGGTGGGCCAGTGGAAGGACTGTGGTCTCGGTCAGGATGTATCGCAGGACGTCCAGGGACGGACCGCCTGTCGACCCCCCGGCGCCATACGTCACCGAGATGAACCGGGGGCCGAGGTCCGCCAGCCGGCGGATCGTCTCCTGCAGCGCGGGCATGTTCTCGGCGCGGCGCGGCGGGTATACCTCGAACGAGAACGGCACGGGCGGTTCGCTCAGGTCGATGGCCATGCTGTTCCCCGGCTCGGATGACGGTTCGGTCCGTGGACGCGTCCGGTCGGGACGCGTCGTCGCGGGCGGGTGCCGGGCTCGGCTGTCGCTCCCGGCCCGGGCCGAGGCCGGCGCGCCGGCCGTCGCAGCGACCGGGCGACGACGGGTCCCATGGTAATGCAGGGATCCGTCGCGCGCGCCGCGTGACCGACTGTGAAGACGGCCCCGGCGCGATCGGTAACGTGGCGACGATGATCCCCGCGATTCCGTTCGGCACATGGCCGACGCCGATCACGCCCACGGCGGCGGCGGCCGCTGTGCCGCGGATCGAGGGGGCGCGCTGGGTGCATGGGCAGCCGTGGTGGGGCGAGTCGGTGCCTTCCGAGGACGGTCGCACCTCGGTGCGGAGATTCCGGCCGGACGGCGCCGTCGAGGATGTCCTGCCGGCGCCGTGGAGCGCCCGGTCGCGTGTTCACGAATACGGCGGCGGGGCATGGACGACCGCTCCCGGACCGGTGCTCGTGTTCGTCGATCAGCACGATCAGCGGGTGCGCCGGGTCGCCGCGGGATCCGTGGCGGCGCTGACGCCGGCGGATCCCGTGTCCCGTTACGGGGGACTGTCGTATCAGCGCGGGCTGCTCCTCGCGGTGCGGGAACGGATGCCCGACGACGGGGGTCCCGGCATCCGGGAGATCGTCCGGATCCCGCTGGACGGGTCCGGGGCCGCCAGTCCGGCGGCGATCACCGTGCTGGCGAGGTCCGGCGATTTCGTGGCGCAGCCGGCACTTTCGCCGGACGGTTCGATGCTGGCATGGCTGTCGTGGCGGCACCCGTCGATGCCGTGGGACGACGCGCGCGTGCACGTGGCCCGGATGGGGCCGGGCGGCTCGACCGGCGCACGGACCATCGGCGGCATGGGAGCAGCCCTTCAGCCGACGTGGCTGCGGGACGGCAGACTCGCCTTCTGCGACGATTCGCGCGGGCGCTGGAACATCTGGGTCAGCGAGCACGGTGGCGCCCCCCGGGAGTTGGCGCGGTACGACGCAGACACGGGTGGCCCGCTGTGGTCCCTGGGATCCCGATGGTTCGCGGAGCTGGCCGGCGGCGAGGTGATCGCCGTGCGCACGCAGGGTCGGGACGAACTGGCGGTGATCTCGCCGGGTGGCGCGGTCCGCGTCCTGGAGAGTCCGATCCTCGGAGAGGCTCTGATCGAGGACGTCTCGGGCCGAGAGGCGCTGGTCTCCGGGGCAGGACTGGAGGGTCCGGGCCTGTGGCGGGTGGACGTGGCCTCCGGAGCGGTCCGTCCCGTCCGCGGCGGCCGGTCGCCCTGGGGGGCTGCCTGGATGCCGGTCGCCGTTCCGATGACCATCCGCGGACCGGACGGGCCCGTGCACGCGGTCCGCTTCCCGCCGACGAACCCGCACGCGCAGGGCCCGGACGCGACCCGTCCTCCCTACGTGGTGTCGGTCCACGGCGGCCCGACCGGGCACGCATCCCCGGCGCCGTCGGTGAAGACTGCGGCTCTGACCAGCCGCGGCATCGGCGTGCTCGAGGTGAACTACGCCGGGTCCTCGGGGTACGGCCGCGCGTATCGGGAGCGGCTGCGCGGCCGCTGGGGGGTCGCCGACGTCGCGGACGTGCTCGCCGCGGGCCGCGAGCTGATCGGCCAGGGGCTGACCGACCCCGATGCCCTGGCGATCGCGGGCGGGTCGGCGGGCGGGTGGACGGTGCTATGCGCCCTCGTCGCGGACGATTTGTTCGCCGCCGGCATCGCCCGTTACGCGGTCGCCGATCTGCGCAGCCTGGCTCGGAGCGGGCCGGAATTCGAATCCCACTACACGGAGGCGCTGGTGGGCGCCGCCCCGGAGCGCACGGATGTGTATCGGGAGCGGTCGCCGCTGAGCCGGCTCGACCGCATCCGAGCCCCGCTCCTGATCGAACAGGGCCTGGCGGATCGGATCGTGCCGCCCGCGCAATCCGAGGCGATCCGGGACGAATTGGAGCGACGCGGCATCCCCCACCTCTACCTCGTCTTCGACGGCGAGGGACACGGATTCCGGCGCGCCGACACGCTCGTCCGTCAGATGGAGACCGAACTCGGCTTCCTGGGGAGCACCCTCGGATTCCGTCCGGAGGGCGTGCCGCCGGTCACCCTGCGGCGCGGCTGAAGGGCGCCAGGCGCGATGCGAGAGCGGGCGGGACATGCGCGTGCAGGCGCGTCCCGCCCTCATCGTGCCGCTGCCAGACGACCACGCCCTGATCATGCACAGCCGCGACGAGGTCTCCCCGGTCGTACGGGACGACCGCGTGCACGTCGACGGCGGGCATCGGCAGGGCGTCCGCGATCGCGTCCCGAAGCCGTTCGATCCCCTCCCCGGTGCGCGCCGAGACGAACACGGCGTCCCGGTCCAGTCCTCGCAGCACCAGCCGGGCGTCGGCGTCGACGAGGTCGGCCTTGCTGAACACCATGATCTCGTGCGCCCCGCGCACCCCCACCTCGGCGAGCACCTGCCGGACGGTGCTGATCTGAGCTGCCGGGTCCGGATGCGACGCATCCACCACGTGCACGATCACGTCCGCCTCGGCGGCCTCCTCCAGCGTCGACCGGAACGCCTCGACCAGCTGGTGCGGAAGATCGCGGACGAATCCGACCGTGTCGGCGATGGTGTATGCACGGCCGTCGGCGGTGGTGGCTCGCCGCACGGTCGCGTCGAGGGTCGCGAATAGGGCGTTCTCGACCAGCACCCCGGCCCCGGTGAGGCGATTGAGCAGGCTGGATTTGCCGGCGTTGGTGTACCCGGCGATCACGACGGACGGCACCTCGCGGCGGCGACGCTGGGCGCGATTGGCGGCCCGGGCCGGTCCGTACCCGCGCAACTGCCGGCGCAAGGCCGCCATCCGCGTGCGGATCCGGCGACGGTCCAGCTCGATCTTCGTCTCACCGGGACCACGGGATCCCATTCCGGCCCCGCCTGCGGCGACCTGCCCGCCCGCCTGCCGGCTCATCGACTCGCCCCATCCGCGCAGTCGCGGCAGCAGGTACTCCAGCTGCGCCAGCTCCACCTGCGCCTTGCCTTCGCGGCTCTTGGCGTGCTGGCTGAAGATGTCCAGGATCACAGCCGTCCGGTCGATCACCTTGACGCGTACCACGTCCTCCAGCGCCCGGCGTGCGCTCGGGGTCAGCTCGGTGTCGGCGACGACGGTGTCGGCTCCGACGGCCGCCACGATCGCGCGCAGCTCCTCCGCCTTGCCACGGCCGACATACGTGGCGGGGTCGGGATGCGGCCGGCGCTGCAGCACGCCGTCGAGCACCACGGCGCCCGCGCTCTCGGCCAGTGCTGCCAGTTCCCACAGCGAGTTCTCGCCGTCCTGGTGCGCGCCGGGCGCGTACACGCCGACCAGGACCACCTTCTCCAGCCGCAGCCGCCGGTACTCGACTTCGCTGACGTCCTGCAGTTCCGTCGACAGTCCCGGCACCCGGCGCAGGGCGGCGCGTTCCTCCCGGTCCCACTGTTCGCCGTCCGCGTCGACGGCCTCCCCCCCAACGGCCGAAGCCTGCGCGTCGTCGGCGTCGGCCAGCGGTGGCCACTCCGCCGGCTCCACGGCTGCGTCGCTCACGCTGACCCTTCCGTCGGCACTGCTCGAATGTGCGTTCACCCTAACCTCTCGTCCGCTTTCCCGCCGGGCTGCTGCACCCGTTGGGGGGTACGCTTCACGCCATGGGGAGCGATCACTACTTCAGTGTCGCTCCCGACGGCCCTATGAACCTGCGCCGCATCCGGGTGGAACTGGGGGGCAGGACGGTGGATGTCTCCACCGCGGGCGGCGTGTTCAGTCCCGACCGCCTCGACACCGGCACCGCCGTCCTGCTGTCGAACAGTCCGCCGCCTCCGGCCGGTGGCGACCTCCTCGACCTCGGCTGCGGCTGGGGACCGATCGCGCTGTCGGCGGCGCTGGCGTCCCCGCACGCGAGCGTGTGGGCCGTGGACGTCAACGAACGGGCCCTGGACCTCGTCCGCCGCAACGCGGCGGAGTTGGGCCTGTCGAATGTGAACGCCGTGCGTCCCGACGATGTTCCCGACGACGTGCTCTTCCGGTCGATCCGCAGCAATCCGCCGATCCGGGTGGGCAAGGACGTGCTCCACCAGATGCTGCTGCACTGGCTCCCGCGCCTGGACGAGCGATCGGACGCGTGGCTGGTCGTGCAGCGGAACCTCGGCGCGGATTCGCTCCAGCGCTGGCTGGAGTCGTCGCTGCGATCCGGGTTCGGCGTGCACCGGGCCGCGACCGGCCGGGGATACCGGGTGATCAAGGTGCGCCGCCACGCGGACGCCGCTCCGGGGGCCGCCGGCGGCGAGTGACGGGTTCAGGTCAGGGTCACCTCGCCGGAGAACACCAGCGCAGCCGGACCCGACAGGACCGCATGCGGTGCATCCGCGTCGTCGGTGATGCGCACTCCGAGGGTGCCGCCGGGCACCTCGACCATCCAGCGGTCGGGGGCGGCCGGGCCGGCCCAGGCGCGGACCGCGATCGCCGCGGCAGCGACGCCGGTCCCGCAGCTGAGGGTCTCCCCCACGCCGCGCTCAAACACGCGCATCCGCAGCGCGCCCACGCCCCCGCGCACCAGCGGATCCCGCGGAACCACGAACTCCACGTTCGCCCCCGAGGGCGGCGCCGGGTCCACGACGGGTGCGCGGCCGAGGTCGAGGCCCGCCAATTCCTTCTCCGAGGAGAGGGCGACCACCACATGGGGATTGCCGATGTCCACGGGCAGGCCCGGCCGGGCGACCGCGAGACCCCGCGCGCTGACGAGCGGTTCGCCGTGTCCGGTCTGGAACGGGCCGAGGTCGACGTCGAACCCGCCGTCGACCTGTCGCACCCGCCGGATCCCGGCTCGGGTATCGATCAGTACGGTGTCGCCTGCCACGAGGCCGGCCTCCCGGAGGAACCGCACGAACACGCGGGCGCCGTTCCCGCACATCTCGGCCAGCCCGCCGTCAGCGTTGCGGTAGTCCATGAACCAGTGCGCTCCGGCCGCCTGCGCCTCCGGTCCGGCGGGGACCGCGCGGAGGATGCCATCGGCGCCGATGCCGAACCGGCGGTCGCACAGCGCCGCGACCTGGTCCGCGCGCAGATCGAACGCGTCGTCGGGGTCCGCGAACACCACGAAGTCGTTGCCGGTGCCGTGCCCCTTGGTGAACGGGATCGTCGGCATCGCTCCAGTCTAGGACGCGGGCTCGCCCGGGATCCGGCGCTGATCCTCGGCCCCGGCCACCAGGGAGCCCACCCCCGCACCGGCGCCCTCCGCACCGGCGTCGACCCACTGAGCACCCCTGTACCGACGAAACCACGAGACCTGGCGGCGGGCGTAGGCGCGAGTGAGGGTCTGGGCGGCCGCGACAGCCTCGTCCCGCGTCATCCGACCGTCCAGGTGGGCCAGCGCCTGGGCGTAGCCGATCGCGCGCCGAGCCGTGACTCCCTGTTCCAGGCCGGCGCTGCGCAGCGCAGCGGTCTCCTCGAGGAGCCCCTCCCGCCACATCCGCAGCATCCGGGCGTCGAGTTCGGCGACCAGGTCCGCCCGCTCCCGATGCAGGGCGATGATCCGGGTGCGGGGATGCCACACGCCCGACGGATCCCGTGCTGCCTCGTCCGCTCGCGCCGGACCGTCCTGCGCGAGCACCTCGAGGGCGCGCACGATGCGCCGGGAATTGCGCGGGTCGATCCGCGCCGCGGCATCCGGGTCGGCAGCTCGCAGTCGGGCGTGCAGCATCCCCGGACCGAGCTCGGCCAGGTCCTGCTCCAGTCGCGTCCGCAGGCGCGCATCGCGCGGCGGGAATCGGAGACGGTGGATGACGCTGGACACGTACAGGCCGGACCCGCCCACCAGGATCGCATCCGCGCCCCGCTCGTGTGCGGCGAGGACGGCGTCGCGTGCGCGCTGCTGGTACCACGCGGCGCTCGACTCCTCCGTCACCGCGAGCACGTCCCACATCCGGTGCGGGATACCGCGACGCTCCTCGGCGGGGAGCTTCGCGGTTCCGATGTCCATGCCCCGGTAGAGCTGCATCGCGTCGGCGTTCACGATCTCCGCCGCACGGCCCTCGGCCGCCAGCGCCTCGGCAAGATCCAGCGAAATGCGGGTCTTCCCGGTGCCGGTGGCTCCGACCACCGCCCAGAGCAGCGGTGCGCTCACCCCGCGGCGCGGGTCACCGGGATCCCGAGCGCGACCGACCGCGGGGCGGCCGCGGGATCGGTCGTGGCGCAGGCCTGCGCGGTCGACCGCTCCCACGCGTCGCCCGCGCGCGTGCGCCGGAGGCGGCCGTCGAGTCCGTCGGCGAGCAGGTGGAACGGCGCGGCGTGGGTCACGGTGGCGGTGAGGACATCGCCCGGACGCGGGGCGGGGGCGCCGGCGGCGACCGCGACATGCATGAGCCGGTGGTCGGGGGCCCGTCCGGTCACGCGGGAGGTCGCGGCATCCTTCCGGCCCTCGCCGGTCGAGACCAGCACCTCGACCTCCCGCCCCACCTGCCGCTGGTTCTCCTCCAGGGAGATCTGCTCCTGCAGTGCTATGAGTCGCTCGTATCGCTCCTGCACGACCTCCTTGGGAACCTGGTCCGGCATGGTCGCCGCGGGCGTGCCCTCGCGGATCGAGTACTGGAATGTGAAGGCACTGGCGAATCGCGCGCGCTCGACGACCCGCAGGGTGTCCTCGAAGTCGGCGTCCGTCTCGCCGGGGAATCCGACGATGATGTCGGTGGAGATCGCGGCCTCGGGGATGCGCTCGCGCACCCGGTCCAGGATTCCGAGGAACCTGGCGCTGCGGTAGGAGCGGCGCATGGCCCGCAGGACCCGGTCGCTCCCGGACTGGAGCGGCATGTGCAGCTGCGGCATCACCGCCGGCGTCTCGGCCATCGCCGCTATCACGTCGTCGGTGAACGCGGCCGGGTGCGGGCTGGTGAAGCGCAGCCGCTCCAGACCGTCGACCGCGCCGGCCGCGCGCAGCAGCTTCCCGAACGCGTGCCGGTCGCCGAATTCGACGCCGTAGGAGTTCACGTTCTGCCCGAGCAGAGTCACCTCGATCGCGCCGTCGTCGACGAGCATCCGGATCTCCTCGAGGATGTCGCCCGGGCGGCGATCCTTCTCCCTGCCTCGCAGGCTCGGCACGATGCAGAACGTGCAGGTGTTGTTGCATCCGACGGAGATGGACACCCACCCGCTGGCGGAGCTGTCACGCCGGGCGGGAAGGGTCGAGGGGAACACCTCGAGCGCTTCCAGGATCTCCAGCGCGGCCTCGCCATTGTGGCGGGAGCGCTCCAGGAGCGTCGGCAGCGACCCCATGTTGTGCGTGCCGAAGACGACGTCCACCCACGGCGCCTTCTCGAGCACAGTCTGACGGTCCATCTGCGCGAGGCATCCGCCTACCGCGATCTGCATGCCCTCGCGTCGGTCCTTGCGGGACTTCAGATGGCCGAGAGTGCCATACAGACGCCCCGCCGCGTTGTCGCGCACAGCGCAGGTGTTGATCACGACCACGTCCGCGTCGTCGCCTGGCGCTGCGGGGCGATAGCCCGCTCGCTCGAGGGAGCCCGCGAGCCGTTCGGAGTCGTGAGCATTCATCTGGCATCCGAACGTGCGGACCTCGTAGGTGCGCGCGGCGCCGCCGACCGGCCGCGGCCGGTCGAGCGCGGGACTGAGCGTGGACATGGCCTCCCATCCTACGCGGCGAGGGTCGCGGCGGACCCGGGACGGCGGGACCGGCTCAGCGGATGCGGCGCCGGATCCGCAACACGGACACGGCCGCGCACACCGCTGTGAGCACCAGCAAGGATGCCAGCACGCCCCACACGGGAACGTCCCAGCCGCCCACCTCCAGATCCAGGCCGAAGTAGGAGCGCAGCTCGGGGAGCGCCCCGGGCGCCTGCGCCGTCACCCGTTCCAGCGCATCGCCGGAGTATTCGCGACGCAGCAGCATCCCGGCCTGTGCGAACGGCAGGGCCGCCACCACGGATCCGACGGTGGAGGGCAGCGCACCCATGGGCAGGTATGCGGCGGCGATGAAGCCGAGCACCGTTCCGACGATGGTCGCCAGCGCCGAGAACGCGCCGACGGTGCGCACGAAGGACACCATCAGGGCCGAGAACGCGGTGAAGGCGATGCAGGACAGGATCATGACTCCGAGCACGCGGAGCACGTCGCCGGGATCGAGCCAGGATCCGCGCAGCAGACCGAGGTAGGCGAGGGACGCGGCGAGCACCACCGCGGACATGGCGACGGCGACGACCACCGCGGCCAGCAGATACCCCGCCACGAGTTGGGCCCGTCGGACCGGGGCGACGAGGAACTCGCGGAACCTCCCCGACTGCGTGTCGTCCACGACGGCCGCGAGCGAGCCGAGGCCCGACGTGACGGTCGTGATGAGGACGACTCCCGCGAACATCCAGCTGTCCACGAACACGCGCACGTCCGCCGTCGCGGCGCCCGGCAGCGACTGGGCGAGACCCTCCACCTGCAGGTTCCCGAGGAACAGAGCGTAGAGACCGAAGAGGATCAGGGCGCCCAGGAGCGAGAAGACCACGTTCATGCGGTCCCGGAAGAAGATGCGCAGGTTCCTGCCCGTCAGGGCCAGCACCACCCTCACCGGTTGCGCTCCGGCGCCAGGCCTGTGAGCGCGAGGAAGACGTCATCCATGCTGCCGTGGCGGAACTCGAAATCGAGGACGTGCTCGCCGTGCGATCGCAGCAGCTCCAGTGCCGTCGCCGCGCCGCTCACCCCCACCTCGACCCGGTCGCCGGCGCGCTCGGCGCTCGCGCCGGACCGCTCCGCCAGCGCGAGCAGTGCCGGCGCATCGTCTGTCGTGATGCGCAATATGCTGCGGCTGTGACGGGCCCGCAGGGCGGCCGGACTGTCGTCGGCGACCACGCGCCCGCGATCGACGACGCAGACCCGATCAGCCTCCTCGGTCTCCTCCAGGTAGTGCGTGGTGAGGAAGATGGTCACCTCCCCTGAAGCGCGCAGGTGCTGCAGCGTCTCCCAGACGGAGGCGCGCCCGGCCGGGTCCAGGCCAGCCGTCGGCTCGTCGAGGAACACGATCTCCGGCTCGTGCAGCAACGCCCGCGCGACATCCGCCCGGCGCTTCTGACCTCCGGAGAGGGTGCCGTACCGCTGGTCGACGAAGTCCTCCATCCCCATCACCGCGGTCAGGCTGTCGATCCGGACCCGGATGCGAGGGCCCGCCATGGCCGACAGCACGCCGCGCAGCACGAGGTTCTCCCGCACGGTCAGCAGCGGGTCCAGCAACGGCTCCTGGAACACCACGCCGATCCGGCGACGCACCTGCTCGCCGCTCGTCCGCACATCGAGCCCGGCCACCGACACCCGCCCACGGTCGAAGGGGAGCACGGTGGTCAGGCAGCCGATGGTGGTGGACTTGCCCGCGCCGTTGGTGCCCACGAAGGCGAACACATCGCCGTACGGCACCGCGAAGGAGATGCCGTCGACCGCGGTGGTCTGCCCGTATCGCTTGACGAGATCGCGCACGTCGATGGCGGAACCCTCGCGTGTCGCGCGCACGACTGCCACGGTATCGGCGGGGCGGCCCCCGTCACAACCGAGGCCCCACCGGCACTGTCACCGCGAATCGATGGTCGCCAGAGCGGATCGCGCCGCCTCCAGGGCGACGGTCGCGGAGTAGCCGCGCCGCTGCAGCCGCGCGGTAAGGCGGCGGATGGCGGTGTCGAGGGGCACAGACTGCAGGGTGGCCGCGTGGCGGCGCGCGATCTCGCGCGCTCGCTCCGCGTCATCGCCGAGGTCGGCCAGCGCGGCATCGACCGCGGCCGCGTCCACGCCTCGGGACTGCAGCTGTCGCGCGACCGCCGCCCGCGACCAGCCGTGCCGGGTCGCCGCGGCGTGCGTGATCTGCTCGGCGAGCGCATCGTCGCCGAGGTACCCCCGGTCGACATACTCCGCGACAATCGCCGCGGCGGCGTCAGGATCCATGCCGTGCTCCGAGAGCACCGCATGCGCCTCCACGATCGACAGCGACCGGCCACGCAGCCGGCGCAGCAGGTCTGCTTCGGCCGCGCCGCCGTCGCGCCGTGCCGAGCGTCCACGGTCGATCGGGATCACCGGAGCCGGCGTGTCCGGGCTCACGACCGCCCTGCGCGACGTCGGCCCCGTTCCGGCGCCCGGATGCATCGCCACATCACGCCAGTCGTCGCGCCGCGAGCTCGTCGGCGGTGCCGGTGGCGTCGGATGCCGCGCCGGATCTGCCGATCCCGAGCTTCTGCTTGATCTTCTCCTCGATCTCCGCGGCAACGTCGGCGTTGGCGATCAGGAAGGCCCGCGCGTTCTCCTTGCCCTGTCCGAGCTGCTCGCCGTCGTAGGTGTACCACGCTCCGGACTTCTTGACGATGCCCTGGTCGACGCCGAAGTCGATCAGACTGCCTTCGCGGGAGATGCCCGTGCCGTACAGGATGTCGAACTCCGCCTGCTTGAACGGCGGGGCCATCTTGTTCTTGACCACCTTCACGCGAGTACGGTTGCCGACGGCCTCCGCGCCATCCTTGAGCGTCTCGATACGACGGATGTCCAGCCGCACGGAGGCGTAGAACTTCAGTGCCTTGCCGCCCGCGGTCGTCTCCGGCGAGCCGAAGAACACGCCGATCTTCTCTCGCAGCTGGTTGATGAAGATCGCGGTGGTCTTGGTCTGGTTCAGTCCGCCGGTCAGCTTGCGCAGCGCCTGGGACATCAGCCGCGCCTGCAAACCCACATGCGAATCGCCCATCTCGCCCTCGATCTCGGCTTTGGGCACGAGCGCGGCGACCGAGTCGATGACGACCAGGTCGATCGCGCCGGACCGGATCAGCATGTCGGCGATCTCGAGGGCCTGCTCACCGGTGTCGGGCTGCGACACCAGGAGCTGGTCGATGTCCACTCCGAGGTTCTTCGCGTAGTCCGGATCCAGCGCGTGCTCCGCGTCGATGAAGGCGGCGATCCCGCCGGCGCGCTGCACGTTCGCGATCGCATGCAGCGTCAGGGTGGTCTTGCCGGACGACTCCGGTCCGTAGATCTCGACGATCCGGCCGCGGGGCAGTCCGCCGACCCCGAGCGCGACGTCGAGCGCGATGGAGCCGGTGGGGATCACCTCCACCGGGGCTCGTTCATCTCCTCCCAGGCGCATGACCGACCCCTTTCCGAATTGCCGGTCGATCTGCGCCAGGGCGGATTCCAGGGCTTTCTCGCGGTCCGCAGGTGATGGCATCGTCTACTCCTTCTGCTCGAGGTCGGTCGCCCACAGGCTGTCGACGCATCCTCGGATACCGCGACAGGGCTGAGAAGCCATCCGGATGCCCGCAACGCTACGAGCGGGGTCGGACATCGGCCTTCTGTTCGCGAGGCGGTGCATGACGCATCCTTCGGCTTCTCCTGAGGAGGAGCCTACGCCGCTCTCGAACGGATCTTCGATGGCGCGACGGCGTGTCGGATCAGTGCCGGCGCGGCTGCAGCCGACCCACGCCATGGCGACGAGCGGCGGGAACCCCGGTCTCCTCACACAGCGCGATCCATACCTCGCGCGCCGGCACGCCCTCACGGAGCGCGCGGGAAGCCGTCCGGTCGTCGAGCGAGGTCAGCACCAGGTCGTCCACCAGATGCGGTCCGTTCGCACCGAACTCGTCCGTGACCGCGCGGTCGAACTCGCTGCGGCGCATTCAGCGCAGCGAGAGTTCCGGTTCGATCGCCGCCACCAGGTCGTCGGGGACGACGTCCGGGAAGACGTGCAGCCCTTCCAGCACCGAGAGCCGATCGGAGACCTCGCGCATGATGGTGGAGATGGGCACGTCCAGAGCGTCCGCCACCGACGCGAGGATCTCGCTGGAGGCCTCCTTCTGCCCGCGCTCGACCTCGCTGAGGTAGCCCAGCGCGACACTGGCGCGGCTGGCGACCTGACGCAGGGTGCGGCCCTTCTGCTGCCGGAAGTCCCGCAGGACTTCGCCGATCTCGTGGCGTACCAGGATCATCGGTCCCCTCCTCAAGTCCGTAGCGCCGGTCCGGGCTGACAACCGTACCGCACCCGGCGCATTCAATCTAAGCCTCGGGCCTGGGGGCCGGGTGAGAATCGCCGAATGTAACCACCCCGAAACGGGGCCTATTCCCGGGCGTTCACAGCGCCTCGAGAACTGCTCTCAGGGCCGCCTGGACCGTCTCCGTACGGATCCGATCCCGGTCTCCCACGAGCTGCAGAGACGTCACCCGGGTTCCCAGCGCGGTCGACACGCCCACGTGAACCGTCCCCACCGGCTGGCCGTCCGGCGAGCCCGGCCCGGCGATTCCCGTGGTCGCCACACCCACGTCCACTTTCCGATCGCCCTCGGCCAATGCGGTGCGCACCCCGTCTGCCATCTGACGAGCCACCTTGGGCTGCACCGCGCCGTGGGTGGCGAGGAACGACGCATCCACGCCCAGCAGCGCGTGCTTGACGTCCGATGCGTAGGCGACGATCCCGCCCCTCACGTGCTCGGATGCTCCCGGAACAGAGACCAGTTCCGCCACGAGCAGTCCGCCGGTCACGGATTCGGCGGTGGCGATCGTCCACCCCAGGTCGCCCAGCCGATCCAGCAACCGCTCCGTGTCCGATCGCCGGCCGGGCAGCAGCCGGGTCCGTTCGAGGGGGGACTCCGACGCGGATGTCACGCCCTGCCTCGCGCCTTCGCACGCGCGTGACGCCACTCGCTGACGGCGTAGTCGAGGCCGCTGACGACGGTGAGCACGACCGCGACGGTCATCGTGATCCCGTTGACCCACGCCATCGGGGTCCCCAGCAGTCCGACCAGCGGCAGAAGCGCCAGTGACAGCGCGACCGCCTGCGCCACCGTCTTCGCCTTGCCGAGCCACGCCGCAGCCAGCACATGGTCCGAGACGACCACGAACCGGTAGACGGTGATGCCAATCTCCCGCACCAGGACGACGATCGTGATCCACCACGGCAGTTCGCCCAGGATGGACAGTCCCACGAACGCGCAGCCGGTGAGCGCCTTGTCGGCGATCGGGTCGAGCAGCTTGCCGAGGTCGGTGACGATGTCGTGGCGCCGTGCGATGTACCCGTCGAGGCCGTCCGTCGCGATCGCGACCACGAAGAGGATGCCGGCCCACCAGCGCAACGCACCGTCGGCACCGGCATCGGCGAGCAGCATC
The DNA here is from genome assembly GCA_963701365.1 of uncultured Actinomycetota bacterium. Lineage (GTDB taxonomy): Bacteria > Actinomycetota > Actinomycetes > Actinomycetales > Microbacteriaceae > Microbacterium. Next base: position 33,371 of record CAVOZX010000027.1, on the reverse strand, counting down.
CACAGGAAGATCGGCGCGACCAGGATGCGCGCGATCGTGATCGCGTTGGGGAGCTGACGCGGCACGGACATGGTCCGAGCCTATCCGCGGCCCGTCAGTTGCCAGGCGTCCTCGTCGCCGTCGGCGTCGGCCGCTCCGGCGATGCCATGGTCGCCGCCGCCGCGCAGCCGCTCGAGCACCTGTGGCAGCTGTTCGGGCGTGACGAGCACGTCCCGGGCCTTCGAGCCCTCCGACGGTCCGACGATGTCGCGCGATTCGAGCAGGTCCATCAGCCGGCCGGCCTTGGCGAACCCGACGCGGAGCTTGCGCTGCAGCATCGACGTCGAGCCGAACTGGGTGGTCACGACCAGTTCGGCCGCAGCCAGGAGCACCTCCAGGTCGTCGCCGATGTCGGCGTCCACCTCCCGCTTCTCGGCGACGGCGATCACGTCGGGACGGTACTCGGGTTGCGCCTGGCCGCTGACGTGGGCCACCACCCGGGCGATCTCCGCCTCGCTGACCCATGCGCCCTGCACGCGGACGGGCTTGGACACGCCCATGGGGAGGAAGAGTCCGTCCCCCTGTCCGACGAGCCGCTCGGCGCCGGGCTGGTCGAGGATGACCCGGGAGTCGGTGACGCTGGTGACCGCGAACGCAAGCCGAGAGGGCACGTTCGCCTTGATGAGCCCGGTGACCACATCCACGGAGGGGCGCTGGGTGGCCAGCACCAGGTGGATGCCGCTGGCGCGGGCGAGCTGGGTGATGCGCACGATGGAGTCCTCCACGTCCCGCGGAGCGATCATCATGAGGTCTGCGAGCTCGTCGACGACCACGAGCAGGTACGGGTAGGGCTTCAGCACCCGCTCGCTCCCGGGCGGGAGGGGGACCGTGCCCGCGACGACCGCGCGGTTGAAGTCGTCGATGTGCCGGAACCCGAACGACGCCAGATCGTCGTACCGCAGGTCCATCTCCTTCACCACCCACTGCAGCGCCTCCGCGGCCTTCTTGGGATTGGTGATGATCGGGGTGATCAGGTGCGGCACGCCCGCGTACGCGGCCAGCTCGACGCGCTTGGGGTCGATGAGGACCATCCGCACCTCGGACGGCCGGGCGCGCATGAGCAGGCTCGTGATCATGGAGTTCACGAAGCTCGACTTACCCGACCCGGTGGAACCGGCCACGAGGAGGTGGGGCATCTTGGCGAGATTGGCGACGACGAAGCCGCCCCCGACGTCCTTGCCCACCCCGATGGACATCGGGTGGGTGGCCTTCTGCGCCGGACCCGAGCGCAGCACGTCCCCGAGCGTGACGATCTCGCGATCCGCGTTGGGTATCTCCACGCCGATCGCGCTCTTGCCGGGGATCGGCGCGAGGATCCGCACCTCGTTGGAGGCGACCGCGTACGCGATGTTGTTCGTGAGCGCGGTGATCCGCTCCACCTTCACGCCGACGCCCAGTTCGATCTCGTACTGGGTGACGGTGGGCCCCCGCGAGAAGCCGGTGACGTGCGCGTCCACTCCGAACTGTTCGAGCACTCCCGTCAGGGCCCGCACCACGTCGTCGTTGGCCGCGGAGCGGGTCTGCGAGGGGGTGCCGGTGGCCAGCGCGGCCAGCGCCGGCAGGGCGTAGGCGGCGGAGGGCGGACGGCGGTCGCCGGTGGTGCCGAAGCCGGAGGCGATCGGAACGCTCGGCTGCTCCCCCGTGTCCGAATCGCCCTGCAGGGCCGTGCCGCCGGATCGGCCGGCGGCGCGAGATGCGTGATCGAGCACAGTGGCATCGATCACCTCGGTGAGATCCTCCGGCTCCGTCACGGTCTGACCGAATCCGGAGTGGTCCTGCCCTCCCGAGAACAGCAGTTCGGTCAGGTCCTGCGTCTCCAGCGGCGTCGCCGCGGAGTCCTCCTCCCGGCCGGTGCGGTTGCGCCGCCACCACGGGAGCGCGGACTCCGCGGACGCGCCCGACTCGGGTGCGGGCGTTCCGGACGCCGCCGGCTCGGCGGGCGCTCGGTCGGCGCCGAACATCCACGCGTACAGGTCGCCCATCCGCCGCCCGATGCGGTGCGGCGGTGTCTTCGTGACGATGAGGACGGCCAGGACGGCCAGGACGGCGAGCGCGACTGCGGCGCCGCCTCCCGTCAGCAGCATCGCCAACGGCTCGCCCAGCATCCACCCGAACAGTCCGCCGGCCGCGCTCAGCGCCGGCATCCCGGCGCTGGGCGCCGGCCGACCGCCGAACACGTGGCAGAACCCGGCGGCCGAGACGACGAGGAGCCCCATGCCGATCCCGATCCGTCCGTTGTCGGTGACGGATGCCGGATGCCGGAAGAGCCACCCCGCCAGCGCGACCAGCAGCACCGGCAGCACGAACGCGACGCGGCCGACGAGTCCGCCGACCGTGAATGCGCTCAGGACGGCGGCGGCGGGGACGCCGATGAGGAACCATTCCACCACCGCGCCCGCCACCGCCATCAGCAGGAGCAGGAACGGGAAGCCGTCGCGGCGCTGATCCTTCTCCAGCCGCTCCGGGCCGAACGCCCGGAACAGGCCCCCGGCGGCGTGCGCGAGCCCCAGCCACGCCCGCACCGCCAGTGCCGGCCGTTCCGGCTCCCCGACGTACCGTTTCGGAGCCGGCGCCGCTGCACGCCGCGGAGCCGGCGACCCCTTCCCCGGCCCGCGGCCGCGCGAAGCAGTGCTGGTGGATCTCGCCATGACGTCCACGCTATTGCCGGGCCCGGACGGCGCCGGGCAGGCACGCGGACGGTCTCAGTTCAGGCGCTTCACCATCGTGTCGCGCCCGACGCCGGGCGCGGTGACCGCGAATCCCTCGCTGCGATAGAGCGTGAACGCGAAGTTGCCGCGCTCCACGCTCAGGCTCAGGCGTGCGTAACCCCGGCGCTGCGCCGTCTCCACCAGGCGGCGCAGCAGCGCTCGGCCGACGCCGTGGGCGCGCCAAAGCGGCCTCACCCCGGTGATGAGTTCCGGCACGCCCACCGCGACGTAGCCGAACCCCGGCTCGTTCCGCGGCAGCGTGCGGTACCACGCCGCGCCGATCGGTTCCCCCCGCTCGTCCTCCGCCACCACACCCGCATCCCCCGGCCGCATCCACCCGGCGAGGTATCTGCTGTACCCGGGATCGGCGAGCACGGCATGACGGGGCCTGGAGGCGCCGGCCCGCCAGTTCGCAGCCTCGACCACCATGTCGGCCAGGAACGACCCGTCGGCCTGCCGCGCCGGACGGATGCTGTAGACCGGGACCATGGCGGCATCGTAGGACGGGATCAGGCCTCGATGACCAGCGGCACGATCATCGGGCGCCGGCGGAGCCGCTGGTTCACCCACCGCCCGAGTGTGCGCCGGACCACCTGGGAGAGGGCATGGGTGTCTCGCACGCCGGCCTCGGCGGCCTCCGCCAGCGCCGCCGCGATCTTCGGCTTGACGTCTTCGAAGACCCCCTCGTGCTCCGCGACCCCCCGAGCGTGCACCTCGGGACCGCTGATGACGCGTCCGGTGGCGGCGTCCACGACCACGATCACCGAGATGAACCCCTCCTCGCCGAGGATGCGACGGTCCTTCAGGTCGGCCTCGGTGATCGCCCCGACGGACGAACCGTCGACGTAGACGAACCCGAGGTCGAGCTGGCCGACGATCCGGGCGACGCCGTCGTGGAGGTCGACGACCGTGCCGTTGTCGGCCAGCAGCGCTCTGTCGGCCGGCACGCCCGTGTCCTGGGCGAGCCGAGCGTTCGCCATGAGATGGCGGTACTCGCCGTGCACGGGCAGCACATTGCGGGGGCGGACGATGTTGTAGCAGTACAGCAGTTCACCCGCGGCGGCGTGCCCGGACACGTGCACCTGCGCGTTGGCCTTGTGCACGACGCTCGCGCCGAGCTTGGTCAGCCCGTCGATCACGCGATACACGGCGTTCTCGTTGCCCGGGATGAGGCTCGAGGCCAGGATCACGGTGTCACCCGGTCCCGGCTCGATCTCGTGGTCGAGGCTGGCCATCCGGCTGAGCACCGCCATCGGCTCCCCCTGGGAGCCCGTGGACATGTAGACGATGCGGTCGTCGGGCAGGTCGGTGGCCTTCTTGTAGTCGATCAGCACGCCGTCGGGGACCTGCAGGTACCCCAGGTCCTGGGCGATCGTCATGTTCCGCACCATGCTGCGGCCGAGGAACGCCACCCGGCGGCCGTGCGCGGCGGCCGCGTCCACCACCTGCTGCACCCGGTGCACGTGGCTGGAGAAGCTCGCCACGATCACCCGTCGCGGCGCCCGCCCGATGATCTGGTCCAGTACCGGGCCGATCGAACGCTCCAGCGGTGTGAATCCCGGTACGTCCGCATTGGTGGAATCGACCAGGAAGAGATCGACGCCCTCCTCCCCCAGGCGGGCGAAGGATCGCAGGTCGGTGAGGCGCCCGTCGAGCGGGAGCTGGTCCATCTTGAAGTCCCCGGTGGTCAGCGCAAGCCCCGCCGGGGTGCGGATGGCGACGGCGAGCGCGTCGGGGATCGAGTGGTTCACTGCCACGAACTCCAGGTCGAACGGTCCTACCCGTTCGACCTGGCCCTCTCGGACGGTGAGGGTGTACGGCGAGATGCGGTGCTCCTTGAGCTTCGCCTCGACGAGCGCGAGAGTCAGGGACGATCCGATCAGCGGCAGATCCGGCTTGAGCTTCAGCAGGTAGGGCACGGCGCCGATGTGGTCCTCGTGACCGTGCGTGAGAACGACCCCGACGATGTCGTCCAGCCGGCTCCGCAGCGGCGCGAAGTCCGGGAGGATCAGGTCGACGCCGGGCTGTTCGGCCTCGGGGAAGAGCACGCCGCAATCCACCACCAGGATCTTGCCGGCGAACTCGAACGTGGTCATGTTCCGGCCGACCTCGCCGAGACCTCCGAGCGGGGTCACCCGCAGGGTGTCCGGCGCGAGCGGGGGCGGGTCGTAGACCGTGGGTGCCATGAAGTCGCCTTTCCGGGGCGGCGGTAGCCGCATCCGTCATTCTCGAACCCGGGAGCGGACGCGCCGACACCCGGGCAGCAGGTCACCGGGTCGTGCCGGGAACCTTGGGGAGCGCACCGCCGGCGGCGGCGTTGCGGTCGGGCCGGAAGTGCGCGAAATCCACACCCGGGACGTCGGCCACCAGCGCCAGCTCGTCCTCGATGAGGGCCGCCTCCCACTCCTCGGGCCCGACCAGCGGGAGCCGCACCCGGGGACTGGAGATCCGCCCCAGTCCGTGCAGGATGTACTTCGCGCTGACCGTTCCGGGCACATGCGTCATGACGGCGCGCACCAGCGGCTCCACCCGCTTGTGCATCGCGGTGGCCGTGCGCAGATCGCCCGCGTTGACGGCATCCACGATGGTCCGGTACGGGGCCGCCGTGATGTTGGCCGTCACTCCGATCAGTCCGGTCGCCCCGATGGACAGATGCGGCAGCGCGTTGGCGTCGTCGCCCGAGAAGTACATCAGGTCGGTCTGGTTCAGCACGCGGCTGACCTCGCTGAAGTCCCCTTTGGCGTCCTTGATGGCCAGGATGTTCGGATGCTTGGCCAGCCGCAGAATCGTCTCGTACCGGATCGGAACGCCGGTGCGACCCGGGATGTCGTACAGGATCACCGGCAGCGCAGTGGCGTCGGCGATGAGGCGGAAGTGGGTGAGGACACCGGCCTGGGTCGGCTTGTTGTAGTACGGGGTGACGATCATGATGCCGTCGGCGCCGGCCTTCTCACTGGCCCGGTACAACTCGATGGCGTGGGCGGTCTCGTTCGAGCCGCCCCCCGTGATGACCTTCGCGCGGCCGCCGGACACCTCTTTGGCGACCTCGACGAGCCGGATCTTCTCGGGATCGGTGAGGGTGGAGGTCTCTCCGGTGGTGCCGGTGACCACCACTCCGTCGGCGCCCGAGACGATGACGTCGTCGATGTGCTGAGCGACAGCGGGCCAGTCGACCTCACCGTCCGCCGTCATGGGCGTGATCAGGGCGACCAGCACCTGCCCGAACGGGTTGGCCGGCTGCGTCATGCTCCCAGGCTATCGGCTCCGCCGGCGCCGGGAGGGCCGGCGTCCGCGGGCGGCAGGAGGGTCCGGAAGCGATAGCGGATGCCGCCGCGCGAGGTGCGCCAGCCCTGCGGCGGGTCCAGGGCCGCGGTGCGCCAGGCCGACCGGTCGGGCGCCATCACGTCTCCGTCCACGGCGACGTCCAGTTCGGTCACCTCGAGCCGGTCCGCACGGCCGATCGCCTCGGCGAACACCCGGCCGCCGCCGATGACCCACACGGTGCCGGCATCCTGCATGCTGTCGACGGCGTCGGCGAGGGAGGCGGCGCGCTCGGCGCCGGGCTGCGACCAGTCCGAGGCGGCCGTCAGCACGAGATTGCGGCGGCCGGGGAGCGGCCGGAACCGCGGGTCGAGCGACTCCCAGGTCCGCCGTCCCATGATCACCGGCGCCCCCCAGGTGAGTTCCTTGAAGTGCGCGAGGTCCTCGCTCACATGCCACGGCATGCCGCCGCCGGACCCGATCACCCCGTCGCGGCTCTCCGCCCAGATGAGCGCGACCTCGGTCATACCGCCACGGCCGCGCGGATGGCGGGGTGATGACGGTAGTCGTCGAGGATGAAATCCTCGTACCGGTAGTCGGAGATCGAGGCCGGGCGGCGGGCGAAGCGCAGCCGCGGGGCGGGGAGCGGCTCGCGGCGCAGCTGCTCGCGCACCTGGTCGCGATGGGTGTCGTAGATGTGACAATCCCCGCCGGTCCACACGAACTCGCCCGGCTCGAGGTCGGTCTGCTGAGCAACCATCGAGGTCAGCAGCGCGTAGGAGGCGATGTTGAACGGGACTCCGAGGAACATGTCGGCGCTGCGCTGGTAGAGCTGGCACGACAGACGTCCGTCGGCGACGTAGAACTGGAACAGGGCGTGGCATGGCGCGAGCGCCATCGCCGGGACGTCGGCGGGGTTCCAGGCGCTCACGATCAGCCGACGGGAGTCGGGGTCGGTGCGGATCCGGTCGACGACCTGCGCGATCTGGTCGATCGTGCCGCCGCCGGGCGTCGACCAGGACCGCCACTGCACGCCATAGACCGGCCCGAGTTCGCCGTCCGCGTCCGCCCACTCGTCCCAGATGGTCACCCCGTGCTCCTGGAGCCAGCGGACGTTGGACTCGCCGCGCAGGAACCACAGCAGTTCGTACGCGATCGACCGGAAGTGCACGCGTTTGGTGGTCACGAGCGGGAACCCGCCGGCGAGGTCGAAGCGCAGCTGGCGCCCGAAGAGGCTCACGGTTCCCGTGCCGGTGCGGTCCGCCTTCGGCGTGCCGTGCTCGAGCACCTCCCGGAGCAGATCCTCGTACGCGTGCTGCGGGGCCGTGGCGGGGACGGGGTCGCTCACGAGGCGAGCCTACCGTCGCGCTCCCGCGAGCGGCGGAGCACACCGACCGTCATACTGCGACATGTCGGATCCGCCCGTTCGTGCCGCGGTTAGCGTGATGATCATGGATCTTCCGCTCGCCCTCTCCCTCGCCGGGGCACTGGTCGTGGTCGCCATCCTGGCCGGTGTCGCCTTCGATCGGCTGCAGCGTCGTACTCGCCGCCAGGGCGGAGCGGAGATCGTGCGAGCGGCCGAGGTGGGCGTCGACCGGCTCGGGGAGCGGGCGACGCTGCTGCAGTTCAGCACCGAGTACTGCTCGCGCTGCCCCGGCGTGCACCGCCTGCTGACCGAGATCAGCGACGATCATGTCGGCGTCACCCACCGGGAGGTCGATCTGACCCATCGCCCCGACCTCGCCGCGCGGTTCCATGTGCTGCAGACCCCCACCATCCTCATCCTCGACGGTCGCGGCGCCGTGCGCGCCCGCATGGGCGGCGCGCCGGCGCGCGAGGCCATCGCTCGCGAACTCGATCTCGTGACGAAGGAGAGCAGCTATGCGTGAGACGGCACCTGGCCGCATCGACGTGCGTGGGCCGCGGTTCGCCGCGGCGATCACCTCGGTGCTGCTGCTGATCGACATCGTGCTGGGCCTGACCGGCCTCTCGACCGCCCGCGCCACGGTCGGATGGTTCGCCTACCAGCCACTGTCGGGAGACTCGTTCCGGGTCGGCCCGGAGTGGGCTGTGCAGGCCGCGACGGTGGGCCAGCGCGCGGCGGACCCCGCGTTCCTGCTCCTCGCGGTGATCGCCGCGCTGTTCCTGTGGGGTGTGCTGTCGCAGCGCACGACCCCGTGGAGCGTCCTGTTCCGCCGGCTGGTGCAGCCGCGCCTGTCCCCCCCGACCCAGTTCGAGGATCCGCGGCCGCCGCGTTTCGCGCAGGGGGTGGGACTGCTCGTCTCGGTGATCGGCCTGCTCCTGCAGCTGGCGGGGGTCCCGTGGGGTCTTCCGATAGCCGCTGCGGTGGCCTTCCTGGCGGCCTTCCTCAACGCGGCGTTCGGCCTGTGCCTGGGCTGTCAGCTCTACCTGCTGCTGCAGCGGGTGGGCATCGTCGGGCGCGCGCAGCCCGCGGCCTGACCGCGTCCCCGACTAGCCTGGGACCACCCGCTCCCATCCGGGAGGGGCGGAGGCGGGAAGGACGCGGCGGTGCTCAACGACGGATCGGCACGGGTGCCCGAAGGCCGGGTCGTCCTGGCCGGCGCGTCCGGTCTCATCGGCCGGGCCCTGGCGCAGTCGCTGCGGGCCGACGGCATCCCCGTCGCCGTGCTGGTGCGCCGCGAGCCGCGATCGGACGCGGAGATCCCCTGGCTGCGGACCACCGCGCCGTTGGATCCGGAGCTGATCGCCGGGGCCCGCGCGGTGGTGGGCCTGAACGGAGCGAGCATCGGACGGTTCCCGTGGACCCCCCGATACCGCAGCGAACTCCTCTGGTCGCGCCTGACCCCGACGCGCACACTCGCGACGGCGATCCGCTCCCTCGGTGACGACGCACCCGCATTCGTGTCGGCATCCGCGGTCGGGTACTACGGGGACTACGGCGTCGGGCTGACGGAGACGGCACCCGCCGGGGAGACGTTCCTGGCGCGACTGTGCGCCGCATGGGAGGACGCAGCTCTGACCGCCGGGGACCGCGCCCGGACGGTACTGCTGCGCACCGCGCCGATCGTGCACCCGGACGCCGCGCTGAAGCCGCTCATGCAACTCACGCGCCTGGGCGTGGCCGGTCCGATCGGGAACGGCACGCAGTCATGGCCATGGATCTCGCTCGACGACGAGGTGCGCGCCATCCGGCACGCGATCGACGCGGAACTGGACGGACCGATCACTCTGGCCGGCCCGCATCGGGCGACCGCCAACGATCTCGGATTCGCGGTGGCCGTGAGGATGAACCGCCCCTACCTCGTGCGCGCCCCTGCGTGGGCGCTGCGGGCCGTACTCGGCCGCGACGCGGTCTCAGCCCTGCTGACCGACGACGTCGAGGTGATCCCGAAGGCGCTGCTGGACTCGGGATTCGCGTTCACCCACGCCACCGTCGAGGATGCCGTCGCCGCGGCGATTCCTCAGGAGTCCGGGTCCGCCGCGGCGTGATGCCGCCGGATCGCCTCGCGGACGGCCTGCCGCGCTCGTCGACGGTCGCCGGCGGCGTCGTACACGAGACCCAGGCGATACCAGGCCTGCCAGTCGGTCGGGTCCCGCTCCACCTGGTCGCGGTAGCGGGGGAACACGTCCTCGGCCTCGGACCGGACCACCCGACCACTGGGACGGGTGGTGAGCTCGTCCTCCGGCAGCGCGCCCTCGTCGGCCAGGCGCCGGCCGAGCGCGGCGGCGCGCACGCCGAAGACCACTTCGCGCACGAGCGCCCACACCGCGACGGCGGGGAGCACGACCAGAGCCACGCCCATCGCCACGCCCACCGCGTCGCCGCTGATCAGGAGCAGCCACGCCTGCCGCGCGACCGTCGCGATGTACAGGACGAGCGCCGCCGCGACGACCGCGACCCCGACGCGAGCGCTCACGCCCCGGTCGCGCGCGCCACCTGACCCGGCGCGGCGTCCTCGCGCACCGGGCCGGGTGCGTCCGCGGCGCCCCGCACGAAACCGAGATCGAGGAACTGCTCGAGACCGATGTGCACGCCGCGCGCATCCCGCGCCGCGCGCAGCGCGACGCGAATGCCCGGCGAGTAGGCGAGCACGGGGTCGACCGTGTCGTGCAGGATCGTGACCGATTCGCCGGGACGCGATAGCACGACCTCCTGACGGGCCACCACCCCAGGCCGGCGGAGCGAATGCACGGGCACCCCCGCTACCTGCTGGCCACGGGCCCGCTGGTCGGCGAACGGCGCGGACACCGGACCCTCGTGCGCCGCCGCGATCATCTCCGCGGTGCGGACTGCGGTGCCGCTGGGCGAGTCCGACTTCGTCTCCCGGTGGGTTTCCACGATCTCGGCCGCGTCGAACATTCCCGCCGCGGCCGCTGCGAGTGCCGAGGCCACCACGGAGCCGAGCGAGAAGTTGGGGATGAAGACAGCGCCCGTCCCCGCCGCGTCGACCAGCGGACGCACCAGGGCGATCCGCTCGGTGGACCAGCCGCTGGTTCCCACCAGGAGATTGATGCGGCCCTCCGTCGCCGCCCTGACCACGTCGATCGAGACGGCGGGGGTCGATGCGTCCGCGACGAGATCCGCCCCGGCGATGCTCTCGAGCTGGTCGCGGGAGGACAGGAGCGCGTGGATCTCGAAATCCGCGTCCGCCTCGACCACAGCGCGGATGATGCCGCCGAGCTTCCCCGTCGCGCCGACGATCGCCACCCGTGTTGCCATGCGTCCAGCCTACGGGGCGGGGACGCGCAGAGCGTGAGCGCGGCGGGGGCGGGCCGCCCGCCGGAAGGCGTACCGTCGGACGGTGCCGTCCTTCCTGCCCGCGCAAGCGGACGACCCGATCGCCGAGCGGCTGCTCGATGAGTACTTCGCCTCGCGCGAACTGGGCTTCGCGACGCATCCGGGCGGGTACCGGGTGGTCAGGCCCGACCCGGCGCGGTTCACTCCCCCGGCGGGCGTCTTCCTCGTGATGCGGAACGAGAGGGACGATCCGGTCGGATGCGGCGGGGTGCGGCGCATCGACGACCTGGACGGGCGCGCCACGTTCGAGGTCAAGCACGTGTGGATCCAGGAGCGGGCGCGGGGTCACGGCTGGTCCCGGCTCCTGATGGACGAGCTGGAGTCGCGCGCCGCGGACCTCGGCGCGCGCCAGGTCGTGCTGGACACGAACCGCACTCTCGTGGCCGCCCAGCACCTGTACCGGACCTCGGGCTACCGCACCATCCCCGCGTACAACAGCAATCCCAACGCGACTGTGTGGTTACGTAAGGTCCTCGGCTGAGGGGCTGACCTCAGCATCCGCCACGGACGGGGCCGTTGCTCTTGTGCGTCGGCGCTCGCGGCGGGACTGGACACCTCGCGAGAGCGGATATTTCGCATCCAGGTGCGGTTCGAGGTAGATCCGTCGCACAGCGACCAGGATCATGTAGCCACCTACCCAGTAGCCCAGGAACAGGACGAGTCCCTGCGCGAAGGTGAAGCTGACCAGCGTAAGGATGACGCCCACCCCGATGTAGATCCAGCGCCATGCGCTACTGATCCGGTCACGTGCAACCTGTTGCCCCGCCGTACGAGCTTCAAGCGACTCGACACGGATGCTCAACGCGCCCTCTTCGATGGTCGAGAACAGTTCCCGGACCGGCACGCGCAACGCTTCCGCCACGCGAGAGAGCGTCTCCAAACTCGCGTCGTCGCCCGCTTCCAATCGCTGTACGGTTCGCAGGCCAACCCCACTCTCCGTTGCCAGTCGCTCCTGGGTCCAGCCGTGTGTCTGTCGAAGCTCGATGATTCGTGACTTGGTCATGAACCTCATCCTCGTTTCGCCGTTCACGCCAACACCACGCCATCGGGCCGCCACCCAGCCGCCAAGCACCCGCCAGACAGCCGCCATCCCTGTGATCGCATGGCCGAGCACCATTCCCGACGGTAACACCGGCAGGCACCATCCCCGCGTACAACAGCAATCCCAACGCGACCGACTGGTTCGCGAAGCTCCTGGAGTGATCGGCAGCCGGACGAACGCCGGCGCGGTCAGAACCGGTCGAGCATCCCCTGAAGCCGCGCGATCCGATCCGGGATCGGCGGGTGGGTCGCGAACAGGCGGGCGACGGCACCGGGCTTGAGCGGATCGGCCACCCACAGGTGCGCCATGGACGTGTTGGCCCGGCGCAGCGGCGCGGAGTGCGCGCCGAGGGCCGCCAGCGCGGAGGCGAGGCCCTCGGGGTCACGCGTGGTCATGGCCCCGGTGGCGTCGGCCAGATACTCCCTCTGGCGCGAGATCGCCGCCTGCACCACCGCGGCGACGAGGGGCGCGGCGACCGCGGCGACCACTCCCAGGATGAGGAAGACGATCTGCGCCGGTCCGCTATCCCGGCGTCCGCCGCCGAAGAACGCCACCCGCAGCAGCACGTCCGCGAGGATGCCGACGGCGACGACCAGACCGAACACGAGCAGGGACACCCGGATGTCGTAGTTCCGGATGTGTCCCAGTTCGTGCGCGAGTACGCCCTCCAGCTCGCGGTCGGACATGATCTCGAACAGCCCGGTGGTGACGGTGATGGTCGCCGTCTCCGGGGAGCGCCCGGCGGCGAAAGCGTTCGGCGCGGGATCCTCGACCACGTAGAGCCGCGGCATCGGGGTGCCCGTGGTGATGCACAGGTTCTCGACCAGCCGGTAGTAGCGGGGCGCGTCGGTGCGGCTGACCTCGACAGCGCCGGCCAGTGCGAGCGCCTCACGACCGGCGAGGAAGTACTGCGCCACGCCGTAGCCGGCCGCGAACACCACAGCGAATGCGGTGATCCACCAGTTGTTGCCGGCCAGCCATCCGACGAGAAGGCCGATCGCGCCGATCAGCAGGACGAATCCGACCAGGATGAGCCAGGTGTTGCGCTTGTTGCGAGCGACCGCGGAGTACACGCGCGACCGGCGTCAGAACTGCACGCGGGGCGGCTCCGCGATCGCCGCACCGTCGACCACTTCGAAGAACTCCCGCTCGTGGAAGCCGAGCCGGCGGGCGAAGAGGTTGTTCGGGAACACCTTGATCTTGGTGTTCAGTTCGCGGACGCCGCCGTTGTAGAAGCGCCGCGACGCCTGGATCTTGTCCTCGGTATCGACGATGGACTGCTGCAGCCCCAAGAAGTTCTGGCTCGCCTGCAGCTGCGGGTACGCCTCCGCGACGGCGAACAGCGACTTCAACGCCTGCTGCATGTGGCCCTCGGCCACGCCGGCCTCGGCCGGGCTCGTGGCGTTCAGGGTCTCGGCGCGCGCCTGCGTGACGTTCTCGAACACCGCCTTCTCGTGCGAGGCGTAGCCCTTCACCGTCTCGATGAGGTTCGGCAGGAGGTCTGCGCGCCGCTTCAACTGCACCGTGATGTCGCTCCACGCCTCATCGACGCGGACGTTCAACTGGACCAGCGAGTTGTACGTCGCCCAGAGGTAGATGCCCACGATCGCGCCCAGCGCGACCACGATCAGAACCGGGATGAGCCATTCCCACATGACGGCGGCCTCCGTTCGGTAGCTTCGGCCATAGTACTGCCCGACACCGTCTACGCCCTGGGACCGGACGTACCCCCGGTGGGACTCGAACCCACACTCGGGCGATTTTAAGTCGCCTGCCTCTGCCGATTGGGCTACGGGGGCCCGACCACCCTAGGGCAGGCAGTCCGCCGGCACGCTCACCGGGCCGCCGCCGCGGACGGCGCACCGGCCGACGCCGACGACTCGGCCGGGGGCTGGTCGCTGCGGGTCTTGGGGGGCCGGGGACGCGCCGCGAACTGCTCGAACACGGCGCGCGGGTCGCGTGCCGCCTCCAGGCTCACGATGTCGCGTCCGAGCCACAGACCGTGCCACCAGTCCCCGAGCACTCGCCATTTCCGCTCCCACGACGGCATCGCCAGGCCGTGGTAGCCGCGGTGCGCGACCCACGCGGGCCACCCGGTGATGGCCAGCCCGCCGGACTGGAAGACCCCGCTGTACAGTCCCAGACCGGCCACGGCGCCGAGATTGCGGTGCACGTAATCCTCGGGCAGTTCGCCGCGCAGCACCGCGGTCAGATTCTTCGCCAGACGCTTCGCCTGGCGGACCGCGTGCTGGGCGTTCGGCACGCAATACCCTCCGACGCCACCACCGGTCAGATCCGGCACGGCGGCGACGTCCCCGGCCGCCCAGGCGCCCTCGACAATCTCGCCCTCGGAGCCGACCCGGAGATCCGCGCGGGTGCGGATGCGGCCGCGCTCCTCCACCGGCAGGTCGCCGCCGCGCACCACGGTCGGGTTGGCCATCACTCCTGCCGTCCACACGATCAGATCGCTCGGCAGGGACTCTCCCGAGGACAACTCCACCACGCCGTCCACGGCACTGGCGACCTGCGTGTCCAGGTGCACGTACGCACCGCGGGTGGCGAGGGATTTGAGCACCCATTCGCTGGTCTTCAGCGACACCTCCGGCATGATCCGGCTCATCGCCTCGACCAGATGGAAGTGAGTCTCCTCGAAGGTCAGTCCCGGGTAGTACTCCAGCAGCGCCGATGCGAGGGAGCGCAACTCGGCGAAGGCCTCGATCCCGGCGAATCCGCCGCCGACGACCACCACCGTCAGGAGTCGTTCGCGCTGGGGCCCCGGCGGCAGGTTGGCTGCCCGATCGAAGTTGGACATCAGCCGGTCCCGCACCCCGACTGCCTCCTCGATCGTCTTCAGGCCGATGGCGGAGTCGGCGATCCCGGGGATGGGGAAGGTGCGCGACACGGCGCCGGCCGTGACGACGATGTGGTCGTACTCGATCTGCCAAGCGTCCCCGGCGACGGGGGTGACCGTCGCGGTGCGACGAGCATGGTCGATTCCGGTCACCGAGGCGGTGATCACGGTCGTGCGCTTGAGATGGCGCCGCAGCGGAACCACGGCATGGCGTGGTTCGATCGATCCCGCCGCGACCTCGGGGAGGAACGGCTGATAGGTCATGTAGGGCAGCGGATCGACCAGGGTGACCTGCGCCTCGCCCCGGTGCAGGTGCTTCTCCAGCTTCCATGCGGTGTAGAAGCCCGCGTACCCGCCGCCGACGATGAGGATCCTGGGCACGGTGCTTGTCACGGTGGAAGAGCTCCTGACCTTCAACGGCTGGGCCCGCGGTTCGCGGACGCCAATCGGATGCGTCGGACAGCAGCAGTGACGCCGAGCGCGACCAGTATAGCGGCGAGCGTCACGGCCAGCAGGGGAATCGTGCCGAACAGCACGGTCGCGCTCGTGGGCAGCAGCGGCGAGATCGGCGTCCGTGCGACCTCGGCCGGCGGCAGCGGGGGGACCGGCGCCGGCGCCGGGTTCGGCCGGGGCGCCGCATCCGCACGCCGATGGATCCGGATCCATTCCGTCAGATCGCCCATCGGGTTCGCGGAGACGACGGCGACGTTGGCGGTGACGGCCGCGGCGGCGTCGACCAGACCGTAGCCGTACAGCGGGTCCGGTACGCTCACGCCCGCCGGCGGCCGGGCCGTGCGGATGATGCGCTCGATCACGTTGGCCGCATCCAGTTCGGGATGGGCCGACCGCACCAGAGCTGCGACACCCGCGACGATCGGCGCGGCACCGCTCGTGCCGTTCCAGAGCACGAGGCCGCCGTCGGCCGACACGCCGAGCAGATCCTCGCTGGGCGCGGCCACCCCGATCGTGATGCCCTGGGTGGACGCCTCGACGCTCGCCGCGCCCAGCGGATCCACGCCCGCCACTGTCAGCACCCCCGGGATGGTCGCCGGGGCGCCGACCGTGTCGGTGCCGCTGCCGCGATTGCCGGCGGCGACCACCACGACCACGTCGTGGGAGAACGCGTACTCGAAGGCGTCGTCCCACGTGGTGTCCCATTCGAGCGTGTTCGTCGTGAAGGACAGGTTGATGACGTCGGCCCCCGCGTCGACGGACCAGCGCACGGCCTCGGCGACCTGCGTCGCGAACGGGCGGGCCGCGTCCTGTCCGAGGCCGACCGACACCGACAGCAACTCCGCGCCGGGAGCCACGCCGATCATGCCGGTGCCGCCGGGAAGGCCCCGGGACGCGGCCAGCGATGCGACCCAGCTGCCGTGGTCCGCGTCGACCGCACCGACCGGCATGCGCCCGTCGGGCGAACCCAACCCCGACACGTCGGTTCCACCGACCACACCCGCGAACTCCGGGGCCCAACCCACGCCGGTGTCGATGATCGCGATCCGCGCGCCGTCGCCGCGCGTGGTCTGCCACGCCTCACGGATCCCGTACTCCTCGAGCCAGTACTCCTGGGCCCGGACCGGGTCCGTGCCGGGCGCCCGTTCCGAGGCCGCGGCGGGGCCGACCAGCACGGCGACGGCGGTCGCGACGCCGAGCGTCGCCGTCGCGGTCCGCCACCCTCTCATTCCGGACCCGGTTCGGGGCACGAGCACCGGGTCGGGGACCAGGCGCAGCGGGCCAAGGCCGCGTCGCCGACCGGGTTCACGCCGGGGCCGGCGGCCAGCGAGTGCGCCACCAGCGCGTGGAGGCACTTCACTCGCCTTGGCATGCCGCCGGCCGAGACGTCGGCGATCTCCTCGACCGCGCCGAAGCGCGCCCGATCGCTCAGGTAGGCGCGATGCGCGGCGCGGAAGGCCTCGGCGGCGGCGGCGTCCGTCGCCAGCCAGGCCTCGAACTCCGCCATCACATGGTCCGCTTCGAGCCGCGACAGTTCCGCCGTCGCCGCCGGATGCGTCAGGTAGTAGAACGTCGGGAACGGCGAGCCGTCCGGAAGCCGCGGCGCCGTCGCCACCACGGTCGGGTTGCCGCACACGCACCTGGCCGCCACGCCGACCACGCCCCGCGGCGGCCGACCCAGCTGCCGGCGCACCACGTCGAGGTCCGCGGTCGTCGCGGCGTCCGGGAGCGAAACTGCCACCCCGTCAGGGTAACGGGCCGGGATCCGGTGCCGCCGCGGTGCGGGCGGCCCCGGCGGCCGCGACGGAGCGCACGAACTGCGCCATCCAGTCGGTCGGCGTCTGCTCCAGCTGATCGCTGACCTGCTGCGCATCCCGCGGCTGACGCGCCGCGGGCAGGTCGTTGTCCACGAGGTAGACGACGTCGCCCGGGGTGACGTAGTAGAGGCGTTCCCGGGCCTGCGTGGTGATGTAGGCCGGGTCCGTGAAACGGCGTTCCTGCGCCGTCAGGTCCGCGACCTGCTGTTCCGTGAGCCGCACGGACTCCGCGAGCGCAGCGATCCGCTGACGCTGGTCGAGGTAGGTCCCCACGGTGGGAACGAGCACGAGCACGGCGAGAACCACCAGCCCGAGCATGATCACCATGAACCCCGACAGCCGGAGGCCGCCGAGCCAGTCCCGGACGCCGATGCGGACGGAACGCCGGCGTGAGCCGACCGGCGGGTCGAGGCGAGCGCGACGGCCGGCCACGGCGCCTCCCTCCTGCGGCGGTTCAGCCCCGGAAACGCGGGAACGCGGACCGCCCGGCGAAGACGGCGGCGTCGCCGAGCTCCTCCTCGATCCGCAGAAGTTGATTGTATTTCGCGATGCGTTCGCTGCGTGCGGGCGCGCCGGTCTTGATCTGCCCGCAGTTCAGAGCGACGGCGAGGTCGGCGATGGTGGTGTCCTCCGTCTCGCCCGACCGGTGCGACATCATCGACCGGTATCCGGCGCCGGTGGCCAGGGCCACGGCATCCAGTGTCTCGGACAGCGTCCCGATCTGGTTGACCTTGACGAGCAGGGCGTTCGCGACGCCGCGCGCGATGCCGTCGGTCAGCCGGGTCGGGTTGGTCACGAACAGGTCGTCTCCCACGAGCTGCACCGCGCCGCCGAGCTCGGCGGTGAGCGCCTCCCAGCCCTCCCAGTCGTTCTCGCCCAGCGGGTCCTCGATCGTCACGAGCGGGTACGCGCCGAGCAGGTCCCGGTAGTAGCCGATGAGGTCGGCCGCACTCCACGACCGCCCCTCGAACACGTAGGAGCCGTCGCGGAAGAACTCCGTGGCCGCCACGTCCAGCCCCACGGCGATCTCGACGCCCGGTCGGAATCCGGCCTTCTCGATCGCGGCCACCAGGAAGTCCAGTGCGGCCCGGTTGCTCGGCAGATCCGGGGCGAAGCCGCCCTCGTCGCCGAGGCCCGTCGCGAAGCCACCGGCCTTCAACTCGCCCTTGAGCACATGGTAGGTCTCGGTGCCCCACCGCAGCGCCTCCGCGTAGGACTGCGCCCCGTGGGGGACGAGGAAGAACTCCTGGATGTCCACGCCCGTGTCAGCGTGAGCTCCGCCGTTGATCACGTTCAGGAGCGGCACAGGCAGCACATGCCCGCCGGGTCCTCCCAGATAACGGAACAGCGGCAGATCCGCCGAATCCGCCGCCGCCTTCGCGACGGCCAGGCTCACCCCGAGGATGGCGTTCGCGCCCGTGCGGGACTTGTTCTCGGTGCCGTCGGTGGCGATCAGGATCTGGTCCACGAGGCGCTGCTCGCTCGCCTCGAGTCCCTCCACCGCCGGCCCCAGTTCGTCCAGGACCGCGGCGACCGCCTTCATGACCCCCTTCCCGCCGTACCGGCGCGGGTCGCCGTCGCGCAGTTCGTACGCCTCGAACGCGCCGGTCGATGCTCCGGAGGGGACGGCGGCACGCTGGACGATCCCGTCCTCCAGCAGCACCTCGACCTCCACGGTGGGGTTGCCGCGCGAGTCGAGGATCTCGCGGGCTCCGACAGCCTCGATCGATGCCATGGGAACTCCTTGCGTGCGGTGCGGTGCGGATTCGGGAGCGGGCGGGGGCGCCACCGCGAGTCTAGCCACGCGGGCCGGGCGACTCCGGCGCCGGGGCGTTCACCTCAGCACGGCGAGCGCGATGCCGTCCCAGCCCTTGCGGTCCAGCGTCTGCAGCGCCGTCGCGTCGAATCGCTCGTCATCGCGGAGCATCTCCAGGCCCGCGCGCACGCCGGCGACCTGCGTGTCCGACGCATCCGGTTCGACCACGCGACCGGCGCGCACCACGTTGTCCACCACGACCACCGTCCCGGGCCGCCCCAGCCGGGCGGCCCAGTCCAGATACACGGTGTTCGATTCCTTGTCGGCGTCGATGAAGACCAGATCGAACGGTGCGGAGCCCGCGAGCCGCGGCAGCACGTCCGCCCCCCGTCCCAGCAGGATGTCCACGCTCCCGGCCACTCCCGCCCGATCCAGGCTCGCCCGTGCGACCCGCGCGATGTCGGGTTCGGCCTCGATGGTGACCACCCGTCCGCCGGGCTCGAGGGCACGGGCCAGCCAGATGGTGGAGTACCCTCCGAGGGTCCCGATCTCCAGGATGCGGCGGGCTCCGGCGATGCGCGCCAGCAGGTGCAGGAACTTCCCGTTGACCGGGGCCACCTCGATCGATGGCAGGCCCGCCGCATCCTGATCGGCGACCGCGTTCTCCAGATGCGGATCGTGACCCACCAGGACATCCGTGAGGTACTCGTCGACGCGCCGCCACGCGTCCGGGGTCGGATCCATCATCCCGCCAGCAAACCGGGTGGCGTCCGACGCGTCAATCCCGGCGACCCCCCGCCTGAGGGGACGCCAGGGGGCGAGGACGGTGCGCACACCGAGCGTCATGCGTCGATCATGCCGTCCCGCCCCCCGCCGGCGACAGTGGCCGCGGCACCATCGCGCCCGGCGCGCTGCCCGCGCCGAGGCTCACGACATGGGTGTAGCCGTCGGCGGCGGCCTGCGCGAGAAGGCCCTTCAGGCTCCGGGGGCGCCGTTCCACGCGAACGCGGGCCCAGGTCGCCAGGAGCTCCGTCTTCGCCGCGACCACTTCGGCCAGCTCCACGTCCGGGTCGTGGACGAGAACGACCGCCCGGTGGCGGTGGTCGTCCCGCGGCGCCACCAGGTCCACGATCCGCTCGAAGCCGATCGAGAATCCGACGGCCGGAACCTCGGTGCCGAGGAACCTCCCGACCATTCCGTCGTAACGCCCCCCGCCGCCGAGCGAGTATCCGACCGCCGGGTGGGCCAGTTCGAAGATGGTGCCGGTGTAGTAGCCCATCCCCCGGACGAGGAACGGGTCGAAGACCAGGGCCGCGCTCTCCGGCCCGGCGCGCACCGCCGACGCCACGGCATCCAGATGATCCACGAGATCGGCGGGAACACCGGAGGGGAGCGCCGCCGCGATCGCGTCCCGTCCGGATCCCGACCCGGCCACCGGGGCGCGACGCAGCAGATCCTCGATCGCCGCCACCGCCGCGGCCGGGATGCCCCGCTCGCGCAGTTCGGCGGCGACCCCGCCCGCCCCGATCTTGTCCAGCTTGTCCAGCGCGATCAGCACTCCCGGGCGTTCCGAAGGGGCGACCCCGACCGTGTCCAGCATCCAGTCCAGGATGCGGCGGTCGTTGAGCCGGATGCTCGCCTCCGCCAGTCCCAGCGCACCGACCGCGTCGAGGGTGGCCACGAGCAGTTCCGCCTCCGCGCGGGCGGACGCGTCGCCGATGATGTCGATGTCGCACTGGACGAACTGCCGGAACCGTCCCTTCTGCGGCCGCTCGGCCCGCCAGACCGGGCCTATCTGGATCGCCCGGAACACGCCCGGGAGCTCCGCGCGGTGGGTGGCGTAGAACCGGGCGAGCGGGACGGTGAGGTCGTATCGGAGTCCGAGGTCGCTGAGCGCCTCGGGACGGTCCGCTGCCGCCCGGATGCCGTCGGGGTCCAGCCCGCGCCGGAGTACGGAGAATCCGAGCTTCTCGTTGTCGCCGCCGACCCCGGCGTGCAGGCGGCCGTAGTCCTCCAGGACGGGGGTCTCGATCTCATCGAAGCCGTGGGCGCGGTATCGGACCCGGATGGCCTCGAGCACCCGCTCCCGATGGTGCTTCTCGGCGGGGAGGAAGTCGCGCATCCCGCGCGGTGGAGTGACGGCCGGCACGAGGTCCTATTCTCCCGGCTCCGGGGCGCCGCCGCGTTCCACATCGCGGACCTCGTCCTCCACGCCGCGGGTCCGCTCCCGCAGCGCCCGTTCGGCATCCCACCCGCGCTGTCGCGAGACGTCCACGAGGGCGAGGAGCCGCTCGCCCAGTTCGGCTTCCGACGCCGGCGACTCGGCAAGATCCGCACCGTCGGGAACGGGTCGGATTCCGGCGGCGTCGGCCCGTTCGAGGATCTTCTGCGCGCGCGAGAGGGCCGGCAGGGACCGCGGGATCCCCTCCAGGATGCTGCGACGACGAGCCTTCTCCGCGGCCTTCGCCGCCGACCACAGGACCACCACCTCCTCCGGGGTCTCGGCCGTCGCCTCGCCGAACACGTGCGGATGGCGGCGGACCATCTTCTCGGTCAGCGACCGTGCGACGTCGTCGATGCCGAAGCCCGCGCCGCCGGGTCCGGAGGCGATCTCCGCGTGGAACAGCACCTGCCACAGCACGTCGCCGAGTTCCTCGCGCACGTCGCCGTCCGCGCCCGACTCGACCGCCTCCGCCAGCTCGTAGCTCTCCTCCAGCAGATACGGCACGAGGTCGGCGGGGTTCCGGGCCGCGCTCCAGACGCAGCGCTCCCGGATCTCGTGCATCACGCGGGCCGATTCCCGCAGCGGATCGGATGCGGTCATGCCTGCGCCTCCTCGGCGAGCCGTCGATAGTGCCGTGCCCGCCAGGATACGAGGATCGCCGCCACCACGAGCGCGATGCCCGAGCCCGCCAAGACGCCCAGCGTCGCCTCGTCGCGTAGCATCCCGTCCCCCGCGAACGCCAGCTCCGACAGCAGCAGGGACACGGTGAACCCGATCCCCCCGAGCGCTCCCGCCGCGACCAGGTCCAGCATCGGAAGCCGTGTCACGCCCTCCTCGGGGAGCAGCCGCTGCGCCAGCCATCCCGCCGAGGCGATGCCGATCAGCTTGCCGACCGGGAGCGCGATCAGGACCCCCCAGAACGCCGGGGAGATCTCCGTCACCGCGACCGAGGGGATCACGACCAGGGCGGAGGAGAACGCGAACACGGGCAGCACGAGGCCGTTCACCCACGGCTCCAGGACATGCCTCACCCGCAAGGCGGGCTGCTGCATCATCACCAGTCCCAGCCCGACCCCGGCGATCGTCGCATGCACGCCCGAAAGGTAGACGAGGACCCACACCGCCAGAGCCAGCGCGACGAGGACGGCGGACACGGCGACGCGGTTGCGGTCCGTCATCGCCCGGCTGAGCCACCCGAAGGCGACCAGCGCGATCACCGCGGCACCGAGCAGGACGACGTCGACGTCGTCGGTGAACAGGACGGCGATGAACACGATCCCGACGATGTCGTCGAGGATCGCCAGCGCCAGGAGGAAGACCCGGACACCGGAGGGAAGCCCCCGCCCGAACACGGCCAGGACTCCGAGCGCGAACGCGATGTCCGTGGCGGTCGGGATCGGCCAGCCGGCGGCCGACGACGTGCCCGCCGCGATCAGGACATACACGAGGATCGGGGCGATCACCCCGCCGGCCGCCGCGATCGCCGGCCGCACCGCGCGCCGACGGGAGTTCAGCTGCCCGCTGGTCAGCTCGTACTGCAGTTCCACGGCCACGACGAAGAAAAACACCGCCAGCAGGCCGTCGGCCACCCAATGCCCGACGCTGAGTTCGAGAACGCCCGGGATACCCACCGCCGCATCCTTCGCCGCGGCCGCGGCCGGACCCCAGGCCGTATTCGCGACCAGCAGCCCGGCCGCCGCGGACAGCAGCAGGAGGATGGCGGGAAGACGATCGGAGCGGAACACGGGCACCTCCGGGCGCGACAGGCGGATGCCGCAGCGGCGGCACGCCGACCAGACTTCCCGGCTCCCCGCCGTCCAGCCTATCCGCCGCGCGTGATCCCCGTGAAACAGCGGCGGGGTAGCGTACCGGCATGAGCCGCCCCTCGAACTCCGCGGCCTCGGACGTGGTGGGCCGCGGCGAGGCGTCGCAGGAGATGCCGGAGGCCATGCGGACCGATGTCCGCGACCTGGGGGCGCTCCTGGGACAGGTGCTGCGCGAGAGCGGCTCGCCCGGACTGTTCGAGGACGTCGAGCGATTGCGGGTGGCGACGATCGAGGCGTACACGGACGAGTCCGCCGAGGCGTTCGCGCGGGCCGCCGCGATCGCGGAGTCGTTCACCGTCGCCCGCGCCGACGAGGTGGCGCGGGCGTTCACGGCCTACTTCCACCTGGTGAACCTGGCCGAGGAGCACCAGCGCGTGCGGGTGCTGCACCAACGGGACGGTCGTTCGGACCCGGCGGATGCATCGGACACCGTGCCCGCCGCGGTCCGGCGGCTCGCGGCCGAGCTGGGGGAACCGGCTGCGATGGCGGCATTGCGCGACCTGAGCTTCCAGCCGGTCTTCACCGCGCACCCGACGGAGGCACGGCGACGCGCGGTGTCGACCACCATTCGACGGGTCTCGGAACTACTGGATGACTACGATCGTCCCGACCGCGGCGAGGCCGCCCGCGCACGGACCCGCCGCTGCATGCTGGAGGAGATCGACACCCTCTGGCGCACCGCCCCCCTCCGCGGCGAGAAGCCGTCCCCGACCGACGAGGTGCGCGCCGTGATGGCGATCTTCGACGACACGCTGTTCACCGCCGTCCCCCAGGTGTACCGGCGGGTGGACGAGGCGCTCGCCCCCGAATCGGGGGCCCGGCCGCCCCTGGTGCGGCCGTTCGTCCGCGTGGGAACCTGGGTGGGAGGCGACCGCGACGGCAATCCGTTCGTCACCGCGAGCGTCACCCGGAAGGCCGCCGCGATCGCGGCCGAGCACGTCCTCCTGGGACTGGAGAAGGCGGCGACCCGGATCGGCCGGGCTCTGACGCTGGACGCCGCCACCACCCCGCCGTCGCCAGCGCTCCAGGCCCTGTGGGTGCGGCTGCGCAGCCACGACGAGGAGGCTTCGGCGGAGGTCGCGAAGCGATCCCCCGAAGAGCCCCACCGGCGCGTCCTGCTCCTGATCGCCCGCCGCATCGCCGCCACCCGGACCCGGAACGCGGACCTGGCGTACCCGGACCCGGAGCACCTGCTCGGCGACCTGCGGGTGCTGCAGGAGTCTCTGGCCACCGCGGGCGCCGCCCGCCAGGCGTACGGCGAACTGCAGCATCTGGTGTGGCAGGTGCAGACCTTCGGTTTCCACCTGGCCGAGCTGGAGGTCCGCCAGCATTCGGCGGTGCATCGACAGGTGCTCGCCGAGTGCGAGCAGGGTACGGCGCGGAGCCCGCTGGCGGAGGAGGTGCTCGAGGTCTTCCGTGTAATCGCGGGGATCCAGGAGCGCTACGGAGCCGGCGCCGCCGGCCGCTACATCGTCTCGTTCACCCAGTCCGCCGACGACCTGCTCACCGTGCATCGGCTCGCGCGGTTCGCGGTCGGCACCGAGGGTCGGATGCCGGTGCTGGACGTCATCCCGTTGTTCGAGACGTTCGCGGATCTGGAGGCGGCGCCCGCGATCCTGGAGCAGGCGACGGCGGAACCCGGGTTCGCGGCGCGGCTGGAGGCCACGGGCCGGCGCATGGAGGTGATGCTAGGCTATTCGGACTCCTCGAAGGACGTGGGTCCGGTCGCCGCGAACCTCGCGCTATACGACGCGCAGGCGGCGATCGCCCGGTGGGCGGCGGACAACGAGATCGTCCTGACCCTCTTCCACGGACGCGGCGGCGCGCTCGGCCGCGGTGGAGGGCCCGCGACCAGCGCCATCCTGGCGCAGCCGCCCCACTCGGTGGACGGACGGTTCAAGCTCACGGAGCAGGGCGAGGTGATCTTCGCACGGTACGGTGACCCGGATATCGCGATGCGCCACATCGACCAGGTGGCGGCCGCGACGCTGCTGGCCTCGGCCCCGTCGATCCAGGAACGCAACAGCGCCGCCGCCGACCGGTTCCGCGCGGTGGCGGAGGTCCTCTCGGAGTCGTCCCGAGCGCGGTTCTTCGACCTGGTGCGGGCCCCGGGGTTCGCAGGATGGTTCGCGACGGTCACCCCGATGGAGGAGATCGGCCTGCTCGCCCTCGGATCCAGGCCCGCTCGACGGGGACTGTCGGTGGAGTCCCTCACGGACCTGCGCGCCATCCCCTGGGTGTTCGCGTGGACGCAGGCGCGCATCAACCTCACCGGCTGGTACGGACTGGGGACCGCCCTGGAGACGGTAGGCGACGACGAGCTGCTCCGGGAGGCGTACCGTGACTGGCCGCTGTTCCAGGCGCTGGTGGACAACGTCGCGATGAGCCTCGCCAAGACCGACGACAGGATCGCGCGCCGGTACCTCGCCCTCGGCGACCGCGAGGATCTGGCGAGGATGGTCATCGACGAGATGACCCTGACGCGTCGGTGGGTGGTCCGGATCTGCGGCGGCGACGAGCTGCTGGAGAACCGGCCCGTGCTGCGGCGCGCGGTGAAGCTGCGCAGCCCCTATGTGGACGCGCTGTCGCTCCTGCAGCTGCGAGCACTGCGGGCGCTGCGCGCTGGGACGGCAGATGCCGAGCCGGATCCGGAGCAGCAGCGCCTGCTGCTCCTATCCGTGAGCGGCGTCGCCGCCGGCCTGCAGAACACCGGCTGACGCGGGGGCCGGGTCCGGGAAGAGCGCGTCCAGCAGATCGGCCGTCCACCGGATGAGGTCGGCGCCGTCGTCGGCGTCCGGCAGCGGCACGACCAGGGCCTCCCCGGACGAGACCAGCTTCGCCGCGGGATACAGGCGCTGCAGCCGCACCCGAGCGGAATCGGCCAGCCGGGCCGGGGCGACCCGCAGGTTCGGGCCGACGGCGATCACCTCGGACAGGGCCGCCCGGGCGGCGCGTCTGCGCAGACGTGCGACGCGGGCGAGGGTGTCGACCTCCGGCGGCACCGGGCCGTATCGGTCGACGAGCTCGTCGAGGACGTCGGAGACCGCGGTCTCCGACGCGCCGGCACTCGCGGCCGCGGACAGCTTCTGGTACGCCTCCAGACGCAGCCGTTCGCTGTCGATATACTCCTCCGGGATGCGAGCCGGAACCGGCAGTTCCAGGCGGAGTTCGGCAGGGGCCTCGGCATCCTCCCCCCGGAACGCGGCCACCGCCTCGCCGATCATCCGCAGGTAGAGGTCGAACCCGACTCCCGCGATGTGACCGGCCTGCTCCGCGCCCAGCAGGTTGCCGGCACCTCGCAGTTCCAGATCCTTCAGCGCCACCTGCATTCCGGAGCCGAGGTCGTTGTTGACGGCGATGGTCTCCAGCCGGTCGGCGGCGGTCTCGCTCAGCGGCGCGTCCTCGTCGTACAGGAAATACGCGTACGCCCGTTCCCGACCCCGTCCGACCCGGCCGCGGAGCTGGTGCAGCTGGCTGAGTCCGTACCGGTCGGCCCGGTCGATGATGATGGTGTTCGCGTTCGCGATGTCCAGGCCGGTCTCGATGATCGTGGTGCACACCAGCACGTCCGTGCGCCGCTCCCAGAAGTCGTCCACCACGCGCTCCAGCTGGTGCTCCGCCATCTGCCCGTGCGCCACGGCGATCCGCGCCTCCGGGACGAGTTCGGCCAACTCCGCCGCCACCCGCTGGATCGAGCGCACGCGGTTGTGGACATAGAACACCTGGCCCTCGCGCAGCAGTTCCCGGCGGATCGCCGCGGCGATCTGCTTCTGGCTGCGCGGGCCCACGTACGACAGGATCGGATGCCGATCCTCCGGCGGCGTCTGGAGCGTGGACATCTCGCGGATGCCGGTGACGGCCATCTCCAGCGTGCGCGGGATCGGGGTGGCACTCATGGCGAGGATGTCGACGTTGGCCTTCAGCTTCGTCAGGGCGGCCTTGTGCTCCACCCCGAATCGCTGCTCCTCGTCGATGATGAGCAGCCCGAGGTCCTTGAACCGGACCTTCTCGGTGAGGATCCGGTGAGTGCCGATCACCATGTCGACGGAGCCGTCGGCCAGGCCCGCGATGGTCTCCCGCGCCTGCGTGTCGGTCTGGAAGCGCGACAGCGGCCTCACCGTCACCGGGAAGCCGGCGAATCGCTCCCCGAAGGTCTCCAGGTGCTGCTTGACCAAGAGCGTGGTCGGCACGAGCATCGCGACCTGCTTGCCGTCCTGGATGGCTTTGAACGCGGCCCGGACGGCGACCTCGGTCTTGCCGAACCCGACATCGCCGGAGATCAGCCGGTCCATCGGGACCGGCCGCTCCATGTCGGCCTTCACCTCGTCGATGGTCTGGAGCTGGTCGGGAGTCTCCGCGAACGGGAACGCCTCCTCCAGTTCCCGCTGCCAGGGCGTGTCCGGTCCGAAGGCGTGACCCTTGGCCGACATCCGCGCGGCGTACAGCTTCACCAGCTCGACCGCGATGTCACGCACCGCCTTGCGAGCCCGACCCTTCGCGGCCGCCCACTCGCTGCCGCCCATGCGCGACAGGGTCGGGGCGTCGCCGCCGACGTACCGGGACAACTGGTCCAGCTGGTCGGTGGGCACCGACAGCCGATCCCCCTGCTGGCCGCGCTTGGACGGCGCATACTCCAGCACGACGTACTCGCGCACGGTGCGCACGGGACGCCGCCCGCCGGTGGACACCTCCCGGCGGGCGAGCTCCACGAAGCGGCCGATCCCGTGCGTGGCGTGGACGACGTAGTCGCCCGGCGTGAGTTGCAGCGGATCCACGACGGCGCGTCGGCGCGAGGCGAGCTTGCGCACCGGGGCGGACTCGGCACCCACCGATCGACCGTAGAACTCGGCCTCGGTGACGACCGCCAGCCGCGCGGAATTCCCCCGGAACCCCCGTTCGAGCGGACTGACCGTGACCACGGCGACCCCCGGCTCCGGCGGCTCGTCGATCGTCGCCGCGCGCCGGGCGGCGATCCCGCGCTCGGCCAGCACGTCCACGGCCCGGTCGGCCGAGCCGGGTCCGGTCGTCGTCACCACGACCGACCAGCCCTGCCCGAGCAGGTCCCGGACCAGCCCCGTCGCCCCGTCCACGGCGCCCGCGAACGACGGGACCGCCGCGGCGTCGGCCCGGATCACCCCGTGCTCATCCTCGGCGCCGGAATCCCCCGCGTCGAACGCGCCGAGCGTCCACCACGCGCCGCCGCGCGCGCGCGCGGCCTCGCGCACGGCGCGCAGGTCGAGGAAGTCGCCGCCCTCCAGCTCGATCGGCGCCTCGGCCCCGGCACCCGCGGCGGCCCACGCCGCATCCCGGAACTCGCGGCTGGTCTCCGCCAGCGAGCGTGCGCGCGCGTCGCACCGCTCGGGATCGACGACCGCGGTGAGCGCTCCCGCGGGGAGGTACTGCAGCAGGTCCACCATCGGTCCCGCCACAGCCGGGGTGAGGGCCTCCATCCCGTCCACCGGGATGCCCTCGGCCATCTTCTCCAGCATCCCCGCCAGCGACGGGAGGGACCCGGCGAGCGTCCGGGCGCGCTCGCGCACCGGGTCGGTCAGCAGCAGTTCCCGCGCCGGCAGCACCGCCACGCTCCCGACGTCGCCGGGAAGGGATCGCTGGTCCGCGACCGAGAACCGCCGGAGCTGCTCCACCTCGTCGCCGAAGAAGTCCACGCGCACCGGATGCTCCTCGGTCGGCGGGAACACGTCGAGGATTCCGCCGCGGACGGCGAATTCGCCCCGGCGCGAGACCATGTCCACCCGCCGGTAGGCCCGTTCGACGAGCGCGGCGATGACCGCGTCCCGCTCCGTGCCGCGCTGCCCGGCGGCGATCCGAAGCGGATCGATCGCGGTCAGTCCCCCGACCAACGGCTGGATCGCGGCTCGTACCGACGCGGTGACCACCAGCGGCACGCCGGAGGGGTGCTCGGCGACCGTGGTGAGCACGGAGATGCGTCGCCCGATCGTCTCCGCACTCGGGCTCAGCCGTTCGTGAGGCAGCGTCTCCCACGCGGGAAGGTGGAGCACCGCGGCATCCGGCACGAGATCCGCGAGCGCCTCCCCGAGGGACTCCGCGCGCCGCCCGGTGGCGGCGATCACGAGCAGCACGGGCGGCTCGCCTGCGCGGGAGCGCGCGGCGAGCGCTTCCGCCAGGAGCGGAGCGTGCACACCCTCCACGACCACCGCGTGAGCGTCTCGAGACGGGTCCGGCGGCGGGGATCCGAAGCTCCCGGACCGCGCGAGGGCGCGCGCGATCCCGGGAACTGTCACCGACCCATCCTATGGTCGGCGGGGGGACACCGACCCCGGGGGCGCCGGACGGCGCCGTTCAGCGCGGGGAGTGCCACCGCTGCTGCGCGGCGACGAGCCCCAGTCGGATCACGTCCTCCACCGCGTCGGCCGCGTCGACCACGAGATTCGGCAGCGTCTGCCGTTCGGTCGCAGTGAAGTCCCGCAGCAGCCAGTCCGTCGGGTCGGTGCGTCCGGGCGGCCGGCCCACGCCCACGCGCACCCGCAGGAACCGGTCCGTGCCCAGAGCGGCCGCGACGTCCCTGACGCCGTTGTGCCCGCCTGCGCTGCCGCCCTGCTTGAGCCGCACGGAGTCGAACGGGATGTCGAGTTCGTCGTGGACCACGACGATCCGCTCCGGCGGGATGCGGAAGTACCCCGCCAGGGCCGCGACGGGGGCTCCGGACACATTCATGAACGTGGCGGGCTTGGCGAGCACCATCCGGTCCTCTCCCGGGGCCAGCCGGGTCTGAGCCACCGCGGCACGGGTCGGATGCGAGCGGAATGACTCCGACCGGCGCCGCGCGAGCTCGTCGAGCACCATCTGACCCAGGTTGTGCCGGGTGGTGGAATATCGCGCGCCCGGGTTCCCCAGACCCACGACGAGCCACACGGCGTCCATCGTCGATGCCCGTCCGGCACGGCGCGGCGAACGCCGCGCCTACTCGGCGGACGCCTCCGACTCCTCCGCTTGACCTGCGGCCACTTCCGCGTCCGCTTCGGCGATCTCCGCCTCGGCGGCGAGAGTCGCTGCCGGCACCGATATCGCGACGACCAGCGTCTCGGGATCGGACACCACCGTCGCTCCGCGCGGCAGAACCAGTTCGGCGGCGGTGATGCGCGCGCCGTCCTCCAGGCCCTCGACGTCGACCTCGACGTTTACGGGGATGTGGGTCGCCTCCACCTCGACGGTCACGGTGGCGGCGTCCAGGTTGGCGATCGTTCCGGGGTAGGGCTCGCCCACCACGACGACCGGGAGGTCCACCTGCACCCGCTCCCCTCGGCGGACGGCGAGCAGATCCACGTGCTCGATGATCTGGCGCACCGGATCCTTCTGCACGTCCTTCACGAGCGCGAGACGGGAGGCGCCGTCGATGTCGAGGTTCAGGAGCGCATTCGTCCGTCGGAGCAGCAGCGTCAGCTGGTGACCCGGCAGCGACAGATGGACGGGGTCGGTGCCGTGCCCGTAGAGCACCGCCGGAACCCGGCCCGCGGCGCGCAGGCGCCGCGCGAAGCCCTTGCCGAACTGCGTGCGCAGCTCGGCGACCACCGTGTTGTCATCCGACATGGTTGCTCTCCTTGCGGGCCCGCGGGCCCCGACGATACGGGATTCGACTCGAACGCGAGCGCGTGAGGAAACCGTCGGCCTGCACACCCTCGTCGATCACGGATGCGCCGTACCCGCCGCATCCCTCGCCGAAGTCCGCACGAGTCTATCAGCGCGACCACTAGCATGAGAACCACCCGTCCCCGCCCGCCGCCACCGTCTGGAGAACCTCGATGGACGCTCAACTCGCCTCGGATCTGCTGCTGGGCCTGATCGGTCTGGTCGCCGCCGTCGGCGCCGTGCTCGTGGTCGGCGGCTTCTGGTCGCTGGGGCGGCAGGGCTATCGCCGCGACTGATGGGCGAGCCGCACCGAGCGGAGCGCGCTCCATGAGCGAGGAGGCTGCAACCGTCGGCGTGGTCGGGCTGGCGGTGATGGGGGCGAACCTCGCGCGGAACCTGGCGTCCCGCCCGGGCAATCGCGTGGCCGTCCTCAATCGCACCCCTCGACGCACCGAGGACCTCCTCGCCGCTCACCCGGAGGCGGGCCTGCGGGCGACGTTCTCGTATCCGGAGTTCGCTGCTGCGCTGCGGACGCCACGGATCGCCATCGTGATGGTTCAGGCCGGTTCGGCCACGGATGCGGTGATCGCCGAGCTCCTGGAGGTGTTCGAGCCGGGCGACATCATCGTCGACGGCGGGAACGCTCTGTTCACCGACACGATCCGCCGGGAGGCGACCGTGCGCGAGCGCGGCCTGGAGTTCGTCGGAATGGGCGTCTCCGGCGGCGAGGAGGGCGCCCTCACGGGTCCCTCGCTCATGCCCGGGGGATCGGATGCCGCGTGGGCGGCGCTGCAGCCGATGCTGCGGTCGATCGCCGCCCGCGTCGACGGCGAGCCCTGCGTCGCCCACATCGGTCATGACGGCGCCGGGCACTTCGTGAAGATGGTTCACAACGGGATCGAGTACGCCGATATGCAGCTGATCGCCGAAGCGTACGACCTCATCCGCCGGCGCACCGGGATGGCTCCCGACGAGATCGCGGACGTGTTCGCCGAGTGGAATCGGGGCGAGCTGGAGAGCTATCTGATAGAGATCACGGCGGAGGTCCTGCGCCAGACCGACCCCGCCAGTGGCACGCCGCTGGTCGACCTGATCGTGGACCAGGCGGGCGCCAAGGGCACAGGGGGCTGGACCGTGCAGACCGCCGTCGACCTCGGCGTGCCGGTATCGGGCATCGCCGAGGCCGTGTTCGCGCGGTCGCTGTCCAGCCGTCCCGGCCAGCGCGCGGCGGCCCGGTCGCTGCCGGCCCCGACCCCGCCAGTCGCGGCCGACCCGACGTTGTTCGTCGATCAGGTGCGTCAGGCGCTGTACGCGTCGAAGATCGTCGCCTACTCGCAGGGTTTCGACGAGATCCTCGCCGGCGCCGCGCAGTACGGGTGGGCTATCGATCCCAGCGCGGTTGCCGGGATCTGGCGCGGCGGGTGCATCATCCGTGCGCGTTTCCTGACGCGCATCGTCGAGGCGTACCGGGATGCGCCGGGTCGGGAGCTGCTCATGGCGGCACCGTTCTTCGCGCGGGCGCTGGCCGCCTCGCAGGAGGCGTGGCGCACCGTGGTCGCCGAGGCCGCGATGTCGGGCGTGCCGGCACCGGCATTCGCCGCGTCGCTGGCGTACTACGACGGCCTGCGCGCCCCGCGCCTGCCGGCGGCCCTGATCCAGGCGCAGCGGGACTTCTTCGGAGCGCACACCTACCGACGCGTCGATCGGGACGGCGTTTTCCACACCCGCTGGTCGGCGGACCACGCCGAAGAGCCTGGCGGTCCCGGCCACTGACGCGACGCCGGTCACAGGCGGTTCATAGCCTGCTCCATAGGAATCTCATAGGAGCGGGGGCAGAATCGGTGCCATGACCACCGCCACGTCCGGAACCGTCCTCCGCCGCGGCGACGGCGCCGCTCCTCGGGTGCTCGTCGTCGACGACGAGCAGATGCTGACGGATCTGCTGTCGATGGCCTTGCGGATGGAGGGGTGGGAGGTGCGCACCGCCTCCTCAGGATTCGACGCGCTGCATGCCGTGCGCGATTTCGAACCCGACGCGATGCTGTTGGACGTCATGATGCCGGACCTCGACGGGATGGCGGTGCTGCATCGACTGCGCCAGTCCGGCAATGACGTGCCCGTGCTGTTCCTCACCGCCCGCGACGCGGTGGCCGATCGGGTCGCGGGGTTGACCGCCGGCGGCGACGACTATGTGACGAAGCCGTTCAGTCTCGAGGAGGTGGTGGCTCGGGTCCGGTCTCTGATGCGACGGGCCGGCACCGCCCAGTCGGACCAGGACGACCCGATCCTCCGGGTGGCGGACCTCACGCTCAACGAGGACAGCCACGAGGTGGAGCGCGACGGCACCGCCGTGGAGTTGACCGCCACGGAGTTCGAGCTGCTGCGCTACCTGATGCGCAATCAGCGCCGCGTCGTGTCGAAGGCGCAGATCCTGGACCGGGTGTGGCACTACGACTTCGGGGGTCGCTCCAGCGTCGTGGAGCTCTACATCTCGTATCTGCGCAAGAAACTGGACCAGGGCCGCACCCCGCTGATCCACACCATCCGCGGCGTCGGGTACATGATCAAAGCGCCGCAGTGAGCACCGCGACCCGGCCCCGCCGGCGCTGGAGTCTCCAGACCCGACTGATCACGATCGTGGTGGGGCTCGCCGCTCTGATGGTGGTCGCTGTAGGCCTCGCGATCAGCGCGATCGTCGGCCAGGTGTTGCAGGACAACCTCACGGCGAAGGTGTCTCAGACCGCGCAAGACACCGGACGCGCTCTGCTGCGGCTGCAACTGGGTCCGGCCGCCGGAACCGTGGATGCCGCCGCAGTGCTGGCCGCCGGACCGCGCGAGCCTGGCGTCGCACTGGTGGTCCGATCCTCGAACGGTGACGTGTCGGGGGCGTACGCCGCGGCGGACGGCACCATCCGGGTCCTCGCCGACGATCAGATCGCGGGAATGTCGGCGTCGGGATCGTCGCCGGACGTCCAGACGGTCGAGGTGCCGGGCCTCGGCGAGTCT
>CAVOZX010000026.1:0-7549 GCA_963701365.1 uncultured Actinomycetota bacterium | reverse complement strand
TGTTCGTCTGCTCAACCGTACCGTATTGCTAGGCAGTCGCCCGGCGGAGGGACGAACCATGACCGACGCAGCACACCCGGCCGACGACGGAGCGAAGAAGCGCCAGCGGCGCTCCCGATCCCGGCAGCCCGGTTCGATCCAGGAGTACGCGACCCGCGAGGGCAAGCGGTGGCGGTTCCAGATCTACGTCCTCAAAGACCCCGAGTACCCCGAGCTGGGATCGCGCCGGCTCACCCGCTCCGGGTTCAGGAGCACCGACGCGGCGAACGACGCCCTGCAAGACGCGCTGAAGCAGCGCAAGCAGAACGAGAAGTTCTCCGGCAAAGTGCCGCTGATCGGCGTGTACGCGGACGAGTGGGCGGCGGGCCTGAAGCTCGCGGACTCCACGATCAAGGGCTACAAGAAGATCATCCGCAACCACATCCTCCCGCAGCTCGGGGACATCCGGCTCGACAAGCTCACCGCCACCCGGATCGCTCGGCACTACCGCGACCTGGAGAAGCACGGCCGAGCCGATCACGTCGGCAAGGGGCAGCCGCTCTCGGCCAACAGCGTCCACAAGATTCACGTCGTGCTCGGCGCGATTCTGGACGCCGCGATCGAGGACGGGCACCTCACGGTGAACCCCACCAAGAAGAAGCGCACTGTGAAGGCATCCAAGTCCAGCGAGGTCCGCGCGCAGAAGCCCGAGATCGTCACCTGGACCGCCGAACAGCTCACCACGTTCCTGACCTGGGACCGCGACGAGCCGAAGGACGAGCTGTTCCCGCTGTGGCGGCTCATCGCCTACACGGGGATGCTCCGCAGCGAAGCCCTCGCCCTGAAGTGGAACGACATCAACGCCAAGACGATGCGAGTCAGCATCCGGCGCGCGGTGAACACCGAGGACTGGTCGCAGACCAAGACGTCCAAGACCGGCAACGCCCGCGTGATCGACGTGGATGCCGAGACGCTGAAGGTGCTGGCCTCCTACAAGGTCGCCCGCGCGGATTTGTCGTTCGAGCTGGCGAAAGCCGACGCCTTCGTGTTCGCGGACGATGACGGCAACCTGCGCTCACCCGACGCGATGACCGGACGATGGGACCGACGCCTGAAGTGGGCGATGGCGAAGTTCGACACCCTCACCCGAGTCACGCTGAAGGGACTGCGGCACACGCACGCGACGCTCCTGCTCGAACTCGGGGAGCACCCCAAGGTCGTCCAGGAGCGCCTGGGGCACTCCACGATCACCACGACGATGAACATCTACAGCCACGTCACGCCGACCATGCAGCGGTCGGCCGTGGACCGCTTCGCAGCCCACCTCGGCAACGCTTAGCACTCTTTCTAGCACTTCGACAGAAAATGCCCCCCGACCCGGAAACAAAATCCCGATCAGAGGCCATTTTCGTTCTGTGCGCGAGGGGGGACTTGAACCCCCACGCCCTTAACGGGCACTAGCACCTCAAGCTAGCGCGTCTACCTATTCCGCCACCCGCGCGCGTGAGCGCGACGACGCGCACACCGGTGAGCGAGATTACCATGTCGAGCCGGGCAGCGCCCGCCCGGGCATCCGAAGGTCCAGTCGACGGGGACGATAGCCTGAGCCCATGAGTTCCGGCGCGCCCGACGACGATCTGCCGGAGGTCGCTCGGGTGACGCGGGACCTGATCCGCATCGACACCACCAATCACGGTGGCGGCCGTGCGCGGGGCGAACGCGAGGCGGCAGAATACGTGTCGGCGTTCTGGGAACGGCTCGGGCTGCGCTCGGAGATCTACGAGGCCGTCCCGGGCCGGGCCAATGTCGCCGTGCGCATCCCGGGCGCGGATGCCGCGCGCCCCGCGCTCGTGCTGCACGGCCATCTCGACGTGGTGCCGGCGGTGGCGGAGGACTGGTCGGTGGACCCGTTCGGCGGCGTCGTGCGGGACGGGATGCTGTGGGGGCGGGGGGCGGTGGACATGAAGGACATGGATGCCATGATCCTCACCGCGGTCGCGGACATCCTCCGCAGCGGCCGCGCCCCCGCGCGGGATCTCGCCGTCGTGTTCTTCGCGGACGAGGAGGACGGCGGCGCCGAGGGGTCCTCCCGCGTGGTGCGCGAACGGCCCGTATGGTTCCGGGGCGCCACCGAAGCGGTCAGCGAGGTGGGCGGCTACTCGATCGGACTCGCCGGTCGCCGCGCCTATCTGCTGCAGACCGGGGAGAAGGCCCTCCTGTGGCTGCGCCTGGTCGCCCACGGCACCGCGGGCCACGGCAGCCGGTATCGCCCCGACAACGCCGTCGAACGTCTGGCGCAGGCCGTCGTGGCGGTGGCGGGTGAGCCGTGGCCGGTGACGCTCACGCGCACCACCGCCGAGACCGTGCGGACGATCGCCGAGTTCACTGGAGCCGATCCCGCCGACCCCGACGCCGTCGTCGCCCTGTCCGGGAACGCTGCGGGGTTCCTCGCGGCGACGCTGCGCACCACCGCCAACCCGACGGGCCTGACCGCCGGGTACAAGCACAACGTCGTCCCGGACCGCGCGGAGGCGCTCCTGGACGTGCGCGCCCTGCCGGGCGAGGAGGATGCGGTGCTCGCCCGCGTCCGCGACCTGGTCGGGGAGCGGGTGGCGGTGGATGTGGTCGCGCGGGACATCGGGCTGGAGGCGCCCACGACCGGGCCGCTCCCCGCAGCGATGATCGCGGCCCTGCGGCGGCACGACCCGGACGCCGTCGTGGTGCCGTATCTGATGGGAGGCGGGACCGACAACAAGGCGCTCGCACGCCTGGGTATCGCCGGATACGGGTTCGCGCCGCTGCGTCTGCCGGCCGAGTTGGATTTCACGGGGATGTTCCATGGCGTCGACGAGAGGGTTCCCGTGGACTCGCTCGTCTTCGGGAAGCAGGTCCTGCAGGACCTGCTGCTGCGGTGCTGACGACCGGAGGGCATGCGTGTTCGAAGCGATCCTGCTGGGCCTGGTGCAGGGCCTGACCGAGTTCCTGCCCGTCTCCTCGAGCGCGCACCTGCGCATCGTGGGGGAGTTCCTGCCCTCGGCGCAGGACCCCGGCGCCGCGTTCACCGCGATCACGCAGATCGGGACCGAGACCGCGGTCGTGCTCTACTTCTGGCACGACATCGTCCGGATCATCTCACGGTGGTTCGGTGCGCTCCTCGGCCGGGTTCCGCGGAACGACCCGGATGCGCGAATGGGATGGCTCATCATCATCGGATCGGTCCCCATCGTGGTGCTCGGGGTGCTGTTCCAGAACCAGATCGAGACGGTGCTGCGATCGATGTGGCTGGTGGCGGGGATGCTCATCCTGTTCGGCACTCTGCTCGGCATCGCCGACGCCGTGGGCGCCAAGCGGCGCGCACTGGCCGAACTGACCGTGACCGACGGCCTGATCTACGGGGGCGCCCAGGCGCTGGCGCTGATCCCGGGCGTCTCGCGCTCGGGCGGCACCATCACCGCCGGCCTCTTCCTCGGCTATGAGCGGGCCGCCGCCGCGCGCTACGCGTTCCTCCTGGCCATCCCGGCCGTCCTGGGCAGTGGGTTCTTCGAGCTGGCCAAGTCGATCGGCGAGCCGGGGGCGCTCGGGCAGTTCTCCCCCTTGGAGACCGCGGCGGCTACCGTGATCGCCTTCGGCGTCGGCTTGGCCGTGATCCGGTTCTTCATGGGCTGGATCTCCCGGCACAGCTTCCTGCCGTTCGTGGTGTACCGAGTGGCGCTGGGCGCGCTGCTGCTGGTGCTGCTCAGCGTCGGAGTTCTCCAGCCCTGAGGCGGACCCTCGTCATCGTCGCGGATCGTCCCGCTGGGGTCGTTGCGGGCCTTCCCCCCGGCCGCGCAGGTATCGCTCGAACTCCTGCGCGATCGACTCACCCGAGGCCTCCGGCGAGTCCCACGCGTCGCGAGCCTGCTCCAGGCCCCGGATGTACTCCGTCATCTCCTCGTCGTCGGCTGCTGCTTCGTCGATGGACGCCTCCCACCGCGCCGACTCCGCCGCCAGATCCCCGCGCGGCAGGTCCAGACCGGTCACCTGCTCCAGCCGTTCCAGGAGCGCCAACGTCGCCTTGGGGCTCGGCGTGTGCCCCATCACATAGTGCGGCACGCTCGCCCAGAGGGATGCGGTCGGAACCCCGGCGTCTTCCGCGGCCATGAGCAGGGCACTGAGCACCCCCACGGGTCCTTCGTAGCTGCTGCGCTCCAGGTCGAGTGCCAGCCGCACCGCGTCATTGTCGCTCCCGGCGAATACCGATATCGGGCGCGTGTGCGGCACGTCCGCCATCATCGACCCCAGCGCGACGACGCCCGTGACGCCCTCGCCGAGCGCCGCGTCGACGATCTCCGCGCAGAACGCCTGCCAGGCGCGTGCCGGTTCGACGCCGGTCAGCAGCCACGGCCGGGATCCGGATCCCGCACCGGTGGGGCGCAGCATCGTGGCCTCCGGCCACTCCAGCCGCGGCCGGCCCTGCCCGTCCAGCGCGACCCGCGGTCGGGTGTACTGGTAGTCGAAGTACGCCTCCGGATCGACCGAGTGCACCGGTACGTAGTCCCCTCGCGATCGCAGCAGTTGCACCGCCGCCGACGCCGCCTCGCCCGCATCGTTCCAGCCGTCGAACGCGACGACCAGCACGCGGGGTCCGAGTCCGTCCACGCGACTCCTCCCCGGCCGGTGCTCCGGCCTGCTCCCAGGATAGGCGCGGTCGCCGGCGGCCTGCTCCCGCCGGCGCGGATCCCCGCCGATACGATGGCGGGATGACCGCGCCCCTGCCCGCAGCCGTGCTGTGGGACATGGACGGGACGCTCGTGGACACCGAGCCGTACTGGATCGCGGCGGAGACCCCGCTCGTGCACCGATTCGGCGGGCGGTGGTCTCGCGAGCACGCCCTGGCCGTGGTGGGCCTCGGCCTCCACGACGCGGCCCGCGTCCTTCAGGATGCCGGCGTGGCCATGATGGCGGACGACATCGTCCAGACCCTCACCTCGGACGTCATGGCGCAACTGGCCCGCACCGGGGTGCCCTTCCGTCCCGGGGCGCGCAGCATGCTCCGTACGCTGCGGGAGCGGGGTGTGCGCACCGCGCTCGTGACGATGTCGCTGCGCCGCATGGCCGACGCGATCCTGGATCTGCTCGGGTTCGACGCATTCGATGTCGTGATCGCCGGCGACGAGGTGGACCGGCCCAAACCGGACCCGGACCCGTACCTACGCGCCTGCCTCCGGCTCGGCGTGGATCCGCGCGAGTGCGTCGCGATCGAGGACTCGCCGAACGGCGTCCGAGCCGCGCTGTCGGCGGGCGCCACGACGGTCGGCGTGCCGCTCCTGGTGCCGCTGCACGACACCGGGGCGCACGCGCTCTGGGCGAGTCTGGAAGGTCGCTCGCCCGACGACCTGGCCGCCGTGCACGCTCGTCGGGGCGCCGCCGAAGCACTGCGAGCGGCCCGATGACGGCGCCGCGCGGCCCGTTCCGATACGGCGACCGCGTCCAGCTCACCGATGCCAAGGGGCGCCCGCGCACCGTCACCCTGCGGTCCGACGGCGAGTTGCACACGCATCGGGGGGTGCTCCGACACGATCAGGTCGCGGGCCGATCCGACGGCTCGGTCGTCACCGACAGCGGCGGGCACGCCTACCTCGCGCTGCGCCCTCTGCTGCGCGACTTCGTGATGTCGATGCCGCGCGGCGCCGCCATCGTGTATCCGAAGGATGCGGCGCAGCTGCTGGCCGAGGCGGACATATTCCCGGGCGCGACCGTGGTGGAAGCAGGGGTCGGATCGGGTGCGCTCTCGCTCTGGCTGCTCAGAGCCGTGGGGCCGGCCGGGCGGCTCGTGTCGTTCGAACGGCGCCCGGAGTTCGCCGATGTCGCTGCCGCGAACGTCGCCACCTTCCTCGGACAGGACCCGCCCAACTGGGAGATCCGGCTCGGGGACCTGACCGACGAACTGCCCCGTGCACTGCCGCAGGCGGCCGTGGACAGGGTGGTGCTGGACATGCTCGCCCCCTGGGAATGCGTGGACGCGGTCGCCGACGCACTCGCCCCGGGGGGCGTCCTCGCCTGCTACGTCGCCACCGTCACCCAACTCAGCCGGACCGTCGAATACCTCCGAGGAACCGGCGCCTTCACCGAGCCGGCCGCGAGCGAGACGATCGTGCGGGACTGGCACGTCGACGGCCTCGCCGTCCGCCCCGAGCACCGGATGGTGGGACACACCGGCTTCCTGCTCTCGGCCCGCCGCCTCGCGCCGGACGCGGTGCCCCCGGTCCGGGCGCGCCGGGGAACCAAGACGGCCGTCGGGGACGACGACGTCGAGATCTGGACCCCAGGGGCGGTCGGCGACCGCGAGATCGCCGACCGGAATCTGCGCAAACGAGCCCGGGACGCTCGGCGGGCGGCGGACGCGGTACGGGCCGCGGGGACGGTCGACCCCGAACCCCTAGACTGAGCCGGTGCGTTCCCTGACCGCGGCCACCGCCGTCGCCGCGCTGATCGCCGTCGGCCTGGTCGGCTGCGCCGGCGCACCCGGCCCTGAGTGTCCGCGACCGGCGCAGGACCCGACGCTCGCCACTCTCGTCACCGCGGAGGGGGAGCAGGGTTCGGCGCCGGAGGTGTCGGTCGCGACGCCGTTGCGCGCACAGGCCCCCCGCTTCGCCGACCTCATCGACGGATCCGGGCCCGCGGTCGTGGAGCCGGATCAGCTGTTCGTGACGGGATTGACGCTCGTGGACGGCGAGTCGGGGGAGGTCCTCACTCAGAACGGATACGACGCCTCGTTCGGGTCGGTCGGCACCACCACCGAGGCCGTGTCGGTGTTCCCGGGCATCGAGGAGGCGCTGCAGTGCGCCCGGGAGGGATCGCGGATCGCGGTGCTGCTGCCACCGGATGGGCTGACGCCGCTGGCGGCGGCCGGACTCGGCATCGATCCGGACGCATCCGTCCTCGCCGTCGCCGACATCCGGAAGGTGTACCTCCCGGCGGCGGACGGCGCGCCCGTCTTCCACGACGCGCACGGCCTGCCCAGTGTCGTGCGTGGGCCGTCCGGACAGCCGGGGATCATCGTCCCGGATGCCGCTGCGCCGACCGAGGTCGTCGTCCAGGTCCTCCTGGAGGGGCGCGAAGAGGTCGTCCAGGACGGCGACGGCGTGCGCGTCCACTACACGGCGGTCTCCTGGGAGGGGAGGGACGTCCGTGCCACTAGCTGGGGCGGACCGGCGGTGAGCGTCACCGCCGGTCCCGGCGACCCCGTGGCGGCGGCCCTGGTGGGTGCGCGCGTCGGATCCCAGATCCTCGTCGTCCTACCCGAGGCGAGTTCGCCCTCGGGCAGCGCGCTCGTCTACGTCGTCGACGTTCTGGGGGTCGACGGCGCGCCGCGGTGAACCGCTGCTGCGCACTGGCACGCACCCCGACAGCGGTGCCTAGGATGACGGTGTGCCCGCCAACTCCGCCGCCCGGGCCGTGCCCGAGGAGCGTCTGGTCAACCTCGTCGTCGCGTTGATGGCGACCGAGCGGGGCGTGACGAAGGACACCATCCTGTCGTCCGTGTCCGGCTACCGCGAACAACGGGAGCAGGGCGCCACCCGCGACGCGC
>CAVOZX010000025.1:0-57317 GCA_963701365.1 uncultured Actinomycetota bacterium | reverse complement strand
ACCGTTCCAGGCGGGATCGTCGTACACCGGGCCGCCGCGGGTCGCGCTGTAGTCGGCGACCGCATCCCGTGCGTCTGCCCACAGCCGCGTGAAGATGCGCTCGAACAGGTGGCGGATGTCGTGCACCTCCCAGTGCTCGCCCCGGTACTCGACGTAGTCGAACTCCCGCTGCCACCCGGGCGGCCAGCCGCGCCGGGGCCGGGCGTCGAGGATGGGGGTCAGTCCGTCGTCGTCGATGTCCGTCAGAGCGGGCAGCGGCCAGGCGCGCAGCACCGCGTCGGTGAGCGCCGCGGTCCGTTCCGCGATCGCCGCGGTCGTCCACGCCGGCACCTCCGCCACGGCGCGGGTCTGGACGATAGCGCTCGCGGCGTACCGGCGGCGTTTGGCCGGGAACGGCAGGTCGGCAATCTCCTCCGCCAGCCCGTCCTCCAGCAGCACGAGATTGCCGAGGGTGCCCGCCACCGCGCGACGGCTGTTCTGCTCGTCGTCGCTGAGCTCGCCCCACCGGCGCGCGCCGTCCTCGCTCCACGAGTCCGCCGGAGCGGCCGGAAGCACCTGGTCCAGCATCACGCCGTCGCTGTCGTCACGGCCGCAGATCCGGGCGAGCATGTGGCGCGGATGCGGGGGAGCGCCGTACTTCAGCGCCACCCGCACCCGCTCATCCGACGGGGTGATCCGCGCGACAGCCTGCTCCAGCGCCGCAGGCCCGTCCGCGCGCGCCCGGCACAGTCGGGCCGCGACCCGGCCGGCCGGAAGACCCGCGATCGCGCGGCGCAGCAGCATCCCCTCCACGAGTCCCAGCCGGTGCAGCAGATCCGCGCGATCGAGGTCGCCGCGCGCGGCATCCCTCACGTCCTGCATCACCACCGGATAGGCGTCCTGTCCGAACAGGTTCAGTCCCGCCAGGCTCCGACGCGTCTCCGGGTCGGGGCAGGATGCCGGCTCGCGCAGCATCCGGTAGGTCTCCGCATAGCCGAGCCACTCCCCGGCGAGAGGACCCAGCGCCTCCCACCCGAGCACGGGGAACAGCGCGCGGAACCGGTCGTACACCGCTCGTGGTCCGGCGGGGATCTCCCGCCCGGTGCGGAGCACCAGATACTGCCGCCAGAAGTCCCCCACCCGTTCGCCGGCGTTCCGCTCCAGCGGCAGCCACGTCGTGTCCTCCAGCTCCCGCTGCTGCCGGGGCGTCAGGCCCATGAGCACGTAGTTGTGGATCAGCTCGTGGTCGCGCAGCGGCTCTCCGGTCGAGTTCAGGCTCTCGAAGACCTGCTGCGCGTTGGACCCGGTGCCGAGCGTGATCGCGACGTGCTCCAGCCGCGACAGTCCGCGCCAGATGCGGGCGACCTCGTCGCGGCGGATCTGGCTGCGGAAGTACGCGTAGTTCGCGTCGAACCGCGACGCCGCGTCTGCTCCGCCCGTCCCGGCCAGCACCACCTGCTCGAACCGACCCGCCCACTCGCGGTGCGGGCGCAGCCTCGTGCGTCCCGGGTCGTCGGGCTGGACGAGCACGTCCCGCATCCGGTCCCGCAGACCCGCATCCTCGTCGCCCGCGGTGTGCGCGAGCGCCGCCACCAGCAGCATGATCGTCGTCAGTCGCTGCTGGCCGTCGATC
The DNA here is from genome assembly GCA_963701365.1 of uncultured Actinomycetota bacterium. Lineage (GTDB taxonomy): Bacteria > Actinomycetota > Actinomycetes > Actinomycetales > Microbacteriaceae > Microbacterium. The sequence goes on along the minus strand of CAVOZX010000025.1, from coordinate 55,705 downwards.
AGCACCAATTCACCGGGCGGCCCGTCCGCGGACCCGGCGGACAGGATGGACGCCAGGAAGTGGGTGCTCCCCGGCGGCGCGTCGGCGACCCGGCGGATGTCGCGCAGCAGCTGCTCGCAGGGTCCGATCTCCCACCGGTACTGCCGCTGGTACACCGGGACCACGACGGTGCGATCCGGTTCGGACAGCCACGCGAGCGTTCCCACGGCCGAGGCCCGTACGGTCGCGGCGGTGCTCATGGCGGATTCGGGCTCCAGAAGGCGGGGTGATGGCGGACGTGCCGGATGCCGATTTTACCGGCCGGATGCCGCGGACCCTCAGGCGCCGCTCGGTAAGCTGCCGCTATCACGGCGCTCACCCGGCGCTGCCCCCGACTCGGAAGGCATGATCCGCATGGGCTACATCACCTCCGCCGCTCTCGAGGAGACAGGGTACGTCGTGCTCGACCCGTACCGCGAGCCGCTCGACCCCCGTGAGTGGCTGGACCTGGAGTACGTCGACTGGAAGTCCTCGGGCGACACCCGGTTCGCGCCGCTGGCCTCGCGGGAGGGCCAGATCGAGTGCGCCGGTTTCTGGAGCGGGGAGCATCCCCGCACCGACAAGGACGGCGTGTGGATCCCCTCGCAGACCGCCATCGCGCCCACCCTCGCCCGACGCGCGCAGGAACCCGGTGCGAATGTGGGCCGCTGCCGGGTGATCGAACTGCAGCCGAACACGTACGGCGACTGCCTGTACAACCTGCATCAGGACGACAACAACCGGCTCAACCCCGATGGCACCGGATGGGTCGTGCGGGGGTTCTTCAACCTCAGCGACGACCGGGACAGCTTCTTCGTGCTGCGCCACAACCGTACCGACCCGCGGGGTGAGACCCGGATCGCGCTCCCGGCCGGGGCGCAGCTGATCATCGACACGCAGCGGATGTGGCACGCCGCCACCCATGTCGGACCCGACCCGCGCTACTGCCTGATCACCTCGTGGGAGTCCGGACCCGAACTGGACGCGTACATCGAGCAGCACCACGGTGTCCCGTACGCCGAGAGCGTGCCGGTCGCGCAGGAGATCCTCGACGCCGGGCAGGCGGAGCAGACCCGGCGCCTGGCCGAACGGGCCGCGGCGCTGGCCGCCCGCGGACAGGCCGAGGTGACCGCGATGAGCGAGGCCTGACCCACCGCTCGGGAACCCGCCGGTCACACCTCCGCGGTGTCGCCCGGTTCCAGGGACAGGAACTCGCCGCCGTGCTGCTCGGTCGCCCACCGCAGCCGGTCGCGCGCCATCTGGCGGCCGATGACCGACAGCGTCATGTCGTGCGTGCCGAACGCGCGCCGCGGCGCGACCGCCAGCACGAAGTCCATCGCGTCCGCGATCTTCAGCCACGGCGCGCCGATGGGGGCGGCGAGCACCTCGACCTTCGCGTGACGTGGCACGGCGTACGAGTCGCCCGGGTAGTAGAACGCCCCGTTCACCAGCACGCCCACGTTGTCGATGATCGGGATGCTGGAATGGATCTCCGCGTGCCGACCGCCGAAGAACTCCAGCTGGAACGGGCCGGCATCCACCGCGTCGCCGGGGTGCACGACGGTCACGGGATACCCGGGCGCCGCCTGCGCGACGCCCTCGGGACCGAACACGGGCACGCCGGGGTTTGCCGCCAGGATGCGGTCCAGATGGTCGGGGGTCCAGTGATCGGCATGCTCGTGGGTGAGCACCACGGCGGACGCGCGGGTGACGTCCGGCAGTGGCGAGGTGAACGAGCCGGGGTCGATCAGGAGCTTCCGGCCCTGCTCCTGGACGGTCAACGCCGCGTGCTCATGCTTGGTGATCTTCACCCGATTCAGTCAACCCCCGCGAGGCGGTTCCGGCAACGCGGCCGCCGCCCGCCGTCGCGACTTGTCGGGCCCCGGGCCCCATGGCATAATCGAACGGTTGTCCGGCCCCATCGTATAGCGGCCTAGTACGCCGCCCTCTCACGGCGGTAACGCGGGTTCGAATCCCGCTGGGGTCACCAACAGGAAAACCCCCGGTCATCCGGGGGTTTTCGCATTTCCGTCGCAACGGCCCGAGAGGGCTCTACGCGGCCTTCGGCAACAGGTCGGCATCATCTGATCGCATCGCGGTGCGGCCAAGCGCCGTGCACGTCGAGGGGCCCTGTGGCGGAGGCGTGGCCGAGCATCCTTTGGAGATTCGACGGAAGGCTCTCGAGGAGAAGTGCTACGGAACGATACGGAGACCCTCATCAATTGGTGCGCCGCTGAGGGCGAGGGAGACGTCGCGGAGTCGGACCACGTGCTTTGCGAGATAGGCAGGGCGTCCCTGAAGGGTTAGCACCTGAGTCACGACGATCGCCCCGTCATCGGTGCGGATGCCGCCGTCGAACTCGCCGCGAGTGGCGGCCGTGTGGGTGGTGATCCGGCAGGAGGCTTGCACGGCGCGCGAGCGGAACGGCTGGCCGAGGGCGGCCAGAAGCGTCGCGTCGTCTCTCGTCTCCACGGCATCCGCGAGCTCGGGGACGATCGCCTCCAATGCGCTGGCGACGACGTTGCCCGCTCGCAGGATGATGCTCTCCCACATCAGCAGCGACGTCCCCGGTGCAAGGTTGAGGAGGCCGGAACTCCACCGCGTAGCAGGAAGGGTGCTACGCGCGACCCCGCGCACCTCCAGGGGCTCCGGGGTGGCGATCATCTCCTCCAGGGGCGGGTTCACGAGATCTGCTCGCTGTGTCGCCGCCACCATGCGTCGGCGGCCGTGGCCACGCACGAGCAGTCCATCCTCTTCGAGGAGCGCAAGGGCTTGCCGCACGGTGGTCCGGCTGACTCCGAGCTTCTCCACGAGTTCGAGTTCTGTCGGGACCTCGGAGCCCTCGTTGTCCGGTCGGATCAGCGCGTCGAAGAGCCGGTCGTAGACCTGCACGGCAAGCGGCCGTCGATCGCGCACTGGGGACATCTCGAGCTCGACCAACCGGAACCTCCGCGAGAAAAGCGAATTTACAAGACCGTAACGCATGTTTTATGTCGAACAATAGACATTACCTATACATTCGCTCCATGTCAGCACACGTCCGGATCCCGCCGAAGCTTCATATCGCCGGCGGGTTCAGCCTTGACTCCGTCATCCACGACAGCGGCCGTGTCGAGACGAACCGGCTCGGCGGCAACGCCCTCTGGGCGACGGAGGGGGCGATCGCGGCAGGTGCGGTGCCGCATGCGCATGCGGTTCTGGGCAGAGATTTCCCTGTCGGCGCGCTGGACAGGCTTCGAACGCTGGGCGTCGATTGCGCCGGAATACGCCGGGATCGCGACCGAGTGGGCGTGCGTGTCACCTACTCATATGCGGTTGACGGGTCGCGCGTGCAGCCGGCAGCTCAGGAGAAGGTCGCTCGCCTGACGGAGCCTGAACGCTTGTCGTTCATCGACACGACCGGGCTGCCAGATGAGATCCTGGCGTCTCTCCCCGCCGCGCGCGACCTCCCCGCCGACACCCGTGATTCTTCCTGGCACCTGGGCCTTCTTCCGGCCGCTCGGTTCCTCGAACTGCTCGATCACGTCCGAGACGGCGGCGCGAAGTATGTGCAGGCCGACTGCCCGGCGCGCTCGGAGCTGCGTCGTCGTGGCATCGAGGCGCTTGGGGACTCGCTCGCCCGCCTCGATGTGTTTCTTCCGAGTACCTCAGATACCGATGAGTTCCTCCAGGGGCAGACGCCGGGAGAACTCATCGCGACGTTTCACCGGCTGGGCGCCAGGGTCGTCGTGCTCAAGATGGGAGAGCACGGCGCGATCGTCGCCGAGTCCGGTTCCGCCTCCTGGCATGTCCCGATCTTCCCCGAGCCGCGTGCGGTGGACCCAACAGGGGCGGGAGATGTGTTCGCCGGAGCCTTCGCGGCACACCTTGCTCGCTCCGGTGACCTTGTGGCGGCCGCGTGCACGGCCGCCGCGGTCGCTTCCGCATCGACTCGATACCGGGACCCCTTCGACGTGGCCGCGATCGACCCCGTAGAGATCGCGGACCGCACACAGTTCATCGAGAAGAACGTGAGGAAGTCATGAGGCGAATCACCATCGGCGTCATCGGCAAAGCGTCGCGCCCGGGCGAGGTCTTGGGCGCGGCCCTGCTCTCGCTGGCGGAGGAGGTCGGGCGCGAGATCGCCGGCCACGGCGCAGTCCTGGTCACCGGCGGCACCGGAGGCGTGATGGCCGCCGCGAGCCGCGGCGCCCAAGAGGCGGGTGGCTTCACGGTGGGGTTCTTGCCCCAGCATGACCATGCGCACGCGAACCCCCACCTTGACCTCGCCTTCCCCACCGGCATGGGCACGATCCGGAACCTGCTCACCGCCCGGTGCTGCGACGCCCTGGTCATGGTCGGCGGTGGCGTAGGAACCCTCAACGAACTGACGAACGCCTACGACGTGGGGGCGCCCGTCGTCGCACTGAGCGGCAGCGGCGGGTGGGCCGACCGCATCCGCTCGACACTCATCGACGATAGCTGGCTCGACGAGCGCCGCGTCGTCGCCCTCGATTTCGCCGCCACCCCGGCAGCCGCCGTCACCCGAGCTCTCGCCCGCGCTGCAGAACCGCGAGCAGAGGGTCGCCTCAGCGCCTTCACCGGCGCCGGCGGCCAGTAGCACTGCACCACCCACCGCACCACCTGCCGAAAGGAAGAAAATCTTGCACCGGATCACACGCACGCGCCTCGGCGCGATCTCAGTCACCCTCGCGGCGGCGCTGGCCCTCGCCGCCTGCTCGCCGGCGGCCGACCCCGAGCCCGCCTCCACCGCGGACGACACGCCCGTGTCCTACGGGGCGCTGAACGTACAGCTCTCGTTCGTCAAGAACACCCAGAACGCCGGCGAATACATGGCGGACGCCAACGGATACTACGCCGACGAGGGCTTCGACCCCGTGACACTGATCGCCGGCCCCACCGCGGTCGAGGCCGCCGTCGCGACGGGAACCGCCGACGTGAGCTTCTCGACCGTGCTCGGCAGCGCCACCGCGATCACGTCGGAGGACATGCCCATCAAGGTCATCGGCGCGATCTACGCACAGAACGCCTTCACCATCATGTCGATGGCGGGCGAGAACGCGATCGAGACGCCGGCTGACCTCGAAGGCAAGCGCATCGGCGTTACCGCCGGCACCGCCCAACTGCTCGTGGAGGCACTCGCGAAAGCGAACGACATCGACCCGGCGTCGATCACCTTCGTACCGGCCGAGGGCAACACGGCCCTGCTCACCAGCGGCGAGGTGGACGGCTACTTCGGCCTGGAGACCAACGAGCTGATCGTGCTTCAGCAGGCTGGCAACGATGTCGTCTCCCTTCCCCTGGCAACTAACGGACTCCCCGTGTCCGGCTCCGTGTTCGCGGTGACCGACGAGGCGATCGCCAACGACCGCGAGAAGCTGAAGGCGTACCTCCGGGCCGAGATCCGCGGCTGGAAGGACGCGATCGCCGACCCCGCCGCCGGGGCCCGGCTCGCGCTCGATGAGTACGGGGCTGACCTCGGCCTCGTGGAGGCGAAGGAACTTGCCCAGGCCGACGCGCAGATCGCGAACATCCTGACCGACCAGGCGAGCCAGACGGGCCTGTTCCTGCTCAGCGACGCGCAGATCGAGGAGAACATCGCCGCGCTCGCGCTCGCCGGCATCGACATCGACGCCGCAGACCTGTTCGACATGTCGCTCCTCCGAGAGATCTATGCGGAGGACCCCGATCTGGCCGTCACACCGTGACCGAGCACATCGCAACGGAGTCCGCCGGGGCCACAGCCCCGGCGGGCCTCCGCATCGACCACCTCGGCAAGACGTTCCCCAACGGCACACAGGCGCTCCAGGACGTCTCGCTCCAGACCGACCTCGGCGGGTTCCTCGCGCTTCTCGGCCCGAGCGGTTGCGGCAAGTCGACCATCCTCCGCATCCTGGCCGGGCTCGATGAACCCACCACAGGGACCATCCATGTCCACGACAAGACCCCTGAGCGCATCCGCGCGCGTCACGAACTCGGCATCGCGTTCCAGGACTCCGCGCTGCTCCCGTGGCGCACGGTCGCTGCCAACATCCGCCTGCCCCTGCAGATCGCGGGCCTCGACACCCGCGGCGGCGTCGTCGATGAATTGATCGAACTCGTCGGGCTCAAGGGCTTCGAGAAGGCCAAGCCCGCGCAGCTCTCCGGAGGAATGCGCCAGCGCGTCTCGATCGCCCGCGCCCTGGTCATGCAGCCGACTGTGCTGCTCCTCGATGAGCCGTTCGGTGCGTTGGACGACATGACCAGGCAACGACTCAACCTCGAACTCCAACGCATCTGGACCGAGAAGCCCGCGACCACGCTGCTCGTCACCCACGGGATCAGCGAGGCGATCTTTCTCTCCGACCGCGTCGCCGTCATGTCGCCCAGACCCGGCTGCATCAAGGAGATCATCACCGTCAACCTCCCGCGGCCCCGAACCCCGGAGATCATGCGCAGCCCCGAATTCCACGCTTACGTCGACCACGCGTCCGAGTTGCTGTTCGACGCCCGTGCGGGTGCCGACTCATGACAGCCTCCGCCGCTGCCTCGCGCCGAACGGCCTCACGATTCAGTCCCCGCACCGTCGGCCTGCTCGCCGTCATCGGCCTCATCGCGGTCTGGTGGCTGGCCGCTGCCACCGTGCTCAAACCTCTCGGCACGGTGCCCACGCCCGGCGCGATTCTCGGACGTCTCTGGGATGACGGCACCGCGTTCTATCTCGTGAACCTCGCGGTCACCGCACTCGAGGCGCTGCAGGGGTACTCCATCGGCGTCGGGCTCGCGCTCGCTATCGCCGTGATCGTCTTGCTCCTTCCGCGCCTCACCGGGATCGCGATGCAGGTCGCCGTGATCTCCTACTGCATCCCTATCGTCGCGATCGGTCCCGTCATCTACCTCATCGTCGGGGCGCCCAGCATCGGAGAGCCTTCCGGCACCGCGATCGTGCTCGCCGCGATGTCCGTGTTCTTCACCACCCTCGTCGGAGCACTTCTCGGGCTCGGCTCCGTCGATCCTCGGGCGATTGACCTCGTCACCGCGTACGGCGGGAGCAAGTGGACCCTGCTGTGGCGAGTGCAACTCATCAGCGCGGTGCCCGCGATCGTGAACGCCCTCAAGATCGCCGCACCCGCCGCGATCCTCGGTGCGATCCTCGGTGAGTACGTCGGCGGCGTCGATCGTGGCCTCGGCCCCGCGCTCGTCAGCGCGCAGCAGAGCATGGATGTGGAACGCACCTGGGCACTCGCGCTCGTCTCCGCAGCCCTCGCCGGAGCCTGGTACGGACTCGTCAGCGCCTTCGGCGCCATCGTTCACCGGCTCGGCTGGCGTGCGGACGCCACCGGTGGGTCTGCTACCGCAGCCGCTGCGCCCGTGGGAACTCGTATCGTCCGCTCACTCGGATCGGGCGCACTCTCCGTCGCGGTGGTGCTCGTCGCCTGGCCCGTCGCGCTCTCGCTGCTCGGCGTGTCGCCCTACGTCGGAAAGACGCCCGTACAAGTCTGGGAGTTCCTCACCACCGACGAAGGGGCAACCGCGAATGCTGCCCGACTGTTGGCGGCGCTCGGGCAGACCCTCGCGGACGCAGGCATCGGGTTCGCCGCAGGGCTTGCCGGAGCGATTCTCCTGGCGGCCTTCTTCGTCATTACGCCCGCGATCGAGCACGCTTTCCTGCCGTTCGCCATGCTCATGCGCTCCGTCCCGCTCGTTGCAATGGCGCCCGTTATCATCCTCATCTTCGGCCGAGGCATTCTCACCATCGCGATCATGGGCGGACTCATCGTCTTCTTCCCCGCGCTCGTGACGATCGCCTCCGCTCTGCGCTCCACGCCGCCCGCGATGACCGATCTCGTGCAGGTGTACGGTGCGCGACGCCTCCGGGAGATGCTCATTGTCCGCTTCCCTGCGGCGGTGCCCGCGATCTTCGCCTCCATTCGCGTCGCCGTTCCCGGAGCGATTGCCGGGGCTCTCCTCACAGAGTGGCTCGCCACCGGACGGGGGATCGGGTACGCCATCATCGCCGCCATCGGACGTTCGGCGAACACCGAGGTGTGGGCCTGCGTAGCCCTCGTCACAGGTGCGTCGCTCGCGCTCTACGGCCTCGCCTCACTGGCCGAACAGTCAGCGAGCGCAGATGGGGCGGGAGCCTGACCCGGTTTCCCGGACGGTTCTTGTGTGTTGATCATGCCGCGATGTCGGCGGCGGTGTGAAGTGCTTCGTAGTCGGCGGGGCTGAGGTCGCCGAGGCTGGTGTGACGGCGGCGGGGGTTGTAGAAGCCCTCGATCCACTCGAAGATCGCCGACGCGAGCTGCGCCCTGGAGTCCCACGTGGTGCGGTCCAGGAGCTCGCGCTGCATGGTCGACCAGAACGACTCGATGAGGGCATTGATGCTCCTATATCTGTCAAGCGGCGGTCTGGAGGGGTGGGCGGGCTTCGCGGATGGGGCGCATCGCGGCCCAGAGTTCGCGGGCGAGGAGCCGTTTCAGGCAGCGGATGATTTCGGACTTCGTGTTGCCTTCGGTGATCCGGCGGGCGACGTAGGCCTTGGTTGGTTTGTCGCGCGTCAGACTATGTGGCAGGGCTGTTCGTTGAGTCCTGAACGGAGAGTCTGATATGGGAAGACCGCCTGTGATCCCGGTGGAGAAGAAGACGCGGATCGTGTTGAGCGTCCTGGCCGGGGAGGTCTCGGTCGCTGAGGCGGCGCGTCGGGAGAAGGTCAGTGAGCAGTCGATCGGCCGGTGGAAGGCTGACTTCCTCGAGGCCGGGAAGACGGGCCTGGCGGCTGGGAGGTCGGGCTTGTCGACGCGGGAGCAGCAGTTGGAGGCCGAGGTCGCGGAGTTGACGCAGGCGCTGGGTGAGGCGGCTGTGGAGATCCGGGTGTGGAAGAAGTCGGCGGAGGGCCGTTTGGGCCCTTCGAGGACCTCGAGGTGATCCGCATCGACGCGGGCATGCCGACCGCGAGGTTCGTGGAGCTGATCGGCGTGCCCGAACGGACGTATCGCCGCTGGCAGGCCAACGCTCGCGTCGCCCGGCCCCCGAAGGGTCCGTGGCCGCAGCCGGCCCGTGTCGCGGCTCCGCGACGTCGTCGTCCGGCACGCGTTGACGCATCCGGCGTGGGGGCATCGGAAGGTCTGGGCGATGACCCGCCACGACGGGCATCGGGTGTCGCAAGCGACGGTGCTGCGGCTGCTGCGCGACGAGGGCCTGATCCTGCCGGCCGAGTATCAGCGGGAACGCCGCCAGTCTCGCCGAACGCCGGAAGGCCGCGTTCGCGAAGGACCCGACGGGCCCGAACCAGGTGTGGCAGCTCGACTTCAGCGAGTACGAGACCACCCGGGTGGGACGTGGCGGATCGGAGCGTGCCGGGACTACTGGTCCAAGTACGAGTTCGACGCGCACGTGTCCCCGACCGCGAACAAGCACGACGCCGTCGAGGCCGTGCAGAAAGCCCTCGACGAGACCGAGCAGCTCCTGGGCCACCCGCTGATCGATGACGCGCTCACGGATCCGGAGACGGGGGAGATCGAACCCGTCGTCACGATTGTCACCGACAACGGCGGGGCCGTTCCGGTCGTTCACGTTCGAGGCGTTCATCACCGCCGCATCCGGAGTTCAGGCACGTGCGCACCCGGGTCCGCACGCCCGGGCAGAACGGGTCCCGGGAGCGCGGGTTCGGGTCGATGAAATACGAATGGCTGTTCCGGGAACAGATCGACGACGCCCTCCAGCTCGTCGACCACGAGGGCGCCTACCGGGCCGACTACAACCACGTCCGCCCTCACGAAGCCATCGCCTGGAACCGGCCCGCCGACGTCCACCTCGGCCTGGCCGACCCCACCACCCCCACCTTCGAAATCGAGAAAACCCTGCCAAATACTTGACGCGGGACACCAGCACATCTTCTTCACGCAGCTCGCGGGCGATGCGGGGTGGGTGATCGACTGGTCTGCGATCGACCCGCATGTGTTTGCGCACGCCCGCACGGTGGCGATCGTCCGCGACGAGGCGGGGGTCGAGGCTCTGCTGCATCCGGCGCTGCTGCCGCTGGATGAGGCGACGCGGCGTGACGACCTGCGAGACCGTCACGCTCGCTCGCAGGAAGCGTTCTTTTCGCCGCGCCGGGCTCGTCCGGTCCGCGAGCTTGATGCGGAACTGGAACGCGCGCTGCGACGTCGCGCGGACCCGCCCGGCCGGTCAGGGCCGAACCTGTCGCTCTAAGCCGGGGCGCGGCCGTGAGACTCGCGGCGGAGGTCGCGGGCTTGCTGGAGCCAAGCGTGCTGCTGAGCTATGAGCTGCTTGCGGTCGTCAACGTTCAGGAAGTGCTTCTCGGCATCGACCCGGCGCAGTGCGGCATCCCAACGCCGGCGGTTGTCGTCGCTCACCGCACCGCGGCGGCGCTCGATGATGAGAGCGCCGGGCGAGGGGGCTTGCGCGGTGATGTCGTAGAGCGCCACGTCATCGACATGCTGCGGGTCGAACCACGTGTGCAACTGCTCGATCGTCTCGTGGCGTTCAGATTCGGACATCGTGTCACCTCTGCTTCGGTCTGAACCTATCCGGTTCGGCTGGTCGTTTCCCGGCGACCTGCTCCCAGCCCAACGTGGGGTCGGGACGGGGGGCGCAACGCCCGAGCGCAGTGACGCGGCTTGCGCTCTCCAGCACGACCCCGCACGATAGGAGAGCGGGTCAGGTGCGGGCTTCTCGTCACACTCGATAAGCGCCTGGATGCACCAGGATTGTCCGCCTCCGTAGGGGCGCAAACACGGCAACATTCTGGCAACGAACGCTGACGACGAGACGTTCCGCGACGCACTCTACGCACGCGGAATCCGTGTAAACACCCGGCGGAACGGGGTGCGGCACGCAGTTCCGGGGGAGTCGAACCCCCTCTCACGGCGGTAACGCGGGTTCGAATCCCGCTGGGGTCACCGGAACGCGGCGCATCCGACTCGCCGTCGGTGAACGCCCGCTGGGTGACCACCAGCACCGTGGCCGCGACGACCAGGGCGGTGGCGGTGCACGGGGCTCGCCGCTCGACATCCTGCCCGACCCGTCGCTAAGCTCCTGAGCGCCGCGAGCTCGATCGCGCCCCTGCGTCCACAGGAGAACCGATGAACACCCTTCGCACGCGCTTCACCGTCCCTGTCGCGATCGCGCTCACCCTCGCCGTCGCGCCCGCGCTGGCCGGGTGCTTCGGCAACCCGATCGAGCAGGTCGTCGAGGGCGCGACCGGCGGCGACGTGGATCTCGGTGGCGCGAGCGTGCCGGACGGCTTCCCGGCCGAGGTGCCACTCACCCCGGGCGAGGTCCTCTACGGCGCAAGTGTCGGCGGTGCCGACGGCCGCATCTGGAACGTCACGATCAAGGTGGCGAACGCCGGCGCCATCGATGAGATCGTCGCGCAACTCGAGGGTGCGGGATTCACGACCCCGGTCGAGGGTCTCGGTAATCTCGGTAATGGCGCCGCGGAGATCGGCTCCGCCGTTCTTGAGAACGCGAACTACAGTGTGCTGGTGGTCGTGACGAGCCGGGACGGCGACGCCGACTTCGTCGCGAACTACACCGTCACCGAGAAGACCCCGTAGCACCGCACGGGGACGTCGACCCTACCTCGAAGGCCGGCGGTGCGGGGCAGGCGCCGCGGAGCGGGACCGCCGCCGTCGCAGCGCGCGCACCACGAGCCACACGGTCACCGCGATCACGGCGGCCGGAACGAGCCACGGGAGCACGAACCCGGCTGCGACCACCACCGCGTTGAGGGCCGTCAGAAGCCCCGCCCACCCGGCGCGCAGACCTTCCCAGAAGCCGCCGGCATCCGCCGTCGCCTGCGGCGTCTCCGTCACCGTGACCGTGAGTGAGGACATCGCCACCTGATCCTCCAGCACCGCCAGCTGCTGCTGCAGCGACTCCAGCGTCCCCTGCCGCTCGGCCAGTGCGCTCTCCGCCGCCAGCAGATCCGCAACTGTCGCCGACTGCGCCATCAGCGCCGTGAGCCGGTCCACCGATGCCTGGGCCGCGGCGATCCGCGCCCGCAGATCCACCGCGACTGTTGTGACGTCGCTGGTCGACACCGACGACGTGAGCACGTCACCTTCCGCGCCGACCTGCGTCATGACCGCGGTGAGGTCGGCGGCAGGCACCCGCACCTGGATCCAGCCGGTCGCGGCATCCGCCATCGCGGGAGCGTCCGTCATCGCCACGCCGGCGGAGCCGGGATATCCCCCCACCGACAACTGCTCGACGTACCCGCCGGCATCCTCGGCGATCCGGCGGACAGAGGCGGCCGCGTCCGCGACCGTCTCCACGCGCACATCCATCGCTGCGGTCGCGATCACCTCCCGATCCGCCGCGATCGCGTCTCCGACCGGCCCCATCGCCTCCGCGGGGGGTGCGGCAGCGGCATCGGCCCCGTCCGGAACCCCCATCGGCGCCACCGGCGCGGGGGCGGATTCGACCAGGCCGGAGGTCGCGGTTCCCGGCCCGCCGACGTCTCCTCGGAGCACGCCGACGATGAGCGGGGAGGCGACCGCGGTCACCGCGACCAGGGCGACGCCCGCGGCCACGGTGAGCCACGCCGGTCGGCGCGGACGCCTTGCCGCCGCCCCCGCGTCGAGTTCCGCGAACACCCGATCCTCCATCCGCGCCACCTGCTCGGCCGTCGGGCCCTCGAGCACGTCCCGGTCGGAATCCTCCTGCGTCATCCGTTCGCCTCCTCCACCGTCTCGCGGAGCCGGCCGCGGATCCGCGAGAGCCGGTTCCTGACCGTGCCGTGCTCGACCCCCAGCCGCGCCGCCGCATCCGAGTACGCGAAGCCCTCGGCCACGCACAGCACGAAGATCTCCCGGTCCAGTTCGCTCAGCCGGCCCACCGTGTCGGCGATCCGTGCCGCCAGATCCGCGGCGATCACGACGGCCTCCACCTGCCCGGAGCCCGCCGCCGCGGCGGACGCTCCGTCCGTAGTGATCCCGGTCGCCACAGCGGTGACGTCATCGCGCCGGAGCGCCCGCAGCCGGTTCGCGCTGTGGTTGCGGCAGATCGTGGCCAGCCACGGCAGCAGGGACGTCCCCGCCAGCTCCAGTCCCGCCATCTTCCGCCACGCCGTCAGGAACGTCTCCTGCGTGACGTCCTCCGCATCCTCACGGCGGCGCAGCACGGCGAACGCCACCCGGTAGACGGCGGCGACGTGCCGGCGGTACAGCACCCGGAAAGCGGATGCGTCGCCCGCCGCAGCCTGCGCGATCAGCGCCGCATCCTCGGCGGACGTGTCGATCATGGTCCCTCCGCGGGGGCGGGATGCCCCGTCACTGTTCTGGTGTCGACGGGACGGCGATCGTCTCACCCGATCGGGGGTGGGGATGGTCGGGCCTGCGTCCGGCCGCACCGCTAGACTTGCCCCCGCGAGAGGGAGTATCCCACCTGTCCCGGCCCGTCATCACGATCCCGTCGGCGGGGTCCGGGCCGGGCCGCGGCATCCGCGGGGAGAGACTCTCGGCCGTACACCATCCCCTCGCATCGAAAGGCCGCGATGAGCTTCGAGATCCCCGTCTGGTTCGAGGTCGGAGCCCTCATCGTGCTCACCGTCATCCTGGTGGCGGATCTGCTCCTCATCCTGCGCCGCCCCCATATCCCCTCCATCCGGGAGGCGACCCTCTGGGTCGTGTTCTACGTCGGGCTGGCGCTCGTGTTCGCGCTGATCCTGCTCTGGGTCACCGGCAGCGGCGATGCGGCCGGGGAGTTCATCGCCGGGTGGCTCACCGAGTACAGCCTGTCCATCGACAACCTGTTCGTGTTCGTGCTGCTGATGGCCCAGTTCGCCGTCCCGCGCCGCTATCAGCAGGAGGTGCTGATGGTCGGCATCCTCATCGCGCTGGTGCTGCGCGCGATCTTCATCATGCTCGGCGCGGCGCTCATCGAGAACTTCAGCTGGATCTTCTACGTCTTCGGGCTGTTCCTGGTGTGGACCGCGTGGCGGCAGGCCTTCCCCGGAAAGAGCGACCAGGACGCGCAGACCGAGACCGGGATCGTCCGGTTCCTGCGCCGCTTCATCGACATCAGCGACTCGTACGACGGCTCCAAGCTGCGCAGCGTGGTGAACGGCACCAAGGTGTGGACGCCGATGATCCTCGTGTTCGTGGCGATCGGGTTCACCGATCTGATATTCGCGATCGACTCGATCCCGGCGATCTTCGGGATCACGCGCAGCCCGTTCATCGTGTTCACCGCGAACCTGTTCGCGCTGATGGGGCTGCGCCAGCTGTACTTCCTGCTGGGCGGACTGCTGGACCGGCTGAAGTACCTCCACTACGGCATCGCATTCATCCTCGCCTTCATCGGCGTGAAGCTGTTCCTCCACGCCCTGCACCAGAACCAACTGCCGTTCATCAACGAGGGTCAGCCCGTCAGCTGGGCACCCGAGATCTCGACCGGGATGTCGCTGGCCGTGATCGTCCTGTCCATGGTCGTCGCCGCCGGGGCGAGCCTCATCGCCGCGCGACGCCAGAACAGCCCGTCCTGACCGCAGACCGACGGTGCCGGCGCGGTCACGCCGTCAGCGCGCGCTCCAGATCCGCGATCAGATCCGCCGGATCCTCGATACCCACCGACAGGCGCACCGTCCCCGGGTGCACGCCCAGCCGCTCCCGGTCGGCGGGCGAGCGCGAGGCGTGGCTGGTGGAGGCGGGGTGGAGCACGAGCGAGCGAACGTCGCCGATGTGCGTCATGTGTGTGAACACGCGCACCGACTCGACGAACCGCTGCGCGGCCGGCAGACCTCCGGCCAGGGTAATGGTGAACACCGAGCCCACCCCGTCCGGGAGGTACCGGGCGGCGAGTGCGTGGTCGGGGTGCGTGGGCAGCCCCGCATAGTCGACGCCGACCACCTCGGGCCGGTCCTCGAGCCACCGGGCCAGTGCCAGCGCGGTGTCGGTCTGACGGCGCACCCGCAGACTGAGCGTCTCCATGCCCTGCGCGAGAAGGAACGCCGTGAACGGCGAGATCGTCGCCCCCAGACGCGCGCCCACCACCTCGCGCAAGTACCCCTCCCGCGCCCGGGACCCGTACCGGTCGGCGAAGGATGCCGCGCCGGGTGCGGCGCCGGTCAGGTGCGGGTAGCGCCCGCCCGCGCCCGCCGCGTCGAACCGGCCGTCGTCCACCACCACTCCGCCGATCACCGAGCCGTGCCCCGACAGCGCCTTGCTCGCCGAATGCACCACCATCGCCGCGCCGTGCTCCAGCGGACGCAGCAGGTACGGGGTGGGCAGGGTGTTGTCCACGATCAGCGGGATGCCGTGGCGGCGCCCGAGCGCGGAGACCGCGGCGATGTCGAGCACGTCGTTGCGCGCGTTGGCCACGGATTCGGCGAGGAACGCGGTCGTCTCCGGCCGGCGCGCGGCATCCCACGCGGCGAGGTCGTGCACGTCGTCGACGACGTCGCACCGGATCCCCAGACGCGCCAGGCTCTCCTGCAGCAGACCGCGCGTGCCCTCGTAGATGTGCGCGGCGACCACGACGTGGTCGCCCGCGCCTGCGACAGTCAGCAGCGCCGCGGCCGTCGCCGCCTGGCCCGACGCGAACAGCACCGCCCCGGACCCCGACTCCAGGTTCGCGATGCGTCGCTCGACGACGTCGGTGGTGGGATTCCCGGTCCGGGTGTAGCCGAAGCCCGTTCCGTCCTGGAAGTGGGATGCTGCCTCGTCCCAGTCCTCGAAGCGGAACCCGGCGGTCAGATGGATCGGCAGCGCCCGCGGCGCGGCCGCGGCGACCTCGCCTCCGGCGTGCAGCTGCCGGGTGGTGAATCCGCCGCCCGGCGGCGCGTCCGTGCTGCCCGACATGTCGACTCCCCGTCTCCCGGACCCCCCAGCATCCCACGGACCCGGTGTCGCCACCGCCGTGACGCAACACCGCGTCATGCAGCGCGGGCCGCCGCAAGCGGCCGCGGTGGTACCCTGACCGGGTGCGGTCACCCTCGCTCCTCCTCGGTCGCCGCGGCGAGGCTTCGTCCCAAGCCTGACTCGCCGCGGAGTTCGTCACGGGCTTGATCCGACGACGCCAGGAGAACGCAGATGAGCACCGCCCCCGCCGCAGCCCCCCGCACCCTCGCCCAGAAGGTCTGGGACGACCACGTCGTGGTCAAAGGGGAGGACGGTGCGCCCGACCTGATCTACATCGACCTGCACCTCGTGCACGAGGTCACCAGTCCGCAGGCGTTCGATAGCCTGCGGGCGGAGGGTCGTCCCGTGCGCCGGCCGGATCTGACGATCGCGACCGAGGACCACAACACGCCGACCCTCGATATCGACAAGCCGATCGCGGACCCCGTCAGTCGCACCCAGATCGAGACCCTGCGGCGCAACGCCGCCGAGTTCGGCGTCCGGCTGCACCGGCTCGGCGATCGCGAGCAGGGCATCGTCCATGTCGTCGGACCTCAACTGGGCCTGACGATGCCCGGGATCACGGTCGTGTGCGGAGACTCCCACACCTCCACGCACGGCGCGTTCGGGGCGATGGCGTTCGGGATCGGCACGAGCGAGGTCGAGCATGTGCTGGCCACCCAAACGCTGCCCCTGCGGCCGTTCCGGACGATGGCGGTGACCGTCGAGGGGGACCTGCGCCCGGGGGTCACCGCCAAGGACATCATCCTGGCGGTCATCGCGCGGATCGGCACCAACGGCGGCCAGGGCTACGTCATCGAATACCGGGGCGGCGCGATCCGCGCCCTGTCGATGGAGGCCCGCATGACGATCTGCAACATGTCGATCGAGGCGGGCGCTCGCGCCGGCATGATCGCACCCGACGAGACCACCTTCGCGTACCTCCGAGGCCGGCCGCACGCGCCGGCCGGGGCGGACTGGGACGACGCGGTCGCGTACTGGCGCACTCTCGCCACCGACGAGGACGCGGTGTTCGACGCCGAGGTGCGCCTGGATGCCGCCGAACTCGAACCGTTCGTGACGTGGGGCACGAACCCGGGGCAGGGGGTGTCCCTGGCCGGAACGGTGCCGGCGCCGGAAGACTTCGCCGACCCCGACCAGCGCTCGGCGGCCGAACGCGCCCTGCGGTACATGGACCTGCGGCCGGGCACGGCGATGAAGGATGTCGCCGTCGACGCCGTATTCATGGGCTCGTGCACGAACAGCCGCATCGAGGACCTCCGGGCGTTCGCGTCCGTCGTCGCCGGCCGCACGAAGGCGCCCGGGGTCCGGGTGATGGTCGTGCCGGGATCGGCGCGCGTGCGGCTCCAGGCCGAAGCGGAGGGTCTGGACCGGGTGTTCACGGATTTCGGGGCCGAATGGCGATTCGCGGGGTGCTCGATGTGCCTGGGCATGAACCCCGACCAGCTCGCCCCGGGGGAGCGCTGCGCGTCCACCTCGAACCGCAACTTCGAGGGACGCCAGGGCGCCGGGGGCCGCACCCACCTGGTGTCTCCTCTGGTGGCCGCGGCGACCGCAGTGCGCGGGAGGTTGTCCAGCCCCGCCGATCTGGCGCCCCTCGGCGTCGAGGCGGGTGTCTGAGATGGACGCATTCACCTCCCACACCGGGATCGTCGCGCCGCTGCGGCGCTCAGCTGTGGACACCGATCAGATCATCCCCGCCGTGTACCTCAAGCGGGTGACCAAGACCGGCTTCGAGGACGCGCTGTTCGCGGCATGGCGCGCCGACCCCGACTTCGTGCTGAATCGCCCCGGGTTCCGGGACGCCTCCATCCTGGTGGCCGGGCCCGACTTCGGCACCGGCTCCAGCCGCGAGCACGCCGTCTGGGCCCTGCGCGACTACGGGTTCCGGGTGGTGCTCAGCCCCCGATTCGCGGACATCTTCCGGGGCAACGCGGGTAAGCAGGGCTTGGTGGCGGGGGTGATCTCCGACGCGGACGCGCACGCCCTGTGGGATGCCGCCGAGGCGGCCCCCGGGGTGAGCATGACGGTGGACCTGGTGATGCGCCGGGCCGTGCTCGGCGACCTGACCGTGCCGTTCGAGGTCGACGATTACACTAGGTGGCGGCTGCTGGAGGGTCTCGACGACATCGGGCTCACCCTCCGCGACGAGGACCGGATCGCCGCCTACGAGGCGCGACGTGAACCGTGGAAGCCGCGGACGCTACCGGTGCCGCAGCTTCCCGCACAGTGAGGCATCAATGACACTTCTCGGCCACACCGCACCACCGACCGGCGGCCGGCCGGCGGCCGAGGAGGTGCTCGCGATCCGCGGCGGCCATCCCCTGAGCGGCACCATCGAGGTCAAGGGCGCGAAGAACTTCGTCACCAAGGCGATGGTCGCGGCCCTCCTCGGCTCCGGGCCGAGCGTGCTGCGGGACGTGCCGGAGATCGGCGACGTCGCCGTGGTGCGCTCCCTGCTGGAAGTCCACGGGGTGCGGGTGACGCCGGGCACCGAGCCCGGCTCGCTCATGCTCGACCCGCACGACGTCGAATCGGCCCACATGGAGGAGATCGACGCGCACGCCGGCGCCAGCCGCATCCCCATCCTGTTCTGCGGTCCGTTGCTGCACCGGCTCGGCCAGGCGTTCATCCCCGACCTGGGCGGATGCCGGATCGGCGACCGCCCCATCGACTTCCACCTGGACGCGCTGCGGCGGTTCGGGGCGACGGTCGACAAGCTCCCCGGCGGCATCCGGCTCTCGGCGCCCCGCGGACTCCACGGCGCGTCGATCCACCTGCCCTACCCCAGCGTGGGCGCCACGGAGCAGGTACTGCTGACCGCGGTGCGCGCCGAAGGGGTCACGGAACTGCGCAACGCAGCCATCGAGCCGGAGATCATGGACCTGATCGCGGTGCTGCAGAAGATGGGTGCGATCATCTCCTACGAGCCGAACCGCGTGATCCTCATCGAGGGCGTCCCCGAACTGACCGGTTACGACCACCGGGCGATCTTCGACCGCAACGAGGCGGTCAGCTGGGCGTGCGCGGCGCTGGCCACCGGCGGCGAGATCTTCGTGCGCGGCGCCCGCCAGCAGGAGATGCTCACCTTCCTCAACGTCGTCCGCAAGGTCGGCGGGGACTTCGACGTCGCCGAGGACGGCATCGCGTTCCGGCGTGGAGGAGACCTGCGCGCCGTGACCGTGGAGACCGACGTGCACCCCGGTTTCATGACCGACTGGCAGCAGCCGCTGGTGGTGGCCCTCACCCAGGCTCACGGCCGATCGGTGGTGCACGAGACCGTGTACGAGAACCGATTCGGCTTCACCGAGGCGCTGCGCCAGATGGGCGCCGACATCGCGGTGCACCCGCACGGGCTTCAAGAGGGCCCCCGCCGGGTGCCGCGCCGCTCCCTGGAGCAGGCGGCGGTCGTGAGCGGACCGACGCCGCTGCACGGCGCCGACATCACCGTGCCGGATCTGCGCGGCGGATACAGTCACGTCATCGCAGCGCTGACGGCGGAGGGCGAGTCCGTGGTGCGCAACGTCGGCATCATCCGTCGCGGGTACGCGGACTTCCTCGACAAGCTCACCGCGGTGGGCGCCGACTTCGACAGCGTCGCCGGATGACGGCTGCTCCTGCGCCGCGCCGGGACCGGCGCGAGAGGCGCCGCCCCAGCGCGTTCTGGATCATGGCTCCGGTGGTCGTGCCGTTCGTCGGGTACTTCGCGAAGATCCGGATCGAGGGCGCCGAGAACCTGCCCGAGACCGGGCCGTTCGTACTGGCGCCCAACCACTACACGAAGATCGATCCGCTGATCGTGGCGGTCGCGGTGTGGCGGCTCGGGCGCGCCCCCCGGTTCATGCTGAAGGACAGTCTGCTGCGCGTGCCCGTCGTCGGACCCGTGCTGCGCTGGGCGGGCATGATCCCGGTGGGGCGCGGCGGCGGACCCACCCGCGCCTCGGCCGGCTCTCTCAGCACCGTGGATGCCCTCACGTCCACCGGCGCCGGGGTGATCGTGTACCCCGAGGGGACCCTCACCCGCGATCCGGAGCTGTGGCCGATGCGGGGCAAGACCGGTGCCGCGCGCCTCGCCCTGGCCGGCGGCATGCCGCTCGTGCCGATGGCGCACTGGGGATCCGAGCAGTTCCTGCCCCGCTACGGCCGGTTCAAGCTGTGGCCGCCGCGCCGCCCCGTGCGACTCGTGTTCGGCCCCCCGATGGATGTGCCCCCCGCCCATCCCGACCATCCGCACGTCTCGGCGGTGGAGCTCACCGACCGCCTGATGGGGGAGATCACCGATCTGGTCGCGGGGCTGCGCGACGAGACTCCGCCGCAGACGCGGTGGAATCCTGCGGAGCACGGGCAGAGGGAGACGGGGCGCCTTGAGTCGGAAGGCTGACTCCCCGAGGGTCGCCGTGCTCGGTGCGGGGAGCTGGGGAACCACCTTCGGCAAGGTCCTCGCCGACGGCGGTGCCGAGGTGACGATGTGGGCCCGCCGTCCCGAAGTGGCCCGCGAGATCCGCACGGGCAAGCGCAACACCACCTACCTGCCCGGCGTGAACCTGCCGCGCACCCTCACCGCGACCGACCGCATGGCCGACGCGGTCCAGGGCGCCGTCCAGATCTACCTCGCGGTGCCGAGCCAGGCTCTGCGCAAGAACCTCACCGCACTGCGGCCCCTGGTCGCCGGGGGCGACGCCCCCGTGGTGTCGCTCATGAAGGGAGTGGAACGCCGCAGCGGCATGCGGATGAGCGAGGTCATCCAGCAGGAGCTCGCCTGCGACCCAGAGCGCATCGCCGTCGCCTCGGGCCCCAACCTGGCGTGGGAGATCGCCCAGGAGCAGCCCACGGCCGCCGTCGTCTCCTCCGTCAGCATCGCCACCGCGGAGGCGGTGGCGCGGCGCGCCCGCAACCGCTACTTCCGGACCTTCGTCAGCACCGACGTGATCGGAACCGAGTTCGGGGGCGTGCTGAAGAACCTCATCGCCGTCGCGATCGGCATCGTCGACGGCGTCGGATACGGCGAGAACACGAAGGCCGCGATCATCACCCGGGGCCTGGTGGAGATGACGGACTTCGCGGTGTCCCAGGGTGCGGAGCCCGAGACGCTCCAGGGCCTGGCGGGCCTGGGCGACCTGATCGCCACCTGCCAGTCGCCGCTGAGTCGCAACAACACCGCGGGCCGGCTGCTGGGTCAGGGATACCGTCTCGAGGACGTGGTCGCGCAGATGAACCAGACCGCCGAGGGTCTGGCATCGGTGACGCCGATCCTCGCGCTGGCACGCCGCGCGGGCGTGGACATGCCGATCGTCGAGCAGGTGAGAATGGTGCTGGACGGCACGATGGATCCGCGCGACATCGCCCCCCACCTGACGGCGGACGACGAGACCCCCACGAGCGAGAGGAGCCAGAATGGACAGGCCGGTGGTGGCTCTGCTCTTTGGCGGTCGCTCCAGCGAGCATTCGATCAGTTCCGCTACGGCGGGCGGGGTACTGGGGGCGATCGATCGTGACCGCTATCGGGTGATCCCGATCGGCATCACCCGGGACGGCGCGTTCGTGCTGGAGGACGACGATCCGGTGAAGTTCGCGCTGAACCCCGAACGGCTGCCCGAGGTCGTCGACAACGGGACGCGGATCGTGTGGCCGGAGTCCGCCACATCCCGCGAACTGCGCGTGCGGGAGGCCGGGAGGGAGCGGTCGCTGGGACAGGTCGACGTCGTGTTCCCCATCCTGCACGGCCGTTACGGGGAGGACGGCACCGTCCAAGGCATGCTCGAACTGCTCGGCCTGCCGTACGTCGGTGCCGGGGTGCTGATGTCGGCGCTGGGGATGGACAAGCATGCCGCGAAGAGCATCCTCGCGGCGGCGGGCGTTCCCGTGGTGCCCTGGGTGCGCGTAACGCCCTCCGATCAGGCGGGGGACGCGCAGAACCTGCATGCGCGGGCCGCGGAACTGGGGTACCCCGTGTTCGTGAAGCCCTCCCGCGCCGGGTCGAGCGTGGGCGTGTCGAAGGCGTCGGATGCCGCAGAACTCGATGCGGCGCTGCGGACCGCCTTCGAGCACGACTCGGTCGCGCTGGTGGAACGCGCCGTCCGCGGCCGCGAACTGGAGTGCGGGGTGCTGGCCGGAGTCGACGGCGGCCCGCCGCGAGTGAGCGCGCCCGGCGAGATCGTGGTGCGGGGGCGGGAGTTCTACGACTTCGCGGCGAAGTACCTCGACGCGCCCGGAGTGGAGCTGATCTGCCCTGCGACCGTGTCCGACTCCGAAGGTGCCCGCATGCGCCGGATCGCCGCGGACGCGTTCCTGGCACTCGGCGGGGAGGGCCTGGCCCGCGTGGACTTCTTCCTGGAGGACGGCCGGTTCTACGTCAACGAACTGAACACGATGCCCGGATTCACGCCGATCTCCATGTTCCCGGCGTGCTGGATCGCCTCGGGGACGAGCTACGCCGACCTCATCACCGACCTGGTCGAGTCCGGCATCCGCCGCGGCTGATCAGCTCGCACCCGGGCGGGGGGTGCACGACCCGTCCTGGGGGAGCTTGGCGACCAGGGGCGAGAGCGTCTGCAGCACCTGGGCGCTGGAGACGCGCGCCGTGTCCAGATACACCTGCACCGCCGGGTCCCGCCCGAAGGAGGTCACCCGGTAGCGGGGCGCGTCGGCGTCGT
Organism: uncultured Actinomycetota bacterium; assembly: GCA_963701365.1. GTDB lineage: Bacteria > Actinomycetota > Actinomycetes > Actinomycetales > Microbacteriaceae > Microbacterium. The sequence goes on along the minus strand of CAVOZX010000025.1, from coordinate 33,168 downwards.
CGATCAGCCAGTCCACCCCCGCGACCGTCTGGCACGGGAGTGTGCTGGGACCGGGCGGCGTGACCCCGCAGGCGAGGATCACCGCCGTGGGGTCGCCCCACGCCGCGGTCGCCTGCGCATCCGTCCACCGCCGCGGCTGACCGTCCACCTCGCCCGGCACGAACGCGGTCACCTCCGCGCAGCGCGGGTCCTGCGCGTGCGGGGCGGCCGGAAGCGAGACGGTGGCGGAGCACCCGGCCAGAGCGGTCGCGGCGAGTGCGAGAACGGGTACGAGCCGGCGGAGAGTCGACACGCCCCCAGGCTAGCCCGTCGCCACCCCGGGATAGCGTGGGGGGATGCGGGAGGACGGCGACTCCGCGACCGTGGCACAGGTCGGCGAGCGGGCACTGCTGCGCCGCATCCTGGACCGCTTGTCCGCGCCCCCGCCGCCCCGCGGACCGGGGGATGACGCGGCGCTGCTGACGGAGTCCGGAGCCCTCGTCGCGACCGTCGATGCACTCGTCGAGGGGCCGGACTTCCGTCGACCGTGGTCGTCCGGCGCGGACCTGGGGTGGAAGTCCGTCGCGGTCAACCTCGCCGACGTCGCTGCGATGGGAGCCCATCCGCAGGCGCTGCTGCTCGCCCTGGCACTGCCCCCGGCGACGTCGGTGGCGTTCGTCGACGATCTGGCCGCCGGCATCCGCATGGCTCTGGACGACCTCGCCCCCGGGTGCGTCGTGGCCGGCGGCGACCTGTCGGCGTCGGACACGCTCGCCGTCACCGTCACGGCGTTCGGGCGGCTGCCGGGACTCCCCGTGCTCCGGTCGGGCGCGCGCGCCGGCGACGTGGTCGCTCTGGCGGGGGAGATGGGCCTGGCGGCGCGCGGGCTGTCGATCCTCCGCGAACGGTTCCGCACCGGCTCGGGCGAACCCGCCGCGGTCGATCCGGCGATCCTGAACGAGGACGAGCGGCGGGCTGTGGCGGCCCAACTGCGCCCCCGGCCGCCGCTGGCGGCGGGACCGGCGGCGGCCGCGGGCGGCGCGACGGCGATGATCGACGTGTCCGACGGGTTGGCCGGCGACGCCATCCGCATCGCCGAGGCCTCCCGCGTGACCATCGACCTGGATGCCGCCGCTCTCGGCCCGGACGCCGGGCTCGCGCTGTCCGGCGGCGAGGACCACGCGCTCCTGGCGACCTTCCCGGGCGGCGAGCTTCCCGCCGGATTCCGCGTGCTCGGCAGGGTGCGCCCGCGCGGGCCGTCGCCGCTCACCGTCGACGGCGTCCCGCACGCCGGAGCCGCATGGGATCCCTATCGGTCCGGTTCCGACGCGGACGGTTCGGCCCACCACACGGCGGTGTCGCCGTAGCGGCGGCGGCGGACCGGTGCCAGCCCCGCGCCGTCCCAGTCCGGTTCCGGGCTGCGGGCATCCCGCTCCACGATCACCGCCGCGTGGTGCGACAGGCGCCCTCGCAGGGCGGCGAGCGTCCGCGTGAGCTCGGCGTCCGGCTGCCGGTACGGCGGGTCCGCGAAGACGAGGTCGTAGCATCCGGTATCCGTCGCGAGGAACGAATCGGCGGCGGCCCGGTGCACCCGGGCCGGGGGCGTTCCGGCGGATCGCACCCGCGCTGCGTTCGCCCGGGCGATCGCCACCGCTCCCGCATCCCGCTCCACCAGGTCGGCGCTCGCCGCACCGCGACTGAGCGCCTCTAGTCCCAGTGCCCCGGAGCCCGCGTACAGGTCGAGCACGCGAGCGGAGAGGATGCTGCCAGCGCTGTCGAGCATCGCGAACATGGATTCGCGGACCCGGTCGCTTGTCGGGCGGGTCCCGCGCGCGGGCACCTGCAACCGGATCCCGCCCGCCGAACCGGCGATGATCCGGGGCATGCGGTCACTCTAACGGGGCCCGGGTGCCGCCCACCGGCCCGCATAGGATCGTCGCATGACCGTGGGCCTGGACACTCGGCTCGACGGGGTGATCGGCGGGAAAGCGGCCGCTGCCGTGCAGCGCGCCTTCGGCGTCCGCACCGTGGCGGAGCTGCTGGCGCACTACCCGCGGCGGCACGCGCTGCGCGGCGACCTGACGCCGATCGACTCGCTCGTGGTGGGCGAGCAGGTCACGATCGTCGCGCAGATCGAGACGGTGCATGAACGGCGGATGCAGCAGCGGCGCGGATCCGTGCTGGAGGTGACCATCACCGACGGGCGGGGGCGCCTGGCTCTCACCTTCTTCAACCAGGGCTGGCGCGCCTCCCAGCTGCGTCCCGGCAGGCGAGGGATCTTCTCGGGCAAGGTGGGGGAGTACCAGCGGCATGCCCAGCTCGCGCACCCCGACTACGAGCTGTTCGACGACCCCGCCGACGTGGAGGAGAACGCGCGGTCGTACGCCACGACCCCGATCCCGCTCTACCCGGCGAGCTCGACCCTGCCCAGCTGGCGGATCGCGGCGATGATCTCCCAGACCCTCGACGTGCTGGGAGCGGTCCCCGATCCCATCCCGGCGGCGGTGCGATCCCGCAACGACCTGATCCCGCTCCGGGAGGCATACGAGGGAATCCACCGCGCGCGCACCCCGGAGGACATCGGCCCGGCGCTGCGGACGCTGCGATGGCAGGAGGCGTTCGTGTTGCAGGCGGCGCTTCTGCAGCAGCGGGATCAGGTGCGGGCGCTGACTGCGACCGCGCGGCCGGCGGGCGCGCTCCTGGAGCGGTTCGACGCGGCGCTCGGATTCTCACTGACCGCGGACCAGGAGGCGGTGGGCGCCGTGATCTCGCAGGAGCTGGCGCAGCCGACACCGATGAACCGACTGGTCCAGGGCGAGGTCGGCTCCGGAAAGACGCTGGTGGCCCTGCGCGCGATGCTGCAGATCGCCGAGACCGGCGGGCAGAGCGCTCTGATCGCCCCGACAGAGGTCCTGGCCTCGCAGCATCTGCGCTCGCTGACCGCCATGCTCGGTCCGCAGCTGTCCGCGGAACTGATGCCGACATTGCTGACCGGGCAGATGGGCGCCGCCGAGCGCCGCCGGGCGGCACTGCGCGCCGCATCCGGCCAGGCGCGGATCGTCGTCGGCACGCATGCGCTGCTGAGCGAGTCGACCGTCTTCGCAGACCTCGGTCTCGTGGTGGTCGACGAGCAGCACCGATTCGGGGTCGAGCAGCGGGAGACGCTCCGCGCGAAGGGCACCGCGCCCCACGCGCTCGTCCTGACCGCGACGCCGATCCCCCGCACCGTCGCGATGACGGTCTTCGGCGACCTCGACGTGTCCACCATCAGGACTCTGCCGGCCGGTCGCGCCGCCGTCGAGACATTCGTCGCTCCGGTGGCCGAACGACCCGCGTGGTTCGCGCGCGTCTGGGAACGCGCCGCGGAGGAGGCGGAGTCCGGACAGCAGGTGTTCGTCGTGTGCCCCGCCATCGACGCCGACCCGGCCGCGTCCGTCGGCGACGACCCGGCCGCGCTCGGCGGCGAGGCGAGCCCCGCCGGGCCGCGCTGGGGCGTCGAGCAGGTGGCACGGATGCTGGCGGAGCATCCGAGATTCCGCGATCGGACGATCCGCACCGTCCACGGCCGGATGGGCTCGGACGACAAGGACGCCGTCATGCGCGCGTTCGCGTCCGGCGGCGTCGATGTGCTGGTCGCGACCACCGTGGTGGAGGTCGGGGTGGACGTCCCGAACGCCTCCGCCATGATCGTGCTGGACGCCGACAGGTTCGGCGTGTCGCAGCTGCACCAGCTCCGAGGCCGGATCGGGCGCGGATCCGTCCCGGGCGTGTGCCTGCTCGTGACCCAGGCCCCGCCGGGAACACCCGCGCGCGCTCGGGTGGAGGCTGTTGCGGCCACAGGCGACGGATTCGCGCTTGCCGAGATCGATCTCGAGCTGCGCGGTGAAGGCGATGTGCTCGGACCCCTCCAGTCGGGTGCGCGCTCGTCGCTGCGCCTGCTGCGCGTCGTGCAGGATGCCGACCTGATCGCGCGGGCGCGCGCCGAGGCCGCCGACGCGCTCGGCGCGGACGCCGACCCGGCAGCCCGCGCGGCACTGACCGCCGCGATCGACCGCCGGCTGGACAGCTCCGAACGGGCCGCGCTGTCCAAGTCGTGATCGGCCGTCGTCCGCGCGGGCGGCCCTGGGTAGGGTGGACGGGTGAGCAAGCGGATCGCGGTCGCCCCGGGGTCGTTCGACCCGCCCACTCTCGGTCACATCGACGTCATCCGCCGCGCCGCCCGACTGTACGACGAGCTCCACGTGGTGGTGGTCCACAACCCTGGCAAGGCGGCGATGCTCCCCATCGCCCAGCGCGTGACGCTGCTGGAGCAGTCCATCACCGAGAGCGGCATCCCCGCCGACCACGTGGTGATCGCGTCCTGGAGCGTCGGTCTGCTCGTGGACTACGCGACCGATGTAGGCGCGAGCGTGCTGGTGAAGGGGATCCGCTCCCAGGTGGACGTGACCTATGAGACACCGATGGCGATCGTCAACCGCGACCTCGCGGGCGTGGAGACCGTGTTCCTGCTGCCCGACCCCGCGCACGCGTTGGTCTCCAGTTCCCTCGTGCGGCAGGTGGCCTCGCTCGGCGGGGACGTCACCCCATACGTCCCGGCGGCGGTGGCGCGGTTCCTGGACACGGGCGGGGACGGGTCCTGATCCGGCCCGGGTGGCGTGGTCACGGCTAGAATCCCGGGGTGAGACCATCCCGACCCGGACCGTTCAGCGTCGGTGTCCGCGACCTCGTGCACCACCCCGGTCGCACTCGCACCTGGTCGTTCCCCGTTGAGATCGACGCGCGCTGGGGAGAGGGTCTCGTCGCCGTTCCCGCGGGAGAGACCGTCGTCGTCGACGTCCGCCTGGAGGCGATCCACGAGGGCATCCTCGCGACCGGGTCCGCCTCCTCTCGGTACGAGGGCGAATGCGGGCGGTGTCTCGAGCCGGTCGCCGAGCCGGTGGAAGTCGAGTTCCAGGAGCTTTTCGCGTATCCTGGCACCGCAGAAGGGGATGTCGAGGTCCACGACGACCGCGTCGACCTGGAGATCCCTGTGCGCGACGCCATCGTCGTGTCGCTTCCGTTCCAGCCGGTGTGCCGGCCGGATTGCCCGGGACTGGACCCCGTCACGGGCGAGCGACGTGCGGACGGGGCCGTCGGACCGGCCGCGGCGCCGGTGGATCCCCGGTGGGCGGCGCTGGCCCGACTGGCATCCGAGACCGAGCATCCCGCGTCCGAGTGAGACGTCAGACAGACCCGAGAGGAAGACACGACGATGGCAGGTAACCCCCCCAAGCGCAAGATGTCGCGATCCAACACGCGTTCGCGGCGCGCGCAGTGGAAGGCCGACGCCCCCACCCTCGCGAAGAAGGTCGAGAACGGCAAGGTCGTCTACGTCCGGCCGCATCACGCGTCCCCGGTGACCGACTCGCAGGGTACCGAGCTGTTCCTCGAGTACAAGGGCCGCAAGGTCGCCGACATCTGACCGTCGTCGAATGACGGTGGACCCCGAGCCTGTCGACGTCGAAGCGCTCACGGCGAAGCTGGGCGTAACGGTCGACCCGGACCTGCTCACGCTCGCCCTGACGCACCGCTCCTACGCGTACGAACACGGCCAGATTCCGCACAACGAGCGGCTGGAGTTCCTCGGCGACGCTATCCTCGGCCAGGCCGTCACGATCCGCTTGTATCGCTCGCATCCGGACCTGGACGAGGGAGCGCTCGCCAAGCGCCGCGCGGCGGTCGTGTCCACGGGTGCGCTGGCCCAGGCCGCGCGCACGATCGGCCTGGGGGAGCACATCCGCCTCGGGCGAGGCGAACGGCTCACCGGCGGCGCGGACAAGGATTCCATCCTGGCGGACACGGTGGAGGCGGTGATCGGTGCCGCATTCCTGTCCGCAGGAGAAGACGGCGCCACCGGCCTGGTGGTGAGGCTGATCGAGCCGCTGCTGACCGATCCTGACCGCCACGGGGCGGCCGTCGATCCTAAGACCGCTCTGCAGGAGCTGGCCGCCGCCCGCGGCATGCCGGCGCCCGCCTATCGAGTCGTCGCCGAGGGGCCCGATCATGCGCGGGTGTTCACCGCCATGGTCTCCAGCGGCGAGGTGGCGGCCGGCGGCACCGGCACGAGCAAGAAGCATGCGGAGATGGCTGCGGCGCTCGAGGCGTGGCGGATGCTGACGGGTCAGGACTGACCCGGTGCCGGAACTTCCCGAGGTCGAGGTGGTGCGCCGAGGCCTGGCCGCTGCCGTCCCAGGTTCGATGATCACTGCCGTCGAGGTGTCGGACCCGCGTGCGCTCACGCGGCATCCGGGGCCGTCCGACACGTTCGCGCCGTCGCTGCTGGGCGCGACGGTGACCGCGGTCGTGCGCCGCGGGAAGTTCCTCTGGTTCACGCTCGACGCCGGTGGGCCGCGACCGGACTGTCTGCTCGCCCACCTGGGGATGAGCGGCCGGATGCTGCTGAGTGCGCCCGGCCGAGGGCTCGAACGCCATGAGCGCGTCCGACTGCGGCTGCTGGATGCGCACGGACACGAGACCGGGCTGGTCTTCGCCGATCAGCGGACGTTCGGATCACTCGCGGTGGACGCTCTGGTCCCCACCGCCGACGGCGCGCCCGGTGGGGCAGGGTCCGATCTGGCTGCCACTCCCTCTCAGGCGGCGGGTATCGCCCGCGACCCCCTCGATCCGTGGTTCGACCCCCGCCACGTGCGGGAGCGGATGGGGCGCACGGCGTCCGCCGTCAAACGGGTTCTTCTCGATCAGCGGGTCGTGAGCGGCATCGGGAACATCTACGCCGACGAAGCCCTGTGGTCGGCCCGGGTCCATCCGGACACGCCCGCGCATCGGCTCTCCGACGCCCGCGTGCGACGCCTGCTCGCCGAGGTGCGGGCGGTCTTCGTGCGGGCGCTCGCCGAGGGCGGGACGAGCTTCGACACCGTCTACGTGAACGTCAACGGCGAATCCGGCCGCTACGCGCCTTCGTTGAACGTGTACGGGCGTGGCGGGCGCGCCTGCCCGCGGTGCGGCGCCGCGGTCGAGCGGTCGGCCTTCGCGAACCGCTCCAGCCACTTCTGCCCGCGATGCCAGCGGGTGCGCTGAGTCCTCAGCGTCCGCCGAGCAGCTGCCGGGCCATCACCACCCGCTGGATCTGGTTCGTGCCCTCGTAGATCTGCGTGATCTTCGCGTCCCGCATCATCCGCTCGACCGGGAAGTCCTGCGTGAACCCGTACCCGCCGAGCACCTGCACCGCATCCGTGGTCACCTCCATCGCGACGTCGGATGCGAAGCACTTCGCGGCCGCGCCCATGAAGGTCAGGTCGTCGGCATCCTCGTCGGAACTGCGGGCCGCTGCGTACGTCATCTGACGAGCGGCCTCCACCTTCATGCCCATGTCCGCGAGCATGAACTGCAGGCCCTGGAAGTCGCTGATCGGCTTGCCGAACTGCCGTCGATCCCGCGCGTACCCCAGCGCGTAGTCGAGCGCCCCCTGCGCGATGCCCACCGCTTGGGCCGCGATGGTGATGCGGGTGTGATCCAGGGTGCGCATCGCGATGCCGAAGCCCTCGCCCTCCGCGCCAATCAATCGGTCCGCGGGGATCCGCACATCGTCGAAGTACACCTCGCACGTCGGGGAGCCCTTGATGCCGAGCTTCTTCTCGGGTGCGCCGAAGCTGAGCCCCGCATCGGACTTCTCCACCACGAAGGCGGAGATGCCGTGACTGCGCCTGCCCGGTTCCGTCACCGCCATCACCGTGTAGAACTCCGAGACGCCGGCGTTGCTGATCCACCGCTTCACGCCGTTGAGGATGTAGTGGTCGCCATCGCGCACCGCCCGGGTGGTCATGCCGGCCGCATCCGAACCCGCCTCGGGTTCGGACAGGCAGTAGGAGAACCCGCCCTCCCCGGCGGCGAGGCGTGTCAGGTAATGGCGTTTGAGCTGCTCCGAGCCGGCCAGCTGCAGCGGCAGCGACCCGAGTTTGTTGACGGCGGGAATGAGGCTGCTGGACACGCACGCGCGCGCCACCTCTTCGATGACGATCACGGTCGCCAGCGCGTCGGCGCCGGCGCCGCCGTACTCCTCGGGCACATGCGGCGCGTGCAGATCCGCCGACCGCAGCGCATCGGCGGCCTCCTGTGGAAACCGTGACGTGCGGTCGACGTCCGCCGCGTAGGGCGCTATCCGCGCATCGCACAACTCCCGCACCGCCTGCCGGATCTCGAGGTAGCCTTCCGGTGTCTGCATCGATGCCCCTCCCGTCGGCGCTCCGATCCGCGCGGCTGACGTTCCAGCCTATCGCCGGTGTCTTGCGGCAATCGCGGGGTGCTGGCGTGGGCGCTCCGGAGCGGCTTCGACGCTCGGGTAGCGTGGGCGCGAGTTCCCGACCGAGAGGCCCGCCCATGCACCTGAAGAGCGTCACGCTCCGAGGGTTCAAGTCGTTCGCGCAGACGACCACGTTCGCATTCGAGCCTGGGGTGACGGCGATCGTCGGGCCGAACGGCTCGGGCAAGTCCAATGTGGCCGACGCGCTGGCCTGGGTGATGGGCGAGCAGGGCGCGAAGAGCCTGCGCGGCGGGCGCATGGAGGACGTGATCTTCGCCGGCACCGCCACGCGCGGACCCCTCGGCCGCGCCGAGGTGCGCGTCACGATCGACAACGCCGACGGCGCACTGCCGATCGAGTACAGCGAAGTCACCATCGGACGCACGCTCTTCCGCAACGGGACCAGCGAGTACGCGATCAACGGGGAGAACTGCCGGCTGCTGGATGTGCAGGAACTGCTCAGCGATTCCGGACTGGGAAGCCAGATGCACGTCATCGTGGGCCAGGGGCGGCTGGACACGGTCCTGCAGGCCACCCCCGAGGATCGCCGCGGCTTCGTGGAGGAGGCCGCCGGCATCCTCAAGCACCGCCGCCGCCGGGAGAAGACCGTCCGCAAGCTCGACGCGATGCAGGCCAATCTCACCCGGTTGTCGGACCTGGCGGGAGAGGTGCGCCGCCAGCTCACACCTCTCGGGCGGCAGGCGGAACTGGCTCGCAAGGCGGCATCCGTCGCTGCGGTCGCACGGGATGCACGGGCGCGGCTGCTCGCCGACGAGGTGAGCCGCCTGCGGATCGAGAGCGCCGACCTGGCGGCCCGGGAACGTGACCTGCATGCCGAGCGCACGCTGCTGCAGGACCAGGCCCGGACCGTCCGCATGCGTATCGCGGGGCTCGCCGGAGAGGAGGTCACCGCCGAGACGGAGTCCGCGCGCGGTGCCGTCACGGCTCTGGAGCGAGTGCGCGAACGACTGACCGGGCTGGCGGTGCTCGCGCGGCAGCGCGTGATGCTCCTCGGCGAACAGAGCGACGTCGCGCACAGGCCCCGCGCGGTCACCGAGCAGATGCTGGAGGACGCGGCCGCCGAGGCCGAGGCCGCCGCGGCCGCTGCCGAGCAGTCCCAGGAGAGCGTCGCGCGCGCGCAGCAGACGGTGGCACGGACGCGGGCGGAACTGGATGCCGTTGAGGAGCACCTGTCGGCGCAGAGCGCTCTGCTGTCCGAGCACGAGCTCCGCGCAGCTTCGCTGCAGGCGGCGGCGGATGCAGCGGCATCTGCGCTCGCGGCCGAGACGGGCGCCCTGGACCGTCAGCGCGCGGCGCTCGCGTCGGCGCAGCGGCGGCTGGCCGATGCCGCGGACGAATGGGCGGCGGCGACCGCCCGACACCAGGAAGCGGCGGGCGAGGGCGACGCCGACGCCGCGGCGGCCTATGAGCGCGCGCAGCGGGTGGCGACGGACCGCGAGCAGGAACTGCTCGCGGCGAGGGAACGGCTGCACGCCGCGGAACGGGCGGAGGAGGCGCTGGCGGCTCAGGCCGAGGTCCTGGACCGCGCGATGGACGCCGGCGGGGGCGGTGCGGAGTTGGTGGCCGCGGGGATCCCGGGCGTGGGGCGACACGTGAGCGAATCGATCCGGGTGCGCGCCGGATACGAGGCGGCTATCGCCGCGGCGCTGGGCACCATAGGCGACGGCGTCGTCGCCGAGTCGCGCGCGGCCGCGAGTGCGGCCGCGCAGTTCGTGCGGGATCACGATCTGGGCGGGGTTGACATAGTTCTCGCCGGCCCCGGGCCCGATGCCGGGTCCGGGGCCGGTCCCGACGCCGCCGCTGCGCCGGACGGAACCGTCCCGGCGTCCCGACTGGTCGACGCGCCGGCCGGTGTGGTCGCACTGCTCGCTCGGATTCTGGTCGTCCGAGATCTGGACGCCGCCGAGTCCGCCGTCGCTGCGAGTGCGCCCGACGTGATCGCGGTCACGCTCCGAGGCGACGTCGTCGGCCGTTTCCTGCTGCGACCGGCCGGGCCCGCTCGCTCTCGCCTGGAGTTGACGGCCGAGCGCGACAGCGCTCTCGAACGCCGCGACCAGCGAGCCCGAGCGGCGGCGTCCCTGCGCGTCGAGGTCGCACGGCTCGGTGCGCAGTTGAGCGCGGATCGGGACGCGGCGCGGGACGCCATGAACGCGCTGCGCGAGCGGGATGCCGCCGCCGCGGTCCGCGCTCAGGACCTGACGCGGGCCACCGAACGCCACGACGCCGCCCGCGCGGAGTGCGAACGAGCTGAGAAGGCTCTGGCGTCGGCGTCGTCGGCCGCGGACGCCGCCGCCGCGGCCGTCGCCGCGGCGGACGCGGCGGTACGGGAGGTCGCCTCCCGTCCCCGACCCGTCATCGATGCGGCGGCGCGGGAGCGGCTCGCGAACGCACTGGAGGAGGCCCGGCTCGCCGAGATGCAGGCGATGATGCGGCATGAGGCTCTGCGCGAACGCGCGCAGGGGCTGCGCCAGCGCCACGATGCGCTCCGCCGCCAGGCCGAGGACGAGCGGGCCGCGGCCGCGGCGGCGCAGCACCGCGAGCAGGAACGGCTCGCCCGCAGAGCCCGAGCTGCGGCGGTCGGCGCGCGCCTGCCGACCCTCCTCGCATCCGTCGATCGCTCGCTGGCGCAGGCGCGGGAGCGATGGGACGAGCTGCGCCAGTCGCGCGCCCGGGCGATGGCGGAACTGACCGGCCTGCGCCGCACCGAGGAGGATCTGCGGGCCACGCTGGGGGAGCACACCGACGACGTGCACCGCATCGAATTGGCCCTCCATGAGCGACAGCTGAGGCTCGCCGACGCCGTGGAACGGGCCCGCACCGAACTGGGCCTGGAACCCGAGGTGCTCCTGGCCGAGTACGGCCCGGAGCAGGCGGTGCCGCCGGACGATCCCGACGGCACGCCCGAGCCGTTCGACCGCGCCCGACAGCAGCAACGACTCGCGCATGCCGACAGGGCGCTGGCGCAGCTCGGACGCGTCAACCCGCTGGCGCTGGAGGAGTTCGCCGCCCTAGAGCAGCGGCACGCCTTCCTCACCGAACAGCTGGCGGACCTGGATGCCGCCAGGGGCGATCTGCTGCGGATCGTCGCCGACCTGGACCGGGAGATGGCCACCATTTTCACGTCCGCCTTCGAGGACACCCGTGCCGCGTTCGCGGAGGTGTTTCCGCTGCTGTTCCCGGGGGGCACCGGCTCGATCGCACTCACCGACCCCGACCACGCTCTCGACGGCGGGATCGAGGTGTCCGTCCGCCCGGCCGGCAAGAACGTCGAACGGCTCTCGCTGCTATCCGGGGGCGAGCGGTCGCTGGCGGCGGTGGCGCTGCTGGTCGCGATCTTCACCGCGCGACCGAGCCCCTTCTACATCCTCGACGAGGTGGAGGCGGCGCTGGACGACGCCAACCTCGGGCGACTGCTGCAGGTGCTGGAACGGCTGCGGAACTCCAGCCAGTTGATCGTGATCACGCACCAGAAGCGGACTATGGAGATCGCCGACGCGCTGTACGGCGTGTCCATGCGCCAGGACGGGGTCACGGCGGTCGTCGGACAACGGATGCGAGAGGCGGCATCCCGCTGACCGCCTAGGCTGGTGCGCATGGTGGAGCGGTCCTGGTCACTCGGACGGGCGCTTCGAGGCATGTTCACCCGTCCGGTGATCGACGCGCAGACGTGGGAGAACCTGGAGACGGCGCTGATCGGAGCCGATTTCGGCCCGGACATCACCGAGCGGCTGATCGACGAGCTGACCGCCGAGGTGGAGCGCTTCCGCACCACCGACCCGAGGGACCTGCATCGCATGCTAGTCGAGACGCTGGAGGAGCACTTCGCGAGGTTCGACTCCACCCTCCGACTGACGGAGCGCCCCGCCGTGGTGCTGGTGGTGGGCGTCAACGGGGTGGGCAAGACCACCACGATCGGCAAGTTCGCCGATTTTCTGCGGCGGCACGGGCGCACGGTGGTCGTCGGAGCCGCCGACACGTTCCGAGCCGCCGCCGTCGACCAGCTGGCCACGTGGGCCGAGAGAGCGGGCGCGGCGGTGGTGCGTCCCCAGCACGAGGGTCAGGATCCCGCGTCGGTGGCCTACCAGACGGTGGACTACGCACGTGCGCACGGGGCGGAGATCGCCCTCATCGACACCGCCGGCCGGCTGCACACCAAGGGCGGGCTCATGGACGAGCTCGGGAAGATCCGCCGGGTGGTGGAGAAGCAGGCCCCGGTCAGCGAGGTGCTGCTCGTGCTGGATGCGACCACCGGACAGAACGGAGTGGTCCAGGCCGAGGCATTCCTGCAGCATGCGGGCGTGACGGGTCTGGCGGTGACGAAGCTCGACGGCTCCGCCCGGGGGGGCTTCGTGCTGGCCGTGCAGGAGCGCACCGGCATTCCCGTGAAACTGCTCGGCACCGGCGAGGACATCGCCGACCTGACCGGATTCACACCCCACGTGTTCGTGCAATCGCTGGTGGAGTGAGGGCTCGGGCCGGGCTACCGCGGGCGCGCCGGTGCTGGTTTCATGGGTGCATGGCGATCGAGCACGACTATTTCGGCCTGCTGGAGTCGGGTCCCGACGGCTCCATCTTCTGGTCCGAGAATGTCGAATTTGCCGACCAGTCCGTGACGGTCGATCTCACCGCGCCCGACCAGGACGCCGTCTCCGAGGCCGCTCTGGACGCCGCCGCAAGGGTGATCTCCGCGATCGAGGATGTCGACCTGCAGGCGCGCAACGCCATGATCGCCGAACTGCACGACCGCACCAGCGAGGTGACCGAGTTCATCCTGCAGCAGCAGGACGAACTGGGCGACGCGATGACGGGGCTGCTCGTCGCCCTCTCCGGCGACGTCCACGTGGACGTGATCCGATCGCTCCGACTGCTGACCATGACGATCCTGGCCGAGGAGTACGGGGGGCCCGACCCGTTCGCCGTCCTCGAGTTCGCATTGGATCCCGACAGCGGCGATCAGGCGCTGCTGGTCCAGCTGGATTCGGACGGAGCGATCCACTCCATCTCCAGCGCGGACTGAGACGAGTCAGACCGCCTGCGCGTACCGCGCCCCATCGGCGGCCAGGTCCGCGGCCAGGTGCGCCAACTCCTCCGGGATGTCGCGACCCTTGGAGATCATCGACTGGGCCCATAGCCGGCCGGCGCGGTACGAGGAGCGCACGAGCGGCCCCGCGAGCACCCCCAGGAACCCGATCCGCTCGGCCTCCTCCTTGAACGCGATGAACTCCTGCGGGCGTACCCACCGCGCCACGGGCAGGTGACGGGGCGACGGGCGCAGATACTGGGTGATCGTGATGATGTCGGTTCCGGCGTCGTGGAGGTCCTGCAGCGCCTGCACGACCTCCTCCGGCTCCTCACCCATCCCGAGGATCAGATTCGACTTCGTGATCAGCCCCGCGGCCCGGGCCAGCGTGAGCACATCCAGTGACCGCTCGTAGCGGAACGCGGGACGGATCCGCTTGAAGATGCGCGGCACCGTCTCCACGTTGTGGGCGAACACCTCCGGGCGGGAGTCGAACACTTCTCCCAGAAGGGCCGGGTCGCCGTTGAAGTCGGTGGCGAGGATCTCCACTCCGGTGCCGGGGTTGTGCTCGTGGATGCGGCGCACCGTCTCCGCGTGCAGCCACGCACCCCCGTCCGGGAGGTCGTCGCGGGCCACGCCCGTGACGGTGGCATACCGCAGCCGCATGGCCGCGACGCTTTCGGCGACGCGGCGGGGCTCGTCGGTGTCGTAGTCCGCGGGCTTGCCGGTGTCGATCTGGCAGAAGTCGCACCGGCGGGTGCATTGGGACCCGCCGATCAGGAATGTGGCCTCCCGGTCTTCCCAGCATTCGTAGATGTTGGGGCAGCCCGCCTCCTGACAGACGGTGTGCAGGCCCTCGGCCGCCACGAGGGAGTGCACGTCGCGGTATTCGGGTCCCATCTTCGCGGTGGTGCGGATCCATTCCGGCTTGCGTTCTATGGGCGTCTGCGCGTTCCTCACCTCCAGGCGCAGCATGCGCCGGCCGTCGGGGGCGGTCGCCGTCATGCCGGCACCGCCGCGTAGTCCGCGGCGAACACCTCGGTCACGGTGGCCAGCAGGTCGCGCGGTGTGATGTCGGCGCCGACCACCTCGCTGATCGTGGTCACGCCCGCGTCCTGGATCCCGCAGGGGATGATGTCGTCGAACCCGGCCAGTGAGTTGTCGCAGTTGATCGCGAACCCGTGCATCGTGACGCGCTGCTGCACCCGCACGCCGATCGCGGCGATCTTGTCCTCGGACAGGGGCCGGCGCACCCACACGCCGCTGCGCCCCTCGACCTGGTAGCCGTCGACGCCGTGACGGGCGAGCACCTCGATGAGCAGTCGCTCCAGGCGCCGGACATGACCGACCACGTCCATCGGCTCGGGCAGGCGCACGATCGGGTACCCCACGAGCTGACCCGGGCCGTGCCAGGTGATCTTGCCTCCGCGGTCCACGTCGATCACCGGCGCGCCGTGCTGGGGCCGCTCCTGCGGCTCCGTGCGCTTGCCCGCCGTGTACACCTCCTCGTGCTCCAGAAGCAGCAGGGTGTCCGGTCGGACGCCGGCCACGACCTCGTCGTGGATGCGGCGTTGCAGCGCCCACGCATCCAGGTACGGGACGTAATCGGGGGCCAGGCCCACCGTCGTGATCTCCAGCATGAGGCTCCCTCGGGACAGGTGGCGGAACGGGTCCAGGATACGCCGCCGACCCATCGCCGGGCCGGGCTCCCCGGTAAGATCGCTTCTCACCATGGCGACTTTCGGCACCCTCTCCGACCGGCTCACCGAGACCCTGCGCAACCTGCGGGGGAAGGGCCGGCTGACCGCGGCGGATGTGGACGGCACGGTCCGCGAGATCCGGCGCGCGTTGCTGGACGCGGACGTGGCGCTATCGGTCGTGAAGGACTTCACCGCCGCAGTGCGCCAACGCGCACTCGGGGACGAGGTGAACCGGGCTCTGAACCCGGCGCAGCAGGTCGTGCAGATCGTCAACGAGGAACTGGTCGGCATCCTCGGCGGTCAGCAGCGCCGGCTGGCGTTCGCCAAGAACCCGCCCACCGTCATCATGCTGGCCGGCCTGCAGGGCTCGGGCAAGACGACGTTCGCGGGCAAGCTCGCCCGGTCCCTCGAGAAGGAGGGCCACACGCCGTTGCTGGTGGCCGCGGACCTCCAGCGCCCCAACGCTGTCACCCAGCTGCAGGTGGTCGCTGAGCGCGCCGGCGCGGATGTCTACGCGCCCGAGCCGGGCAACGGGGTCGGCGACCCGGTACGCGTGGCACGGGAGGGCGTGGAGCACGCGCGCCGGCACCAGCACGACGTGGTGATCATCGACACCGCCGGCCGGCTCGGAATCGACGAGGACATGATGCGCCAGGCCGCCGACATCCGGGCGGCGACCTCTCCCGACGAGGTCCTGTTCGTGATGGACGCGATGACGGGACAGGACGCGGTCGCCACGGCCGTGGCGTTCCAGCGCGGGGTGGACTTCACGGCGGTCGTCCTGACCAAGCTCGATGGCGATGCACGCGGCGGCGCCGCGCTGTCGGTCGCATCGGTGACCGGCCGCCCCATCGTCTACGCGTCCACGGGCGAGGGACTGGACGACGTCGAGCCGTTCCACCCGGATCGGATGGCGGGCCGCATCCTCGACCTGGGCGACATCCTCACCCTCATCGAACAGGCGCAGCGCGCGTTCGACGAGGAGGAGGCGCTGAAGGTGGCGGAGAAGATCGCCACCGAGCAGTTCACCCTGGAGGACTTCCTCGACCAACTGCAGCAGATGAAGAAGATGGGCTCCATGAAGAAGGTGCTCGGCATGCTGCCGGGCATGGGCCAGCTCCGTCAGCAGCTGGACGACTTCGATGAGCGGGAGATCGACCGCACGGAGGCGATCATCCGCTCCATGACCCCGGGGGAGCGACGCAACCCGAAGATCCTCAACGGTTCGCGGCGGCTTCGCATCGCTCGTGGAGCGGGCATGACCGTTACCGACGTCAACCAGCTCGTGCAGCGTTTCGACCAGGCGTCCAAGATGATGAAGACCGTCGCCCGCGGCGGGGTGCCCGCTCTTCCGGGCATGGGCTCGATGGGACGCCCCGGCGCTTCCAGCAAGCGGGGCAAGCAGCCCAAGGCGAAGGGCTCCCGATCGGGGAACCCCGCCCGCCGCGCCGCCGAGAATGCGGGGCTCGCCACGGCGGCTCCGGCGCCCGATGGCTCGGCCTTCGGCGCCGGCCCTGCTCCGGCCGCACCGGATCTCACCGACATCCAGAAGCTGCTGCGCGGGCGCTGACCCGCGCTCAGACGGACACGTCCCGCCGCACCGGCCCCGCGCGGAACTCGTCGACCAGGTGCCTCACCACGGCCCGGAGGTCGCCCTGTGCGCGCTCCGCCACCGCGATCTGGCGCGCATAGCTCGCTCCGCCCCGCAGGATGCGCTCGACCCCACCCAACTCGTCGGACGAGCCGAGGTCGGCCGCCACCGGCTCCAGTGCCGCCACCGTGCGACGGATGTGGTCCACCACCGGCATCGTGGACCCATCCGCGTCGACGATGACCTCGGCATCCAGCCCGTACCGCGCGGCGCGCCACTTGTTCTCGCGGATGAACCAGGGCTGCAGCGCTGGTAAGGGCTCGCCGCGGTCCAGCCGGTGCGAGAACTCCTCCACCAGCGCCTGGACCAATGCGGCGACCGCGGCGAGCTCCGGCAGCGTGGACATGCCGTCGCAGGCCCGCACCTCGATCGTCCCCCACCGGGGGGCGGGCCGGATGTCCCACCGCACCTCGGTGGCGTCGGCCATCACCCCGGTGCGGACCATATCGTCCACGTAGCGCTCGAATTCCCGCCAATCCTCCAGGGGCCAGGGCAGACCCGCGGTCGGCAGCTGCTGGAACACGAGCGCCCGGTTGGACGCGTATCCCGTGCGCTCGCCGGCCCAGAAGGGACTGGATGCGGACAGGGCCTGCAGGTGGGGCAGGAAGCAGCTGAGAGCGCCGACCAGCGGCATCACTTTGCGCACGTCGTCGACTCCCACGTGCACGTGGATGCCCCAGATCATCATGTTCCGACCCCACCATTGCGTGCGGCCCACGAGCGTGCGGTATCGGGTCCGGTCGGTGACCTGCTGATCGAACCAGCGAGCGAACGGATGACTGCCTGCGCAGAGGAGGTCCACCTGGCGCGGATCGGTCTGCTCGCGCACCGCTGCGATCGCGGCGGCCACGTCGTCCACCGCCTCGGCCACGGTGATCCCGACCCCGCTCGTGACCTCCACCGTGTTGGTCAGCAACTCGCCGGTGACGGTGAACCGGGTGTCGGGATGCCGCTCGCGAACCCCGGCGATCACCTCCGGCGCGCGGGGCACCAGGTCGCCCGACTCCTGGTCGGCGAGCATCAGCTCCCACTCGAGGCCCACGGTCGACCGCGCGGACGCGGCGAAGGGGATCGTCACCGTGCCAGTGTGCCAGCCGTGGGGCGCGGGCGCGGCCCACGACCTCCGGTTCGCGGCGTCGGCCCGGATCTGGCAGAATGGAGGGTCGGATCACGCCCCACCCTCTCCCGGGGGAGTGCTCCGTTCCGCAGAGCTTCCGCCGGATGCGTCCCCGCGCCCGAGCGTCCAGTTCACCGTCCACTCGTTCAGGAGAATCGTGGCTGTCAAGATCCGTCTCAAGCGCTTGGGGAAGATCCGCGCTCCCTACTACCGCATCGTCGTCGCCGATTCGCGCACCAAGCGCGACGGCCGGGTGATCGAGGAGATCGGGAAGTACCACCCGACCGAGGATCCGTCCGTCATCGAGGTGGACTCGGATCGGGCGCAGTACTGGCTGGGCGTGGGCGCCCAGCCGACCGAACAGGTTCGCGCCCTCCTGAAGCTCACGGGCGACTGGGGCCGGTTCCAGGGAGACCCGGCCGCGGTGAGCACCGTGCGGGTGGCGGAGCCGAAATCCGGCTTCCAGGCGGACGCCGCGAAGAAGTCCGTGGTGCGTCCGGCTGCCTCCCCGGCGGCACCGGTCGCATCCGACGAGACCGGGGACGCCGAAGCCTGATGCCCGACCTCGCGGCCGCCCTCGAGTATCTGGTGCGGGGCATCGTGGACCACCCCGACCACGTGCGGGTGGCGGCCACCGCGTCCGCGCGGGGCGAGGTGCTGCAGGTGCATGTGCATCCGGACGACCGCGGTCGCGTGATCGGCCGCGGCGGCCGCACCGCGCGCGCCGTGCGCACGGTGATCACCGCGGCCGCGGCCGATCACCGCGTGCGCGTCGACGTCGCCGACGAGTGATGGCCGCGCCGTCGGCGGGTACGCCGCGCTCGCGTGCGCCCCGGCCCGGGAGGACCCAGGTCCGGGTCGGACGGCTCGTGAAGGCGCACGGGCTGAAAGGGGCGCTGAAGCTCGAGCTGTACACCGACGATCCCGAGGGGCGGTTCCAGCCCGGCGCCACGTTCACCCTCCAGGTCCCGGACTCCTCACCGTGGTTCGGAAAGAGCGTCACGGTGCGAGAGTTCAAGTGGATGAACTCGCACCCGGTGGTCTTCCTGGTCGGGGTGGAGGAGCGTGAGGCGGCTGAGAGCCTGGTGCGTGCGATCCTGTGGATCGAGGCGGATGATGCGACCACCGAGCCAGACGCCTGGTACGACCACCAGCTGATCGGCCTCGACGTGATCCGCGACGGAACCGCCATCGGTCGGGTGATCCGGGTGGACCACCTCCCGTCACAGGATCTCCTGGCCGTCTCGCACGCCGGGCGGGAGGTGCTGGTGCCGTTCGTGCGGGCGCTGGTGCCAGTCGTCGACCCCGCCGGCGGACGCGTGGTCGTCACGCCGCCGCCCGGACTGTTCGAGGATGTGGCGGACATGGAGGACGTGCCTCCCGCGGTCGACGGCGGCGTACCGGACGAGACCGACTGAGATGCGCGTCGACGTCATCACGATCTTCCCGGCCTACTTCGACGCCCTCGATCTGTCGGTCCTGGGCAGGGCTCGCGCCGCGCGGGTGCTCGACCTGCGCGTGCACGACCTGCGCGAATGGGCCCACGATCGGCATCGCACGGTGGACGACACGCCGTACGGGGGCGGCGCCGGCATGGTGATGCGTCCGGAGCCCTGGGGCGAGGCGCTGGACACCGTCGTCGCCGAGGACGAGGAGCCGGCTCTCATCGTGTTCCCCACCCCGGCGGGGGAGTTGTTCCGTCAGGAGACCGCGCGCTCGTGGGCGGGTCGGGGTCGCATCGTGTTCGCTTGCGGTCGCTACGAGGGCATCGACGATCGGGTGATGCGGTATGCGGCCGCGCTCGGCGAGGTGCGCGAGGTGAGCATCGGAGACTATGTCCTCGCCGGGGGCGAGGTCGCCGCGCTGACGATGATCGAGGCGGTGGGCCGACTCCTTCCGGGCGTCCTGGGCAACCCGGAGAGCCTGGCAGAGGAGTCCCACGAGAACGGCCTCCTGGAGTACCCCGCTTTCACGAAGCCGCCGCACTGGCGCGGATTCGACGTGCCGCCGGTGCTCCTCAGCGGAGACCATGGGGCCATCGCCTCCTGGCGGCGCAGTCAGCAGGAGGAACGCACCCGCGCTCGCCGCCCCGACCTCCGGGAGCCTTCAGACCAGGTGTGACCGATCGGTCAGGACGATCGGCTCGTCCTCGGTGATGGCGATGGTGTGCTCGGAATGGGCTCCGCGCGACCCGTCGGCGCTGCGCAGGGTCCAGCCGTCGGCGTCCGTGACCAGCTCGTCCGTGGCCTGCAGGAGCCATGGCTCGATGGCGATCACGAGCCCCGGACGCAACGGGTAGCCGCGGCCCGCCCGCCCGTCGTTGGGCACGTGCGGGTCGCCGTGCATGACGCGGCCCACGCCGTGTCCGCCGAACTCCGTGTTGATGGTGTAGCCCGCGCCGTGGCACACCTCCGCGATCGCCGCGGACAGGTCCCCGACCCGGTTGCCCGGGCGGGCGGCGGCGATCGCCGCGGCAAGCGCCCGCTCGGTCGTCTCGATGAGCCGCAGGTCCTCGGGACGCGCCGTGCCCACCACGAAAGAGACGGCGGAATCGGCCACCCACCCGTCGAGCGCTGCGGCGAAGTCCAGGCTCACCAGGTCCCCGTCGCGCAGCGCGTAGTCGAACGGACGGCCGTGCAGGACGGCGTCGTTGATGGAGGTGCAGATCACCTTGCCGAACGGGTACGCCCCGAACGAGGGGTGATAGTCCAGATAGGAGGAGACTGCGCCGGCGCGGCGGATGAGCGCGTGAGCGCGATCGTCGATGGCGAGTAGGTTCGTGCCGACGGTCGTCTCCCGCCGCAGGGTCGACAGCACCTCGGCGACGAACCGGCCCGCCGGACGCATCCGCTCGATCTCGTCCGGTGTCCGCAGTTCGATCATCGTGCTCCTTCGTCCCGTCCGATTCTCCCACCCGGGATGCCGGGAACGCCGGCGCCGGCGGTCGGTCGCAGCCGACTGAGTGATTGCGGTGAGACTTCCCTGCGGACGCGGTGACGGCGCCCGAGGCGCCGTAGCATCGGGCCATGGGATTCCGCAGGGCGCTGTACCGGTGGTCGATCCCGGCCGCGTTCCTCCTGCCGGTGTGGCTCATCGCCGGGTGGATCATCACCGGTGCGGGAGCGGGCGCGCTCGCGTGGGTTCTGATCCTGGGAGCGCCCGCCGTGTTCGTCGGACAGCTGCTCGTCGTGCTGCTCATGCGCCTGCGACCCAGCGTCCGGGCTTCGCGCGCAGCATCCTGGTGGGATGTGGGCGGGATGGTCCTCTGGCACCTGCTCGTTGTTGCGACGGGATTGTTCGACGCCCGCTGGTGGGTCGCGGTCTTCGTGGCCATGCTGTTCGCCGGGGTGGCTCTGATCTGGCTGGGAGTATGGCAGCTGGGCCGCGAGTGGAGCACACGGTGGTCGGAGACCGTCGCCGCGGCCGGGCGCGTCCGACCCGCACCCCGCGCGCCCGGCGGCGGCCCGGTGTTCGTGGTCGAGGAGCGACGGCCGGACTGACGGTCATCGCGCTGCCGGCGTTGTGGCAGAATGGTTGATCGTGCCCCGGGGCCGGCTCTGCCGCAGGGGAGCGGATCCGATGGCGATCACTGCGGGCGCACTCTCTCTGACGAACCCATCGCGTTGCCGACCTGCGGCGACAGCTGGAGGACACCACCATGCAGATCCTCGATTCCGTGGACGCGGCGGCGCTGCGTTCCGACATCCCCGAGTTCGCCCCCGGCGACACCGTCAAGGTGCACGTCAACATCACCGAAGGCAACCGATCCCGCATCCAGGTGTTCCAGGGTGTCGTCATCGGCCGCTCCGGCGACGGCGTGCGCGAGACCTTCACGGTGCGCAAGGTCAGCTTCCAGGTCGGCGTGGAGCGCACCTTCCCCGTGCACTCGCCGATCATCGATCACATCGAGGTCGTCACCCGCGGTGACGTGCGCCGCGCGAAGCTCTACTACCTGCGCGCCCTGCGCGGCAAGAAGGCCAAGATCAAGGAGAAGCGCGACCGCTGACGCGTGACGGGCCCCGGAGACGAGATCCGGGGCCCGTCGCACATGCATGTCGGCGACGGCGTGAGACGCTGGGTCCTGTCCCCTCACTTCTCGGACGAAGGGCTGCCATGCTCGCGGACGCCGCCGACCACGCGCCCGGCACCCGACGCGATCGCCGGGCCCCGCGCCGCGGCGGACTGCTGACCTTCCTGCGCGATGTCGTCGTCATCGTCGTCGTCGCGCTGCTGGTGGCCTTCCTCGTCAAGACCTTCCTGGTGCGCGCCTTCTACATCCCGTCGGCCTCCATGGAGGACACCCTCATGGAGCAGGATCGCATCCTCGTCGACGAGCTGACTCCGCGATTCGGCGGCTACGGCCGCGGAGACGTGGTCGTCTTCCGTGACCCCGGCGGCTGGCTGCCGCCGTCCGCTCCGGCCGCGCCCGCCAACCCGCTGGCGGTCGCGGTGGATGCCGTGCTGTCGGTCGCGGGCCTGTCCGCATCCGATAGCGACGATCACCTGATCAAGCGCATCATCGGCCTCCCCGGGGACCGGGTCGCCTGCTGCAACGACCTCGGTCAGGTCACCGTGAACGACACACCCGTGAACGAGAGCGGCTACCTGACCCTCCCCGAGGCCGGCGCGCCCGCCTCGGCGATCCCGTTCGACGTCGTGGTGCCCGACGACGCGCTGTGGGTGATGGGCGACAACCGGTACCGTTCTCGCGACTCGCGGTACAACCAGGATCAACCCGGCGGCGGGTTCGTGCCCCTGGACAATGTCGTCGGGCGTGCTTTCGTGATCACATGGCCGTTCCCGCGGTTCGGGCTGATCCCGTCCGCGTCCTCCGCGTTCGCTGGCGTCCCCGATCCGGAGATCGCGTCGCCGTGAGCGTGGTCGATCCGACCGTGCGGCTGGAGCGCCGGCTCCTCCGGGAGCACGCCGCCGTGATCTCGATCGACGAGGTCGGGCGCGGCGCCGTTGCCGGGCCTGTCGCCGTCGGCGTCACCGTGCTCTCGACCCCCCGCATCCGTCACCGCATCCCCGAGGGGCTGCGCGACTCGAAGGCGGTGCCCGCAGCGCGCCGCGATGCCGTAGCGATGCGCGCCCGCGACTGGGTTGACGCGAGCGCGGTGGGCTGGGCGGGTGCGGACGAGATCGACGCGGTCGGGATCATGCGTGCGCTCGGGCTGGCTGCGCACCGGGCGCTGGCGCACCTGCGGGACCACGGGACTCTCCCGGTCGACGCGGTCATCGTGCTGGACGGCAACGTGGACTACATCACGGCGGTCGGGCCTCCCCCGGCACCGGTGCTGACCCGGGTGGCGGCGGACAGGGACTGCGCCGGAACCGCCGCCGCCTCGGTGATCGCCAAGACGCAGCGGGATGCACTGATGGTCCGACTGGCGCCGGGCTTCCCCCCGTATGCGTGGGAGCGCAACAAGGGGTATGCCAGCGTCGAGCATCGGCGGGCCATCGGGCTCGTCGGACTGAGCGTGCACCACCGGGCGTCCTGGGCCCTTCTGACGGCGGCACCCGACTGCTGACCGGCATCCGGGAGCCTAGAATGGGAGCCACCATGGATGACGATGTCTTCGAGGACTACGACCGTGAACTCGAACTCGCCTTGTACCGCGAATACCGCGACGTCGTCTCCCAGTTCCAGTACGTGATCGAGACGGAGCGGCGCTTCTACCTGGCCAACGACGTGGCCGTCGTGCGGCGCGACACCGAGCACGACTTCTACTTCGAGATCACGATGAACGACGTGTGGGTCTGGGACATCTACCGTGCGGATCGCTTCGTGAAATCCGTGCGCGTGCTGACGTTCAAGGACGTCAATGTCGAGGAGCTCTCCCGACGCGATTTCCAACTGCCCGAGGAGCTTTCGCTCGACAACTGAGCAGATCGCTCCTCCCCAGACGATCCGGACGGCGTCCGGGTCGACGGATGCCGAACTCCGTCGGCGGGCCGCGACTCCCGGGCGCGATCGTGGGGGCATGGCTACGAAGGATGCGCTGGGTCGTCGCGGAGAGGACGCGGCGGCGCTGCTGCTGGCGGGCGAGGGATGGACTCTCGTGGCTCGCAACTGGCGCTGCCGGGAGGGGGAGCTCGACATCGTCGCCGTGGACGGCGCCGATCTCGTTGTTGTGGAGGTGAAGACCCGCAGCAGCCAGCTGTACGGTCACCCGCTGGAAGCCGTCGATGATCGGAAGCGCCGTCGACTGCTGCGGCTCGCGGCCGCGTGGGCGGCGGAGCATCCCGGCCATGCGAGAGGCCGCCGCCTCCGCGTCGACGCGATCGCCGTCACCGGACGGTCGCCCGAGACCTTCGTGCTGGAGCATCTGCGGGACGTGCGGTGAGCGTCGCCCGCACCTGGTCGGTGGCGCTGACGGGCCTGGCGGGCGCGATGGTGGAGGTGGAGGCCGACCTCAGCCAGCAACTTCCCGACTTCCGCATCATCGGCCTCGGTGACCGTGCCCTGGGCGAAGCCGTCCAGCGTGTTCACAACGCGTGCGCGAACTCCGGCCTGCCGTTGCCGCGCCGACGACTCACCGTCAATCTCTCGCCGGCGAGCCTGCCGAAGCACGGCTCCTCCTTCGACCTCGCGGTAGCCGTCGCGGCCCTCGCCGCCGGGTCGGCGCTGCCCGCCGACGCGATCGGCGCAACGGTGCACCTGGGCGAATTGGGGCTCGACGGGCGGTTGCGTCCCGTCGCCGGCGTGCTCCCGGCGGTGCTCTCGGCCGTCCGCGCCGGGCACGACCGGTTCGTCGTGCCCGAAGCCAACCTCGCCGAAGCGCGCCTGGTCGCCGGCGCGACCGTGATCGGTGCCGGCACCCTCGCCGAGGTCGCTCGTGCCCACGGCGCGGACATCGATGTCGCCGCCGCGTCCGACGCTCCGGCCCCCCTCGCCACCGAAGGCTCGGCAGACGCCGACGGGCCGCCGCCGGACCTGGCCGACGTGGTGGGGCAGGCGCACGCCGTGGACGCGCTGATCGTCGCAGCGGCCGGCGGGCACCATCTGTTGATGACCGGGCCGCCGGGTGCGGGCAAGACGATGCTGGCTCGCAGGTTGCCCGGCATCCTGCCCGATCTCGACGAGGCATCGGCGCTGACGGTCGCGTCCATCCGGTCACTCTCGGGCGTGCCGGTCACGACGCTGTCGAGGCGCCCTCCGTGGGAGGCGCCCCATCACAGCGCCAGCACCGCATCCCTCGTCGGCGGCGGTTCCCGCCTGATCCGTCCGGGTGCGATCGCGCGCGCGGGGGAGGGAGTGCTGTTCCTCGACGAGGCCGCCGAGTTCTCCGCCGCCGCGTTGGACTCGCTGCGTCAGCCGCTGGAGGAGGGCGCGATCGAAATCCATCGCGCCGGGATGTCCGCGCGCTTCCCCGCCCGGTTCCAGCTGGTACTCGCCACGAACCCCTGTCCCTGCGGCAATCACGGTGTCGTCGGCGCGACCTGCGAGTGCCCTCCGCAGGCGATCCGCCGATACCGGGGCCGGTTGTCCGGGCCGCTGCTGGATCGGATCGATCTGGAGGTGCCGATGCGGCGGGTGGCGACGGTGCAGGATGCCGCGGCGATGCCGCGACTGACCACCGCGGCCGCGCGGACCAGGGTGGCCACGGCGCGGGCGAACGCCGCCGAACGACTGGCGGCCACGCCCTGGCGCCTGAACGCCCAGGTCGAAGGCCGGTGGCTGCGGGAGGGCGCTGCCCGACCGACGCCGGCAGTGCGACGCCCCCTGGACGCGGCTCTGGAGCGCGGTCGGCTCACGCTGCGCGGTTACGACCGCGTGCTCCGGGTCGCGTGGACGCTGGCGGATCTGGCCGGGCGCACCCGGCTGGAGGAGACCGACGTCGGAAGGGCGTTGTTTCTCAAGAAGGGGGTACCGGCATGAGCCCACACGAGGATCTCGTGACCCCGACGGTGACGGCCGCCGGGTGGGGAGCAGCACGCGGCGCGGACGCGCGCTCGCGCGCCGCGGCTGTGGTGTGGAGCTGCCTCATCGAGCCGGGCGACGCCGTGGCGGGAATGCTGCTGGCCCGGCACGGCGCGGAGGATGCGTGCGCGGCCCTGGCCGAGGAGTCCTCGCTCGTGGACGCGGCGAGCGTCGCCGGGATCCCCGACGATCAGGCGCGCGCCGCGTACCGGCGCTGGGAGCCGCGCATGCGCCCCGCGATGGTCGCCGCTGCCGTCGCGCGCGCGGAGCAGGTCAGAGCCGCCGTGCTGATTCCCTCGGACCCCGATTGGCCCGCCGCTCTGGACGATCTCGCCGTCCACGCGCCGCCGTGCCTATGGGTCCGCGGCGACCCGGGTGTGCTCACGGCCGATGCCGTCGCGGTGGTGGGGGCGCGGGCCGCATCCGGCTACGGCGAGCACGTCGCCTCGGAACTCTCCGCGGGCGCGGCCGACCACGGTCTGATCGTGGTCTCCGGCGCCGCCTATGGAATCGACGGTGCTGCCCACCGTGCGGCGATGTCGGCCGGCGGGACCACCATCGCGTTCCTCGCCGGCGGCTGCGACCGCCCCTACCCGGCGGGCCACACCGACCTCATCGATACCATCGTCTCCGCGGGCGCGGTCGTCAGCGAGGTGCCATGCGGGTCGGCACCCACCAAATGGCGGTTCCTGCAGCGCAATCGGCTGATCGCCGCGGCGACTCTCGGGACGGTGGTTGTCGAGGCGGGGGTCCGCAGTGGATCGCTGAACACCGCCGGGCACGCGGCGGCGCTGGGTCGTCCGCTGGGCGCCGTCCCGGGGCCGGTGACCAGCGCGGGCTCGGCAGGATGCCACCGGCTGCTGCGCGAGTACGACGCTCAGTGCGTCACCTGCACGGCCGATCTGATCGAACTCGTGGGCGGGCCGACACTCGACTCCGCCGGACCGGCGGGGCCGCGCACCGACGATCGGGTTCGGCTCCTGGACGCGATGAGCTTCCGCACTCCCCGATCGGTGATGGACATCGCGGCGCGCAGCGGCATGGCCGTCGAATCGGTCCACGCCATGCTGGGGCTGCTGGCACTGGAGGACCAGGTGGTGGGGGCGGAGGGAGGGTGGCGGCGGATCCCCCGCTGAGACCCCGCCTGCGCCGCCCTCGGGGCGCCGCGGACGGCCTGGGGACGTCGGGGGGCATTCTGGACGCGTGCTCCTTGTCGACGCCGTGGACCAGTGGCTGATCGAACTCGACGCCGTGCGTCGGCTCGCGCCTGCCACGATCCGCGGCTACCGGTCGGACCTGGATGATCTGGCGCGACGGCTCGGGCGGACCACTGCGCTGGACCATGTCGACCTCGAGGATCTCCGGGACTGGCTGTGGGATTGCACTCGCCGCGGAAACGCGCGCGCCACTCTGGCTCGGCGAGTGGCGTCGGCCCGCGCGTTCTTCTCGTGGGCCGCGGATGCCGGGCTGATCGCCGTCGACCCTGCGCTGCGGCTCACCGCTCCCCGGCGTGACAGGACCCTTCCCGCGGTGGCCCCGGCCGACACTCTCGCCGACGTGCTTGCTCACCAGGCCGAGGCTGCGGCGTCGGGGGAGCCCGTCGCGGTGCGCGATCACGCCATCCTGGAACTGCTCTACGCCTCCGGGATGCGGGTGTCCGAGTTGTGCGCACTGCGGCCCGGTGATGTGGACGAATCCGCCCGCACGGCGAGAGTGGTCGGAAAGGGCGACAAGGAACGGGTCGTGCCGTTTGGCGCCCCGGCGGCGCGAGCGATCGCGGTCTACCGCTCCACGGGTCGGTCGGCGCTGCGGCGTCGCGCGCCGGACGACCGCGGCGCGGAGCGGTTCTTCCTGGGCGCCCGCGGCGGACCCCTCGGTCCCCGCAGCGTGTACCGGCTGGTGTCCGCCCGAGTGGGCGGCGCCCTCCAGAACCCGGCGACCGGCCCGCACGCGCTCCGCCACTCCGCCGCGACCCACATGCTCGACGGAGGCGCAGACCTCCGCGCGGTGCAAGAGCTGCTCGGTCACGCGAGCCTGGGTACGACGCAGATCTACACCCATGTCACCGCAGCACGTCTGAACGCTGCCTATCGGCAGGCGCATCCCCGGGCGTGACCGCCGCGGGCGCCTGACAACAGGGCAGAAGCACCGCGCGGGGCACACCGCCCAGCAGCAGCATCGGATTGATGTACTCCCCGTTCCGCCGAACGCCCAGATGCACCGATCCCGGCGCAGTGTGACCACCCGTCGCGACCGTCCCGACCGACTGGCCCCGGCGGACCGCCACTCCGGCCTGGTGCTCGCCCTGCACCGGCTCCAGAGTCGTGACCAGTCCGTCGCCGTGGTCGATCGTGATGACGGGCCGTCCCGCGACCATGCCCGAGAACGCGATCACGCCCGCGGCGGGTGCTCGCACGCCGTCATTCGCACCGACCACGTCGATGCCGCGATGGCCGGGTCCGTAGGGGTGGGGTGGACGGATGAACCCGTGCGCCAGCCGGGGCTCGTCGACCGGCCAGAACCAGACCTGACCACCCTGGTCCCGCTCGTGGGGCTCCGGACCAGGCGGTGCGAGGGCGGCGGCGACCGCCACGACGATGAGGGCCACCGACCGGGTGACGCGTGATGGTCTCATCCGACCATGCTCCGGATGACGCCGGCCAGGCGTATCGACACCCGCCCGCCTGTGGCGGCTGCGTGTGCCGCGGCGTGGCTGGGGAGAGGGCGCGCGCTGGTACACTGACTGTGCGCCTCGCTGTGCGGGGCGACTTCGCGCGCCCGCCGCACTCGGGGAATCCGGAGCGGTCGCATCCTCCACCGGTCTCGCTCGGCGAGCGGAGGGTCTCGGGCGCCAGGGCCTCTCGCCGGTCGGCGGAGGCGACCAACCGCATCAATCAGAGGAGTACGGTCATGGCCGTCGTCACGATGCGTCAGCTGCTGGACAGCGGCGTGCATTTCGGGCATCAGACCCGCCGGTGGAACCCGAAGGTGAAGAGGTTCATCCTCACCGAACGCAGTGGCATCCACATCATCGACCTGCAGCAGTCCCTGTCGCACATCGATCGGGCCTACGAGTTCGTGCGGGAGACCGTCGCCCACGGCGGCACCGTCTTGTTCGTGGGCACGAAGAAGCAGGCCCAGGAGGTCATCGCCGAGCAGGCGACCCGGGTCGGGCAGCCGTATGTGAATCAGCGGTGGCTCGGCGGTCTCCTGACGAACTTCGCGACGGTCAGCAAGCGGCTGGCGCGGATGAAGGAGCTGGAGGAGCTCGACTACGACGACCCGGCAGCCAGCGGGCTGACGAAGAAGGAGCTTCTGCTGAAGAAGCGCGAACTCGACAAACTTCACAAGTCGCTCGGCGGCATCCGGAACCTCACCCGGACGCCCTCGGCGATCTGGGTCGTGGACGCCAAGCGCGAGCATCTCGCGGTGGACGAGGCGATGAAGCTCGGCATCCCCATCGTCGGCATCCTCGACACCAATGCGGACCCTGACGAGTTCCAGTACCCCATCCCCGGCAACGACGACGCGATCCGTTCCGTGTCGCTGCTGACCCGTGTGATCGCGGATGCCGCTGCCGAGGGCCTCATCCAGCGCCACCAGCCCGCGACCGACTCGACCGAGGCCGAGCCGCTTGCCGAGTGGGAGCGGGAATTGCTCGAACAGGCCGTCCCGGCACCGGAGGCCGCCGACACGGCGCCGGCCGAGCCCGAGCCGACGCCCGACACCGTCGATGTCATCCCGGAGGGGTCCGAGCCGACGCCCGAGGACCCGGCCACCGCCGATGCGGGCGGGAACTGACCCGACCGTCCCACTCCGATCACCCGCCCCGGACAAGGAGCCGCCCACCCATGGCACACTTCACCATCGCTGATATCAAGGCCCTGCGGGAGCAGCTGGGAACCGGCATGGTCGACACCAAGAAGGCCCTCGAGGAGGCCGACGGCGACGTCGACAAGGCCGTGGAGATCCTGCGCCTGAAGGGAGCGAAGGGCAACGCGAAACGGGCGGATCGCTCCACCAGCGAGGGCCTGATCGTCGCCCGCGGAGACGGGGCGACGGTCACGCTTCTCGAGCTGGCCTGCGAGACCGACTTCGTGGCGAAGAACGAGCGCTTCATCGCCCTGGCCGACCGTGTGGCCGACGCGGTCGCCGCGGCGCGTGCCGACTCCGTCGACGCCGCACTGGCCGCGGATGCCGGAGGCACCACGGTGGCGCAGCTGATCGCCGACGAGGCCGCCATCATCGGCGAGAAGGTGGAGTTGCGCCGTGTTCGGACGGTGGCCGGGGATCACGTCGAGGTCTACCTGCACAAGACCAGCCGTGACCTGCCGCCGCAGATCGGGGTCGCCCTCGTGTATTCCGGGGACGACGCCGCCACCGCCCGCAGCATCGCCCAGCACATCTCGTTCGCCAACCCCACCTACCTCTCCCGCGCGGATGTGCCGGAGCCGGATGTGGAACGGGAGCGGCAGATCGTGACCGAGATCTCCCGCAACGAGGGCAAACCCGAGGCGGCCCTGCCCAAGATCGTCGACGGGCGCGTGAACGCGTACTTCAAACAGGTCGCGCTGCTGGACCAGGAGTACGCGAGGGACAACAAGCTGAGCGTGGCGGATGTGGCCCGGGATGCCGGGCTCACCCTCGTCGATTTCGTTCGATTCAAGGTCGGCGCGTAACGGTGGACCCGCACGCTCGGCGTGCGGATCCGCCGTGTCCGAGAGGGAATGCCGAGGGGGAGGGGCCGCCGATGGATGAACCGACGGGTCGCCGGCGAGTGCTGCTGAAGCTGTCCGGCGAGGCCTTCGGGGGCGGCAGCCTCGGCGTCAACCCCGATGTCGTCAGCCGGATCGCGCGCGACATCGCCGCAGCCGTGGACCGGGTGGAAGTGGCGATCGTCGTGGGCGGCGGGAACTTCTTCCGTGGCGCGGAACTGAGCCAGCGCGGCATGGACCGCGGTCGTGCCGACTACATGGGCATGCTCGGCACGATGATGAACGCTCTGGCGCTGCAGGATTTCCTAGAGCAGGCCGGGGCGGTCACTCGGGTGCAGTCCGCCATCGAGATGACACAGGTCGCCGAGCCGTACATTCCGCGACGTGCGCAGCGGCACCTGGAGAAGGGTCGCGTCGTGATCTTCGGTGCCGGAGCCGGGCTCCCCTACTTCTCCACCGACACCGTCGCCGCCCAGCGGGCACTGGAGATCGGCGCCGACGAGGTGCTCGTGGCGAAGAACGGCGTCGACGGTGTCTACACCGCTGACCCGAACATCGACGAGCACGCGGTGCGACTGGATACCATCACCTACACCGACGCGCTGCTGCGAGGACTGAAAGTGGTCGACTCGACCGCGTTCAGTCTCTGCATGGACAACGGCATGGTGATGCGCGTGTTCGGCATGGAGGGCCCGGGCGCGGTGACGCAGGCGTTGCTGGGCGAGGAGATCGGAACCCTGGTCACGGTGTGACCGGGTCCCCACGGGCCCACCGGTAGACTCGGACCCACGGCAGCGAGAGGAGAGCGCGTGATCGCCGACGTGATCAGCGAAGCGGCGGCCCGGATGGATCGCGCGGTCGAGGCGGCCAAGGACGACTTCGCGATGGTGCGCACCGGACGCGCCAACCCGCAGTTGTTCCAGCGGATAGCGGTCGACTACTACGGCACCCCGACACCGCTGGCCCAGCTCGCATCGCTGAACAACCCGGAAGCGCGCACCCTCGTCATCACTCCGTACGACAAGTCGGCGCTGAAGGGGATCGAGCAGGCCATCCGGGACGCGCCGAACCTCGGCGCGAATCCCACGAACGATGGCAGCATCATCCGTGTGACCCTGCCGGAGTTGACCGAAGAGCGCCGGCGGGAGTTCGTGAAGCTGGTGCGCACGAAGGCGGAGGATGCGAAGGTGCACGTGCGCGGCATCCGGAGGCGTTCGAAGGACGACCTGGACGCGCTCAAGAGCGAGTTCGGCGAGGACGAGCTGGCCCGCGCCGAGAAGGAGCTCGACGGGATCACGCGCGCGCACGTCGACGCGATCGACGAGGCGCTCAAGCGCAAGGAAGCCGAATTGCTCGAGGTCTGACCCCATGAGCGAGCCTCCACGAGAACCCGGCGCCGAGCCGTCCGCGCCGTTGAGCGGCGGGCCCGAGGAGCCTTCCGACGCGTCGGCCCGATTCCAGGACCAGGTCCGCGCCGCCCGCGCCGACATCGAGAGCCACGTCGCGCACGCGCGCGCCGAGTTCGACCAGGCCAACGCCCGCATCAAGGAGCGCACCGGTCGGGACCTCATCCTCGCCATCCTCATCGGCGTGGCGATCGGGGCGATCGTCGTCGCGTCGCTGATCTTCTCCTCCTGGCCGTTCGCCCTGTTCGCGCTGGGTGCGACCCTCCTCGGCGTGTTCGAGTTCTCCCGCGCGCTGCAGGCGGCCGGCCGGCGCGTGAACGCGATTCCGCAGCTGATCGGCGCGGCGCTCATCCTCGCCGCCGCCTACCTGTTGGACGGGTGGCTGCACTGGGTGAGCGTGATCGTGGCCGTCGCTCTGGTCGCCGTATGGCGTCTGCTCTCGCAGATGACCGCTCGGGACGGGAGGGCGTATGCCGCGGTGCTCGACGACGTACTGGTCGGCGGTTTCATCCCGATCTACGTCCCCTTCCTCGCATCGTTCGCGCTGCTGCTGCTGCGCCGTCCGGACGGCGAATGGTGGGTGCTCGCCTTCCTCGCCATCGTCGTCGCCGCCGACACGGCCGCGTACGGAACCGGCCTGCTGCTGGGACGGCACAAGATGGCCCCGCATGTCAGTCCGGGAAAGACCTGGGAGGGGCTGGCCGGCGCGGCGGTGGCCGCCCTGGGAGCCGGCGCGCTGCTGGCGTGGCTCATGCTCGGGCTGCCCTGGTGGGCGGGCCTCGTGCTCGGCGCGGCGGTCTTCGCCACCGCGACTCTGGGCGATCTCGGCGAATCCCTCATCAAGCGGGACCTGCGGATCAAGGACATGAGCTCCTGGCTTCCTGGGCACGGCGGAGTGCTCGACCGACTGGACTCGATCCTGCCCTCCGCGGCGACTGCGCTCGCGCTCTCGTATCTGCTCGCGCCGTGGGCGAGCCGATGACTGCTCCCGCCGGGGCCGGTCCCGACGGGGGAGCGCCGTTTGCCCGGGTCGCCCGGCGCCGGCGGGGATATGAGCCGGCGGCCGTCGACGCGTTCCTGCAGCGGGCCCGGGCCGCATTCGAGGGGGCGCCCGACGCGGAACCTCTCGGGTCCGCCGATGTCCGCCAGGTCGCGTTCCCCATCCGACGCGGCGGGTACGCGATCCCCGACGTGGATGCCGCCCTGACGCGCCTGGAGGACGCGTTCGCGCAGGCGGAGCGCGCGGCGGCGCTCGCGGAGCGGGGTGCCCGCCGCTGGGTGGGTCAGCAGCGGGACCTGGCGCAGGAGATCCTCGATCGTTTCGTCCGCCCGCGCG
>CAVOZX010000024.1:0-14451 GCA_963701365.1 uncultured Actinomycetota bacterium | reverse complement strand
CGCCCTCGCCGACGAATCCGGCATCCGCATCAACGAGGTCGAGTCCAAGGACGGAGTGCCCGGGGACTGGATCGAGTTCGTCAACCCGACCGGCGCCGCCATCTCGCTTGCGGGCTTCACGGTCAAGGATGCGGACGACAGTCACAGCTATGTCTTCCCCGAGGGAACCGTCGTCGAACCGGGCGCGCTCGTCGTGATCGACGAGGTCGTCGGCGGGATCGGCGACTTCAACTTCGGGCTGGGCAACGATGACCGCGTCCGCCTCTTCGACAGGACCAACGTTCTCGTCGAGGAGCGCAGCTGGACCGCGCACGCCGCCACGACGTGGGGACTCGCCGGGGACGGATCGTGGGCGCTCACGCAGGAGCCGACGAAGGACGCGGCGAACGTCTTCCCCCGGCCGGAGGAGCCCGGCGTCGGCGACCCCGAGCCGGGGGCCGACCCGACGGTCGTGGTCAACGAGATCATCTACGACGGGATCTCGGGCTACACCGACCGCGTCGAGCTGTACAACGCGGGGGATGCCTCGGTCGACCTGACCGGCTGGCACATCTCCGACGACAAGCGCGACACGTTCGGGTACGTGCCCGAGCGGCACCGTCCTGGCTCCCGGCGGATTCGTCGTGCTGGTGAGCGACGTCGACTTCACCTTCGGGCTCGGCAAGGGCGACGAGGTGGTGCTCTACGACGCCACGAACGTCGTCGTGGACAGTTACGCGTACGCGAACACGGCACCGCTGGCGGTGTGGGCGCGCTGCCCCGACGGCACAGGCGAGTGGGCGCACGCGACGCAGGCCACGCCGGGAACGGCGAACGTGTGCGAGGTGGCGCCCGTGCCCGGCGCGATCCTCATCAACGAGGTCGACTCGCAGCCCGCCGACTGGATCGAGTTCTACAACCTCGGCACCGAGCCCCTCGACATCTCAGGCTACGAGATCCGCGACAACTCCGACGACCACCGGTGGCAGTTCCCCGCCGGCGCGACGATCGCGGGCGGCGCGCTGCTCGTCGTCGACGCCAACTCGGTCGGCGTCGTCGGCGGGGAGCAGAAGCGGTTCGGCGACGCCATCGGCATCGGCAGTGCCGACAGCATCCGCCTCTTCGACGCGGCCGGCGCGCTGCTCGACGACACCTCGCCGTGGGAGGGCCACGCCGCCATCGACGGGGATGCCGCGGCCGCGACGCTCGCCCGCTGCCCCGACGGCGTCGGCGACTTCCTCCTCGCCTACGCGACCCAGGGCGCAAGCAACGAGTGCGTCACGCCCGACGTCGCGATCAACGAGGTCGAGTCGAACGGCGACGCGACGGACTGGGCCGAGATCGTCAACACCGGCGCGACCGCCGTGGACATCTCAGGCTGGACGCTCATCGACAACGACCCCGTCGGGCATGCCGCCGACACGACGCCGCTTCCCGCCGGCGCGATCCTCGAGCCCGGAGCGTTCTTCGTCTTCGAGCAGAACGTCGACTTCGGCTTCGGCCTCGGCGGCGGCGACACGGTGACGATCCGGGATGCCTCGGGCAACACCGTCGCCGAGTACGCCTACGCCGACCACGCCGCCGGCGTGTGGGGCCGGTGCCCCGACGGGACGGGCGACTTCCTCGACCTCGCCGTCTCGACGAAGGGGCTGCGCAACGCGTGCGGCAACCCCGTTCGCCTCAACGAGGTCGAGTCCGACGCCGGCTCGCCCGACGACTGGATCGAGCTGGTCAACCCCACAGGTTCCACGCTCGACGTCTCGGGCATCGTCGTGAAGGACGATGACGACGCGCACGCCTACAGGGTTCCCGAGGGCACGTCCATCTCGGCGGCCGGCTACCTCGTCATCGAGCGCGCCGAGCTCGGGTTCGGCCTCGGCGGCGGCGACACGGTGCGCATCTTCGACGGCGAGCTCCTGATCGACGAGACGACGTGGGGCGAAGGCCACGCGGCGACGACGTGGGGCCGCTGCCCCGACACGGAGGGTCAGTTCGCAGCGACCTCTGCCGCGACGAAGGGCGCTGCCAACGAGTGCCCCGGTGAGATTCCCGTCGACGTGTGGCCCGGTTCGCCCGACGTCCACGTGATCGACCAGACACCGACCTTCCTCGAGGACAGCTCGGGTCTCGACACGCAGCAGACCGCCGAGGGCATGATCCTGTGGGGCGTCGACAACGGCACGGGCATCTTCTGGAAGCTCGCGGTCGCCGCCGACGGCACGGCGACGCCGGTCGCGGGCTGGGAGGACGGCAGGCGGGCGAGATTCCAGAAGGATGCCGCGAACCCGACCGCGAACGGACCCGATTCCGAGGGCATCACGGTCGACGGCGCGGGCTGGATCTACCTCGCGAGCGAGCGCGACAACAGCGATAAGGGCGTCAACCAGAACATCGTGCTCAAGATCGATCCGAACGCCCCTGGCCCCGATGTCGTCGCGACGCAGGAGTGGAACCTCACGTCGCTGCTCCCCGCCGTCGGCGCCAACCTCGGGATCGAGGCGGTCGAGTGGGTCGCCGACTCCGCGCTGGTCGGCAAGCTCGTCGACGAGAACACGAACCAGACGTATCAGCCCGCCGACTACCCGGGCCACGGCGACGGCCTCTTCTTCGTCGCGGTCGAAGACACGGGAGACGTGTACGGATTCGCTCTCGGCAGCGACGGATCGGCGGTCCTCGTCACGACGATCGATCCGGGCCTGGCAGGAGTCATGGCGCTCGACTACGACACGGTGCTCGGAGTGATGTGGGCCGTGTGCGACGACGGCTGCGAAGGCAGGGCGGCGCAGATCGAGCTCAACGGCACCGCGAACCCCGGGATCGCCCATGTCGCACGGCCGGCGGGCATGCCCAACATCAACAACGAGGGCTTCGCGACGGCGCCCGCCGCGCTCGTGGCCGAGGGCAAGCGCCCCGCGTGGTGGTTCGCCGACGGCTTCGCCGAGGGAGCACTGCGCTACGGCAGCCTCGATGCCGACCCGACCGCCGAACCCGACCGACCCGACCGACCCGACCGACCCGACCGACCCGACCGGCCCGACCGACTCCGGCTTGCCTGGCACGGGCGCGCCGCTGCCCGGATCCGAGCTCGACGATTCCAATGCGGGTGACGTGATCGCTCCGGCGACCGCCCGGCCCGGCCAAGCTGTGACCGTCGGCGTTGGGTCGCAGCTCGCGGGCGACTCCGTCGAAGTGTGGTTCTACTCCAGCCCGGTCCGGATCGGTGCGGGAGCCGTCACTGCATCCGGGACCATCACAGCGACGATCCCCGCCGACGCGACGCCCGGCGAGCATCGCATCGCCGTGTACGACGCGGAGGGGGCGCTGATCGGCTGGACAGGCATCACCATCGTCGCAGCCGACTCGCTCGCGATGACAGGCGGCGGTGGAGCCGGCGGCGCGCTCATCGTCGCGCTCGGGATGCTCATCGCGGGTGCTGCCGTGTTCGTGCTGCGGCGCCGGATGCGGTCGGTCTAGGCGACCGCGGAAGGCCCGGGCCCGCCACTCTGGGTTAGAGGCGGCCCCGGGTCTTCAGGTCGAGGAAGTGGTCGGCGACCCGGGCCGGCAGCGCGGCCGGATCGCCGACCACCGCCGTCGCGCCCGTCCGCTCGATCGCCCGGCGCAGCCGGTGGCCGTCCTGATCGGCCCGCTCCTGCGCGGCTAACAGATACGCGTCCTCCGCGTGCAGCCGCTGCGGGCGGGCGGCGGCCGGAGCGTCCGTGACCGAGGCGACCAGCACCGGGGCGCGGGCCGACAGCGACATCACGGTCGAGAGGAAGGCGCGGGACGCCTCGGGCTCATCCTGGGCGGTGAGCAGCACCAGGAGCGCCGGGCGCGTCGTCAGCTCCCGCAGCCACGCGGCCGCCGCATCCCAGTCCGTGTCGACCAGGTGCGGCTCCACGTCCGCCATCGCCGCCATCATCGCGGGAACGAGCGCGCGTCCGCGCGGTCCGGTGACCCGTGCTCGCACCACCCGGTCCGCCATCACCAGGTGGACGTGGTCGCCCGCGGCGGCCGCCACCGCGCTCAGCAACAGCGCCGCCTCCATCGCCGCGTCCAGCCGGGTGCCGTCCCCCGCCCGGGCTGCGCTCGTGCGCCCGGTGTCGATCAGCACCGCGATGTGCCGGTCGCGTTCGGGCCGCCACGTTCGCAGCATGGTCGTGCCGGCTCGGGCGGTCGCGCGCCAGTCGATGGAGCGCACATCGTCGCCGCGCACGTACTCCCGCAGCCCGTCGAACTCCGTGCCGCGCCCGCGCACCTGCACGCTCGCCGACCCGTCCAGCTCCCGCACCCGGGCCAGGCGGGACGGCAGCGCGCGGCGGGAGGAGAACGCCGGCAGCACCCTGACGGCCACGGCCGTGCGGAGCGTCGACTGCCGTCCGGCAAGCCCCAGCGGGCCCTGGGATCGCACGGCGACGAAACCGCTGCGGATCTCGCCGCGGCGCCTCGGCCGCAGCCGCA
Source organism: uncultured Actinomycetota bacterium (assembly GCA_963701365.1). GTDB lineage: Bacteria > Actinomycetota > Actinomycetes > Actinomycetales > Microbacteriaceae > Microbacterium. The sequence goes on along the minus strand of CAVOZX010000024.1, from coordinate 10,014 downwards.
TCCGCACCACCTCCTCCCCGCCGGCCGGCACGTCCACGCCGACCCGGTCGGGCTCGGCGCCCGCGGTCGGCTGCCAGCCGTCCCGGAGGAGTCCGCGGACCCGGCGCGGGCCGCGATTGCGAAGCCGCAGCGCCACCTCGACGACCTCGTCCCGCCGCGCCTGCGCCGGGAGCTGACGGATCACCTCCATCCGCCGCGGGTCGCCGGCGGCGGCGATGTCCGCCGCCGCCGCCGCGGCAACCGCCGCCGTCCATCCGGCGCAGACCAGCCACGGGTTCGCTCCGGCGGAGGCCAGCAGCACCAGCGGCACCACGCCGACCCCGAGCAGCAGCGCCAGCCGACCCGTCACGTACACGTCAGATCGGCACTCGGGTCTGTGCGGTGACGGCGGCCAGCAGCGCGTCCGCCGTCATCCCCTCCATCTCCGCCTCCGGCCGCAGTCGCAGCCGGTGCCGCCAGGTGGGTGCGATCATCTCCTGCACATGGTCCGGTGTGATCGCGGGATACCCGTTCAGCCACGCCCAGGCCTTCGCGGTGGCCAGCAGAGCGGTCGCCGCCCGCGGGCTCGCCCCCAGCTCGACCGACGGCGCCCGGCGGGTGGCCTGCGCCAGATCCGCCACGTAGCCGAGCACGTCATCGGTGACGGCGACGGCGGCCACCGCGCGCTGGGCGGCGAGGATCTGCCCGGTGTCGGCGGCGGGCCGCACCGCGGACAGGTCGTGCGGGTCGAAGCCGTCGGCGTGACGGCGCAGCATCCTCACCTCCTCGTCCCGCTCCGGCATGGGGACGGCGACCTTCACGAGGAACCGGTCCAGCTGCGCCTCCGGAAGCTGGTAGGTGCCCTCCTGCTCCACGGGGTTCTGCGTGGCCGCGACCAGGAACGGATCCGGCAGCGGCCGGGTCACCCCGTCCACGGTCACCTGGCGCTCCGCCATCGCCTCCAGGAGCGCGGACTGGGTCTTCGGCGGCGTCCGGTTGATCTCGTCGGCGAGCACCACGCTGGTGAACAGGGGCCCCTCGCGGAACTCGAACGCGGCGCTGCGCGCGTCGTACACGAGAGATCCGGTGACGTCGCCGGGCATCAGGTCGGGGGTGAACTGGATGCGGCGGGTGGGCAGGTCCAGCGCGCGGCTGAAGGCGCGCACCAGAAGCGTCTTCGCCACCCCCGGAACGCCCTCCACCAGCACGTGCCCGCGTGCCAGCAGCGCGATCAGGAGTCCGCTGACGGCGCCGTCCTGACCGACCACCGCCTTCGCGACCTCCGTGCGCACCCGGGTCATCGCGTCCCGCGCATCCTGGGCCTGGTCATCCGCATCGGGGGTCATCGTTCTCCTTCCACCGCACCCTCCAGCCGCGCCAGGGATGCGGCCAGCTCCGCCAGCGCCCGATCGCCGGCGGGAACCGCCTCCAGCATCTCCCGGATCTGCTCGGACGTGCGGCCTGACCCGGCCGCAGCCGCCTGCGCCACAGCAGCGGCGGAGGCATCCGGACCGAGTCCCAGGCGCATGCCGAGCCGGCGGCGCGTCCCGTCCTGCAGCAGGCGCGCGGCGCGAGCGGCGTCCCGGGAGCGGGCATACAGTCGGCCGCGCCCCACGGTGGTCTCCGTCGCGGGCACCACCACGGGGAGCCGCTCCGCCACGAGGGGGCCGAACCGGCGCCCGCGCCACACCGCCGCCACCACCGTCGCGCCCACCAGCAGCATGATCGCCGGCGTGACCCAGTCGGGTGTGATCGCGCCCAGGTCGCCGGATGCGGTCGCACCTGCAGCGCCGGCGGCGGGTGCGAGCCACACCACCCGCCCGGTGCGTCCCAGCAGGTTCAGCGCGAGAGCAGCGTTGCCGTCCGAGGTCAGGTGCTGGTTCGTGAACACTGTCGAAGCGTCCACCACCACCGCCCGCCCGGTCGGCCGGTCCTGCACGATCAGGCCGTAGCCGCCAGCCGTGGGGTAGCAGCGCCACTGCGCATCCGGCACGTCGATGCTCGCGCCCACCGTGGCCGGTCCTGCGCGCACCGCGTCGGGGAGCGTGCAGTCCGGTGCTACGGGTCCGCCGTCCGCGACACCGGTGATCTCGCCCTTCCCGAACAGCACGCGCAGGCCGCGCGCGCCCGGCCGGACCATCACCACATCCGAGGCCCGGTCTGCGAGCGCCGCCATCTCGTCATCGGATACCAGCGGATCGTCCGGCAGCACCAGCGTCGCCGGTTCGTCCAGCGCCGCCGTCGCCGTCCGCACGTCGCGGACCACCGTCACCGCGACGCCGTGACCAGACAGCACGTTCGTCAGCGCCCGCATCCCATCCGGGGCCGCCGACTCGGGGTCCCCCGCCGCTGACTCCGGCGTGCGCAGCGCGCCGGCCAGGGCCGCCCCGAGCGCACCGCCTCCCAGCAGCAGCGCGGCGACCAGCGCCCACCCCAGCAGACGCGGGCCACGCCCCCGCGGCCGAGGCCCGGATGCGGGTGTCGTGGTCGGGCGCGGCGTGACGGCGGTCACGGCGCCGGCTCCGGACCGTCGGCGGCCATCAGGTCGGCGTCCAACCGGTGGACGAGCGCGTACCCGTCGCTGCTCGCCGGCCGGTCCAGGTACCGCACCTCGTCGAAGATGGCCGCGGTGGCGTGCAGCGGCGCCGCCTGCGTGGGGAAGACGGCCGCCGCCGCCCGCGCGAAGGCGTGCACCGTCGCTCCCGGCGCGGTGCGGACGATCCCCCGCTCCGCCAGCCCTCGGGCCAGAGCCCGCACCGACAGGACGATGGCCGACCGCCAGTCCCCGGCGTCCGCTGCCTGCGCCGCATCCCGGCGCAGCCGCCCCGCGTCCCGGTGCTCCCGATCGCCGAAGAGCATCGTGTCGCCCGCGGTTCGGCGCGCAGGGCGGGGCCGTCCCACCACCACCAGGGCGGTCACGGCCACGGCCGCCACAGCGGCGATCGCCACCGCCGTGAGAGCGGGCCCCCAGGACGGCGGCGCCTGTCCCGACAGCAGCGCCGCGACCGCGTCGGCGACGGCCCGCGCCAGACGGTCGAACGCGGTCGGCTCCGCTGCCCGGTAGACGGGGTCCGCCAGCTCCTCCAGCGCCCACTGCCGACCCTGCTGCCCGTCGGGTTCGAGGGCGCCTGCGGCGACGGGCATCACCGCTGCCACCGCCGTCACCGGCCTCCCGTCGGCAGGCGCCAGGAGAAGGGATCGGCCGGACCCGCCCCGGCCTGTCGCTGCGCCAGGTACGACTGCAGGTCCAGATCCAGGCCCTCCGACCGCATCCGGCAGTCGACGTACACGAGGGTGGCGGCGCTGGCGAGCACCACCAGCGCAACAGACTGCACCAGCAGCGTGATCACCTGCGTCAGCCCGGTGGTGACCAGCATCCCGACCACCGCCGTGACCTCGGCATCCCCCGTCGGAGCAACGATCGCCGAGAGCACCGTGCCCAGCAGGGTCAGGGGAACGCTCACCAGCTGCGCCAGCACCCCGAAACCGATCTGGATCGACAGCCACGTCCCGGCCGCCACCCAGAAGCGGCCTCGGACGAGCGTCCACGACCGGGCGATCGCCGGGAGGATCGGCCGTCGCTCCAGCACGAGGACCGCCGGGACGAGCATCAGCTTCACCGACACCCACACGGCCACCGGAGTCGCGACCACCGCGACCGCCAGGCCCACCACCACCGCGACCGCCGGTCCCGCCGGACCCGCGCCCAGGGCGACGAGCGCTGCGACGACCCCCCCGGCCGCGACCGTCACCGCGCCCGTGGTGAGCAGCGTGTAGCCCACGAGCCGCCACGCCGCCGGTGCCACTGTGCGCAGCAGCGGGCGCAGCGGCAGGGTCTCGGCCACGACGCCGTGCGCGACCTCCGCCACCACCACGCCCTGCACCAGCACGGTCAGCGCCGTGGCAGCCACTCCCAGCACCAGAGCGGTCAGCGCCGTGGCGGCGGTCGACCCGGCCAGGATCGCCTCGTAGTCGGCGGAGCCGGCAGGGACGGTGGCCAGACGTGAGTACGTCGTCCACCCGACGGCACCTGTCGCTGCGATCAGCACCAGGTAGGCCACCAGCTGCATGGCCACGGCGAACCCCAGGAGCACCCGGGGATTGCCCCGCAGCGCGACGAAGGACCGGCCGAGGATCGTGCCGAAGGTCATGGGGTACAGGGGCACGATCCCGGGTCGGGCGGGCGGCGTCCACGCCCGAGCAGTCGTCATCGTGGGACCTCCCGATCGCCTGCGCTGCATCCATGCTGTCACAGCCTCCGGCCGTTTCCGCGGGTCTGGATTACGCTGTGGTGGGGCCGGGCGGCGGGTGGACGCTCCGGATCCGGACCCCGCCCGCAGGAAGAACCGGACCCGCATGACCTCTCGCATCCTCGTCGTCGACGACGACACGGCGCTGGCCGAGATGATCGGCATCGTGCTGGGGACCGAGGGATTCGACACCGTGTTCTGCGGTGACGGCGTCGGCGCCCTGCCCGCGTTCCGGGCTCACCGACCGGACCTGATCCTGCTGGATCTGATGCTGCCGGGTGTGGACGGCGTCGAGATCTGCACCCGCGTGCGCTTGGAATCCGGGGTTCCGATCATCATGCTCACCGCCCGCAGCGACACGGTCGATGTGGTGCGCGGACTTGAATCGGGCGCGGACGACTACATCGTCAAACCCTTCAACCCGAAGGAACTGGTCGCCCGGATCCGCACGCGCCTGCGCACCCGGCCGGGGTACACGCCGGACACGCTGCGCATCGGGGACCTCCTCATCGATGTTCCCGGGCATCAGGTGCTGCGCGACCAGGAGCCGATCGGTCTGACACCGCTCGAGTTCGACCTGCTGGTGGCGTTGGCGGCGAAGCCGCAGCAGGTGTTCTCACGGGAGATGCTTCTGGAGCAGGTGTGGGGCTACCACTACAAGGCCGACACCCGGCTCGTGAACGTGCACGTGCAGAGGCTGCGCGCGAAGGTGGAGCCCGATCCGGAAAACCCCGTGATCGTCACCACCGTGCGCGGCGTCGGCTATCGCGCGGGCGGGCCGGCCTGACCCGTGTCCGGCCAGCGCGCGGCGCCGGTCCGATGGTGGCGGGCGGCCGCGAGCCTCGCGGCGGCGCTTCCCGCGCGGGCGCGCGAGCTGTGGCGGCACTCGCTCCGGGCGCGCACCCTGGCCGTCACCATCGCCGCGTCGAGTGTGGCAATCCTGGTCGCATGCGTGTGGATGGCCCTGGCGATCCGCAATGACCTGTTCCAGTCGCGGCTGAACGAGGCCCTTGATGACGCCCGACGCGCGGCCGTCGCAGCCCAGGAGACGCTCGACGCGTCCGCGGGGGCCGACGCCGCACAGACCCGGGCGATCATGACGAGCGTGTCCACGCAGTTGTCCCGCCAATCGGCGTCGGAGCGGATCGCCGTCTTCCGGATCGACACCGCCCCGGCCCCCAATGCGCCACTGGACTTCACGATCGGCGGCGACTGGTACACGCGCATCAGCGACCCGCTGCGCGAGAAGGTGCAGACCGATCCCGACCTGCAGTGGTGGCAGTCGGTGCCGCTCGCGTCGGCCGCGCAGCAGCCAGTACCCGGCATCGTCGTGGGCCAGCAGCTCAGCGTGCCCGGAGCAGGGGCCTACGAGCTCTACATCGGATACGACCTGGCCGCCGCCGTGCAGACCCTCGGGTTCGTGCAGAGCACCCTGTGGGTGGTGGGCATCGGCCTGGTGCTGATCATCGCCGGCATCGGCTGGGTCGTGCTCCGATCGATCACCGTGCCGGTCATCGAGGCCGCGCGCACCAGCGCGGAACTGGCATCCGGGCGCCTCGACGTCCGACTGGCGGTACACGGAGCGGACGAGCTCGCGGTGCTCGCGGAGTCGTTCAACGCCATGGCGGACAGCATCCAGTCGCAGATCCGGGAGCTGGCCGACCTGTCGCTCGTGCAGCAGAGATTCGTCGCGGATGTGTCCCATGAGCTGCGCACACCACTGACCACCATCCGGTTGGCCGCGGATGTGCTCCACGATGCCCGCGACCGCTTCGACCCTGCCACCGCCCGCGCGGCCGAACTGCTCCACGCGCAGGTGCAGCGCTTCGAGACGCTCCTGTCCGACCTGTTGGAGATCAGCCGCTACGACGCGGGGTCAGTGGAGCTCGAGCGGGAGCCGACCAGTCTCGCGGCGCTGGCCGACGACGTGGTGGACTCCATGCGCGACCTCGCCGCGGGAGCCGGCTCCGAGGTCGTCCTCCGCGCAGCCGGGGGACACTCGCCCGTCGACATGGACCCGCGTCGGATCCGGCGTATCGTGCGGAACCTCGTGGGCAACGCGATCGAGCACGGCGATGGCCGCCCGATCACGGTCACGGTGGCCGGGGACGAGGACGCGGTTGCGCTCGCGGTGCGCGACCACGGACACGGCATGACCCCCGCGGAGGTCGAGCGCGTGTTCGACCGGTTCTGGCGCGCGGACCCGGCGCGTCGGCGCAGCATCGGGGGAACCGGACTGGGGATGTCGATCGCCCTGGGCGACGCGCGACTGCATGGCGGCACGATCGCGGTGTGGTCCTCCCCGGGACGGGGCACGAACGTGGTCCTCACGCTGCCGCGCCGACCGGGGGCACCGCCGTCCGCCCCGTTGCCGTTGGAACCCGACGACGCCGTCCCCGCCGGAACGGCTCCGTCAGGAACGGCCCGGCCATGAGACGCGCACGTGTTCTGACCGCGTTGTTCGCCGTGCTGGCGGCCGGCCTCGCGGGCTGCGCCGGACTGCCGAGCTCCGGTGCTGTGAACCCGGGCCACCCCGTGACCGCGGCGCCGGAGAATCCGTCGTTCGATTTCCGTCCGGGCGGACCCGCCGCCGACGCCACCCCGCAGCAGATCGTGGACGGTTTCCTGAATGCCGCCTCCGGACCGGAGCAGAACTGGGGCGTCGCCCAGACGTACCTCACTGCGCAGGCCCGGGCAGCCTGGAACCCTCGTGCGGGGGCCACCGTGGACGTCTTCGCCGCGCGAGCCTTCTCGCAGTCCGAGGAAGGCGTGGTCGACCTGCAGACCACTCCCGTTGGAACTGTCGACGCGGCGGGCGTCTACGCCCCCGCGGACGGAGACCGGGCATCGTTCCGCTTCCGGCTCCAGCGTCAGGACGACGGGCAGTGGCGGATCGCCCAGGCGCCCGACGGCCTGGTCCTCGATGAGGACCTGTTCCGGCGCGTGTTCCATGCCTATCCGGTGATGTTCTTCGACCCGACGCACGTCTTCCTCGTGCCCGACGTGCGGTGGTTCCCGGCTCTGAACGCGCCGGCTCGGATCGCGGACGCGCTCAACGGCCCGCCGGCGCCGTGGCTGGCCGACAGTGTGGTCTCCGCCTTCCCGCCCAGCATCCGCCTCACTCCGGCGGTGCCCGTCTCCGGTGCCGTGGCCCAGGTCGAGGTCAGTGCCGCTGCACTCGATCTGGACCAGCTGACTCTGGACCGCATGCAGACGCAGCTGGTCGCCAGCCTCGCGGGAGCGGGGGTGACCGACGCAGCGATGGTGGTGGACGGGGCGCGCGTGAATGCGTCGCGCGTGGCGACCCGGGACACCAAGGTGGATGGCCGTGCCCTCGTGCTCACCGACGCGGGATTCGGGTTCCTGCTCTCGAGCGAGCTGACCCCCGTCCCCGGGCTTTCCCCGGCGATCTCTGCCGCGGCGCCGGTCTCGGTGGTCACGGCGCCCGACCGCACGCAGGCCGCGGCGCGGCTTCCCGACGGAAGGGTGGTGCGCATTTCCGCCGACGGCTCGGTCCGGCCCGTGGACCAGCGCCCGGGCCTGATCGACCCGTCCCTGGACCCGTTCGGAGGCATCTGGACCGTGCCCCGCGGGGAACCGGGCGCCGTGGCGGTGGACATCGACGGCGAGGCGGTCGCGGTCGGCGGGTGGCGTGGGGCGACGCAGATCGACGCGATGCAGGTGTCCCGCGACGGCTCGCGCATCGCCGCCGTGGTGGGCTACGGCGCCGGATCGGCCGTCGTCGCGGCGGGCGTCATGCGGGATGCCGCCGGAACCCCGCGAGCACTGGGGGAGTGGATTCTGCTCGGCGTGCTCCCCGGCCGCGGTTCAGCGCTGGCGTGGCTGGATGGAACGACACTGGGCGTGCTCGCCGGATCCGGCGACGACGCGGTCTACGTCGAGCAGCCGCTCGGCGGAGCTCCGACCGTCGGGGCGGCTCCTCCCGAGGCCGTCTCGCTCGCCGGGTCGATCTCGGCGGCGTCGGTGCGGCTGCGCGACGCCGCCGGCACGATCTATGTGCGCCGATCCGCGACCTGGATCGCGACGGCGACGGGTGTGGCGGTGCTGGCGATTCAGCAGGGATCCCCGGCATCCTGACCTCCCCCGAGCGTCCGCTCGCGTCCGGATGTCCCCAGCGGAACGGTGCCGGACGCCGCGCATCCCGCTCGGCTGGAATGTGGGCGAGTGACCGTGCTGCGCACCCTCCGCACCACCCTCGTCCAGGCCGCCGCGGACGCCACGGCCGTGCTGCTCCCGGTCTCCTGTGCCGGATGCGGCGACCCGCAGGAGGGGCTGTGCACCGCGTGCCGGGCGCAGCTCGAGCCCGCGCCGCGTCGGACCGTTCTCGCCGGCGGCCTGGAGGTCGTCAGCGGGCTGGAGTACGCGGGAGTGCCGGCGCGGGTCGTGCGCGCACTCAAGGAGGAGGGGCGCACCCGGCTGGCGGTTCCGTTGGGCGCCGCGCTGTCGGCCGCGGTCCGGTCGGAGGGCTGGCCCCCGGATGCCGCGTTCGTTCCCATCCCGACGTCGCCTCGGGCTATGCGTTCCCGGGGATATCGCGTCGTGGAGCTGATCATGCGTCGCGCCGGTCTTCCCGTTGCGGGCTATCTGGTTCCCGCCGGCCGGAGGGCGGACCAGCGGGGCCTGGATGCTGCGGCGCGAGTGGCGAACGCCGCCGGGTCGATGGCGCCGACCGCACAGGCGCGCGGCCGCGACGTGGTGATCATCGACGACGTGGTCACCACCGGTGCGACCCTGGTGGAGGCGGGGCGGATGCTGCAGCGGGCCGGTGCGCGGGTGCTCGGCGCGGCGACGGCGGCGGCCACGCCTCGTCGGCTGCCAGGCACGCCGGGCGGGTGACACACGAGCAGGCGGAGGCTACCGTAAAGGGACCAGAACGCAGGGTCCACCCTGGCCGGGCGGCCCCGAACGAGGAGGTCCGGATGGAGACGAACATCGCCGGCGTCGGCGTGGGCATCACCGACCGATTCCGATCGGTGGTCGCCGAGAAGGCGGCCCGCATCGAGAATCTCGCGCCGCGGGCGCAGCGGCTCGACGTGAAGGTGACCCGCCGCGAATATCGCGGCGGTCGCCTGGAGGACACAACGGTCGAGCTCACCCTCACCGGGAAGGGTCCGCTCGTGCGAGCCGAAGCCGTGGACGGCGACAAGTTCACGTCGCTGGACATCGCCGTCGACAAGATGTGCGAGCAGATCCGGCGGGCGAAGGAGAAGCGCGTCGAAGCCCGCAACCATCCTCGCGGCGCGCGGTTCGAGAAATCGTCGGGGGTGCTGGCGGGCATCGACGTGGAACCGGCGGCGGACGAGGTGATCGCCGCCGTCGCGACCGGGCAGGTTCCGGCCGTCGCCGGACCCGACGAGGGCGAGGCGGCCAGCCCCATCGTGATCCGGACGAAGAGGTTCGATCCGGAGTGGATGACGGTGGAGGAGGCCGTCGATCGGATGGAGCTGGTCGGACACGACTTCTTCTTGTTCATCGACGCGCGCACCGACCACCCCAGCGTCGTGTATCGACGGAAGGGATGGCACTACGGGGTGATCTCGCTGGCTGCGCAGACGCAACCGGCGGCCACCGCCTGAGACGACGGTCCGTCAGTCGACCATGTCGCCCCGAGGCGCCTGCCGCACCGGCACGACGTCGCCGGCCAGCGCCGTCGTCGCGTCTGCCGCAGGATCCGGGCCGCGATCCGATCCCAGGCGGGCCCGTCCCTGATGGTCGGGCCCGGCCCCGCGACCGGCGGGCCGACCGCGCCGTGGATGGTCCGTCC